>JBIPNK010000049.1:0-22029 GCA_044373365.1 Chitinophagaceae bacterium
GAGTCCCAACAACATGATGTCATCTGTAGGGATGCGCTGGAACATGCACAGAAGGGAATATGATTATTGATGGGTTATTTGGTTCCGCCACCTTCAAAATGTAGCGAGAACAGGATCATCCTGCTGTTCATCTTGTCAATTACATTGGAATACCGAAGGCTCTCATCGCGGCTGTGCACATTGGAGAGGCCGTAACTGAATTTGATTTCAGGGGAAAGGATGAAATAGGGGAAGAAGAACTGGAAACCAATACCGCCCTCCAGTCCATAATCTGTTTTGTTGACCTTGACAATATTGTCTGAATTTCTTGCTCCTGAATTGCTGGCCAGGTCAAAATCATATTTCATCCCTGCAAGCGTATAGACCCGAAAATTATTGATCCGATCGCTTTTTAATCTTACCTGAAAAGGAAAGCTCATCACAATGGATTCCACACTTTGTTTTTCAAAGGTGCTGCTCGTTTCACTGGGCAGCTTTTGGGTATAGCCAAACACTTTTTCACTGAAGATCAGGTTGAGTGGATAGGCCCTGAGGTCGAGGTGTTTAGTCAGTTGCAGGTTGGCCATGATGCCCAGGTGAATCCTGTTGCTGTTTTTTGATTCTACTACACTGATGGTGTCGCGCTGCAGGAAATAAGGATGATGGGTGATGTTGTAATGAGAAGAATTGAATCCCAGCACAATGCCAAAATAATAGGGTTTGTCATCGTGATCAGGCAAGTTCAATTCTACCGCCCGCTGTGCATTGGATGAATACACAGTTGTCAGCAAAAGGGCTGCAACGGCTATTTTTCTCCAATGTAGACGGTACATATTCCCAGGCTTAATCTTTTGTATGATGTATGCTTGAATCCTGAGGCTTCCAAAATCCTGATGAAGTTTTTCCCTTCAGGAAATTGTTGCACAGAATCATTGAGGTACTGGTAAGCATTTTTGCTTTTAGAGAACAGCTTTCCCATGTTGGGCGTAACAACATTCATGTAGATATTGTAGACTTGTTGAATCCCGGGTAACGAAGGTTTTGAAAACTCCAGCACTACCAGTTTTCCTCCTTTTTTCAATACACGGTTGATCTCGGACAAACCTTTTTCCAGGTTTTGGAAATTCCTGACACCAAATGAAACGGTGGCGGCATCAAAACTTTCATCAGGAAAACCAATGGCCTCACTGTCGCCAGTCTGTAATTCAATGATATCCTGCAGGTTGGCATCCTTTATTTTTTTCCTGCCAAAATCAAGCATTCCTTCTGAAATATCAATGCCAATGATCTTTTCAGGAGCCAGCATTTTTGTTGCCATGATGGCCACATCTGCTGTTCCGGTGGCCACATCGAGAATTCTTTGGGGGTTGTCTTTTTTCAAGAGAGAAAGGGCTTTTTTCCTCCAGCTGATGTCAATCCCTGCAGACAAAAAACGGTTGAGAAAATCATACTTGGGGGCTATCTCATCAAACATGAGTGCCACCTGTTCTTTTTTCGGTAAATTTGAGGCCTGATCCGGAACGACTGTATCGTGAGCAAATTTTCCCATCGCTACAAAAGTAATCAAAAACGGTGCAAGGGGTCTTAAAGGAATTGTAAATCTGAACCAATGATCATTCACAAGGCAACATATATCATCAGCAGCCCAGACACCGCTTCTTGTCCCAAGCCAGATAGGCCTGAGTATGCATTTATTGGCAGGAGCAATGTTGGTAAATCATCATTGATCAACATGATTACCGGTACAAAAAACCTGGCCAAAACATCTTCCACTCCCGGGAAAACCCAATTGATCAATCATTTTGCCATCGACAGCAAGGCCAAAGACAATGCCCCCATGTTTCACTGGTACCTGGTGGATTTGCCAGGCTATGGATTTGCCAAAGTTTCTGCATCTCAACGCAAAAAATGGGAGAAGATGATTGAAGGATTTCTGAGAACAAGGGAAACCCTTGTCAATGTTTTTGCTTTGATTGATGCAAGGCATTCACCCCAGCAGATCGATCTCGATTTTATCAACAAATTGGGAGAATGGCAGGTTCCCTTTTCAATTGTATTCACCAAGTCCGACAAGGAAACCCAGAAAGTGGTGAGCGCCAATGTCAAGGCATTTACGGATGCGATGCGTGCCCGCTGGGCTGAACTGCCGTCCATTTTTGTCACCAGTGCCGAGAAAAGAACAGGAAGGACACCCTTGTTGTCTTTGATCAATACCCTGAACGATACGGCCAAAGAAGAAATCATAAAGCCTCAGGCATGATCATTCCTGCGCGTATTCCCAGCATCATGACCTGGCTTTTCCCCAGCAGGGTTTGGCGAATACCCACCACCCAAAAGGAGATATTCCTCAGCTTTGATGATGGGCCGCATCCCACGATTACGCCAATCGTGTTGGACATGCTTGCTGCACATGGTGCCAAAGCAAGCTTTTTTTGCATAGGCGATCGGGTGAAACGGTTTCCTGACATTTACCAACGCATTATAAATGAAGGCCATGCCGTTGGCAACCATAGTTTTCATCACCTCAATGGATGGAAAACCAATGATGATGATTATTGGACTGATGTGGAGAAAGCAGCCAACGTTATTGATTCAAGCTTGTTCAGGCCGCCCTATGGCCGCATGAAGGGTAGCCAGGCCCGCGCAATTTCAGCTAAGGGATTAAAGACCATCATGTGGACGGTGTTGAGTGGGGATTATGATAAGAAAATAGGACCTGCGGGATGCGCGAAAAGGGTCTTGAATAATATTGAGCCGGGTTTTATCTTCCTTTTTCATGATTCTGAAAAAGCAGAAAAAAACATGTTATTTGCTTTGGAGAAGCTGCTAGAAGTCAGCAAGCTAAAGGGAATCAGGTGTGAAAAAATTAACGAAAAGTTGATATAGAAATCCTTGAAAAAAAGAGGGCCTGAGTAGAAACTCTGGCCCGTTTTTAATCCGTACCCAATGAAAACTGGGCGAAAGATACTAAGTATTTGAATGAAATTTGCAAATTTTGAACCCCAACTGACATGATAGATACCCATAGCCATCTCTATTTGCCTGATTTTGAGGAGGATTTACAAGCTGTTATAGACAGGTGCAAGGCCATAGGAATTGAAAAAGTGTATTTGCCTGCCATTGATTCTTCCACCCATGATGACATGATGGCATTGGCGTCAGCACAGCCAGGATGGTGCATCCCTATGATGGGGTTGCATCCTTGTTATGTGACTGCAGATTATACACAAGAGATGCAAGTGGTTGAGTCTTGGCTGGAAAAGGAATCCTTCGCTGCCATCGGTGAGATAGGGTTGGACTTTTACCATTCAACCGAATTTAAACAGGAGCAGATGGATGTTTTTGTCCAGCAAATGAATTTGGCGATGAAGCATGACCTTCCCATTGTGATTCATTCCAGGAGTTCTATGGACGAGTGCATCAAGCTGATTGCTGAGCATGGCAAAGGCAGGATCAAGGGTATTTTTCATTGCTTTGGCGGCGATGAAAGACAGGCCAGGAAAATCATTGATCTTGGCTTTATGCTGGGCATTGGGGGAGTGGTTACTTACAAGAATGCAGGTTTGGCAAAAATCTTGGAAGAACTTCCTCTGGATGCACTTGTGCTTGAAACCGATTCTCCTTATTTAACACCGGTACCCTTCAGAGGCAAAAGGAATGAAAGCAGCTACCTGACCTATGTTGCAGCAAAGATTGCCGAGATAAAAGGGGTGACTATTGAAGACGTTGCGCTTGCAACCACCAATAATTCGAAAAAAATCTTCCGACTCTGAGTGAATACTTTTATTTTTGCAATCCACCGAAGGAGATTTGTCCGAGTGGTTGAAGGAGCACGCTTGGAAAGCGTGTAAACGGGAAACTGTTTCGAGGGTTCGAATCCCTCAGTCTCCGCCAGAAGAGCTTAAAACCCACGAATTTTCGTGGGTTTTTTGTTATCCGAACGAGCGAAGCTTGCTTCAGCGAGTTTGGGTAACAAAAAAACCTGCGGCGAAGCCGCTTGGGTTTTGAGCGAAGTCTGAAGCATCCCCCCAAAGGGGATCAGCAAAGCTAATCCTAAAGTATACGAGATGGCGTAGCCCCGGCATTTGTTTTAATGTGGATACCCCCGATTCCCTTCACATTCCGTCTATTTTCGAATAAATGCGCATATTTTCTTGTCTTATTTATTGTATTCCTTTGTTTTATTGGCATTAATTACATAAAAACAAATGAAAAAATGTAATTTAGTCCACATAATACTAATGATATGCAAAGGCAAATCCTCCAAGTTTTAACTAAATGGAAAAAAAATGATGATAGAAAGCCGCTCATTATTCGTGGTGCAAGGCAGGTTGGGAAGACCTGGCTGATGAAAGAATTTGGTAAAACGCAATATAAAAATATTGCCTACGTAAATTTTGAAACAGCGCTATCACTACATCATATTTTCGAATCAGGCTTTGATGTGGCTAAGCTAATCATGGCTTTGAAAATCGAAACGGGGGGTGATATTATCCCTGGCGAAACGTTGATTATTTTGGATGAAATTCAAGCGTGTGAGGCTGCCATTACTTCATTAAAATATTTTCAAGAAAATGCGAACCAATATCATATCATAGCAGCCGGTTCGCTATTGGGCGTTGCCTCAAACAAGAACAGGTCATTCCCTGTAGGCAAGGTTGATTTTTTAGATTTGCATCCCTTAAACTTCTCAGAGTTTTTGTTGGCCATAAATGAGCCTCTGTTATTGGAATTATTGCGAAAAAATGATTGGACTTTAATAACTGGATTTAAGTCAAAATATATTGATTTATTAAAGCAATATTATTATGTAGGTGGCATGCCCGAGGCAGTATTAACTTATATCAATCAAAAAGATTTTAAGAAAGTGAGGGAGAAACAACTGAATATTTTGGCTGCCTACGAACAGGATTTTTCAAAACATGCACCCAATGAAATTGTTCCTAGAATAAGGCTCGTTTGGCAAGCCCTTCCTTCTCAACTGGCAAAAGAAAACAGAAAGTTTATTTATGGAAATTTAAAAAAAGGTGCAAGGGCTCGAGAATTTGAGTTGGCGATTGAATGGCTCACCAATGCAGGACTCGTTCTTAAAGTGGCAAGATGCAGTAAACCTGGATTGCCTTTGATTGCTTATGTTGTTCTTTCAGATTTTAAATTGTTTTTATTGGATGTAGGTCTATTGGCAGCGATGGGTAACCTAGATATACAATCTTTTTTAAATGAAGAATCTCTATTTGAGGAATTTAAAGGTGCTTTGACAGAACAATATGTCTTACAACAGCTAAAATCCATAGATCAGCTTCCCATTTATTATTGGTCGGCAGAAAACGCCACTGCAGAAATTGATTTTTTGATTCAATATCAAAATCTCATTATCCCCATTGAAGTTAAAGCAGCTGAAAATTTAAAAGCCAAAAGCCTTAAAACCTATCAACAAAAGTTTAACCCGGAAATCAGCATCCGTACTTCCTTATCCGACTACAGAAAACAGGATTGGTTGGTTAATATACCCCTATATGCTTGCTGGACTTTTGTTGAATCAAATGAATAAAAAGCATATATTCAAGATAACGTCAAAATAAACCTTGACCATATTACTATCAAATTATTTTCAATGCTAAAAAAATCGGTTAACCCTAAGTATTTCAACCGCCTCTTGATCTACATACTTTTCCTTTTGCACCTGGTGTACAATGGATTTTCTCAGTCATCCAATATCGTATTTCCCGGCGCCAATGAGAAGACACCTGCCAGGTCGCAGTTTTTTTCTTGGATCAACAATACCAATGAAGGAACCACCGAAAAGCAAACCTTGAGTAACCTCGACTTTTTTCAATATTTGCGCGACGAGTATGGTATGGTGTTGGATATTTATGCCTTTGATGCAGGAGCAATAGATGGTGCAGGGTATTATGGCTCCATCCATTCAACTAAATTTAAAACGCAGTTTCCCAACGGATTACTGGGCTTGGCCAATAAGGCTGCAAAAATGGGTACCCGCTTGGGTGTATGGGGTGGGCCGGACGGTTTTGGAAATACACCGGAAGAAGAAAAACGGCGCCAGGAAATGATGATTTCCCTTTGCCGTGATTACGGTTTCGAATTGTTTAAATTTGATGCTGTTTGCGGAGATTTGAGAAACGATAAGCAGGATGCATTTATCAAAATGATGACTGAATCCAGGAAATATAATCCTAATCTTATCCTGCTCAATCATCGCATTAATCTTGGTGCAGAGGCGATTAAACATTCAACTACTTCGTTGCTTGGTGGTGCAGAAACATATATTGATGTTCACATGACCAACAGCCAGACTGCCACGCACCACAGGGCAGGAGCACTTTCCAGAAGGCTTGTTCCTGGATTGCAGCGTTTAACTGAGGATCACGGTGTTTGCCTTTCTTCCTGCCTTGATTACTGGGAAGATGATTTGGTGCTTCAGGCATTTAATCGAAACCTTATTCTTGCCCCAGAGATCTATGGTAATCCTTGGTTCTTGCGTGATGATGAATATCCAAGACTGGCTAGAATATTCAATTTAACCAGGAAGTACAAAGAAATACTGGTGAATGGGATAGTTCTTCCGGAAGAAAAATATGGTCAAAAAGCTGTTTCAAGAGGCGATGAAAAAACGCGTTTGATCACGCTTCGGAATTTAACTTGGGAGCCAGTTAGCATTACAGTTAAATTGGATGAGGAAATTGGACTTGGCGAAGGTGCTATGGTTGAGCTAAGGCAATATCATCCGGTAGAAAGAATAATTGGTCAATATCAAAAGGGTCAAACCGTAAAAATTGAAGTGCTTCCATTCCGTTCCACCCTTTTATTGGCCTCTTATGCAAAAATTTCTGAACCATCTATTCTAGGTTCTGATTATGAAATAGTACGCGATGTAACAGGAAAGCCACTAAAGATCAATCTGCTTGGTTTCCCGGGTGAAAAAAAGAATATCACTTTTAATTACGCTGAGCATTCTTTTCAGAAGGCAATCATGGATGGTAAACCAGTCAATCAATTGCTGGAGGGTAAACCACTTGAAATAATTTTTCCAGGAACATCACCAAAGGAAAAGTATCATCGAAAATTGGGTGATATGACATCAGTACCCGTGCCTGATGATGCAGAAGGGCTTTATGAAGCAACTTGTTTTGCAGCCGATAACAATGCTTTGGAGGCGCGTTCTATATTGCGGTCCGGATCCACAAAAATCCCTCAGGTGCAGAAAGCAAGGGATGCTTTTTTTACGCAGCAGTTGTTTGTGGATCGGGGATTGTGGGATCGGAATCTTTTTGATGGTAACCTGAAAACATCTTTTTATCCCAGCAGGCGTCAAGGTAGAACAGATTTGCGCATCAACGGCGGGGCATTTCGATTGGATTTGGGTGCACTTACTTCGCTTGACAGCATTAAAATTATTGTTGGAGACGAGCAAGCGCTTCAGCCGTTTAAATCTTTTGAAGCCATCAGGGTGCAAACATCTGTTGATTTAAAAACATGGTCACCCATTCTGCTTTTGGCAGGAAAAGAGATGGTTTTACAGTTAGACAGATCCAATCCAATAAGGTATGTGCGCTTCCCCAGCTCTCCTGAAAGGATACTGGAAATAGAAGGTTTCCTGAATGGAAAAGCAGTGAAAAGAAACCTTTGGAGAGCTTCTAATTTATTCAGTGCTTACCGCTCAATGACTGCAAAAGCTGCTTTTCAACATAGCTTTGTGCTCAATGAAATTCCAAAAGGGAGTTACCTGGCAGTAGCGCTCAACGGGCAGCACGGGATTGAAGGAGCCTATGCAGCCTTGCGTGTAAATGGAAAACTGGTCGGTGCACCCGATAGAAGTTTATCTTACAGAAGCAATGCATGGGAGTATCCTGTGCCAATGGTCGAATCAAATTATACCTATTATTTTCCGTTGACAGAAGACATGAAAGGGTCAACAATTGATGCGGTTGTGATGGTCATGAAAGATGGCATTGCGAATTTCAATCCAGCAGTATGGATTACAGCCTATCCTATTCCTTATGAAAAGAAAGAACTAATACTGTACTAAAAAGTTGAGTGCTGATCAATGCTTTGTTTATTAGTAGACTTTTAATTGTTCTTTTTTTATAACTAAGGCCATGTGATTAATCATCCCAACTGCACTGTCCAGTAATTAGCATATGCAAATTATTTTTATTTTATCAGAATAGAGTATTTTTACTAGGTAACTGATTGATTGCCATGAGGAATTTTCTTTCTTTAATGACTGCATTGCTTCTGTTTTCTGGAGGATTATACAGCCAGTCATATGGATTGCAATTTTCCAGTCATGAAGCAATACCAGAAAAACGCACTTCGCTCAATTTAACCCATGGAGAACCCCTGTGTTTAAAAGAAGACACTCAAATATCTTTTGATCTTAAATTTGTGCCTGGCCTCAA
Organism: Chitinophagaceae bacterium; assembly: GCA_044373365.1. Taxonomy (GTDB): domain Bacteria; phylum Bacteroidota; class Bacteroidia; order Chitinophagales; family Chitinophagaceae; genus Pollutibacter. Next base: position 8,400 of record JBIPNK010000049.1, read on the forward strand.
TGCATATTTTGGATATGTTATACGGTTAATCACTACAGATAACCAGAACATAGATTTAGTATCTATAGACAAAGCTGGAAACTTTAATTTTGTTATCGGAGAATCTTTTTCTTATGCTTTTAAGATTGATTCTTCCAGTCTGTTTGGCAAATGGAATCATTGTGAAATCAGGTTTGATAAAAAACACCAGGAGGTGATTTTTTTCCTAGACAATCGTTTGGTAACCAAAGGCAAACTGAACTTTACCAATACAACTTGTTGTAAAGTATTTTTTGGAACGAATAGCCAGGAGCGATATAAAACAATTGATGTTCCTCCAATGCAACTAAAGGACGTCATTATTACAGACAATCAAAAAAGGAAATACTCTTTTCAGTTGTCAGAAACTTCCGGGAATATAGCATTGGATATCGTAGAGAAAAAAGTTGCTGAAATAAAAAATCCTGTTTGGATTGCACCCCGGCATCTGAATTGGAGCCAGGTTAAAACAATTGAAACAACCGCTACTCCCAGCGTTGCCTTTGATAAAAAAAATGAAATATTGTACATTATTTCTGTCGATACACTGTACAGATATTCTTTTAAAAAAAATCAATTATCGGGCTCCAAACTTTTAGAAAGCCGGCAGGTTTTGCCTGCAGGAAATCAATCAATTTACGATGACAATTTTGATAGGCTGCATAATTATTTTATAGATGAAAAAACCGTAACAACCTTTGATGATGCCGAAAATGCATGGAAGTTAAATTTTTCGGAAAAACCTAAACTTACAGAATTTTGGCAGGCCAATAAGTTTATTTCATCTTTTGACAGCGCTCTTTATATTGTTGGTGGATATGGACAATTGAAATATAAAAACCTTGTTCAACGGTTCAGTTTTCGGGATAATACATGGGAAGTCCTTCAAACCAAGGGTGATTTTTTTATGCCCCGTTATCTTTCCGCTCTTGGTGTCAATGCCGCCGCTGATACTGCGTATATCATTGGAGGCTATGGCAGTAAAACGGGTTATCAGACTGTAAATCCTACGTATAATTTTGAACTGATGGCTTACAGTGTTGCTGGACGTTCGTTCAAGCACCTTTATAATTTTAAACAACCAGAAAAGGAATTTTGCTTTGCCAATAGCCTGATTATCAACAGTGAAGAGAATCAATTTTATGGCTTAACTTTTCCGAATGACCGGTTCAATTCGCATCTGCAGTTGATTCGGGGTTCCCTCAGTACACCTGAGTATGAGTTTTTGGGTGACAGCATTCCATATTCTTTCCATGATATCGAATCTTTTGCAGATTTATATTATTGCCCTTCAAGTAAAAAATTGGTAGCAGTAACTTTGGTGAGTGCCGTTAATAAACCAACTACCGTAAAAATATTTACAATTGATTTTCCGCCCAATAGATTAAATGTAACTCAAGCTGTCAATGCCAGCAACAAATCAATATTTTCTTTATTGACAATCCTATTAGCGTCAATCTTATTGGTCTTACTAATTTTTGCTTTGCGCAACAGGCGAAAACAAACGCTGAAACCTGATGGAGACATGCAATTCCCTGTTTTACCTTCTCAGTCGGATTTTCAATCAATAGCAGTTGAAGACACTTCATCAATTCATGGATTATACGAGAATAGAACGACATCGTCCTCTATTTTTCTTTTTGGTAATTTTGAAGTGATTGATAAGGAAGGAAACGATATCACCCGCCAGTTTACTCCCCTTCTTAAGGAGATATTTTTATTGATCCTTATCAACACGTTTAAAGATGGCAAGGGCATTTCTTCGGATAAACTTTATGAAACCATTTGGGTTGACAAACCGATAAAAGATGCCAGAAACAATTTTTCGGTTAATATTGTGAAACTGAAATCAATACTCGAAAAAGCAGGTGTTACAAATATTTCCAAAGAAACGGGGAAATGGAGATTTGAAATTTTAAACAATTCTATTACACTGGACTATCAGCAATTTTTAAAGTTGGCCGATGAGAAACCATTCCCTGTAGGTAAAAGTTATATCAACGAATTGTTGACCATCTTAAACAAGGGTGCTTTTTTACGGGAGGCCCAGTATTCCTGGTTAGATGATACTAAGGCCAATGTGAGTGATTTTGTAATCACAGCCATCCTTTCTTATACTTCCAAAGCCAGTTTGCAATCAGAACCAGATTTTATCTTAAAATTAGCCAATTGTATTTTTCAATTTGATCAGATGAACGAGGAAGCGCTTGAACTAAAATGCCGTTCCCTGATCATATTGGGTAGGCATGGATCGGCAAAAGAGACGTATTTAAATTTTACAAAAGAATACACAAAAAATTACGGACAGGATTTTGGAAAGTCCTATGCAGAAATATTAGGACAATAATTAGTGTGCGCGATAATCGTTTCTTTTACAATTTTCTTAGAAAGTCTTAAAAAAAGCAGCATTAATTTATTCATTAGTTGATTTATTAGTGCTGTTATTAAGGCAGCAAACGTTTCTTACAGTATAATTTGTAATGAAATGCTTGTATGTATGAAGTTTTTGGTTGTTGCTCATTTGAATGGGAAGTATCTTTTTGTTGATGCCAAAATTCTTTCCGTTTACCGGGGCTTAAAATTTACTGGTACACTCCTCAAAATTCTGCTGCTTAGCGCTTTCGTTAATGTTGCTAATGCTCAAGGCAGTAAGGTTCCGTTTTCAAACATCAATTATATTGATCCTACCATAGGCAATGTGGGGCAATTGTTGTTACCCACCAGGCCAACTGTACAGCTTCCCAATCAGCTGATCAGGTTTACACCACAAAGAGCGGATTTCTTGGACGATCAGATTTCTACTTTCCCATTAACGGTAGTTTCTCATCGTCAGGGGCAGGTTTTTTCCTTAAAACCTGCAATTGGTGAGATAACGAGTAAAAGCTGGACAGCTAAAATGACATATGACCATGATCTTGAAATAAATAAACCATGGTATTATTCCACCTATTTAGTGGACGATGAGGTAAAAGTAGATTTTACCGTGGGTAAAAAAACTGGTTTCTACCGGTTTTCTTTTCCCGAAGTGAAAGGCAAAGCAATATTGTTCGGGGTGTACAATGGTGGAAAGTCATCCTTTGATTTTCTGTCGCCAACAGAAATATTAGGGATGGAAACCTACCGTAGCGACATTAAAATATATATGTACGGTGTTTTTAGTGTACCCGGAACACCAGGAGTAGTTACAAAAGATAAGTTATTGCCTGAAAGAAACATTGAAGGGGAAGCTGTTAAAGCGTATATCAGTTTTCCGGCATCTACCAGGGAAGTTGAATTTAAGTATGCTGTCAGCTATTTGAGTCCGGAACAGGCAAAGCGGAACTATGAAAAAGAACTAAGCAAAACCAATTTTCAATCAGTATTGAACGCCGGTAAGCTTGCCTGGAGTAAAGTGATGTCGCAAATAAAGGTAGAGGGCGGTACAGAAGGTCAGAAACGTTCTTTTTACACAGCCTTGTACCGCTGTTATGAGCGGATGGTTGATATTTCCGAAGACTCATCTTATTATAGTGGTTTTGATAAACAAATCCATAAAGACAATCGTACTTTTTATGTTGACGATTGGTCATGGGATACTTTCCTGGCACAGCACCCATTGCGTACTATTTTAAATCCGTCGATGGAAGAAGATATGCTGCATTCTTATGTGCGCATGTATGAGCAATCTGGCTGGATGCCCACTTTCCCAGTGCTATACGGTGACCATGTCTGTATGAATGCTTTTCATTCTTCCATCAGTTTTTTAGACGCTTACAGGAAGGGGTTGAAAAGATTCGATATTGACAAGGCGTATGATGGAATGCTGAAAAATGCCACTGAAGCCACTATGCTGCCCTGGCGAAATGGGGCGAAAACAGTACTGGATGACTTCTATTATCAAAAAGGATATTTTCCGGCTTTAGCATCCGGCGCCAAAGAAACGGTTTTGGAAGTACACAGTTTTGAAAAAAGACAGGCTGTAGCAGTTACGCTGGGTAATAGCTATGATGATTGGGCATTGGGGCAATTGGGGAAAGACCTGGGTAAAAAAGATGCTGGTATATTTCAATCAAGGGGGTATAACTATAAAAATCTATGGAATAGTGAAAAACAATTTTTTCTCCCCAAAGATGATAAGGGCAACTGGATTGATATAGATCCCAAATTTGATGGGGGTATGGGTGGCAGGGAATTTTATGATGAGAACAATGGCTATACATTTTTGTGGCAAGTGCAGCAGGATATTCCCGGGTTGAAAAAGTTAATGGGCGGCAGTGATGCTTTTGAAGCAAGGCTTGATCAATTGTTCCGTGAGCCACTTGGCCGGTCAAAATATGAATTCTGGAGCAAGTTTCCAGATGCCACCGGATTGGTTGGCCAATATTCTATGGGCAATGAACCTAGTTTTCACATTCCCTACCTGTATAATTACACAAAATCACCCTGGAAAACCCAAAAGAGGATCAGGTTTCTTTTGGATGCCTGGTTTAAGGATAATATTTATGGGATACCTGGTGATGAAGATGGGGGTGGGATGTCTGCCTTTGTGGTATTTTCTTCCATGGGTTTTTATCCCGTAACGCCAGGTTTGCCAATCTATACAATAGGTAGTCCCCTATTTAGTAAGGTAACCATTGACTTACCCAATAAAAAGCAATTTCGGCTAACTGCCAACAAATGCTCGGTTGTAAATAAATACATACAAAGTGCAAAATTGAACGGGAAGCTGTTGAGTACACCCTGGTTTACCCATGATCAATTGATATCCGGGGGACATCTTGAATTAGAGATGGGTCCAACACCCAATAAAAAATGGGGCATTACGGAAGATGGGAACTAAAATCTCTCTGTCAATTATAAATGATTATTGTAACTGCTTGCTTTAAACGAATGTTATTTTCTTTTTGATATTTATAGGGCGCTTTAAATTTATTTGCCATTCGGTTTACAACTTATTGATAATCAGCAACAATTAATTTCAAAAAAACACCATTAATTTCTTGATTAATATATAATTAAGGTTTCTATTAATCTGGCCAAGCTACTTTTAACTTGAATTCCTAAACTCAACCAACTATTATGAGAAAATTAAAATTACTGCTATTTTTCACATGCTGCATTCTTTGGGTTCATGCACAGGTGCCTGCGGTAAAAGGAAAGATATCGGACGATACAGGTAAGCCGCTTGCTGGCGCCACTGTAACCGTTAAAGGAACTTCTTTCAGTACAACAACAGGCGCAGATGGTAGTTTTCAACTTGGAACTGCTAGCCAGTTGAAGCCGATCCTGGTCATTAGCTATGTTGGCTATCAAACCCTGGAATATAGTGTTAAAAACTCCTCCGATTGTATAGTTCAGCTTCAGCCAGATGCGGCTATTTTGGGCGATGTTGTGGTGGTAGGTTATGGCGTGCAAAAAAAGAGAGACATTACGGGTTCCAGCAGCTCAGTAAAGGCTGCTGAAATTCGCAAAAGACCTTTAACACGCTTAGAAACGGCCCTGCAAGGCACAACGTCTGGTGTTAATGTAACCAGCCCCAATGGACAACCAGGAGCTGGATTAAGGGTGCAAATTAGAGGCGCCAATTCCATTACAGGGGGTACTGGTCCATTGTATGTTATTGATGGCAACATTGGGAATGGGAATGATGTAAACGTAAATGATGTAGAGTCAATGGAAATCTTAAAAGATGCGGCAGCTACTTCTATTTATGGATCCAGGGGTTCTAATGGTGTGGTTTTGATTACAACCAAATCAGGACGTTCAGGAAAAATCAAGGTGAATTACGATACCTGGATTCGTAACGATAAAATGCCCAGAAAACTCGATTTGATGGGAGCCTATGATTTTGCGCGTTCTGTCAACAATCAGGTGCTTTCTCTTAGCCCTGGAGGTGTTGCCCCTTTTACCCCAGCACAGTTAAGCGATCTTCAGTCTGGTACAGTAAAAGGAACCGATTGGCAAGATGAGCTTCATCGCGAAGCATTGGTGCAGAACCATCAATTGGATATCAGTGGGGGCAACGAAACTGTAAAATATTACTTTGGCTTGGGTTATTTGGACCAGCCAGGTTTGATTTTGAACACCTGGTTTAAAAGAGCATCTTTCAGGGGAAATGTTGATATAAAAGCCAGCAGCAAATTGAATATTAAATTACTATTGGTAGCAAATATCCCACAAACACACAACAACAATTATGGTGGTGGTTTGCTTGACCCGCTTAACCAGGCACTACTATGGGATCCAACTTCGCTTATCCGGGACCTTAGTACCGGTAATTTTATTACCAATGGAAGATTTGGTTCTATCGGATTTAATCCAATAGCGCAGGCAGAAAACCGGACCCATGATAATATTAATACCAACATATCTGGCTCTGCTATTTTTACGTATAAAATTTTAAATGATCTTAGTTTTACTTCTACCAACGTTTATGATATAAACTCTGGTCATGCTCAAACGCTTGAAGGGCCAGGAACCAATGCTTTTGCCACAGGCTCCGGTTTTGCACAAGTGGGTTCCAACAGGTTAAGAAGCCTTCAAACAAGTAATTTCCTTACCTATAAAAAACAGTTTGGTGACCACTCTATAAATGCCACTGCACTTTTTGAATATCAGGAAGGTAGAAATCTGTCATTGACTGCTATTGCTAGGAACCTTATTACATGGAACCTGGGTTATTACAATCTTGGTCTGGGCGGACTTCAACAAACATCATCTGGTTACAATGCAGATGCATTGGTGTCCACAATGGGTCGTGTTTATTATTCCTTTAAAGACAGGTACACGCTATCTGCCAGTATCCGTTCCGACGGGTCTTCACGCCTGGTCGAAAAATACAGCGCTTTCCCTTCGGTAGGTTTGGCCTGGAATCTGAAAAAGGAAAACTTTCTGGAGAATTCTAGCATATTTAGCGACCTGAAGCTGCGTGCTTCTTATGGTCAAACAGGTAATCAAGCTGTGCCTTCCTATTCTTCTATTGCTGCAGTGAATACAGGGTCTGTTGGTGGTTTAGCTTCTTATTTTTATGGCGCAAATCAAGCTGGCGGGCAAATAGCTACTTCTTTGGGGTCAGCAGTTTCCCAAAATCTACAATGGGAGAAAAAGAAAACCTTTGATGCTGGTTTTGATGCCGCATTTTTAAAGGGAAGATTAAATTTGGTCGTGGATATTTATCAAAGTAAAATTTCCAATCTGTTGTATAATCGACCAAATTTTGCCTATGCAGGTGGGGGTAATACCCAAACCAATGCAGGCGAATTGGCAAACAACGGACTTGAAATTGCGATTGGTGGAACGCCAATAATTTCTAAAAAAGGATTCAAATGGGCTACTAATTTCAATATTTCCTTTAACAGAAATGAAGTGGTTGGCCTTGGAGGATTAGCCGATAATCAAATTTTTACCAATGGCAACAATACATTCAATTCTTTATTAAAAATTGGCGCACCATTGGGTGAATTTTATGGTTACAAATTTTTGGGTACCTGGAAATCAAAAGACGCTGCTGAAGCAGCGCTGTATGGCATGAAGCCAGGTGACGCAAAATACGAAGACCTGAATAATGATCGTGTTTATTCAGGAGCCGATCAACAACGGATTGGTAATGCTACTCCTGATTTTTCGTGGGGCTTTATCAACGACTTGGAGTATAAGAACTTCACACTGAGTTTTATGTTCCAGGGCCGCCAGGGTGGTCAGGTTTTTTCACAAACGCTTGCTTATTTGTGGGGTGGTTTGGGTGATGCGAGAAATGCAACCACTATTGAAGCTTTACCTGAAAAGTTGTGGAGTGCTACAAATCAAACAGATAATCCGGCTTGGAGCACAACCAGTAAGAACTTTAACAATAGCAGCCGTTATGTGTACGATGCCAGTTTCATTAAATTGAGAAATTTATCGCTGGGCTACAGTATTCCTGAAAAAACGTTGTCAAAAATTAAGGTGTCTTCGTTGGATATATATGTTAGTGGACAAAACCTTTGGGTAAATGCAAAGTTCAAAGGGTATGATCCTGAAGTTGATTTTTTACCTACGGGTAATGCGATATCGGCAGGTCAGGAATTTGGAATTATTCCCAACCCTAAATCAATGACAATAGGCATAAGAATTGGCCTTTAATAGAAAATGTTTTTACCAGGAATTAATTAAAAGGCATCAAAAATAAAAAAATGAAAAAAAATAATTTCATAATATTTTTCACTCTAATCCTTGCTGTATTCTCTGGGGTGCTAAGTGGATGTAACAAGCAACTCGTTGAGGATCCAAGAGCAAGGCTCACACCTGCAAGCTTCTATAAAACACAGAGTGATCTTAACGCAGCTGTTGCTGGTATGTGGGCAGGATTGGTAAGAGGGCCAGTCTGGGGATTTACCAATTTTAGAGCATGCTCCTATTTTGGATCAGATGATCTTACAACCAATGCTGGTTCGAACAAGGGAGAATTGCGTGAATTTGATCGTTTATCAGGCAGCAGTACCATTTCAGCCATAAACGATCAATGGAATGGCTCATGGGCTTGTATTTACCAGGCAAACGGGATTCTTACAAATTTCGACCAGGTTCCTGCTTTAACGCCCACTTCTCTAGCTGCAAAAAATGAATCAGCAGGTAATGCGTATTTTGCAAGAGCCTTGTGCTATAATTATTTATTGAGAACTTTTGGTGAATTGCCAATTGTAAAGGGTGATATAGCTCCTGAAGTCAGCCTGCCAAGGGTAGCAGTGGATCAGGTTTACGCCCTAATCATAGCTGATTTGCAACAGGCCAAAACCCTTCTGCCAGCAGCAAAAGCACAAGGCAAGCCGAACAAGAGTGCTGCCAGTGCGCTATTGGCTGATGTATATCTTCAAATGACCGGTTGGCCACTTAACAAAACTGAAAACTTTGCATTGGCTGCAGCAGAAGCTAAACTTGTAATGGATGGAGGATTGTATAATTTGAGCACTCCATATGCCCAGGTATTTACCACCAATAACTGCCCTGAAAGCATTTTCGCCATGCAATATAGCGTAGTGGGGGGTGTAAATAATAGACAGACCATTACCACTATACCTGAAGAAGAAAGGAGTCGTGCCAACCAAGTTGGATTTGGCGATATGTTTCCTGAAATCAATTTTTTCCTCGCTGCACCCCGCTGCAGGCGAACAGATGCAACATTCTACGATACACTTAAATTGCGAACAGGAACATCACCCAATTTTACTTGGAACTTGGTTCCGTGGAACTCTCCCTCAACTGCAACACGCCATCCATATTATAGGAAATTCAGGGCAGGTCTGGTTACAGGTGGGGTCGCTGATGGTGTGGTTGAAACGGCCACTTCAATAGAAGCGATTAACGGGTTTACCAATAAGGAAACAATCCTTCTCCGATATCCGCAAATGTTACTCATTTTTGCTGAAGCTTCTGCAATGGCAGGTAGTGGCCCCACTCCTGAAGGTTATGCAGCAATCAATACTGTGAGAACCCGGGCGGGTTTAGCCAACCTTAGACCCGGTCTTTCCAAAACCGCTTTTAGGGATTCAGTTGTTTTTGAAAGAGCTTATGAATTTGCAGGAGAATTTGCTTTGGGCATGCGTTGGTATGATATCGTTCGATTGCAAATGCTTCCTCAAATTACAGCAGCCCGTTCTCCACTTGAAAACCCTATTCCAGCTGGTACAGATTTTAGCAAGAAGTATCTTGCTCCTATTCCTTTTGCAGAAATGTCAAGGAATCCAACTTGGAAACAAAACCCAGGGTATTGATTTTATTTTTTTAAATTCCATAAAATCCAGTAAATATTAACTTGTAGTATTAACAACCAAATTGCTAGCTGTATGAGTAAATTATTAATGATGGTGCTGATGTTATGTACATCCGCTCAAATCTATGCCCAAACAAAGCCAATCAAAGGAACAATAGTTGATGCTGAAGGAATGCCATTGGTTGGGGCAGTAATATCTGTAAAGGCTAATCCCAGCAATAAGGTTTTATCAAAAGCAAACGGCTTATATCAGATTAACGTATTGGATGTTGAAAAGGGGGTCCTTGTTTTTTCTTTTGTAGGATTTACGACACAGGAAATCTTAATAGCCAAGCGCTCAGAAATAAACGTAAAATTAAGCCCCAATCAAGAAAAATTAGCTGATGTGGTCGTTGTTGCCGCCTTAGGTGTTACTCAAAAACAAAGGGCTGTAACGTACGCATCTCAAACTGTAGATCCAACGACGCTTACTGAAGCAAGGGACTTGAATTTTTTAAATGGATTAACAGGTAAAGTAGCCGGTTTACAGGTAACCGGAACTGGACAGCCTGGTTCTAGCGTAAGGCTCACTTTGCGTGGGGATAATTCATTTTCAGGAAATAATCAGCCGTTAATGGTAATTGATGGTGTACCTGTTGAGAACCCGGTTGGAACAGCTGGCAATCTTGACTATGGTAATCCAATTTCCAATATCAATCCAGACGATATAGAATCCATCACAGTGTAGAAAGGTCCGAATGGAGCTGCATTGTACGGTGCAAAAGCAGCAAATGGGGCTATTTTGATAACGTTGAAAAAAGGGAAGCCTGGTGGAGACGGAACCCTGGGCATTGATTTTAATCAAAGTGTCCAAGGGTATAAGGTAACTGCGTTTCCGGATTACCAAAATGTGTACGGAGAAGGATCTGGTATGCGATTGGCCCAGAACAATGGTAATACCATCAATAAGAACAATGGTGGTGTTAACATGGGTAGTTTCAACCAAAGCTGGGGTGCACCCATGTTGGGCCAGCCCTATAATTCTTTCAGTGGAGTACCCATACCTGAAGGATATGTTCCCCAATCTGCCAATGTGAGTGATCTTTATCAGACGGGTCTCACAACGTCATCGAATTTATCCATTAGTAAGTCTGATGCCAACTCCGCATTCAGGTTATCGTATGGGTTTACAAATGGAAATGATGTTGTTCCCAATGTAAACCTTGTAAAGAAACACAACCTTTCTATTGCTGCTACCAGAAATATAGGTAAAATTTTAAAAGTTGAATCAAGGGTTAATTATACCAACTGGAATACAAAAAACCGAATGGTTAAAAATTTGGATCCTGGAAACCCATTAGCCGCTTATGTATATATGGCTAGAAGCACACGATTAGATGCTTTTCTTCCATATAGAGACGAATTTGGCAATTCTCCTATTACCAATCAAGTGAACAATACGGAAAATCCATATTGGTCCATTAATGCCAATTCAAATGAAGATACCCGCAGTGCAATCAATGGAGCCATTGTAGCTACTGTAAATATTGCAACAGGTTTAAAACTGAGGAACCAGATAGTAGCCGACATGTCTACTGTAGACAACTATGTACATAAAGAGCTTGGAGGAAGATTGGTTCCATTGGGCAGTTATTCTAATTTATTGTCTCGGCAAAACAACATGTTTTATGAATCATTGGCTATGTATACCAAAAGGTTGGGCGATGATTTTAGTTTGGATGCTTTAGCAGGATTTAGTGTAAACGATATAAATGTATTGGCCCGGTCGGCATCAATAAGTGCCCTGCTGGTTCATAATATGCCGAGTATTGGTAACGCTAATTCTGTACCTACTGCATCAGAATCTTTAACAAGATCAAGGCAACAGTCTGCTTATGTAAAATCAACCATTGGGTATAAGGACTTTTTATACCTGGATGTTTCTGGAAGACAGGAATGGTCATCTACCTTGCCTTTGAGTAACAATACTTTCTTTTACCCGGGAATAGGTGCCAACGTAAACTTTTCGCAGTTTATAAAAAATAAAAATGTTATATCATCAGGTAAATTAAGGGTTAACTATGCAAGAGTTGGTAACAGTACCAATCCTTATCAATTAATCAATACCTATAATACATTGGGTTTGTTTTTGGGGAGTCCGTTATTGTCCTATACCAATCAATTGAAGAATCCTGATTTAAAACCGGAGCAACAAATTTCAAGGGAAATCGGTTTAGAGCTGTCTTTATTCAAAAATAAGATTGACTTTAATGCAACTTATTATAGCAATAATACCATCAACCAAATAGTTAATGTACAAACACCTTGGGAAACCGGTTTTAACAATAGAATAATCAATGCGGGCGAAATACAAAATAAAGGGTTTGAGCTAAATGCAAATGCAAAAATCATACAGAAGAAAAACTTTTCTTGGAAAACGGGATTGAACTTTTCTAGGAATGTAAACGAAGTGGTTTCTATATTGCCTAATGTGAGTAGGATTCAGTTGGGTGGCAGGCTAGCAGTTTCGGTTAATGCCATGGTGGGGCAACCTTTTGGCATTCATCTTGGAAGTGTGCCATATATGATCGGTGACACTACGCTTGTTGCTGCTGCCACTGGTAGAGACATCATTAATCTAAACCAGATTACCGGTAATCCACGCCCCGATTGGATTGGAGGAATATCAAACTCGTTTTCATACAAAGGCTTCAGTCTCCAGGTTACAGCAACGGTTAAAATGGGGGGTGTAATATTCTCTGAATCTTATGGACGAGCAGTATTTCAGGGAAACACCTTAACCTCCCTTGAGGGGAGAGATCCGTTTTTATTGAGCAATTTTATCTTAGGAGAAAATGACAATGAAAGAAGAAATATAGGACAGACTGTTGGTACTACTGTGACCCGTTATGCAGATTCAAACCGTATTAAGGGAGCTGTATATCGCAATGCCTACATACCCCGATCTGGCCCAGGAGGTGTTCTTTTAACCGATGCCAAGGGAAGTCTGATGGTTGGTGAAAAATTTATGGGTTGGATAAGTCCAACGACATATGCCAGTGATAACGTTATAAGCAATGTGCCTGCAATTACTTTTGATGCTACTTCTGTTAGGATTAGTGAAATAATATTTGGGTATACATTTAATAAGAACATTTTTGGGAAAAAGAGTTTTGTAAAAGGTACTTATGTGGCGTTAACTGGTAGAAATGTATGGCAAATTTTCCAGGCAACCCCATTTGGAATTGATCCTGAATCGGTAACAGGGGCAGGAAATGGAACCATGGGTATTGAATCCGGCGGATCCTTTCCTTATGCAACTTTTGGTGCTTCTATTAAATTAAGTTTCTAATCAATCATTTAAAATGATAAAAATGAACAAGAGAATATATTTATTTCTTGTGGTGCTTCTCACAGTTGGTCTGTCTTCTTGTACAAAAAAGTTTGAAGAATTGAATACAGACCCCACACAGTTTATCAATGCCACACCTGAAGCCTTGTTAGCAGTTTCAGTTAAAAGAACAGGTGATTGGGTAGGGGCAACCGGACTTAATAGCGGCATCAATGTCAATATGTGGGAAATTGCCAATTTTGGATCCGCTGTGGGCAGATATGCGAATGGTGACCAAGGCGTATGGCAAAACTTTTATGTAAATATTTTACAAAATTTAACCCAAATTGAAACACAATTTGGAAAAGATCCTCTTTATGCAAACAGGGTTCAAATTGCAAGAATTTGGAAAGCTTATGTATATTCAATTCTTACAGGCTATTTTGGGTCAATCCCAATAACAGAGGCAAATAACACCAATTATCTCACTGAAATAAATTTTGAGTCAGAAGATTCGGCTTATGTCAAAATATTAAAGATGTTAAAAACTGCCAGTACCACCATCAATGTGAATA
>JBIPNK010000063.1:0-15354 GCA_044373365.1 Chitinophagaceae bacterium
TGGTACACAATTGCAAAATTGGGTAAAATTTGCTAACACACTTCGATTAAAGATCGCATTAAGATGCAGAAGAAATTTAGGATCATTGGCAGATGCAGAAGTAAGAGATGTTATGGGCACTGAAGCAGCCTTAATTGGCACTGAAAATGAAACAGCAAAAGTAGCCTATGAAAATGTAATAGGCAATGAAAACCCATATTATAAAACGTATATCAGGTCTAATTTTACAAGTTTCTTTCCAAGAATGTCTGATATTATGTTTATGTATTTGAGGTCTTATAAGGATCCTAGAATAAACTATTATTTCGATTCTGTAAAGCTTGCCAGTAGATACAGGGTTACTGATACCGTTTCAAGCACACTTAATGACTCTTTGTATGTAGTGACTTATCCAATTCCACACTACGGAATCACAAAATCAAGTAGACTTTTGCCAGGTTGGACACCTCAGCTTACAGGAGGAATTAATCCCCAAGGTCAGGCAAATAACGGTGGAATAAACGGCGTTAGTGCATATTCAATGTTTTCATTAAATATTCTTAACAATCCTACAAGACCACTTATCGTACTGAGCTTTGCGGAAGCACAGCTTTTAAAAGCACAAGCGAGAATGCTGAACCTTGGCGGAAGTAGCACGGCAGAAAATTATTATACCTCTGCTATCGATGCTAATTTTGCTTTTTGGGGAATTCCTGCTACATTGAGGGATATATATAAAGCAGGAAATGGAGTAAAGTTTGGTACTACAGGTACTGGTTTTTGGGATTATCTTCATTTGGTAAATGCTAATATTCCTGCAGGAGATATCAATAAAATTTATCACCAGTTATGGCTTAATTATTTCCCAGATCAGCCTTTTGATGCCTGGTGCTTACAACGCCAAACAAGGGTATTGAATTTATCACCCCATACCAATCCTTCATTTGCTTCATTGCTATATCAAGATATTCCAGATCGTGGATTTTATCCACTTTCAGTTAGCGCTCAGAATCCAGTAGGATATGCAGGGGCACTTAAACAGCTGGGTATTCCAAACTTCACTGAGGAAACCACCAATCCTTACAACAATTTAAAGTTTGCTGCGCCTTACACAGTACCCGATTTTAATGCTATGCGCGTATATTATGATCTATCTGGTATGAATAAATGGTATGGTACTACTATTCAATCGGTCCGGGCTGCAGGACTGGCTTCAGGATTTACTGTTATCGTTACTAAAACTTATAAACCGTAATCATGAAAAAATTACAATTTTCATTATTTGTCATAGCTGGTCTTGTTTTTTTTGCATCTTGTACAAAAAAGAATGATGCGCCTTCCGTAACGGACAATATATTAAACTATACCATTAACGAAATACCTGTTACAACAGATTATACTGTAGGTGCATTTTACTACAATTTTACAACGTTTAATACTTCTATTACCCAGGTTCCCTCTGTAGGAACTTATGCTATGGTAAATGGTGTGGTATTGCCTAATATCATGACCAACCACATTCAACAAGCCAAACGGGGTGGTATTGATTATTTCCTTTTCCCTTTTAGGTCAGTAAGCAGAGACTTGATAAATTTCAGGGCTGATTCATCAACCATAAAATCTTTTCTGGATGCGAATACCGACAACTTAAAATTTGCTTTGGCTTATAATTTTTCAAATACTACTTACGCAATTTCAAATACTGCTCCTCTTGAAAATGATGCTGTAAAATTGCAGCAATTTTTTCAAGACATCATTAAGATGGCGCCTCAAATGAATAATGCTAATTATGTAAAAGTAAACGGAAAAGTACTTTTATATTTGATGAACGCACATTTGCTTTTTTCAAACAATAATATAAGCATTTATACTACACTAAGAAGTAGGTTAAAAGCATTGGGTTTTGAAATGTATATAGTGGGAATGCAGGAGCGCTGGTCTCCGCCGGCGCGATATCCTTTTAGGTTTCAAGGTTGCGTAGATGCCATTTATCACCAAAGTTACAGTTCTCAATTGACTGATTGGGATAGATGGTGGTTGCTTCCTCAAACAATGGATCAGAACTGGAAATATTCCAAAGAATATTTTGCTTCAAATATGGGAGGAATAGATTACGTCCCAAATCTAACTCCTGCATATGATTGGAAAATTTTGCAACCGAATGCTATTACTCCAAATTATCCAAGAACTGATGGCGGAAAAATGTTTAAACAACTTTGTAATGTTGCTAAAATGAATGCCAGTGCTACTACGCGTTTGATTCTTATAGATTCTTGGAATAAATGGGATGAAGATACGCAGCTAGAATCTTCGTCTTCTTACGGAGACCTGTATTTAACGATTACCAAGCAACAGTTTAAGAAGCCATAGCATAGAAACGTTTCGTCTCTTCAGCATTTATAAACGGTTTCTATATTTATGTCTATGAAAAGCATACAAATAAGTGTTTTAGTTATATTGTTTTTAGTTCTAGTTTCTTATTCTAAGAATAAGGATCTCTTTGATAATGCAACTCCTTTTGTTAAAGAAGTCATATATGATGAAAAAGGCTGTAACTATACGTCTTACAAAAACCTTGTAATGGCGGGTTACCAGGGTTGGTTTACTGCAGAGGGCGATGGTGCAGAAAGAGGTTGGAGACACTATCAAAAGAAGAGTTGTGGTGGTTTTGCACCTGGTTGCACCTCTGTTGACCTGTGGCCAGACATGAAGGAATATCCAAAACAATATACTACTCCTTTTTCTTTTGCCAATGGAGACAATGCAAAACTATTTAGTCCTATAGATGCAGAAACCGTTGAACTCCATTTTAAATGGATGCAAGAATACGGTATAGATGGTGTTTTTATGCAACGGTTTGTCAGTGAAGTAAAGGAATCAAACCCGAAAGGGAAGGCGCATTTTAATAAAGTACTGCAAAATGCATTAACCGCTGCCAATAAATACAATAAGGCCATTTGTGTTATGTATGATTTAAGCGGCTGTACCAGCGCTGATCTGGCTTATGTGCAACAAGACTGGGAGGAATTGCAACGCTTGTTTTCGCTTTTTAGCAATACTAAAAATCCTAATTATTTGAGACACAATAAAAAACCATTGGTGGCAATATGGGGTGTTGGATTTAAGGATGGCCGAAAATATACAATTGCCGATGTAGACAATTTAGTAGATAAAATCAAAGGGCCCACTAAAAAGGTTTCAGTCATGTTGGGTGTTCCATACTATTGGAGAACCTTAACGAAAGATACCGAAAATGATAGCAGCTTACATGCGGTTATAAAAAAATGTGATATAATTATGCCTTGGGCTGTTGGAAGGTACAATCAAAAAAGTTATGAAAAGGTAGCCCTGAATTCATTACCAAAAGATATTCAATGGTGTAAAGACAATAACGTTGATTATGTTCCCCTTGTTTTTCCTGGATTCAGTTGGGGTAATTTAAAAAATGACACTGCGATTTACAATGCCATTCCAAGGAATGAAGGAGAATTTTTATGGAAACAAGTTGCGGGTGCAAAGCTTGCAGGTGCTCATTCCTTGTACGTCGCAATGTTTGATGAAATAGATGAAGGTACAGCCATTTTCAAGTGCCTTCGAGAGAATGAGTTGCCAATAAATGGGACTAAAAAATTTGTTGGTTTAGACAATAACCTTGACTCGGATTATTATTTATGGCTAACAGGAAAAGCGGGCAATTGGTTTCGGGGCGGGTCTGGTTATTCAAGTGTTAAGCCTGTTCGATAGAGGAACATTCATTTTCTATAGTCCATCTTATATATATTCAAATCAAAAAAAGTACAATTTTTAAAATACATATTTATAAAAATACCTGTAATGAACTCTTACAAACATTTTGTTTCTATCAACATTCTTTGGGTACTTTTTTGGATGCCAGTTTTCTGCGAAGCACAACCCAAAGAAAAGCATGCTGTGGAAAGGCCTAATATAATATTTGTTCTGGTTGACGATTTAAGGTGGGATGCAATGGGGTTTATTGGGCGGTATCCATTTTTGAAAACCCCACATATTGATCAGCTTCGTAACGAAGGGGTACATTTCAAAAATGCCTTTTGTACGAATTCACTCTGTGCGCCTTCTCGGGCAACCATTTTAACAGGTATGTTTCCTCAAACCAACGGAGTGAACACCAATCAGGAAGGGCGCGAATTGAACCCTGACAAAACACGTTCTTTTGGGCAAATACTTCAGGGTGAAGGATATGCAACAGCTTTTATTGGTAAATGGCATATGGCTGAAAGCAATGAACCCAGAAAAGGATGGGACTACTGGTGTAGCTTTCCGGGGCAAGGTAATTACTTTGGCAATGATCTGAATATTAATGGAAAAAATATTCGCAATGAGGGGTATATCACAGACGAACTGACTAAATATACATTGAATTTTATCGAAAAAAATACGGATAAACCATTTTGTGTTTATTTGTCCCACAAGGCAGTTCATGAGCCATTTACTCCGGCTGATCGAGACAAAAATTTATTTATCACAGATTCGCTTCCTGAACCTGCAAGTTGGCTCGATAATATGGAAAACAAACCAGCCTGGCAAAGAACTGTGATGAATCAAGATCAACGACGTCGCTTGAGGGAAAAAGACCTGGCTAAAATAGTTCCTCAAAAAATTCGTAAGCCTGCTCCTTGGCCTGCAAAAACAGGCATAGGAAAGCAAAAAGATTACCTGCGATCACTCACTGCAGTGGATGATGGACTGGGTGAAATTTATGATTTGTTAAAGAAGAAAGGAATATTAGACAATACAATAATTGTATTTGCAGCAGATAATGGTTTTTTCCATGGAGAACATGGGTTAGGAGATAAACGCCTGGCATATAACGAATCGATGCGCATTCCTTTGGTTATGCGCTATCCAAAATTAGCAAACGCGAATCGGACCATTTCAGAAATGGTGCTCAATGCTGACATTGCCCCTACTTTTCTTGAAATGGCTGGAGTTTCAATTCCTGCACAAATGCAAGGTAAAAGTATAGTTCCATTATTACATGAGAAAAATGAGCATTGGAGAAAGTCTTTTCTTTTTACATACTGGACAGATCTCGTTTATTTTATTCCTCGAATAACAGCTATTCGAACGGAAAATTACCTGTATTCAACTACCCCCGACATTAATGATATGGATGAGTTGTATGATGTTGTTAATGACCCGGCTGAATTATACAATCTTGCAAAGAAACCTGAATTTTCAGCAATTGAAAGCCAGTTAAAAACAGAACTTGAGCAACTTAAGAAAGAAACAGGCTATAAAGCAGAGATACCAAGGCCTGATGCTGAACGCTTAGGAAATGTGAAAACAGGAAAACTGCTTTCGATTGATTTTGGAAATACTATATTAAATTCCCAACCTGAAAATGATATCCATTTCCAGGGGGTAGTACTGAATAAAGATCAAAGAGGCGCTAGTGGTAATTTTAATGATGGTGCTACAGCAGTTATAAAAGCCAGACCGGATTTAGATCCTTCAAAAGGCAGTTTTGTTATTGAATGTCGCATTAAACCAGCGTCGCCTGATGGAATTATTGCTTCTTGTGGATCAGAAAAGGAGGGGTGGGCAATATTTTTAGAAAACGGGATACCTGGTTTTGTGGTAGCGCATGATAAGCACCTGCAGTTTATTGACGGAACATCAGAAATAATCAACAAATGGTCCCATCTTGTGGCAGTAATTGAAAACTATAATAATGTTATAAAGTTTTTTGCTGATGGAAAATTAATAGGACAACGGAAAATGTTACTGCCAATACAATCCGTTAATTCCAATGATGGTGATATTTATTTAGGCCAGGATTCAGGAGATATGATTGATCCGAAAGGGGTTTCGGTTAATTCTTATAAAGGCTTGATTCAATCTGTTACTATCTATCGCGAAAAGATGCAAGATTCACAATTCATAGAATTGTCAAAATTAAATTGATTATTAGCTTAAGGGAAATGATAAGCAGAATTCAGCAACCACATTTCATTTGAGCGATGCCACCTAAAGAGATTAAGCCAAAATTCTTTTGGTACTTTCTGCTAATGCATTATGTTTTATACTTCAATAGATAAATAATGGAAAATAAATTTGCAATCGGAATAGATATCGGTGGAAGCCATATTAGTTGCGCAGCTTTTTATTTATGTGAAAAAAGAATTCATCATCAATCTTTTGCGGAGAGTGAATTAGATAATAATGCAGAAGCCGGTATCATTTTTTCTATTTGGGCAAAAACAATACAACAAACGATAGATCAAGTTGGACAAGAAAATATTTTAGGACTTGGTTTTGCAATGCCTGGACCTTTTGATTACGAGGGAGGCACTCCTTTATTTAGCGGAGAGAATAACAAATATGAAAAGTTATATGGAATAAATGTGGGTGATGTTTTAAGGCCATTACTTCAACTTCCTAATGACTTTCCTATTCGTTTTATGAATGATGCAGCAGCTTTTGCCGTCGGCGAGGATTGGATTGGTAAAACCATGGGAACAACAAAATCATTGGCCATTACTTTAGGAACTGGCTTGGGTTCCGCCTTTATTGAAAACAGTTTGCCAGTTACATCTGGTGAAAGTGTTCCGCCGAGCGGATGTCTTTGGCACTTGCCTTTGGGGATTGGGATTGCAGATGACCATTTCTCATCAAGGGGGTTGATAAAAAGATATAATGAAAGAACAGGCAAATCAATTTTAAGTGTTAAAGACATGGCCAGCGCAGCACAAAGTGATGAAAAGGCCAAATGCGTTTTTAGAGATTTTGGTAACGACTTGTCTCTTTTTTTGAGCCCTTGGGTAAAAAAATTTGGCGTCAATAAAATAGTTCTTGGTGGCAATATATCTCTGGCTGCAGATTTATTTTTGCCTTCTATGAAAACTGCCTTGGCAATCGAAGGTTTATCATCTGTATTAATTGATGTGTCTGAATTGGGAGAAGCCGCTTCTATCATAGGAGGGGCAAGGTTGTATGAGCATGATTATTGGCAAAAAATAAAATACATCATAAATGAAATGTAAATGATGTAGTAGGTTCTTATATTTTCTTTCCTAAAGCCCTAATGGTTTTTTTTATACAATCATATTATGACATCACTTAAATCATTATTTGTATTTTTAGCCTGCTCCTTTGTTTTTATTTGTACTGCTCAAAAAACAATTGATACTATAGCCACAACAGCGGGTAATTTTTCTATACCAATCAAAATACAATTACCCAAACAAACCACAGCGAAAAGCCCTATTTACTTCTTTGTCCATGGTGGAGGATGGAATGGCGGCACACAAAATGAAGTTCCTCCAGCTACGCTTTCAGGTGAAGCAGACATCTTGTCTGATGCGCTGGGAATTATTTATGTTGGGTTGGCTTACCGTTGTAAAGGGAATAATGCCAGTTTTTCTGATGCAATAAACGATTTAGAATCCAGTGTTAAGTGGTTTTTAGACAACGCAAACAGATTTAATGCTGACATTACCAGGATTGGTTTTGGAGGTGCTTCAGCAGGATCTACCCTTTCTGCAATGATGGCTCAAAAATATCCGAATTGCAAGATTTATGTGGGTGCAGAGGGAATGTATAACTTGGTAGACCATGATGAAAAAAAATCCCCATTTCCGAATGCCGAAGCAAGAAAAAAATATGGTTTAGAAACTGAAGACAAAAGTGAAATGGCATCTGCATATTATAATTTAAGGGATAAGCCTGCTGCCTCACTTTTATTGCATGGAAAAGAAGACAGGTTATGCCATTACACACAAAGTATACATTTTGCCGAAAAAATTAAGGAAGCCGGTGGCAAAGCCAATGTTTTGCTCTATGATAAAATTAATCATACTTGCTTAAGTGCCGCTTATCCAGACGTTTTCAAAAAGAGTGTAATGGAAATTGCATATCTTTTTATTAGTGAATTCAATATTAAAAACATCAGTATTGAAACAATTCAAAATACATTGGATACACGATTAGAAAATCAGTATCCATCAACGAGTATCACCGAAAGTAAAATTATTGGTTTATGGAAATTCAATAATGAACATTTAATTTTCAAACCCAATGGCAAAGGGGAAATGAAATTCAACAATAGTGTTGATGATTTTAATTACATCATCAGGAATGATTCTTCACTCAAAATAGTGCAAGGACAAAAGGAACGAATATTTTATTTGAGGAAAAACAATAGCACTATGTTTGAGTTATTTACCGAAAACACAGAAAAAATATACAGGGTGTTTGATTATTTTAAACAAGAAAATTATTCAAAGTAAAATCCAGCACCTTTCTCTACTTGAGCTAACCAACCACCACTATCCCCTTTGCAAGTATATTCACTTCAGTCTTCGGTTGGGTAATGGCATCTATTTCTGCCTGTGATTTTTTGGCGTCTTCAGCAAAATGCCTGAGTTCTTTAACAGAAACCGTTTTTATGGCAGCCTGGCCTTCAATTACAACAGTTTTTCCCTTTGCAGCCAATGGAACGAAGAACCCGTAGTCTTTCATTTTTACTGTCGCTTGTTTTCCGTCAGGAAGTTCAAGCTTGAGCCAGCATCCTTTGTTGGGGCAAACCTCCACTATTTTTGCACTGATCTTGGCTTCAGGCATGCTTGATTCTTTCTCCAATTGGCTTACAAGTTCAGCCAAAGGAATAGCCCCTTTTGCTTTTACCTTGCTTCCGTAGGTATCACCTTTATCAGCATTACCCGCTGGAGGTTGTGCATTTGAAGCAAATGAAACCAGCAGCGCTATTGTTGCAAAAATTAGTTTTTTCATGATGTTTCGTTTTATAGAAGGTAAAGGTAATACTCACCCGATTGACTTGAACACCATCCCCGAAAGATTTTGTCGGTTCATTAGGAAGTTTGGGATACTTTTAGGAAACCCTCAAATTTGATTCCGAATAAATTCCACAATGATTTTACATTAATGAAAAAGCTATTTTTCCTCATCACCTTCATCGCACAGTGTGCCGTATCAAATGCACAAAAAAGATCCGTTTTTTCTCCAGCAAAAGTTTGGTACGATAACAAAGGGCTTCCGATCAATGCCCATGGCGGAGGCGTTATTTTTCATGAGGGGATGTATTATTGGTATGGTGAACACAAGCTGGAAGGCAAGTCAGAAGCAAAGTTTGCTGATGGCGGTATTCATTGCTATGCCTCAAAAGATTTGATGCATTGGAAGGATAAGGGGGTTGTTTTGGGAGTTGATTTTAAGGATACTACAACTGATTTGACCTATGGTTGTATCCTTGAAAGGCCCAAGGTGGTGTACAACCAGAAGAACAGGGAATTTGTGGCCTTTTTCAAGCTTTACCTCAAAGGTGTTGGTTATGAAAAGAGTTATGTTGGCGTAGCTGTGGCCAAACATCCCGCAGGGCCATTTACCTATCACCATAAGTTTTTAGGCGGAGGGTCAACCAAAGGATCGGGAGATTTTTCCATGTTCAAGGATGATGACGGGATTGTTTACCACCTCGCTGTCCGCAAACCTGATAAAACCTTTGTTATTGGCAAGCTCGACAGTGACTATTATTTCCCCGAAGGGGATTATCGTGCAGTCGAGGGAATACAGGTGCATACTGAAGCACCAGCCGTCATCAAAAGAAAAGGGACCTATCACCTGTTGGGCTCAGGCTCCAGCGGCTGGAAACCCAATATCGCACGTTACTATACCTCCAGCAACATCTTGGGAAAATGGACATACCATGGGAATCCCTGCAGGGGATACAACAGTGTTGACAGCCTGGGCGTCGAAAAAACCTATGGCGGACAATCGTCTTATTTCATTCCAGTTCAGGGAACAGCCGATGGCTATATTGCCATGTTTGATATTTGGAAACCTGAACTTCCGATCACAGGACGGTACATCTGGCTGCCCATCGATTTTTCAACCGGTAAAATGGCCATCACCTGGCATGATGCATGGAACATGGATGTTTTTGGCAAAAAGCCATCAACCAAGCCTTCGTTTGTGGACGCACAAACCCCCGCAGACGCATTCCCCATGGCCATGAAAGATTCCATTGTGAAAACGCCCATAAGCCAGAAATGGAAATTGGTATTCTCTGATGAATTCAATGACAACACTGTCAATACAGATAAATGGAATGTAGAAAACACCAGTCGAAAAAGAACGGATCTCCTGTTGCTGGCCGATGAGCAACAGGTGGAAGAGAAAGAGGGAAATATTTTTATCTATTACAGAAAACTGATGGCAGCAGATACCACCTACCTGGCAGGCAGGTTCAATTCCAAGGGTAAGTATGCACCAACCTATGGATTTATAGAAACCCGCATGCACATTGTAAAACCCAATGGTCACCAAATGGCATTTTGGATGATGCCTGAAGGAAACGGTATGAAAGCGCCACAGGGCGTGGATGGAACCGCCAACGATGGTTGTGAAATTGATATTGTGGAAGGAACAAAGGCCAACGCTTATTCTTCCGGTCTGCATTGGGATGGTTATGGGAAACCGGCCCACAAGTCAAACGGCGCCCTGGTGAAAGCCCCAGGCATCCATGACCAGGAATACCATGTGTATGGCTTTGAGTGGTCTCCAACGTTTTTGAGGTTTTACCTGGATGGCAGGTTGGTGCGTGAAATGATTGACCCGAAACTGATTCCCCAGGTGTCCCATTTTATCTATTTCTCAGGAAGCTGTTTTGGTGAAAACAACTGGCTGGATGGTGACATCCGCAAAAATGAATTCATCCAAAAGGGAGGTGTAGACAAGTCTTACGTTGACTATGTGCGGGTTTTCGAAACAAGACCAGAAAATTAGTTGATGATTGCGATGGTATGGCTGAACAATTGCATTGAAATCATTATGTGCATCAGTTTCCCACCCAGTAATTTTCTATCGCCAACGATTGCGTAATTGAACTTTCCCAAGAGCGGGAATTTTCTTAGCTTAGTCACCTGTTTTAACCCGTTAATTTACAGTTGATCATGAAAAAAATTGTGCTGAAAGTACACCCCAAAGACAATGTGATTGTGGCCCTGCGAGACCTTGAAAAAGGTGAGATGATTGAGTTTGAGGGATCTCAATACGAAATGCAGGAAAGGGTTCAAGCCAAACACAAATTCTATACAGAAGATCTTGCCAAGGGTGGCGAGGTCATCATGTACGGTGTACTGGTAGGAAAAGTGCAGTTTGATGTGAAGAAAGGCGGGTTGATGACGACTGAGAATCTCCACCATGCTGCAGACCCTTACGCGTATCGGGCAGCTGAATACAAATGGACAGCCCCTGATGTCTCAAAATATGCAGGAAGAACCTTCAATGGTTACCACAGGACCGATGGCAGGGTAGGAACAGCCAATTACTGGCTTTTTATTCCTACCGTCTTCTGTGAAAACAGGAACCTTGATGTGATCCGTGAAGCCATGCACAATGAGTTGGGCTATGCGGTTACCGATAAGTACAAGCGCTATACCAGAATGCTGAAAGAGGCCTATGAGAAAGGCGAGCAACTGGATAGTGATGCGGTGAACCTTTCTGCAGGAACGGATGCAAAGTCAGGCCGTTTGTTTAAAAATGTTGATGGCATCAAATTCCTCAACCACCAGGGTGGATGTGGTGGAACAAGACAAGACTCTGCTATTTTAGAGAACCTGCTTGCAGCGTATGCAGATCATCCCAATGTGGGTGGCATAACTGTTTTGAGCTTGGGTTGCCAGCATCTTCAAGTAGATGCATTTGTTGATACCATCAAAAAACGCAATCCAAATTTTGACAAGCCCATCCATGTTTTTGAACAACAGGGTCCGATGAGTGAAGAAGCGTTGATCAAACATGCGATAGCTTCTACCTTTAAAGGATTGATAGAAATCAACAGACAGGAACGCAAGCCTGCAGGCCTTGATAAACTGACTGTTGGCGTGAAATGCGGTGGCAGCGATGGTTTCAGCGGTATTTCCGCCAATCCTGCAGTAGGATATTTTTCGGATTTGCTGGTGGCACTCAATGGGAAAATATTACTGGCAGAGTTTCCTGAACTCTGCGGTGCGGAGCAGGAGCTCATTGACAGGTGTGAAACCAAAGCATCTGCAGAAAAATTTATCAAACTGATGGATGAATACAGTGCACAGGCCATTCAGGCAGGCTCTGGTTTCCACATGAATCCCTCTCCAGGAAACATACGCGATGGCCTGATTACTGATGCCATCAAAAGTGCAGGCGCTTGTAAAAAAGGTGGCAGCGCACCCGTTGTGGATGTGCTTGACTATACCGAACCAGCAACCAAGCCAGGTTTGAGCCTTGTCTGTACTCCAGGAAATGATGTAGAGGCCACTACCGGCAAGGCCGCTTCAGGAGCAACCTTGATCCTGTTCACAACAGGACTTGGCACACCTACAGGAAATCCCGTTTGCCCAATCATCAAAGTTGCCACCAATTCAACCCTTGCAAAACGCATGGCTGATATCATCGATATTGATTGTGGACCAATCGTGGAAGGTGAAAAGACCATCGAAGAAATGGGCGAAGAAATCATGGAGTATTGCATCAAAGCCGCCAGCGGTGAAGTGATACCCAAGGCCGTCCAGCTCAACCAGGATGATTTCATTCCCTGGAAACGCGGCGTATCCTTGTAGTAGAATAAAATCTATCGCACAATCCCCAACCCTTAAACCTCTAATCCTCTCCACCCCTCAACCTCTCTAACATGAATATTCTTAACGCATTCAACCTCTCCGGAAAAACTGCCCTTGTAACCGGTTGCAACCGTGGAATCGGTATGGGCATGGCCGTAGGGCTTGCAGAAGCCGGTGCAGACATCATCGGCGTAAGCGCTTCACTCGCTCCAGGCAGTGAGGTGGAAAAGCAGGTAACCGCACTGGGCAGAACATTCCAATCCTACCAGGCAGATTTTTCAAGCAGGGAAAGCATCTATGCTTTTCTTGGTCAGTTGGCTGCCGCTGGAGTTGTTCCGGATATCCTTGTCAATAATGCGGGTACCATCATGCGAAATCCGGCAGCTGAACACAGCGATGAATACTGGGACCGCGTCATCAACATCAACCTTGATGCACAGTTCATCATGTCCAGGGAGATTGGCAAAAAAATGATTGAAAGAGGATCCGGAAAAATAATCTTCACCTGTTCATTGCTCTCCTTCCAGGGAGGAATCAATGTTCCTGGTTATGCTGCTAGCAAAGGGGCATTGTCCAGCCTGGTCAAAGCATTGGCCAATGAGTGGGCATCCAAAGGCGTGAATGTAAATGGTATTGCTCCAGGTTATATAGCCACTGATAATACTGAGGCCCTCAGAAACGACCCTGAACGCAGCAAGTCAATCCTTGACCGCATTCCTGCCAAACGCTGGGGTGAACCAGAAGATTTCAAGGGAGCCATTGTTTATTTGGCCTCAGCCGCCAGCAGCTACGTGCACGGAGAAATCCTGACTGTAGATGGTGGATGGATGGGGAGATAGGGTTTAGGGGTTTAATGGTTTAGAGGTGTAGTGGTTTAGAGGTTTAAAGGGATTTAAAATACCTAACCCTCTAAACCTTTAAACCCTTAAACCTTTACACCTTTACACCTTTACACCCTCAACCCTCAACTCAACTATTCCTATTAATGCAATTCAGGTCCTCAAAAGCCACCTTCAACCTTGCCATGAAGGTCTCTTCTCCCTTGCGGAGCCAAACCCTTGGATCATAGTATTTCTTGTTGGGCTTTTCAGCGCCTTCAGGATTCCCCAATTGTGCTTGGAGATAGGCTTCGTTTTTCTTGTAGTTGTTCAGTACACCTTCCCAGAAAGCCCACTGAAGATCAGTATCGATGTTCATTTTGATGGCACCGTAACTGATGGCTTCCCTGATCTGGTGTTGCGGTGAACCGCTTCCACCGTGGAATACAAAGAACACTGGCTTGTCGCCGGTATTGAAAGTCTTTTGGATATAATCTTGTGAATTTTTCAAGATCTCCGGGCGAAGCTGAACATTGCCTGGGCTGTAAACACCATGAACATTGCCAAATGCAGCAGCAACCGTAAACAGTTCACCGACCTTGCCGAGTTCTGTATAGGCATGGGCCACGTGTTGGGGTTGTGTATAAAGCTTGTCGTTTTCAACGTCTGAATTGTCAACACCATCTTCCTCACCGCCAGTAACACCCAATTCTATTTCAATGCCCATGCCAAGCGGAGCCATGCGTTTGAAGAATTCTGCAGAAGTGGCAATGTTCTCTTCCAGCGGTTCTTCGCTGAGGTCAAGCATGTGTGAGCTGAACAGGGGCTGTCCTTTTTCTTGCTTGTATTGCTCACCAGCATCAATCAGTCCGCTGATCCATGGCAACCATTTTTTGGAAGCATGGTCGGTATGAAGCACAACAGGAACACCATAGTATTTGGCCACATTGTGGATATGGAGCGCGCCGGAGATGGCACCGGAGATATTCGCCTGAAGTTTGTCATTGGGCATTCCTTTTCCTGCGATAAACTGTGCACCGCCATTTGAAAACTGAATGATGACGGGAGAGTTCACTGCAGCGGCAGCCTCCAATGTAGCATTGATGGTATCTGTGCCGGTAGTATTGACTGCGGGCATTGCGAATTGATTGTCTTTTGCATCTTGGTAAAGAGCTTTCAGGTCATCTCCGAATAGCACACCGGCTTTGTATTTGCCCATATTGGTTGTTTTAGATTCGCAAATATCGTAAAAAGATGGGAGAATTCTGCTGTCCTGGGTCATGTGGCCATTTCTGCCCGAGCGCAGGTAGGCAAAAAAAATCCCGGTTGCACCAGGCAACCGGGATCGGATAGAATGTCAAAATATGTTATTTAAAAATCTCCGCCAATTTCTTGTTCAAGGCTTCACCACGAAGGTTTTTGCCTACAATCTTTCCCTGAGGGTCAATCAGGTAATTTTGGGGGATGGCCTGGATGCCATATTGCACCGCCACATCATTTTTCCAGTATTTCAGGTCTGAAACCTGTGTCCAGGTAAGCTTGTCATCGTGTATGGCCTTCATCCACTTGTCTTTGGCAGTGGGCTGATCCAATGAAACACCCAATACGGTAAATCCTTTGCTGTTGTATGCATTGAATGCTTTTACCACATTGGGATTCTCCTGGCGGCAAGGCCCGCACCAGCTGGCCCAGAAATCAATCAGTACATATTTGCCACGGAAGGAAGAGAGCGAAACGGGGTTGCCAAGGGTATCATTTTGGGTGAAATCCATGGCCATCTTGCCAATGCCTGTTTTCTTTGCAGTCTCCAGTTTTTCTGCCATATCTTTTCCTGCAGGACTTGCCCTCAATTGTTCTGGCAGTGAAAGAAATACAGGTTCAACATCATCCGCATTGATATCATAACCGGCATATTGCTTCAATACAAACATGGCAATAGGAGAAGAGGGATTGTCTTT
>JBIPNK010000181.1:0-3349 GCA_044373365.1 Chitinophagaceae bacterium
TTCTTATCAAGTTTATGACAAACATTTAGCAGTTCAACTTCTACTCCGCTATTGTTTTCTCTAAACATTTTTAATAGTTCTTGCAAAAACTCGTATTTCTGTCTTGGAGTTTCACCTTGCAAAATCTCCATAATGTCATTTTGATAATTTGTCATTTGTATTTCAATTTAAGTTATTACTAATTTAACCGCCCCAGCTTATAACAGCGGTTTTGTGCTATTTGCCCCATCAACATTTTTGGTAAATTTGAAACTTTGTGCAAGGGGCAAACAGACACAAAGCCGCAAACCGTTATAGCCAATTAAGAATTTACGAACCACTTTTCTTTTAAGTAGTAAAACCTTTCTTGTAATTGGCTTACTTTTGATTTTATTTTATCACACCTTTCTAGATCAAAATTGCGTTTATCACACATGTCATTATGATGCAATAACATTTGATTGTACATTGATATTTGTCCTTGAAGTTCCAACATTTCAAGAAAATCTGTTTTAAGTGAATTTAAACTCATAAATTAAAAATTAACTGGCTATAACAAGCAATATAAAACAGTTGCCAGAAAACTGGGTTATATTTTGAAACATTTTATTTGGCAACCGTTTCATATTGCCGACCGTTATTCATGCCACAAACATACTGCAAGTTTCCCAAATAAAAAAAACTATTTTTAACTTTCTGCAAGTAATTGAAAAACCGATAATTTGAATTTTCAAATAGTTATATTTACTTTTGTTGCATGGTTTTGCCATTCGACAAAATATATTTTATAAGCCTAAACAAATCAAGCGGCCTGAAAAGGCGAAAGTTACTGATTGATCAATTTGATAAGCTGGAAATATTTGATAGAAATGGAACTAAACCAGAGTGGATAATTGCAGACGATGGATCTAGCCCAATCCATTTTATTGACAATTCATATCGAAAAAAGAACCTAAGACGTGGGGCCGTTTCCATTTCGGAAGTCGGTTGTTTTTCAAGCCATAGAAAGGTCTGGCATAAGGTTTTGGAATCTGGTTTAGAAAACTGTTTAATCCTTGAGGACGATGCTTTGTTTTCCGATTTGTCAATCTTTGAAAATTGGGATAAAATGCCAGATTGGGATTTTGTAAACTTTGGTTTTATAAGGAATAAGGCATCTATTGAAGATTCAATTCAAATTGTAAAAAACGAAAACTTTCATGGTCTTTGGTCGGGTTCTGGAATGTGGCTTACTCATGCCTATGCTGTTAACGAGAACGCCTGCCATATTCTACTGGAAGAAACCAAAACGCAAACAGGCGGATTAGATTGGCAATTAACAGGCATACAATCCATGTTTAAAACTTACGGTTTTATGCCTGGTAAAATAACTCAGCAACCTTTAAAAGTTGCACCATCTCAAATTCATCATACATCTTAATAATAAATATATGACTTTAGAAGAAGTAAAGGCAAAGGCACAAAAAAACCCTTTGGCAATGGTTACTGTTTTTCGCAAACTGGTAAACCCCAAAACAGGAAAGGTAATCTGGAACACAAGGGAATTCCTTGCTAAACTGGTTTATAAAAACCTTTCATTACCATTTGAAAGAAGAAGTTCAGGATGGAAAAGGGTTTATCTTGAAAAAGCTAATGAATTTGTGCAAGATAATTTTGAACCAAGATTTGATAAAAATTCTTTGTCTGATCCTGCTTTAATTCAAGCTTTAAAAGATGCTGGATTTGAAAAAGTATCTGAATCAGTTAAATCTTTGGATCCAGTTTTAAGCCCTCAAATGTCGGATGCTGAAATGCTGGAATACCTTAAAAATAAAGGTGCAATTCATGGAAAGGTGAAATTGAAAAATGATGAACCGGAAGCCGAAACATTAGAAACCGAAACTTTAAATCCAGAATAATGAAAATTACCGATTTTTTAAAGCGTCAAGCCAAAAGTGCTGGCATTGAAAGTCAAAAGGAATTGACTGAATTTTTGGAAGCCAATAAAGATGCTTTGGCCGGGTTCGATATTCCCGATGTGGCTGTCAATTTTATTGTCGATAACCTTTGGACTTTGGAGGTTGCCAAAACCAAGGACGAACTCAAGAAACACTTTGCGGGCCAAATGTTACCAGGTATCGAGCAGGGCGCAATGGAAAGAGCAAAGGCAATGGGTGTAAGTGATTCTAAAATTGCTGAAATCCATGCAGAAACTCAATCCAGCGGAAAGAGGGTAAATCTTTATTTGGAAGCTGCAAACGAGATCCTTAAAGAAGCTGGCAAAAAGCAAAAGGGTAGTGAGGAATTTATGAGGCAAATTCAAGAGGAACAAAACAAAGTGCTCGCCTTAGAAAAATCCAAAGTTGAAGAAATCACTGCTTTAAAAAGTAAATACGAATCTCAATTTGAGGATTTGACATGGCAAAATGAAATCGGAAAAGTCAAATGGAATAAAGCTATTCCAGAGGATATTCGATCAATTGCCCTTAAAAATGCAATAAATAAAGAAGTTGAGAAGTCAGGTGGAAAACTTGTTTTTGATGCCGACAAACGAACCTTTAATATTGTAAACGCAAATGATGCTTCAATGCAGGTGTCTAAAGATGGAAAAATTTTGGATTACCAAACATTATTTCCTTTAGCTTTGCAAGAACATAAACTTTTGGATATTGAAATTCCTGGTGGTGCAGGAAACCCAAATCCAGGCAATCCATTTTTTGTACCGCCTACTGGTGGACAAGGCAACGAACCAAAGATTCCAGAATACATTCTG
This sequence comes from Chitinophagaceae bacterium, assembly GCA_044373365.1. Lineage (GTDB taxonomy): Bacteria > Bacteroidota > Bacteroidia > Chitinophagales > Chitinophagaceae > Pollutibacter. The sequence continues at coordinate 2,732 of JBIPNK010000181.1, forward strand.
AGTTCTTTAGGCAGCGCAAATAAGGCTGTCGATTTTTCCAAATAATAAAAAATGTCAGTAAATTTAGCCTATGTTCAGGCGGCCCTACTTATTTTGGCCTCTGATGATGGCATAACAAATGCTTTGTCTGCAAGGACAAACACAGGTATTTTGGGTGCTTTATTAACACCTGAAAACAGATCGTATGCACAGCAATTAAGGCTGGCAAATGATAATGGAACGGGACATATCAGAGAGGTACGGGTTGCAACAAAGCAACGATTAACCCTTGCAGATAATCCTGATCTTGAAATGGATGGTTGCGAGTTTGGCGATGAAATGCCATACTTGGAAGAAACCGTAACAATCACTCAACAAGCTGCGGCAGGTTTTACAATTTCTGAGGCTCAAATCAGGCTTTATCCTGACTTGGTTACAAGATTGCAAAGCATTACAGGAACTAATATTCCGGCTCAAATGGTAATGATTGGTCGTAACCTTCCAGAAGGTCGTCAAATCATTCAGGCAATACGAGAAATCACTTTGAATTTCTCTTTGTCTTACGATTCATTGATCCAAAAAATGAACGTTATTCTATTGAATGACTTCGTTTCTAAGGTTGGTGATTGGAAGGGTGGA
>JBIPNK010000126.1:0-3341 GCA_044373365.1 Chitinophagaceae bacterium
TAATCTGTTTTTTTGACTACTTTAGTACAATCATCGCAGAAGAAAAATATCACCATGAAAAAGCACATCTTCCTATCAGCTGTATTTTTTCTCATCGCAAACTTCACCATGTCTCAGGAAACAACATTATTTGAAAAGCAACTTTTCATATCTGGAGAAGACACCTTGCCATGCAGGATCCTGACACCTGTCAATTTCAAAATGGGAAAAAAATACCCCCTTGTTATTTTTCTGCATGGATCAGGAGAAAGAGGAAACGACAATGAAGCCCAACTGAAATGGGGAGGCGATCTTTTTATGGATTCCGCCAACAGGATCAATTTTCCTGCGATTGTTGTTTTTCCACAATGTCCTAAAAACGACAAATGGGGAGAGTACAACAAAAATAATCCGAAAGACAGCACTGGCTATGATTTCAGCACAGATGCGCCCATGCGCAAACCCTTGAAATTGGTCAGTGATTTTATCGATACCCTGATCAGCGCTGGACAAGTTGACGTGAGACGCATATACATTGGAGGATTGTCCATGGGCGGATTTGGCACGTTTGAATTGCTTTGGAGAAGGCCAGGATTTTTTGCTGCAGCCATCCCCATCTGTGGAGCTGGAAATCCAGAAAAAACATCCACCTATAAAGCCAACTTCCCCATGTGGATTTTTCATGGCGAAAAAGATCCGGTAATTCCTGTTGCCAATTCCAGGCTGATGTATGAAAGAATGAAGAAAACAAACAGCAAGGTACGCTATACAGAATACCCTGGTATCGGACACAACAGCTGGGCGAATGCCTTTGCTGAACCAACGCTTCTCCCTTGGCTTTTTGAACAAAAATTGTCCGCGAAAAAGAAATAAGGCAATAAAGTACCCTTTGGCAAGAAGATCAAAGAATTATGCTACACCCTACCTGAAGATTTCTTGCAGGGGCAGGATTGTAAAACCTGCTACCAAATGCATTGATGTCGTTGCCAAGGCTATACACCGCATCACCCATGTTATCAACCAGCACAAACAATTCAGCCTGTTTTTTTGCAACTGCGCCCTTCCATCCTAGCTTTCCCTGCCAAAGACGATAGGCTTGAGCATAGAAAGTATTGGCATCATTGAGGGGGATTTTTCCGGCATAATTCAAATTGATGTTGCAGAAATAATGCTGGAAAAAAGAAGCCTCTACTGAGAAATTATACACCTCTTTTGGAACACCTGTCATTTTTTTTCCTGCATGGCTGATGTTGGCAACAGTATAGGTACCAAACCTGAAATCATTGACGGTCAGGGCCTGTGTCACTTTCAGTAACTGAAAAATTTTACCTTGAGGCCTGTTGATCAACAACCAGGATAATTCTGCTTCAATGCCTTTCTGTACTGCAGTTCCAGCGTTTACAAAATATTCTGCACCTGTTGCATTCACCTGCCTTACAATGGCATCCTTCAAGTCAAATTGAAAGACAGTGGTACTAAAATAGAAACGTCCCTGATCAGCTGACAACTTCATCCCCAGCTCCTTGTTCAACCCATACTCTGCCTGTAGTCCTGCATAAAGCCCGCCGGCAGAAGGACGGATCTCTGCAAGGGTGGGCGATGAATATCCTTTCGAAACCTGACCATAAAAAGCAAGGGCCTTGAAAGGATGAATGGTCAGCGCAAACCTTGGGAGCAACTGGGCAGCGAATGCAATATTTTTTTTACCAGAGGCTGGCAATCCAACCGTCCTCTCTATGGAATAATTGAAACTATTGACACTGATTCCTGCCTGCACCTGGATGAAGGCAAGCGGATGAACACTGAGCTGTGAAAAAACGAATTGCTGGCGTGCGACAACCATATCCCTTACCATTTTCCCATCGGATATCCCTTTGTTGTTTCCACTGCTATCAATGGTATAATCACCACGTTGCACCTCTACCCCATTGACCCATTGCAATGGAAAAGGAAGCTTTGTTTCGTACACAAATTTTGAACGAATGCCAAGGCTGGCCTCCTTCCTTTTTTCAAAATTCGTGATAAAGGGATTTTTAAACCCGGTGATGGATGTTGAAAAAGAAGTAACCGTTTTCCAGTGGTCAGACAAAATAAAACTATTGGAGATTCCCAGCATTGCAGTCTTGTTAAAAATACCTGCACGCTGGTCCCTGGCAGAAGGAATCGTGCTGGTGGCTGGCCTTGATTGGCGAGGATTGGCATTGAATTGAACGAGGTTCAGCCCTCCAGGGGTTTGGTAGGAAAGATCGGCCAAAAGCAACAACAGTTCGGTTGTGACTTGATCATTAGCCCTGATCTTGACACCCAGCTGAATATTGTCTTTTCGCATACGGCTCTGATCTCTAAAGCCATCAGCTTGGGCATGGCCCTGCAAGGCATTGACAGAATAGGCGCCTTGTTTTAGTTGGTATTGTACCGATTCGTTAAAGGTTCCAAACCGGCCACCCGATGCCTTGAAGCTGAGCACACTGGTATCTTTGGGGGAATCTACACACAGACTGGCACCAGATAGCAGCAGGGCGCCGCCTGTTCCTGCGCCGTAGATGCTGCCTGCAGGACCTTTGATGACCTCGGCCCCACCAATACTGTTGACATCCAACAGGTTGAGGTATGCGTTGCCCCCAGCATCTGTAAAGAGCATATCATCCATATAAACTTTTACATTCCGAACTCCAAAAGGAGACCTGAGCAAACTCCCGCGAATGGACAACCTGTAACTCCCCGGAGACCGTTCCTCCATCCGCACTCCAGCAACGGCATTGAATGCTGGCAAAATACTGTAAGATGAAAACTGCTGCAATTCAGCCTTGCTGATAGTTGAAATGGCTGCAGGAACCTGCATGCGCTTTGCATTTGACTCATATCCCCTGATCACAATGGATTCCATTGAAGCAACAGAGTCTTTTTTCTCCTGCCCAAGGGTCTGAAAAGCCAGAAGAATGAATGCAAAAAAGGGGATGCAGATTTTCATCATCGTTCCATTGAAAAGGTCAAAAAAAAACCCGGCATAACCGGGTTCTTCTATAAAGATAATCTTCTTATTTGTTCATGTACATCACTTCCTTCACCAACTTCACCGTACGGCTAACATCAGGGAGATAGGCTGCTACCAGATTGGGCGCATAGTGCATGGGGGCGTCAGCAGCCGTGATCCTCCTGATAGGAGCATCGAGGTAATCGAAACCTTCTTTTTGGATCCTGTAGGTAATTTCTGAGGAGATGGAGGCATAGGGCCATTGTTCTTCAACAATGACAAGCCTGTTGGTCTTTTTAACGCTTTCGAGGATGGTATACCAATCTAGCGGCCTGATGGTGCGCAGGTCAATCACTTCAGCACTGATGCCTTCTTTTTCGAGTTCTTC
>JBIPNK010000073.1:0-13295 GCA_044373365.1 Chitinophagaceae bacterium
TTCTTGCGAATTTCTATGTATTCTTTAAAGGCCGTTGCAACAGGGGAAAGCTTTTTTTTGCGGTGCCAGACCAGGTTCCAAGCAGTTTTGATGGGCAATCCTTTGATCGGAACAATCTGCAGCTGCTTGCGCTCCAATTCATTTTTCAGGCCAATGACTGGCATGATAGAATAGCCAATACCGGCAATAACCGCTTGTTTTACCGCTTCATTGGAAGTGAGCTGGATTTTCTTTTTTACGGAAATTCGATTTTTCTCAATAAACTTCTCCATGGCCATTCGGGTAGCAGATCCTTCTTCGCGATAAATCAGGGGTAGCTTTTCAAGGGTTTGCTTATTGATTGCGTCTGCATGGACAGATTGATTGGCTGCCCCTATCAGGTAAAGTGAGTTGGGCATCAGTTCAATTTTTTGTAGCGCAACATGCTTGGGGAGGACAGAAACCAAAGAAAAGTCTGACTGATTTTGCTCCAGCAAATCAAGCACCATGGATTTATTGGATACATCCAGGCTCAGGTCAACATTTTGATTCTCCTTTAAAAAATCAGCAAGGAAAAAAGGTAGTACATATTTACCAGTAGAAACACATGACATTCTTAATGTTCCTGTAAGGGATCCGCTATACTTTGTCAATCGGTTGTCAATGAGACTTACTTCATTCATGATGTTTTGTGCTGACTCAGCTATTTCCCTTCCAAACTCTGTTATGTACACTCTCTTATTGATTATTTCAATAAGAGGGATACTAAATTGGGTCTGAAAATTTTTCAACTGGATTGACACAGCCGGTTGCGTAAGATGCATGGCCTCAGCAGTCTTTGTAATGCTTTTTGTCTGAACAATTTTCAGGAAAATAGCGAGTTGATTCAGGGAGTAATTCATAATTATTATTTATGCATATATCAACAAATATAAATAATAATATTTAAAATTTATCATTGAACTTTGCATAAGCAATAATCATATATGAAAGCTACATGCTTGAGAAAGGTATGCCAAGTGCTGTTTCTACACACAAAAAAAGAAGATGTACTTTCCCCCTTATTGTCAGCAGCACTTGGGGCAATTCCAGTCATTTGCAAGGCCTTGAACACTGATCTAATGCCCTTGTTAATGTAATCCATAACAATGATCCATACTATCATAAAAAACGCCAGGATCATCAATGAAAAACAAGATTTCCATGGTGATGTTTATATCCGAAACGAAAGGATAGAAAAAATTGACACATCAATTGGTCTTCCTTGGAATTTGCTGGTCAAAGAAATAGATGCCAGGGACATGATTTTGATGCCGGGAGTTATTGATGCCCACGTACACTTCAGAGAACCCGGGCTCACCTACAAAGGGGATATCGAATCAGAATCAAAAGCAGGTATTGCGGGTGGAGTTACTTCATTTATGGATATGCCCAATACCATACCTAATGTAATTACGCAGGAGATTCTGGAAGAAAAATATTCCCGGGCAGCGCAACGATCTTTTGGCAATTTCTCTTTCTTCATGGGATTGAACCAGGATAATCTTGAAGAGGTCCTTACAATCAGTACAGAAGATGTATGCGGCCTAACGGATGATGGTCTCTATTTTGACAAAACCAACTCGCTCCTTTGCAATTCACCTGAATACCTTGAGAAACTTTTTTCCAGGAGCGAACATCTCGTTGCCCTGCACTCAGAGGATGAAAGCATCATCAATGCAAATTTTCTAATATCACTGTTGGTCTACCTTTGTATTATTTTTTGATCCAAATGTTTTGATGGGCTTGTTATTTAATTCGAAATCTACCCGTCTAATTGCATTTTCATGAATTGGTCTAATGTCTGTTTTTTAGGAAAAAATTTTTGTCCCTTCAATAAAATGACTCATTCGTTTCTATTTGACAGCAGCTTTCTGATGTATTACAATGGGTACATAACCTAATTCCATACCCTTTGGAGGCGTAACCAATAAAGCCGAATCAAGTGCCACCAATTCCCCCATTGTAGGCGGAGCCATGTAATCTCTGTCAATAGGCCATTGCGCATGAATCTTTTCAATGAAAGCCTGTAATTTATCTTTCTTGGCTTCGCTCCAGTTGTATTGCTGGAAGGATGGTTGATCAACAAAACGATACCAGGAATAGGTAACTTCAGAGCCATCAATAAGCTTAACCTTGTAAGGGCCTGCAGCAGCACCGGGACTGGTCCAGGCTCCTTTGTCGGGAGAAGTATAGGGCTCACCTGGTTTCGCCAATCTAAACTCTTTGTTCAGGAGATTGGTTTTGGCAGGCACCTCCGATGCTGGTATTGCCACCAGTTGATCTCCTTCATGCCTGAAGTACCTGGGAAAGTTTCCAAATTTTTCAGTTTTACCATCAACCCATTTCAATCCCCAAACATTATCGTTGTAAACCTTTGTATCGAATATTTTTTCCACTCCAGTAATTTTTTTACCCGCCTGATCATAACCGGGAGTTCGGGTTGTCAGGTTTGATTTCCACGCCCCCTTTTCATCGAACCTTCCAGAGCAAGGCTGACCCCCATCTCGCCATACCTTAAACGTTTCATACAATGCTGCTTTAGAGTAATATACCACATCTTGTACCAGCATGGTCCTACCCTCTTTGTCAACCGGAAATTGCAGCTGGGGTATCTTTGAATAGGTCACGCCCTTTTCATCCTGTGACTCAAAACAAGGTACCGTGTTAATCTCCATGGCACCGCCGCCCATATGGCCTGGCCTGGCATCAAGTCCACGCCCATAAATAAAATCATAATTGAACAGTTTACCAATCTTGCTCCAGGTTTCAGGAATATAATACGCTATCGGTCCTTTGAAATTGGCAGCGCTTAGAAAACAAGTCCAGCTTTGGTCTCCCGTTGGCGGATCACCATTTGTTGGATCTGTAAAAGGTAAAGCCATGTAAGTATATCCCAGAAATTTACCATTGGGATTGTCCTGAAAAGGCAAAGCATCCGGTGGAATGAGCAGACGATTGCTCAATTGAGCAATTCCCAGGCGATTGTCAGGCAATGCTTCTGTATCGTAAAAAAATGACCAACCCGGCGAACCAACCTCGTAATCATAGCATTGTGGTGTTGCATTCATACTGAATTTTGGAGGACCATAGCGAAATCTGTTTCCAGCCCAATAACCAAGGCCGCCTTCAAGGGTTTGAAAAACACTGCTCCAGGTCGGGCCTCGCTTTGGCCAGTTGTCACGGGCAAGCGTTCCAACGGGAGCAAGGGGTTTGTCTTTATTGTCGGAATTATCGGGCGTAACCCAGGCTCCTGCCAAACCAATCTGAAAGTCGGCAAGTGGTTGGGCAATCAATGGCCATACAGCGGAATAAAAACCCATCCCGTAACTATAATTTGATTGATCAGCCGGCCTGTCCGCATTATAGCTGATGTACCCATGCAGACCGCGAGAGTGCTCTTTTACAATTCCAGGTCCACCTTTCTGGGCTTTATCATCTTGTGCATCAACTTGTTGAGCAGAAAGCAGCATAAAAAATAATTGAAACCACAAAGCCTTACATCTACAATTAAAAATTTTACAATTCATAATTTGATTTTTTTAACAATGAGTATACTTTTCTAAATACCTTAGAATTTCATATTTTTTTATTCCTGAAGGAAAAGCAGATTCCCTCAAAGTCATGTTTTACTCAAGGACAGCATGGCTTTTTTGAGTATTTCTCTTACCCAATTCTCTCACTCTCTCAATTCCAATCGGCTGTCTGTTCAGAGGAGCGCTTCGACCACTTGATTTTAATTCTTCCAATAATTTTTGTAACCCCTCGCGTTTTTCAGCCTCCTTAAAATACAAGTTTGTTGTTTCTCCAGGATCATCCAGAAGATTGTATAATTGTCCTGGTGCATCACCTGCAGTTTCAGGTAAAGCATATGTCTTGAAAAATCCGACTTCGTAATTATTTCCACCAGATCCTCTGTGGTTGATGTATTTCCAATTTCCCTGCCGAAGCTGAAATTCTCCGCGAAAATTCTGGGTCAGCAAATAAGGCCTGATAGAACGCTTCGCATCTTGCGTCCCAAGCATGGCAGGTAGCATGTCATAACTGTCCCTGGCATCTGCATCCTTTATTTTAAAATCAACGATGGATGCAACTGTAGCAAATATATCGGTGGTATTGATCATCTGGTCAGATATCAAGCCTGCTTTAAACACACCCGGCCAGCGAACAAGAAAGGGAACCCTGTGCCCCCCTTCCCAGGCATCACGCTTCATTCCCCTCCACCCTCCGACAGGATCATGACTGTAATCCTGGCGCATCCAGTCAACGTGCAATGTTTCGGCTCCATTGTCCACATTGAAAATGATCAATGTGTTATCATCAATACCTAAATCTTTCACCAATGCCATCATGCGCCCTACCAACACATCCAGTTCCCAGACAAAATCACCACGCGGGCCGGCATTTGTTGCCCCGTTGAATTCAGGGGCAGGAAGGACTGGCGCATGTGCAATTTGTGTTGAAAGAACAGCAAAGAAAGGTTTTTGAGGGGCATTTTTGCGATGCTCGGTGATAAACTGACGGGTTTTATCATAAAATATCAAATCCGCATCCATAAAATTATAGCCGGGAGACATCCAGCCTTCGTCATTGTCCCAAAGCCATTTACCTCCCAGATTGGGAAGATTGGCACTTTGATGTCTTTTGCTTGCCGGTATGGGAACCATACCATTCTCGATGTAGACATACAATGGATCGGTATTGGGACAGTTGGGTGTAATGTAAGATTCATCAAACCCTTTCGCATTTGGACCGTCAATTAACGGAGTACTTTTTTCATAATCAATCAGCAGTGAGTTCTGGAAGCCACCTTTCAGCACCTGGTTGTTTTTATCAACCCAGGTAAGTCCGACATGCCATTTCCCAAACATGCCCGTCCGATATCCTTTTTGCTTTAGCATTTCAGCAATAGTCAGTGTTCCAGGTTTTAAATAGCTCGGACCCCCTGGCCCCTCGAAAGCAACTCCACCACCTCCGGTGGACCGGTAAATCTGCTGCCCTGAAAAAAATCCACAGCGAGATGGTGAACAAATTGTGCTGGGACTGTGAGCATCGGTGAACATGACTCCTTCGCGGGCCAATCTGTCCAAATTAGGAGTTTGATATGCCGACTTTTTGTTGTAACAAGAGAGATCCCCAGACCCCAAATCGTCTGCATAAATCATGATAATATTGGGCAAATCCTGTGCAATGGAAGCATGGAATCCGTGTAACACACAAAAAAAAGCCAACAAAAATTTAAACTTATTCATTTTCTTTTCATTTTTTTATTCAGTAGTTGTATCCAGCCAATTCAACCAATTCCGACTTTTAAGCAGTCATAAACATAATTAATTAAATTTAACTTGTTTTAATAACTAAGGAACTTTTGTACGTTCAAGTGCTCAGTGCAATTGTTTCAAGCAGCTCTTGGCACATCGGTAACAGTACTAAGATCGGTTCTTTTGAATATAAATCTTCTAATCTAACCTATTCTGTTTTCAACAGTTTCTTTATCTTGGCTGGTGCACGGTCTTGTAAAATATAAGTCCTCATTGAAGGCTTTTGCCACCTCCATATGATATGCAAATCCCATATCATTATTAAATGTGACAACATGAATTTGCATGTGCTTCCATATTGCCGTGCCTGCATCGATGCGGTTGGCTGCACCCAAATCGGACCCAGGACTATACATCCCTATGGCCCTCGGGGTCACATTTCCATTTAAAATCACTGTTGGTCTGCCCTTGTACTACTTCTTGATTCAACTGTTTTGAGGAAACATATTTTAATAAAGTCCAACCTCAGCAAGAGCAGAGAACTGTAAACCATCCCAGGCCGATTTCGCCACTAGCTTAAAATAACGGAATGACCTGGGGCTGCTGAAACTAAAATATTGCGGGCCATTTGTATTGCTGAACACAAAATTACCAGCGGATGTAAAACTTACACCGTCACTGCTGGTCAAAAATTCTGCATCTTTCACTGAACGGCTCAAGCCACTGCGCTGGGTTACAGAAAATCCGTTGGCTGTTTTGATACTTTGCATGTCAATTGTGAATTCATGCGGATAAATGGCAGCATTGTTGACCCATCTTGAATGCCAGTAAGTGGAGGCATTGCCATCAATAAGCGCAATTGCCCTTCCGTTGGTAGTCCCCTCTCCGCTGGTTTCTTCTGAACTAAAAGACAAAATTTTCCAATCCTGCTTGTTCATTTCAGTCCTTGTACTAAAGTTCAAGACAGGAAGGCCATTTTGAAATGTATAAGAATAAGCAGTTTCTGTAACTGTTCCGTTTTCATGCACCAGTTTCAGTTTTAGCTCATAAGGGATATTGTCCGCTTTTTCCACCAGGTCATTGATGGGCATTTCCACATAAAAACTATCTCCGTTGATGGGCTTTGACGTCCAAGCAATGGCATTATAATCCTTGTTAACGCCCGTTCCTTCATTGTTTACATTGGGATCATTGAAATAAACCAGATCGGTAACAGTTGTATTACTGCTGTACTTCCCCTTGACAACTATAGAGGCCTTTCCAGCATCGTATAATGCTTGAATACGCAAGACAGAAGCAGTTACTGAAGTATAATATGTTTTGTTGTCGTTGTTGAAAACCTGATTGGCATTGAGTACAGCACAGTCTGCTTTGGTCAGGAAAGTTGGCGATTTGCCCCATGTTCCGTTACCAGCCCACATGAGCGACATCCCCAAAGGCAGCTCGGACAACGCTTTCTGCCTATTGTGCGGCAGGTTCAGCCCATGACCCAATTCATGGATCATTCCCCCAATCCATTTTGTTGCTCTTGTGCCAAGTGTACCAGCAGCACCCAGGTATTTGATATCCTGATCGGCATAATCGAGTGCGAAGCAACTCTTCCCTACACCATAAAATGGAGGGCCACCGGGTTCACCATTGGTATCATAATCATATGCTGGTATGATGATGAGATTATGATCGCTTGTAAATGCTGATGGGTTTGATGCCTTGAATAAGGCAATCTCAGATTGCACAGCACCCGATCCGCCATTGTAAGGATATGCAGCCTTCCCCTGCTTTCCCTTGATTTCAATGAGCTTGATTCTTTTCTTTGCAACATCTTTCAGCAAACCAAATGTTTTATAGCCATATCCGTTGCGTTGCATTTCGTTTCCAAAAAACGCTTCTGCATTCAGCAATATTTCGCTCAATCGTCGATGATAATCTGCAGGAACAGCAACATCGTTGGGAACAAAATAAACTACATTGAGGTTTTGTGCCTTATCGCTTGTATACGTAAAGTTTATGACTGGGGATGGTACTGGAGGTTGAGGACCTACTACCTTTACTTCTTTTTTACATGAAACAGTGAACAACCAAAAAAAGGGAAAGATGATGAGTGAAATTTTCATGCAGTCAATTGGGGTTTCAAAAAAACGGGTTGCAAAATCAGTATGCAACCCGTTTTCTGGAATTAGTATCTATAGACATTTATCTCTCCGAGATGTGTTGATCTTTCGGTTGGCACACGGGATTGCAACATGGTTATCCTGATATACTGAACAGAAGTTGGTGTGATGGCAAATTCCTGGAATGTACCATCCCGTTTGGTTGGATCAAATACAAGATTATTTCCCAGCATGGTCCATGTTGTCCCATTAAGGCTTCCTTCCAAATTGAAGAGTATAAATCCATTGGAGTTGTTCTGCCGTGGCGCCATTGCGACTCTATCAATAAAACTGGGCTGCCTCATGTCGATTCTCAACCAATGAGGAAAAGGTGGATTTGAAAGATACCAAGGCGTATGCCAATATGTTGCAATATCGCCGTCTATCGCCTTGCTGGCTCCGCCATTCGATCCCTCTCCCACAAGTTCTTCACTGTCGGCAGTAATACCCCATGTAGTTTTCAAACTGGTTGGAACCAGTTTGCCCTGTAATTTTGATACAACAATGAATACGGTTTTCAATTTTGGATTAACAGTGTATCCAGATGCCTCTTTGATGCTCATTGGCAAAAGATAGTTCAGCAAGGGATTGAACTTTTTTGAAAAATAGCTCACATTTATTTTCCCTGAAGTCAAACTCCCGCTAGCTATCGTAGTTTCCATTGCATCAATGGTATAGGAATCTGCCGGAAACTTAAGATACAAAGGCAGACCTGCAACTTGTCTTATGCGGTTAATACTATCAAAAGCTACATTGTCTATTTCAAATTTAACATTGATATCTTTTGATGAATAACCAACTGCACCAAATCCTGCATTGAATGTGAATCTGCGTGCAGTATCAACAAATGGAAAAATGGTAAGGTCCTGAGGAAAAGCTACGGCTTGCTGGATAAAGACAACACCATCCGAAGTTGAGTCCCCTTTTTTATTGTATGCTTCTTCTTTAACACATCCAGAAAATAAGGATGCAAACAGTACAAGAAGAAGTAGTGAATTTATTTTTTTCATACATTTTTTTTAAAGAATGGATAAATTAATAGCCAGGAAATTGTACCAGTTTCTTGTTGCGATCAATTTCTGATTGTGGAACCGGCCAGAAATAATTTTTTCTGCTCCAGGCTGCCCTTGTAACTGCAACAGTACGCTGATAAAAACCAGTAGAATTCAGTGCAGTTCCCTGGTCCATGTTCATACCATAAAATGCACCCCCCTGGCGAAATTCTGGCGTTGCTGCAACTTTCCAACGACGCACATCAAAGTACCTATGTCCTTCAAAAGCCAATTCAAGTCTTCGCTCAGTACGGATATGTGTGCGCATGTCTGCTTGAGACAATCCTGGCAAAAGCGCAGGTAATCCTGCACGCTCACGTACGAGATTCAAATAAACCAAAATATCCGGACTCCCTGCTGAAAACTCATTCAAGGCTTCAGCATAATTAAGATAAATTTCAGCAAGTCTTATCATCATTGCAGGGCGATTGATGAATGCACTTGTTCCAAAATTTGTATTGGGGTGTATGTTGCGCCGGGCAGTATATCCGGTTTTTGGCCAATCACGTGCTGCCCCTTGCTTGCCTGAATTACCGGTAAAAAAGAATCCAACAAAGGTTTGACCAGCAATTGGTACAACAGGCACTTCAGAGCCGCTAAAGGTGATGTCAGCATAAAAACGGGGCTCCCTGTTTGCATACATATTGCTGGTACTTGCCACATAATAACCTGCCCTCGCGACTGCAAATCCAGTTTCTGTATACCCAGCACCTGTTTCAGTGATTCCCCTGCCATTGGCCATGCGATAACCATCCACCAGTTCCTGGAAAACACCCATACCATTCCATGCAGTACCATTGCTGTTGCGTGGTGCACAGTGGCGAGCCCATCCTGCACCGCCATCGTTAACGGCTGTTGACGGACGGAGGAAAATACCTTCGGCTTGCCAGCCATTCCAATAGAGATTTTTTACAGACAGAAAGGCTGCACGGAAAGGATCAGGATTGGCCTCCTTGTACAACTGCCATCTATTCAAGTTGATCACTGCCTTTGCAGCATCGGCTGCTTTCTTCCACTTATTGGCATCATAGGTCTGGCTGATGAGTTGCTTTCCATCCATATTTTTAAAGTCACTCAACTCTGTATTCCCGTTATACAAAGGACTGGCATCATAGAGCAATACCTGCGATTGAGCAGCCATCACAATGCCTTTTGTAATACGGCCGACCTGCGTAAGATCAGAAGATCCATTTACAGTATGCACATCTGGTACATCCTGTTTTGATTTTTCCATTTCACTTATTACATATTCCACACACTCACTCCAGGTATTGCGGGGCAATTGATAATCAGTTGACACATCACCAGGAACTTCACCCATCAGAACAACCGGACCATATATCTTCATCAACTGAAAATAATAATACGCCCTTAAGAAACGTGCCTCACCTTTGTATTGCTGTATCAATTGTGCACCATTGTTAAGGTTCAAAATTTCCTGGTTCTTGTCAATGTTTTGTAAAAAAACACCAGCATATCGAATAGCCTGGTAATAACTATTCCAGTAACCGGCTGTTCCATCAGGCACCAATGCACCATTGTTAATGGGCAATGAGATCCATGTGTAATCCAACTCGTCTGTCATTCCACCCCATTGTGTGGCATATGGCGTCTGCCACATGTCTGGCATGGCATTGTATACCCTTGCCAGCCACTGCTCCGACATTACCCTGCTGGCAAATACGTTTTCTAAAGTTGTAATATTATCTGGCACTGTATCCAGAAATCCTTTCCTGCATCCGCTTGATGCAAATAGCAAGACTGCAATTAAACAGATGGCACTGTATTTTTGTATAAAACTCTTTTTCATTACTGCAATTTTATTAGTTAAAACTGATCCTAAAACCAACATTGTACATGGTCGTATTGGGGTATGAAGTACCACGGCCATCACCCAATTCAGGATCCCATATATTCCAGCGAGATTTCGTGAACAAATTTGTACCATTTACATAGATACGCATTTTACTTACTGCAAATCTTTTCAATGTTCTTGCACTGAAGTTGTAACCAATCTCTGCATTTTTTAAACGAACATAGTCTGCACGTTTGATCCACCAAGTGCTGGTTTGATAGTTGGTAGTGATGGTTTGATTGGTTGACATGCGTGGATAGAAAGGGCGTGGGTTGCTGGTTTTTGTATCCCCAGTCCATCGATCTGTAACCATGTTGTACATGTTGCCATAGGTGGCACCTTCGGAAAATGGAGTTGTTCCAAACCCAGATGCATAGTTGAAATCAACCAAACCTGCACCTTGAAAAAACAAACTCAAATCGAAACCTCTGTAACCAAAACCAAAGTTCAACCCATACAGCATGCGTGGCACTGCTCCAAATCCAATAGCGGTCTGATCGTAAGAGTTGATGATGCCATCTCCATTAAGATCTTTGTATTTGATGTCTCCAGGACGCACATCGCCAGCCTGGGAAGGTGATGCAAGAATTTCTGTCGAATCTGAAAACAAGCCTAAAGCAATATAACCAAAGCGCTGATCAATTGGGTGTCCTTGACGGTTCAACCAAGGAAATTGCCAAGGTGGCAAACCATCGTAAACATTTCTGTTTTGATTAAAATTGAAAGACCCATTAAAGCTGATAAACGAAGAACGTTTGAAATTCTTTGTATAGGTCAGACTCGCATCAATACCCTTGTTTGATGTAATGCCAATATTACCATAAGGAATATTATCAGCCCTGTATCCCGATGCATATGGAATGGTAAAGTTACGGATAAGAATTCCTTCGCGTCGTTCTTTGAACAATTCAACAATCAATTGCAATTCATTGTGAAATGCACTCACTTCAATGCCAAGGTTATGGCGTTTTGAAGTTTCCCATGTAACATCAGAACCAACTTGCCCCTCCTGTAATCCTCCATAACCAATGGTACTACCGGGAACACCATAGGTATACCCATTTCCTGTATTGATTTGTGTCAGGAACAAGAAACGATCCGCCGTATTGCTGTTTCCTGATAATCCATAGCTATATCGCAACTTAAAATGACTAAAGATCTTTGAAATAGGATCAAAGAATTTTTCATTTGATACTACCCAGCCTGTACCAACAGAAGGAAACAGACCATACCGGCTATTGGGTGTAAAGTTTTCAGAACCAGTGTAACCAAAGTTTCCTTCCACAAAATATTTGTTATCATATCCGTAAGTGGCACGACCAGTTAAACCGCGTATGCGAAAAGGAATTGAACTTACTACATCTGTTGCATTGGAGTTTACATAATCACTTTGATTGTACAATAACATACCCGATACGTTATGCACAGACTTGAATGTATTGGAATAGTTCAAGGAAGACTCCGTGTAAATTCGGCGATTTGTACCAGTAGTAGAACTAAAACCAAGTACATCATTGCCAACAAATATTGGGGTAGTAAGCAGCTTTCCAGTTGCATCTCTTCCAGTGGCACGAAATGTTGACACACTTCTTGTACGTCTTAATGTTGCTGAAGAAAAATTATCGAATGCAAACATGGAAGTGATCGATAGTCCTTTAATCAAAAAATCAAGATCCTGTTTCAAACGAAGGTTAGAGCGAACGGTGTTGCTGAACTCTGTTGCATAACCTGAACGGGTAAGCGGTATATATGGACTCACTGGAGTGCCTAACTGATATTGTGGGGCTTGCCCATTAGAATAAATAGCAGGTACAACATGGGGCGGCACACGGGTAGCTTCTGAAAAAAGAGAAGATGTACCAATGCCAGGATAATTACCATTGGTCAGAAATCCATTGATCCCCAATTCAAGCTTGGTACTTTTTGTAAGATCAACATTCACGTTTGAAGTGAAATTGTAACGGTTATAATTGATTGAAGAATTGTAAGCCTGCACTTCATCCCTTTTGAACATACCCACTTCGTTGTAATAACCTGCGGAAATATAATAGTTGGCAGTAGACGATCCACCCCTAACGTTAAGGTTCACACGATTGCTATTACCAAACTTGTTAAAGAGTTCTTTGAACCAATCAACATTGGGGTAAAGATCCGGATCTTCCCCAGTGGCATGCTTTTGGATGACATCATCAGCATATTGAACAGTTCTGCCGCGCATGGTCAACCCTTCATTGTACATTCTCATGAATGTGGGGGCATCGACAAAACTTGGCAATTGTGTAAACTGAGAAGTTGCCTGATTTACCTCTACATTGATTTGCGCCTTTCCAGCCTTTCCCTTTTTTGTATTGACAAGGATGACACCATTTGCACCACGGGTGCCAAACACTGCCGTAGCAGAGGCATCCTTGAGCACAGTGAAACTTTCGATGTCTTCAGGATCAATATTGTTGATTGATCTGTCTGGAACCCCATCAACCACCAGCAAGGGGCTACGAGGGCTTGATGCAAATGTGGAGACCCCACGAATGAAAATGGAAGACGCATCATAACCAGGCTCACCACTGCGCTGTACTGCAACAACACCAGCCAAGCGACCAGCCAGCGCATTGGTAAGATCCCTGACGGGAATTTTCAACTCCTCTGGTTTTACTGTAACCTGTGAGCCCACAACGCTGATTTTCTTCTGACGACCATAGCCGACGACAGCTACTTCACTCAAATTTTCAGCTTTGATGTCCATCTCAACAACCATGTTGCCGGTTGTCACTGCAGCCAGCTCCAGCGGAGCATAACCAACTGCACTGACTAGAATTAAAGCATTTGAATTCTTTACACGAATACTGAAAAGACCGCTGGCATTTGTAACAACAGCATTTTGGGTGCCCTTTTCTGTGACACTTGCATTGGCAATCAGCATGCCGGCTTTGTCCTTCACGAGACCTGCGACCAATACTGT
>JBIPNK010000127.1:0-3200 GCA_044373365.1 Chitinophagaceae bacterium
TTTCAGTCATCTGTCTGAGTGGCAGGGGGGACAAAGACCTGGGTACGTACATGAATGCAATGAATGAACAATAAACGACAAGGGAAATGAGCAGAATCAATAATTTGTTTGAGCAAAAAAAAGTAAATGTACTCAATGTATATTTTACGGCAGGCTATCCTACACTGGATAGCACCCTGGACATCATGATGGCACTGCAGGATGCTGGTGTTGATTTGATCGAACTGGGCATGCCCTACAGCGATCCCCTTGCTGATGGTCCTGTAATCCAAGAAAGCAGTTTGATTGCATTGGACAATGGCATGACCATTGCCAAACTTTTTGAACAGTTGAAAGGATTTCGGGAAAAGATCCATGTGCCCGTTGTATTGATGGGATACATGAATCCAGTGTTGCAATATGGATTTGAAAAATTCTGTGCAGATGCAGCGGCTGTCGGGATTGATGGACTCATCCTTCCAGATCTTCCTCCCTTGGAATTTGAACAATCGCATGGTGCCATTGTGAAAAAACATGCGTTGGATTTTATTTTCCTCGTTACTCCTGAAACCAGTGAGGAAAGGGTGCGCAAACTGGATGGCCTCAGTTCCGGATTCTTGTATGCTGTTTCATCATCTTCTACAACAGGAAAGGAAAAGAATTTTGATGATGTCATTGCTTACCTCAAAAGGCTTCGATCCTATCAATTGACCAATCCGGTGCTGGTAGGATTCGGAATCAAAGACAAGGAAACCTTCGGAGCCGTGGCCCCTTATGCCAATGGTGCCATCATCGGTTCTGCCTTCATCAAAGCCATATCAGCAGGAGAAAATCCGAATGCGGCAACGCAGGAATTTATCCGTGCTGTGTTAAACTGAAACCCATGAAACTTGTCATCATCAAATACAATGCCGGCAATGTAAGGTCGGTGCAGTTTGCATTAGAGCGACTGGGTATTGAACCAGTGCTTTCTGATGATCCATCTGTTATTTTGTCGGCCGATAAGATTCTCTTTCCAGGTGTGGGAGAAGCCAGTTCTGCCATGGACTATTTGAAACAACGTGGACTCGATAAAGTAATCCTTGATGCGAAGCAGCCCTTTCTGGGCATTTGCCTGGGAATGCAATTGATGTGTTCCCACTCTGAAGAAAATGATACCCCTTGTTTGGGGATTTTTCAGGAAAAAGTAAAGCGTTTTGTTGCTGATGAAGCCCAGAGCAAAATTCCACAAATCGGCTGGAACACCATCCATGACCTGAAAACGCCTTTGTTTAAGGATGTTGAAGAAAACAGCCATTGTTATTTTGTGCACAGTTATTTTGCAAGCCTTGGAAGCCATACGATTGCCCAAACAGATTATTGTGGCGGGTTCAGTGCTGCCCTACAGACCAGGAATTTTTATGGTGTCCAGTTTCATCCTGAGAAAAGTGCAGAAGTAGGATCAACCATTATCAAGAATTTTTTAAACATCAACTAAAGAATGCAAATCATTCCCGCCATAGACCTCATTGATGGAAAATGTGTTCGACTCACCGAAGGCGACTACTCCCAAAAAACAGCATATTCCTCTTCTCCCTTGGAGATGGCAAAAATATATGAGGCCAATGGCATAACCCGGCTTCACCTGGTTGATCTGGATGGCGCAAAGGCTGGTAAAGTGACCAACTGGAAAGTAGCAGAGACAATTGCGGCGAATACCAACCTGGTCATGGACTTTGGCGGAGGCGTGAAAACAAGGGAAGAAGTGGAAAGGATCATCGACATGGGCATTGCCTACGTGACCGTGGGCAGCATTGCTGTAAAAAATCCTGAAACGTTCAAAGAATGGATTGCTGTTTTTGGCCCGGAAAGGTTCATGTTGGGCGCTGATGTGAAAGATGAAACGATCATGGTCAGTGGCTGGTTTGAAGCTTCCGGAATTCAACTGATTCCTTTTATTGAATCCTATATAGCACTGGGGATCAGGAATGTTTTTTGTACAGACATCAGCAAGGACGGACGCTTGGAAGGTCCATCGACCGCATTATATGCCAAAATTAAAAAACATTTTCCTGACCTTTTTTTGATTGCCAGTGGTGGGGTTGCCGTCATGGATGATCTTCATGAGCTGGAGTTGGCAGGCTGCGACGGTGCAATCATCGGCAAGGCCATTTATGAAAACAGGATTTCCATTGAGTCTCTCAAAGCATTCAACGAAAAAAAATCAAACCAATGCTGACCAAGCGCATCATACCCTGCTTAGACATCAAAGATGGTCGCACCGTCAAGGGAACCAATTTTATTGATTTGCGTGATGCCGGAGACCCTGTTGAATTGGCCGCGCTCTATGCTGAACAAGGCGCAGACGAATTGGTGTTCCTGGACATCACCGCAACAAACGAGAAAAGAAAAACACTTGCAGCATTGGTAGACCGCATCGCTCATAGGATCAATATTCCTTTTACGGTTGGTGGTGGCATCTCATCTGTTGAAGATGTGCGTGTGTTGCTGGACAGTGGGGCAGACAAGATTTCCGTCAATACTTCGGCATTTAAAGATCCTGAGTTGATCAACCGGCTTGCCGCATCATTTGGCAGCCAGTGTGTGGTGCTGGCCATTGATGCCAAGAAGAGGGAAGATGGCCAGTGGTATGTGCACCTGAACGGAGGAAGGGTTCCCACAGACAAAAGATGTTTGGATTGGGCCATGGAAGGGGTGCAGCGTGGGGCTGGAGAGATCCTGCTGACATCCATGGACCATGATGGTACCAAGGCAGGATTTGCCAAGGAAATTACCGGTGCTGTTTCCAGGGCGGTGAATGTGCCCGTCATCGCCTCAGGTGGTGGTGGGATTCCGGAACATTTTGCTGAGATCCTGGATGGTCATGCAGATGCTGCATTGGCTGCCAGCATTTTTCATTTCGGTGAGGTTTCCATCCCCGAACTCAAATCATACCTCAGGCAAAGGGGCATTCCCGTAAGATGAGCGGGATAATGACTAATTTTACAATGAAATGGAGTTGAACATGGATTTTAATAAGTTTTCTGATGGCTTGATGCCGGCCATCATCCAGGATGAAGAAACCGGGAAAGTATTGATGCTGGGCTATATGAACCTGGAGGCATTCAACGAAACCATGTCTTCCGGAAAAATCTGTTTTTTCAGCCGTTCCAAGGGCCGTCTTTGGACGAAAGGCGAGGAGAGTGGTAACTTTCTTTACCTGAAGTCTTATGCCCTGGATT
>JBIPNK010000075.1:0-12777 GCA_044373365.1 Chitinophagaceae bacterium
TGCCTTACTTTGATGGTATCAAGCGTTTTGCCCAATTGGTTTACCAATAGTCCCTTGATGTTGACAGGTTTGCCGAATTTATCAGTTGCCTTGAACGCCACCAGGCTGTTCAACCCTGTTATCAGTTCTCCGCCCTCTGGGAAAACATTTACAAGGGTATTGTTTTCTGTCTTTGAAGGCTTAACAATGGTTTCATTGTTGTTGATGACAATGTCTCTCTCAAAACCAAAAGCAGGATCATCGTTCAGGCTCCAGCGTGTGTAAACCTTCATTCGAATAACACTGCCTGTATAATCTGAGGGCAAGTCAAAACTTCCTTTGGCTGTAGATTGGAAAAGAGGGGCAACATGTTGGCGAATGAGCTTTCCTGCCTGATCAAACCATTCCATGTAAACGTTCTTGCTTAACTGTGTAAGTCCTTGATCATCAAGGATATAAATCTTATACCAAATGGTTTCTTCTTTGTTATAAATGGTTTTGTCAAAGTGCACATGGATTTTTTCCTTTGGGGACTGTTCTGCATAAACATTGATCATTGAATCAATCGCTTGCCCATGGGATGCTTTCATCACTAAAGAGGACAGGGCAAGTAGAAAAAAGGTAATGAGCCTATGCTTCATGGTCTGGTGATTGTAGGCACTAAATTACGGAATGCCCGAAACTCTTTTGCATGGTACCCCAATTAATGTCTTTATTCTTTCATCCATTCGCTGATGGCCATCACATTGTATCCACACCCTGGTCATTTGAATATGCGCCCCTGGTAGATAGCTTTGGGGGGTACAGATCATTTATTCACAAAACCTTTAAACTATTCATTATGTCAAACGGAAAAATTGTATTGGGCGTTTTAGCAGGTATCGCAGCAGGAACCCTTCTTGGCGTGTTGATTGCGCCTGATAAAGGTGCTGAAACACGCAGAAAAATCAGGCAAAAAGGAGATGACCTGGTTGAAGGTGTGAGAGATGGCGTGACTTCAATGGTTGATGAAGTTGCCAACAAGTTTGACAAACTCAGGGGTAGGGCTAGAAAAACAATGCATGAGGCGCTTGCCAGTACCGATAACGAGCATGCTGATCTATAGGTTTACCAGTGTTTTTTGTGTTACTTGTTTAGGAGATGCTGTTGTTTTTTTAGGTGAAAACAGCCACCAGCAGTTCAATCTCATGAGCATGTTATAAAACAAGATCGGTAACATCAACCCAGCAACAATGATCATGGTAAACACCAGTGGTGCGGGTAGATTGTCAAACGCTCTCAACAACAGGGTCCTTGTTGCAGCCATCAAGATGATTTGCATGCAATAAATGTGGATGGAATGGTAGCCTATGATTCTCAGGTATCCCACCAGATTGTATTTCCCCAGGAGGAAGGAGATGTTGATGGATAGGGCGCACCCTACCAATGCAATCACCACAAAGAAGAGTGGCATTTTGTGTTCTATATAATAATTGCTACCCTGCTGGATATTGATCGCTGCAAAGTTGTACTGCACAAGGCAAAAAATGGGCAACAAGATGAGCAAGAGAACAAACGATGCAAAATATCGGTTGTTCTCTTTTTTTCTGATGGTGTTTGAGATGAGGTCGCCAAGGGCAAAGAATACATAGTATTGGAGGATATCCATCGCAAAGCCTAGGTAGATTCCTTTTTGCCTGATCATTGCCACAGCCACATACATCAATATCCCGACTGGCATTTGCATTTTTGAAGTAAACTGGAATTTTATTTTAAGGATTGCATAGAGCATCCCCACAAAAAAAAGCGTGTGCAAATACCAGAACTGTCCTGTTCTCCTGGGGTCAAAAATCAACCAGATGTAATCGAATGATTGGTGGCTGAAATTTGTGTATCCAGAAAAAGCGACTTGTAAACTGATCTGGAGAGTACCCCAGATAAACATGGGATAAAGTATGTTTTGGAATCTTGAGAAATTGTATGACTTCAATCCTTTTTTCTCCAGGCTTGAAGACAGGAAGATGCCGGATGTTATAAAAAACAACGGCATCCGGAACCCGAATAAAAATACATTCATATAGCCAATCATCGGAAATCGGTCGAAATTCAAACCTGCATTCAGTAGCATTTCGTAAGCATGGCGATAGGTTACCAGTATGATGCTGATTCCCCTGTCGTAGTCTATCCAAGATTGTCTTTTGTTGTCAAGCAGTGCTGTGTAAGCTGCAGATAGTTTCATCGCCCCAAACATATTCAACCACGTCTGGGTTACTACTTTTTTTGATCAGCAACGCATATGATTTTCGTCATTTTTGAATCGTAATGGTTAATCATCTTTGTTGTATTGGATAAAGCAAGGGCATCGTTTTTAACTGTTGTTAAGTAGGTAATGAGTGCTTTCAGTTAGGGATGTTAAGTATTAATACTGAATTCGCTTATATAAGATTTGAATGCCCGGTGGTTGTTTTACGAAAGGGTAATTTTGGTGTTATAATTAAACTCCTTTATGAAAACTGCACTTCATCATTTTGTTCAAGGTCAATGGAAAGAGAATGACACAGCTGTCGATGCTGAAAAATGTCAATTGGTTTTGGCTTTCGGTTCACCTGAATTACTTACAGACGCGCAACATTTTGAGTATCTCCGCAAGCTTTACCCACATGCAGATATTGTTTCATCCTCTACAGCCGGCGAGATTATTCAGGATGCTGTTCATGATGATAGTATTGTGGCCATTGCCATGCAATTGGAAAATTCAACGTTGAAAACAGTGAAGACCAATATCAGTGAACATGCGGATAGTTATGCTGCAGGTGTTGCCCTTAAAAATCTGCTTGATGACGAAGTATTGAGTGGTATTTTCATCATTTCTGATGGGTTGATGGTAGATGGGAGTGCCTTGGTGCGAGGATTTAGTTACAACAACGAGAAAAAGATTCCCATTACCGGAGGACTTGCCGGTGATGCTGCAAGGTTTCAAAAAACCTATACTGGCTTGAATGAAGTGGCTTCACAGGGCAATATCATTGCAGTAGGGTTTTATGGAGAAAATATTCATATTGGCCATGGGTCACTTGGCGGCTGGGATGAGTTCGGCTACGAACGCCAGATCACGCGATCAGAAAAGAATGTATTGTTTGAGGTGGATGAGGAAAAGGCACTTGATTTGTACAAACGATACCTCGGTACTTTTGCTGAGCAACTTCCTGGTTCTGCATTGATGTTCCCCATGTCAATGAGGGTTCCGGGAGCTGACAATTACCTAATCCGCACCATACTTGCAACAGATGACAATGCCAGTTCAATGGTTTTTGCAGGAAACATGCCAGAGGGAAGCACTGTAAGGCTCATGAGAGGGGATATCCAGAAATTGATCAGTGCTTCGGGAACAGCAGCAAAAGATTCAGTAGAAAGCTTGTTTGATCATAAGCCACAACTGACGCTGCTTTTGAGTTGTGTGGGAAGAAAAATCATCATGGCTAGCAAGGTTGAAGAAGAGGTGCTGGCTGCTCAGGAGGAATTGGGCCAGGAGTGTACGGTTGCAGGATTCTATACTTACGGAGGCTTGTCCCCTTTTGGTGTTGGAACGGCTTGTGAGTTGCACAATCAAACCATGACCGTAACTACCTTCTCTGAATCCTAATCGATGAAATTACCCCTTGTTTATTGAATTAAATCAGTGCATTATGGAAGAAGAGAAAGGTCTATTGTACAATACCAACGATGGTCAAGGAAAAGAAAAACAAGATTCCACTCCTATGCCAAGAAAGAGTTATGATTTGTCTCAGGTATTAAGGGTGAGCAGAGGCAACAGTGGTTTTGTGAATTCTGTTGTACAGATGTTCATCGTTAAAACACCCATCTATATTGACCGTATTGTAAAAGGGCATGAGGCTGGTGACTTCTATGAAATGGGGGAGGCGGCACATCAGTTGAAACAAAGCATTTATGTTTTGGGGATCAACAGTTTACGGATGCCAGTGATGGCGATTGTGCTGGTTGGAAGGAATAATCAGCCCGGCGATGATTTGCTGGAACAAATCACCACACTGAAAAACACCGCATTGTTGGTAATTCAGGAACTAAAGCATGATTTTGGCATGTAGATTTTTCCACAATAATTTATTTATAAGCCCATGAAGATTACTCAGTTGTTGTTCAAGAACCAATTCTTGGTCGTAAGTGGAAAAGATGAGATTGAGGATCCTTTGAAGGCAAATCTTATTCTTGGCTTTGGAAGCAAACGATTGGTGGCCGATGAGCAACTGAGCAATTTATTGAAAGATCGGTATCCATCTGCAGAGATGCTGTTGTGTTCAACTGCTGGGGAGATTGCCTACAATTCGGTGTATGATGACTCCGCAGTCATTACTGTTATTTCATTTGAAAAAACAACCATCAAAACGGCCTCATTAAACCTTGAGGCTTTCAATGATAGCTTTGAGCTTGGAAAATCACTGATTCAGCAATTTGATATTACTGGTCTTAACAGTATTCTCATTCTATCTGATGGTCTTTTGGTGAATGGCAGTCAGTTGGTAAGTGGAATGGAAGCAAGTAACCGTGGAAATGTACTCATTACCGGCGGACTTGCAGGGGATGGTACGCTGTTTGAAAATACCCTGCTTGGCCTGAATGAGATACCCAAGAATGGAACAGTGGCTGCAGTAGGCTTTTACGGTGATCATATCGATGTTCGATCTTCCTCTGTCAGCGGTTGGGATGTTTTCGGACCGGAAAGGATTGTGACAAGTGCCAATGGTACAGATGTTTATGAAATTGACAACAGGAGTGCTGTGGATCTTTATAAAATCTACCTTGGACCTTATATCGATGATAAAACCAATTCAACCCTGTTGTTTCCTTTGGCAGTAAAACTACCCGGCAGGTCACATTTTATCGCCCGATCCATCATGTCTGTGAGCAATGAGAAGAATTGCATGATTTTTTCAGGAGATATCCCTGAAGGCTCTACTGTCCGATTCATGAAAGCCAATTTTGAGAAGCTGATTGATGCCGCTGATCGGGCTGCCAAAGAAATTAGTAGGGAGGACGTAAACTATGCTCCGGAATTGGCCATCCTGATCAGTTGTGTTGGCCGCAGGATCATCCTTGGAAAACAGGTTGAAGAAGAAGTGGGGGTTGTTGCTGATTATTTCACCAACAAAACGGCAATAGCAGGTTTTTATTCTTACGGTGAGATTTCTCCCCAGATGAACATTGGTCCTTGTCAGCTCCACAACCAGACCATGACCATCACAACATTTAATGAAATTTAATTGTTGACCACAAACTTCTAGAAAGACAAATTCGTAAAAACCTGCCCTTGGGCGTTGGTGAAGATGAAAACCTCAGTCGTTTCATACAGGCTGTCAGTGATGCCTATTATGCTTTTGACAGGGACAAACAGTTGTCCGAACATGCATTTCAAGTCAGTGAAAAAGACTATCTCGACATCTATGATCGGCTCAAGGCAGAGATCGATATCAGAAACCAATCCATAAAAAAATTGAAGGAATCCATCTGGAGCATGGAACCTGATGCCAATGCAGGTATCATTCCTGGTGAAAACAATCTTCTCGATGTTATTGGTTATTTGAATGAGCAGATCAGCAAGCGAAAGGCTGCAGAGCAGGCATTGATTGATGCAAGAGAATTGGCGGAGAAAGCCAATCAGGCCAAATCAGAATTTCTTTCTGTCATGAGCCATGAAATCCGAACACCCTTGAATGCTGTGATTGGATTGGGACATATTCTGTATAGGCAAAACCCAAGGCCAGATCAATTGAATAATTTACAGGTGCTGAGGACATCTGCAGACAACCTCCTTTCCTTGATCAACGACATCCTTGATTTCAATAAGATTGATGCCGGTAAGCTTGAGTTGGATAACAGCATATTTGACCTTAAGGCCACAGCAGAGGATGTTTTTCATGCCATCTCTATCAAAGCCAATGAAAGGGGAAATGAAGTTTCCATCTATATTGATCCCAGCATTCCTCATCAGGTATTGGGTGATGCGCACCGCCTGATGCAAGTGCTCAATAACCTGCTCTCCAATGCGGTTAAGTTTACCACAAGAGGAAAGGTGCAGCTTACTTTGCAACTGGAAAAAATTACATCAAGCAAATGTTCCATTTTGTTCTCAGTAAGTGATACCGGAATCGGCATCCAAAAAGACAAGCTGGATCATATCTTCAATCCTTTTTCACAAGCATCCAGTTCCATCACCAGAGAATTTGGCGGTACTGGGCTGGGGCTGGCCATCACTGCGGATCTCCTTCGGTTGATGAACAGTGAGATCAAGGTCGATGCTGAAGTTGGCAGGGGATCCAATTTTTATTTTACCCTTGAGTTGGCATATGCTTCCGAAATGGAAGCGATGAAGGGTTCATCGACTTTCATAGAAGAGGACCTTGGTCAGGCAAAGATCTTATTGGTCGAAGACACTCCCTTCAATGTATTGTTTACAACTCAGCTGCTGGAGGGATGGAATACGGTCATAGAAGTAGCAGAAAACGGTGCAATTGCAGTAGAAAAAGTCAAAACAGATTTTTATGATTTGGTCATCATGGACCTGCATATGCCGGTAATGGATGGCTATACTGCAACCCGGAAAATCAGGGAATTCAATCAGCATACTCCCATCATTGCCTTGACTGCTTCCGCCACAGTAGACATTGAACAGAAAATATTTGATGCCGGAATGCAGGATTTTGTTACCAAGCCCTTTAATCCTGACGATTTATTTTTTAAAATACAGGCTTCTATTGCGTCTTCTGGAGCGTAATGACGCTTTTATCTGGTTTCCCCAATTGAGCCGAAGGATTTCTTTTTCCTGTTGCTCTATATGGTATGAAAATTAAATCTTCCGTTTTTTCCTCCGCGTTATATTGGGCAACTCCAATATTTATCTTGATGCTTGGCGTCATTTTGTTCTCTTCTTGCAAAAAGAAAAGTTCTGTGGCAACAGATAATGGGGGAGAAGTGGTCATTGAAGTGAACCCAAGTTATTTTTTAACGGCAGGACTCAGCCAGACCATTTCAAAGGAAACCCGAACATTTAATGGTACCTCAATCGAGTGCTATAAAATTGTTACGAACAATACTCCTACAGACCATGCCATGGGCCCATGGTGCCCTACGAATATTCTTGATGGGGCAGATAAAGGAGGTGTTTGGTTTGAAGGGGGTAAGCTATATGATGTAGATGGAAGTTTCATCAAGAATATGGCCAGTTTCTACAACAATACCACCTGGCAGCTCTATAACACAGCTACCGGAAAAATCAATGTTACGGATACCAAAGAGAAATGTGAGGCAGCCGCCCGTCCCAACGTGGATCCGGCCTATAGGAATTTTTGTGTTGAGTGTCAGCCTTCCTATTATCAGGGATTGAAAAAGACTTTTTATATTCCTGTTAGACCGCAAAAGGCAAGCGGTACCATGCCAATTATGGGGATGGGAATGGTTGTTGGCATTGCCTTCAATGGCATAAACTTTGATCCGCCTGCGCCAACACAGGCCATACTCGGGGCCATTACCCTGGCGCCAATGGATGATGCCGGTGGCCATATCAATGGTGCAGTTGGATATCATTATCACGCGGCAACTGGCAAATCTACCAGTATCAAACAAGCCGATGGCCATGCATCCATGATTGGTTATGCGATGGATGGTTATGGGATGTTTGAGCAATTGGATGTATCAGGAAAAGAACCAGCAGATCTCGATGCCAACAGAGGACATTACGATACAGTTCGTGGCTATCATTACCATGTTGCGTCAGCAGGGTCCAATAAATTCATCAATGGTTTCAGGGGATTACCAGGCTCTTTTTCTGTCTCCTTTTAATCCACCTGCATGTATCAATTTTTGTCAAAAGGCATCAGTTTTTTGTTAGCACTATTGCTCACTATTCAGGTCTTTGGGCACAACCCACAGGTATCTACGTTGGCCTTCAATAAAAAGTCTTCTGGAAACTGGAACCTCATGCTAAGGGCTCCATTGATGTCTTTTCAACTTGCACTGGAGCATCAATTTCCCAAGAAAAATGTCAACGGTTTAACGCCAGAGGAGTTCAAACATTTGCTGAAAACCCATTTGCATAACAGCATTTTGATCCGTGAAATTGATGGAAGCACACTGTCAGTGGATTCAATTACCATTGCCCTTGGTCATGAGGTATTGATCATGGGTAAGCTGGATGCAACTGCATCGTTTTATTCCATTCAATCCATCTCAAATCATTTTTTTTCCACGTTGAATGATCATTTCAGTATCCTATCTATTGAGCTCGATGGAAAGGAAATGATGAAAACTATTCTCAACAAAGAAAATAAATTCACAGCCCAAGTGAATGAAGTTATCCCAAAAGAAGCGATAAAACCTGCTGAAAAAGGGAATGGGCAAATCGGCCTTTATGTGTTTTTCATTTTGTTGGCAATTGTATTGTTCTATATTTTGCTTTCAGGACTTGGTTCCAAAAAGAAATGACCTGTATTGATCTTTTGTTATCTTCATGAATATGAATTTAATGGGAAAAGCATTCAGGTATTTATTTTTGTTCGTCATTTGTCTGGTTCATGTTCATGAAAGTGATGCGCAAAGCAAAAAGGCTCACATAGCCTGTATAGGCAACAGCATAACCTTTGGGGCCAGGGTCCAGAACCCATCAGCTGAATCTTATCCTGCTGTTTTACATGCACTGTTGCAGGGCGGAGGGTATGAGGGATATGGGGTGAAGAATTTTGGTATCGGTGGTGCTACGGTGATCCGCTTCGGTACCCCCAATATCTGGAAGACAGTGGATTCATTGAAATTGTACCGGCCTGATATTGTTGTCATTGAAGTCGGTACAAACGAAACGGTAGGCTCACCTCGATTTAATTGGGAACATATTGGTGACTTTGAAAAAGATTTTTCAGCATACATTAAGGCGATAAAAGAAATCAATCCTAAGTGTACTTTTATCCTGTGTAGCCCTTTGGACATGGTCATTGCCACGGAAGGTTTGTCTCCTGAAAGAATAAATGACCTGACCCTTAGAAGGCCCAGGATCTGGGAATTGAGAAAAAGAATCAGGAAGATTGCAAAGGCAGAAGGTGGCTATTTTCTGGACCTCACCAAACCATTTGAAGATCAATCCAATTTAATGACCGTCAGTGACGGCGTACATCCCAATAAGGATGGATATAGTTATATGGCGAAGTTGGTTTTTGATTTTATGGTAAGGAAGAGGATTGTGCAATAGTGGTCTTTTCTTGGACGGTTTATTTTCCACCGAGCGTTACCTGCTTGCTTTCCTCTTTTTCTCCATTTGTTTTGTTCAAGATCAGCGAGAATTGAATGCTTGACTGGTTTTTCAGCGGCACGGTGAACTCGAAAGGATATTGTTTGTCCTCCAGCAGCAAGGTCTTCCCATCAGCAATTTTGTATTGCAGGGTTGCCGATTTCACTTTGTTGTCATCATCTTCGAGGTAAACATAAAGGCGTTTGTCGTAATTGCCCAGGTGCAACAACATGGCATTGGCATTGCCCTGCGGAAAATGCATATAGTCAGATGCCTTACTCTTTTCAGCCCCCAACAATTGTTGCTGAAATCCATTCTGCATCTTAACGCCATTTAACCTGACTGCGGTTATGCCATTCGCAGCAACCTGAACAGACAATTGTTTTTCCATGCGAGGAACCCTCGTCCATTTGTTGTTTTGCCAGATATCCATGGATGCTGAAGCGGTTAATTTTGCAAGTGAATCATTGATCGCAAATATGCTTTTTACGTTTTGTTTCGATTGATTGGTGAATGCAAGAAACAATGTATCCAGTTTTCTTCCAGCAACATAATTGAGTTCTACATTATCGGTTTGAAGCAGATTGCCGGGCATCCATAGTTTTACATTGTTGGTAGCATAGAATTTGCCAGCACTTGCTCCATACATTTTGCTTTGCAGGTAGGCATAGCCCTCAATATATTCAGCAGGGAAATCAATGGCGCCTTTGCTGCGGATAAATACATCAGATACCAGGTAGTCCAATAGCATGGACGCCATCGGCAAAATATGGTTGTAGTGAAATGAGTTTACACTTTGGTCCATGTGTTTGTGAAAAGGGAAGTCAACATTTTCGTAGGCTGTTGTACGCTCTGTATTGATATGATAACCAGGAAAGCTTTTGTAGCGTCCTATAACTGCAGCTTTGGCAACATCCAATAAATAGCGATCATTGGCATAATATCCCAAACGCAGCATCCAGGGAGCAAAATTGGTCATGAAGATTCCCCGATGACCTGTGGATGTACCTGAAGATTCAGGCGTAAGACCAGTTTCAGAAAGCCGCCAGGCTGGCACTTTCTCCTCAGGGTAAAACATTTGCTTGTGACCCTTTGCTTTCAGGTACCAGTAATAAGGGGCCTTTCCATCCTTGTTTACGGTAACAAGGCTATCGGGAATGGCGGGTACCATCCATATGAATTGGGTATAGTTGCGGGCACCTTCAACTGCCGCATCCAGGAAAGATTTTTCTTTTGTTATTTCATACAGTTGCAACAGTTCAATCCATCGGTTGGTATAGGCTGGCCAGAAGAAAAACCCACCTGCAAGCGGATCCATAAAGTCAGATTGGGCGGTATTGACCCTTGTTTGCAAGTAAACAGAAGCTTTGGCAACCGCAGTCTTTAGGTAAGCAGAATCACCTGTTGTTCTGAACAAGTGCATGGCGTTGATCCAGCTATTCCCTTTTTCCTCTACATCCAGGTTTCTGGTTCTCGCTTTTCCATATTCTTTTTCCATGAGCGCCAATAAAAAAGGATTTTGCTTTCCTAGGACTGAGTACAATGCGCCCAGTTCAGACATGGGTGCAACGGGACCCTTCAATCTCCGCGATGGATTCTGAATCTTTTGTGTACTGTCCAAACTGAAAAGAAATTTCTCTCTTGAGAGCATGTATTCAATTTGAGGGTAAGCCCTTTTCTCGAACATGTTTACATCGTCCCGCACAATGGCCAGTTCGAGTGGATTAAGGCTGGAGACGTTTTTGACTGCACCGGGCACATCGGTTGCATAAGCATATCCTTTTAAACTGTCAACATACCAGGTATATTCCGACATGGAATAATCTACGATATTGTCCAGCGTTTTGTTCAACGTGCTGATGGTATTGCTGCGGTAGTCTTTAAAGCCAAATATTTTCCGGGCGATGCTTTCATACGTGCGATTGATGGTCTGGGGCTCCACCACCAAATGCAGTGTAAAACTAAATGGCTCACCTGCCTTCATTTTTGATTTGAATCCTCCGGGGATTGGCGCATATACGCTGGGTTGTATGTTCTTTTGGGCATTGATCAAACCAATACCAAATTGACTGTTTGCCAATAGCGGTAAGGGCTGAAAAGGAATGGCGTCGGGAGATGCCATTACACCAATTGTATTCTTGCCATCATACACCATAGTGGTTGGAAGTGTTGCCATGAATGCTGGTGTCAGAAAAGCATTTTCCGGAATCCTTTTTTCTTGCCAGATCAAAGGCTGCCAGATACCCATTGCTTGCTCCTCGGTCAGGGCAGGGGCGCCTGTGTATCCCACACTGAAATAGCCCTGCACCAGAGGCTGTAGTTCGTATTGTAAAATGGGGTAGGGCTTTGCTTTTTTTAAAACGAAGGCCTTTAAAATAAATTTTGAGGAAGCAGGAAAGTCAAAGAAGGCAGTGTCGCCAGCATCACGGACACGGGTTGCTTGAATGCGCGTCGACTCACCTACATTGTGTATGGCTCCGGTCCTTTTTTCAGGTGCCTTTCTCAAAATTCGGTCATCAAAACCGTCTCCGGCAGTTTCTTTGCCAATAGCCTTTTGTACAAAATCAGCCTTGCTGCTGTCCTTAACAGTCCAGGTCAATACGTTGTAGGATACAGTTTTGATGTTCACCGGTTTCATCATCATGCCAGGATCGGTGGCACTGTACAAAATGGTGAAAGAGGGTGTAAAGGAATATGCTGTCTTTTCAGATTGAATTTGAATTGCTTTGTTGTCAATGCTCACGGATAATTGAGCCTTGACTGACATTCCGATGGTCAAATGGATAAACAGCAACAGGGAAAAGGATTTTAGACTATTTTTCATGATTGTTTCTTCAAAGATGTATGAATCATTTTTTCAACTGCCAATGAATGTTAACTGAATACTCAGTAAATTAAATTATTGGGATTTTAAAGATACATCCTGTAGCGATAAAGACAATAATATCTGTTTTTAGACGATTTTTCCCATAAAAAAACCACCATAACAGCTGTTACAGTGGTTTTCGTGACCCCGTCAGGATTCAAACCTGAAACCTTTTGATCCGTAGTCAAATGCTCTATTCAATTGAGCTACGGGGCCGATTTGGGGTGCAAATATACGAATTTTGTAAATTAAACAGACACCAATTGGTATTGAATTTGAATAATTCCCAATTTATTCAGGATGCGCATGATAAAATAGGTAGGGTCCCACTCATACTTCTTAACGGCGAACTTTGCTGATTTGGGGAAATAGTGGTGGTTGTTCTGGAATAATTCTCCCAGCAGGAAAATACCCCAGCGCTCAGAATTCCTTGAATGATCACCATTGTCGAAATTGGAGTAGCCGTATTTGTGTCCTACCCAGTTCACGATAGCACCTTGTACAGGCCCCATCAGTGCATGAATCGGGAGCAACAAGTACCAATACCAGGCAGGAGCAAAGGCGATATAAAAAGACACATAACCAGCAATCCAGAGGATTCTGGTGAGCAGGTTGTCGCCAATTTTATCCATTTTACTCCAGACGGGGAGGTAGTCTTTTG
>JBIPNK010000184.1:0-3145 GCA_044373365.1 Chitinophagaceae bacterium
TAACTTATCTGCTACAAATTCTACAGATCTTACGTTTACTGTAACTAATCCTACAACTACGCCAAATATAACAGCAATACTTACCAATACTGGTGTTACAGCAGCTACATACGGAGATGCTAGTAATATTCCAATTATAACAGTAAATGCTAAAGGTAGAATAACAACTGCTACAAGTACAGCTGTTAGTATTACATCAAGTAATATTACTAATTTTAGCGAAGCTGTAGATGATAGATTATCTTCTCTTTTAGTTGCTGGTGCAGGTATTACCCTAACATATGATGATCCAGGTAATACTTTAACTATTGCTACTACAGGTGGAGGATTAACTGGAACAGGTATTACTAATAGAGTTGCATACTGGACTTCAACTACTAACTTAGGAAACAATGCTAACTTTACCTTTGACGGAACTAACGTTACAATAGGTTCTGCTGCAGCTACTTCTGCTAGATTAACTACAAGAGGTACTGGTGGGACAACAGCTACATACGGTATTATACATCAGAATTCTACTAACGTAGATGTTTTTAAAGTTACAGACAAAGGTTCACTATACATAGGAGCTTTAAATGAGTTAGATATTCATCCAGATTATTTCAATATAGCAACTGGTGGAACGTATCCAATTAATGTAGCAGGTGGCAACCTATCTTTATATTCAGACTTAACAGTTTTAGTAGAGGGTGGAAGTTCTGCTTCTAATACACCTTCTTTTAAATCTATAGCCACAAGATCTACTAATATAGGTAACTGTATCAATGCGCAAATAGAAGGTGTATTTGCAATGTCCGCAGGATCTAATAGATATAGCGACTTACTAATATCTACAAATGTAAATCAGACTGCAGGCACTAGTGCAATTAGATCCGTTTATGTAAACCCTGTATTAACCGCAGCTACCAATTATGTTGGTATTGAAGTTAATGCTCCAGGTCATACAGCTCTTAGAACAAGTGCTGGTAAAGTACGTTTCGATTTAGGTTCTGATGCAACAGGAGATTTATTTTATAGAGATGCTTCTGGAAATCTAGTTAGATTACCTGTTGGTGGACCAATGGAAGTATTAGGTTCTACAGGAACTGTTCCGGCTTGGACTACTACTGCAGGATCTTTACCCGGTGGTTCAAATGGAGATTTCTTAGTTTATGCTGGAGGTACTTGGGTATCTGCTTCACCAATTAAAGATAAGCAAACAGGTATTACAGGAACATCAGTAACTTTAGGAGCTACACCATTAGCATCAACATTATTTTTACTTTATAGAAACGGAGTACTAATGGATGATCCAGAAGATTATACAATAGTTGGAAACGTTGTTTCAATAACACCCGCATTAGTTTCTACTGAAAGAGTATTAGCAATTTACTACATATAACATGGCAATTCAAAAAATAAAACTTCGGCAACTACAAGATAGTACTACTCCAGGTTCATTAGTAACTTCTGATACTGGTAATCTATTGACTATTGTTGCCCCATCAACAGGAGCAGATCATTTATGGTTTTATGACCATTCTGCTACTGCTGTTGTACCTCTAACTGTAGGTACAAATCTTTCTATTACAGGAACAACACTTAACGCTTCTGCTGGTGCAGGAGGTTATTCGGAAATACAAGAAGAAGGTTCAGCTCTTACAGCTAGAACTAAATTTAATATTATAGGTTCTGGCTTAACCGCAACAGATGGCACAGTAGGATTAGCTTCGGGTGATGTATCCGGTACTCTTCCAGTATCCAAAGGTGGTACGGGAACTATAACAGGTTCCATTACTGGTACTGGAGCACTTGTTTTTACAGCTGGTGCTACAAATACAAACATTACCTTAATACCTAATGGTACAGGTACAGTAGACGTATCTAGTAAGAAAATTGCAAACTTAGCTGATCCTACCAATCCTCAAGACGGGGCTACTAAATTTTATGTAGATAGTCAAATTCAAGGATTGAACCCTAAAGGTAGGGTCAGAGTTGCTACTACTGTAGCTGGAACATTAGCAACATCATTTGCAAATGGTCAAGTTGTAGACGGTATTACTCTTGCAACAAACGATAGAATTTTAATTAAAAACCAAGCTGCTCCAGCAGAAAACGGTATTCGTATTGTTCAAGCTTCAGGTGCTCCTACAAGAGCAACTGATATGGATGCTTGGTCTGAAGTAATTTCAGCTTACGTTCTGGTTGAAGTTGGTACGGCTAACGCCGATACAGGTTGGTTGTGTACATCAGACACTGGTGGTACATTAGATACTACAGCTATTAACTGGGTGCAATTCTCAGCCGCAGGTATTATTACTGCTACAAACGGTTTAACTAAAACAGCAAACGATATTGCATTAGGAGGCACTCTTTCAACATCTCCAACTATTGCGGGCACATCTACATTCTTTTTGACTGTAAATGGTTCTAGAACTGGTGCAACCAATGCTTCTTTAGAAGTATTAAACTCTGGAGTTTCTGGAGCTGGTACCAAATCCACTACTTCAGGATCTGGAGCGGGTGTTTGGGGTATTAGTAGCTCAGGTGCAGGTGTTTATGGTTCTAGCACAACAGGTTATGGTATTGGAGGTTATACACCAAGTTTAACAGCTGGTGCAGGATTATTGCAAGTAGATGCTGCAGACGGATCTTCTGTCACTCCAATATTAATTTTAGATAGATCGAATTCTGGTGGAGCAGGTGCTAATGGTATTGGAGGTTCTATCAGCTTTAAAGCTGAAACTACTACTACGGCTAGTGTTGAAGCTAATACAATATCTTCTTCTTGGACAGATGCCACACACGCTACTCGTCAATCAAATCTTGTGGTTAGAGGACAAAATGGAAGTACTACCAATTTACTATTTTCGTTGTTAGGTAATGGTCAAGCTACTCTTAATAATTATGGTGCAGGTACATTTACTGGTACAGCTACTAAAACACTACAAGTTACTGCAGCAGGTGTCATTATTGAAGGTCCAATAAGTTCAAGTGTTGTTGTTACAAGAGCCTACTTAACTGGATCTACAGCTTCAGTAATTGATTTAGATTCAGGTACTGCTGTTACAGATAAGGCTGGGACAAATATTACATTTACTACAGCAGGACTTTCTGCAGATCAAATATTTGTAGTTAGAAATGGTGTTACGCTTTCTGAATCAGG
>JBIPNK010000076.1:0-12703 GCA_044373365.1 Chitinophagaceae bacterium
GAAATAGCCAGGCGGAGATCCGGTATTCATTTGAAGATAAAGGCCCAATCACTGGAGCCGTTGTTTATTACCGACTCAAACAGATTGACATGGATGGCAAATCATCCTACAGTGAGATCAAAACCATCAAGGCTGGAATGGGTAGCGCAGCATTACAGGTTTATCCCAATCCGAGCAGCGGTTCCATCTCTATACAAACAGGTATTCAGGGTAAGCAGAAGCTTTTGATCTTGGATCAGCAGGGCATGCTGGTGAGCAGTATGGATCATGCCCCAGGCCCATTGAAAATACATGGATTGAAAGCCGGAGTTTATGTGTTGAAATTGATGGGTGAGGGGGGTGAAATCATGACAAGAAAAATCATCGTGCAGTGATTAGCCGGCATCAATAATTTTGATTTATTTTCATTGAATGGATTCACTCACGCATATTGTCCTTGGTGCCTGCATAGGAGAAATCATCCTTGACAAAAATGCTGGGCGCAAGGCCATGTTGTGGGGCGCATTGGCCAACAGTGTTCCTGATATCGATTTTATCGCAGGCATGTGGATGCCTGTTTCTACTGAGTTGCTGGCGCACAGGGGGATCACCCATTCCTTTCTGTTTGCCATCATCAGCAGTTTTTTCCTGGCCCTTGTTGCCGCCCGGTGGCACAAGGCTGAACCCATCAGCCTGCGAAAATGGTTTTGGTTTTTTCTGATTGAAATTGCCTGCCATCTTTTGCTGGACGCGATGAACAACTATGGGATTGGTTGGTTTGAGCCTTTCTCTTCCACCAGGATATCCTTCAATGTTATCTATGTGGCGGATCCACTTTTCAGCATCCTGCCTGCCATTGCATTTGGCTTCCTTATTTTTTTAAGGACCGACCATGCGCATCGCTTGAAATGGGCCAGGGCAGGCGTTTTTACAGCGATGCTCTACATGGGGTTTGCGCTGTACAACAAGTATTCCATCAACCGTGATGTGAAACGATATGCCGTTGCGAACAAGGGGAGCAACAAGCCTTATTTTACTACACCAACCCTGCTCAACAACCTGCTTTGGTTTGTGGTGATCGAAGACAGCGCTGGTTATCAGGTGGGTTATCGCTCCATTTTTGACAAGCCAGGGGATTTTGCATTGCATCATATTGAAAAAAAAGAAGACCTACTCAAGCCAGTGGCCGACCACAAGGAAGTCATGGAGTTGAAGCAATTCTCACAGGGCTATTATACTGTTGAGCAATGGAAAGACACACTCGTGTTCAACGACCTGCGTTTTGGCCAAATCAACGGCTGGCAAAATCCCAACAGCAGGTTTGCCTTTCATTATTACCTGAACCACCCGGAAGACAATGACTTGATTGTACAACGCGGCAGGATGGCCGGGGTCAACATGGAGTCCGCCAAAATCATGTGGAATAGAATGCTTGGGCGTTGAGGTTTAAGGTGTAGAGGTTTAATGGTTAATAGGGGAACGCTTGAGTGTTTAAGTTATAAAAAAATCCCGGCTCTTATGAACCGGGATTGCATTTTTTAAACCTTTAAACCCCTCAACCTCTACAGCCCTAAACCCATTTTCCTCTTCAGGTTGCTGTCAATCGCATCCAGGAACTCTTCTGTATAGAGATAGTGGTCACCATGAACAACCTTGTTGCCATGGATACATACTGCCAGGTCTTTGGTCATTTTTCCTTCTTCCACTGTTTCAATACAAACTGCTTCGAGAGCATTGGCGAAATCAATCAGGGCTTGGTTTTCATCCAATTTACCACGGAAGGCCAATCCACGTGTCCATGCAAAAATGGATGCGATGGGGTTGGTGCTGGTAGGCTTTCCTTTTTGGTGGTCGCGGTAGTGGCGGGTTACAGTTCCATGTGCTGCTTCTGATTCCATGGTCTTTCCATCAGGCGTAACCAATACGGAAGTCATCAATCCAAGAGAACCGAATCCTTGCGCTACAGTATCGCTTTGTACATCACCATCATAATTCTTACAAGCCCATACGAACTTGCCATTCCATTTCAAGGCACTGGCCACCATGTCATCAATCAGCCTGTGCTCATACGTGATGCCTGCTGCTTCGTAGGCTGCTTTGAATTCGTTCTGGTAAATCTCTTCAAAAATATCCTTGAAGCGACCATCGTATTTTTTCAGGATGGTATTCTTGGTGCTCATGTAAAGCGGCCATCCCTTCTGCAAAGCCATGTTGAAACAGCTTCTGGCAAAACCCATGATGCTTTCATCGGTATTGTACATGCTCAGGGCAACGCCTGCACCCTTGTACTGGTATACTTCATGTTCAATCAAGGTGCCATCTTCCCCTTCAAATTTGATGGTAAGTTTTCCTTTACCCGGAACGACAAAATCTGTGGCACGGTACTGATCACCAAAAGCATGCCTTCCAACAATGATGGGGCTGTCCCAGTTGGTTACCAGGCGTGGAATGTTTTTTATAACGATGGGCTCGCGGAAAACGGTTCCATCCAGGATATTCCTGATGGTACCATTGGGGCTTTTCCACATTTGCTTGAGGTTAAACTCCTTTACACGTGCCTCATCCGGAGTAATGGTAGCGCATTTGATGCCCACACCATGCTCCCTGATGGCATTTGCCGCATCAATGGTTACCTGGTCATTGGTCTCATCGCGGTACTCTACACCAAGATCATAATACTTGATGTCCAGTTCGAGGTAAGGAAGGATCAACTTGTCTTTGATGAATTTCCAAATGATCCTTGTCATCTCATCCCCGTCGAGTTCTACGACCGGGTTGTGCACTTTTATCTTTGCTGCCATGGTATTGTTTTTTCAGCCGCGAAGTTACTAAGTAGCACCCAATATAACAATCATATAGTCTTGTTTTTATGCTTCAGCATGCTGTGGAACAGCCAATGGCATGGCATGTCTTTCGGCAATCTGGCGAAGCTTGTCTACAGCGATGTATTTGAAGTGTTTGGCCCTGAAACGGATCAGTTGCTCCTGGTCAAAATCGGCCAAAATCCTTGAAACCTGTTCCTTGGTAGTGCCCGCAAGATCAGCCATTTCCTGGCGATCCACATGCACCCGGATGCCCATCCCGATTTGCTTGTAATTATAGGTTTCAGCAAGGTGAACCAGGATTCCAGCCACTTTTTCCCTGACTGTTTGCTGGGCAATTTGCAGCAATTTGATTTCGGTAGTGCGGATTTCCCTCAGGAAGATCTTTCTGATTTCCTCCTGGAGCAGTTCGTTTTTCTGCATCAGGTTCTTGAAAAAGCCCAATTCTATAAAACAAACACGGCTGTCTTCCACAGCAGAGGCAGAATAGGGCTGTAGTCCTGTATAGCTCAGGAAGCGATGTCCCATTGTTTGTCCGGCACCCACAAGGCGTAGGATAAAGGGTCTTTCCGTTTCTGCATTCATTTCCAGCTTGATAACGCCAGACTGGATAAAGTAGAGGCCGTTGATTTCATCTCCCTCGCGGAAGATCAATTCCCCTTTTTTGAATTCATAGTGATGCTTGTAGGGCTTGTACAGATGATGCTCTTCTTGTCCGAAAGACTTGAGCATGATACAGTTTTTCACTGTGCAGGTCTGGCAATAGGAGGTGATTCTGGTCATGATGGTTGGGTTTTAATGTGATGA
Organism: Chitinophagaceae bacterium; assembly: GCA_044373365.1. Classification (GTDB taxonomy): domain Bacteria; phylum Bacteroidota; class Bacteroidia; order Chitinophagales; family Chitinophagaceae; genus Pollutibacter. Next base: position 3,609 of record JBIPNK010000076.1, read on the forward strand.
ATTATTTTCCCTACCTACCAGAGCTTTAACGGTGTAAATATTTGATTTTTTACTAAATGCTACGAATGACGAAAATAGCCCAGATACATGAGATTTATCAGTTTCTGGAATACCCTTTTTGTGGTATGAAGCTATTGTTTTTTATGGAAGAGCAGCTTAATTGCCTTTTTTTGTCAGCCGGACAGATGATTCTCTGATGACTAACTTTGGTTTTAGGATGACTTCTTTGTGACTGGAAAAGTCATTGTTCAAAAACTGTTCTATGAATATTTTGCCGGCAAGTTTGCCAATTTCAAAGGAAGGTTGTTCTACGCTTGAAATGCTGGGGCTAAACAAAGCCAGTGATGGTTCGTTGTTGAATCCTACCAGCCCAATTTCCTCAGGCATTTTCAAGCCCTTTTTTTTGATGGCAAGCATTGCCCCGATGGCCATGCGGTCGCTGATGGTAAAGATGGCATCAGGCCTTTTTTTGGAGGATAGCAATTCTTCTGTGGCATAAAAAGCAAAATCCTGGTTAAAATCACAGTAAATGACCAACTCATCATCGAACTTGATGTCGTGTTTTTTTAATGCCTTTTTATATCCATCCAGCCTGCTGTTGCTGATGCCCAGGGTTTGAGGACCTGCCAGGATGGCAATTTTTTTATACCCTTGCTCAATCAAATGTTCTGTAGCAACGAATCCGCCTTCTTCATTGTCAAGGATTACGCTGGAAGCCAAAAGGTCTGGAATGACCCTGTCAAAGACCACAAACGGGATTTCCCTTTCACTCAATACCTTGAAATGCTCATTGGATTTTGTTTCACTAGAAATAGATATGATAAATCCATCTACCAGGCTGTTCAACATGCGCCTTGTATTCGCCACCTCTCTTCCAAACGATTCATTGCTTTGGCATACAATGACAGTGAAGCCAGCTTCGAGGGCTGCTTCATCAATGCCCTTTACCATGGTAGAAATTACATAATCAAGGTTGGGAACAATAACCCCAATGGTGTTGGTCTGGTTCTGTCTTAAACTGAGTGCCAAACGATTCGGTTGGTAGTTCAATTCCTCCGCCAGTTGAAGGATACTTTTCTTGGTTTCAGGGTTGATGTCGCCAGCATTTCGCAATGCTCTTGAAACAGTTGAAATAGAAAGGTGAAGCCTTTGGGCAATGTCTTTGATGGTGGGCGGTTTGTTATGCATATTTCACAACTGGAATTGGAATTAATTTGTCCGTTAAGATAACCCAAATTAACCAGTTGCAATGATTTGCCGGTAATATTGCCGGTAACGATACCGGAAACGTTAACGGCAGATAAATTTAAAAAATATTTCAATTAAATTAAAAATTCTACAAAAAACATTCCATTTAAATGATTTTATTGACTTATTTCTACTTGTTGCATTAGGGCACGTTCATCTATTTTCTCTAATATTACCATCCATTAAATTGTTGTCTGCATTCTGTTTGAAAGTAGGGCAGCAAACGCTTGCATGAACTTTAAAACCAAAACGAGCCGCATGAAATCAAAGTATTTATTGTTGTTGTTGATGCTGATTTTTTCAGGATTAACATTTGCACAAAAAAAAGAAATCAAGGGTAAGGTGATCGACCAAACCACCGGAGATCCCCTGGCTGGAGTATCCATCATTACCAATAAAAGCAAAGGGGCTATTTTAACCAAGTCAGACGGGTCGTTTGAAATATCTCTCGACAAGGCTTCATCTACTTTGGTATTTACCTATGTAGGATATGCTCCACAATCCATAGCAGTATCGGGTAATACAAGCCTCACCATTAAAATGGTGCCAGAAGCTGTATCACAGGCTGAAGTGGTTGTGATTGGATATGGCACGCAAAAAAAATCAAGTTTAACGGGTGCCGTTGCCAAATACAAAAACGATCGGATGGATGAAGCACCGCTGTCCAGATTGGATCAGGCCCTTCAGGGCAGGGTAGCAGGACTGACCGTACAAAACGTCAGCTCCGAGTCAGGTGCCGCCCCTAAAATAAACATCAGGGGAATCAGTTCCATCAATGCCGGATCAAGTCCGTTGGTTGTTGTTGATGGTCAACCCGTTCCAGATGGTCTTGCTTTTTTGAACATGGCAGATGTTGAATCGGTCGAAGTGCTTAAGGATGCAGCCTCCGCAGCTATTTATGGTTCCAGGGGTTCTGGCGGTGTAATCATTGTTACCACCAAAAAAGGAACAGCTGACAAGCCTAAATATGTCTTGAAATATTCTGTTGGTCAGAAAGAGGATTACAAACGGTATGACATCATGACCACAGGAGAGTACATCGGAATGCTTTTCGATGAAATGGCCAAGCGTGCTCAGGATTCTACTGTATTGCCTGCGAACAATACCATTCCTGATGGAGACCGTGCATCCTACGTCGTTGAAAACCTGCTTCGCGGTGGACAAAGTACTGACTGGCAGGGTGAGTCTCTAAGACCTGCTACTTTTCAAAACATCATGCTCACCGTTGCAGGTGGTAAAAAAGATGTGCGGTATTTTCTGTCAACAGGTTATCAGAATGATGAGGGGATGATGTACAAGAGCAATTATGAAAAATTCAATATAAGAACACGGGTAGACCTTGATCTGAGCAAGAAAGTGAAGTTGAGTTTGAACCTTAATCCATCTTATTCCAAGCGTTCTGCCCCTTCAGAAAATTTCACCAATTTCTGGAGATTCCCAACCTGGCTCCCTGTATACCACAATGATGCAACAGCAGCATTCGTTGCTAAAAATCCACAGTACGCTGGAATCAGGGCTGGTGATTTTGCCCATCCAAGGCATTTTTCTGGCCTTGTTTATTCTGGTCTTATGCCGGATGGTTCCACTTGGAACTCCGGTGTCACAACAGTCAATCCCAGTGGCTCTGCCCAGCAGAATCCAAAATCTGGCGTGTTGCGAACAGATATTTTTACCAATGAATATCGCCTGCAGTCCTCTGCTGATTTGAGTATTGCATTGGCGCCTGGGCTAACTTTCAAAACACTGGCCAGTACTTACCTGAACTATGCCAATGGGGTTGATTTTTCTGAGCGCAGTGCCAACCGGGATGGAGACAACAACCGCGGTGTTTTCACCAACAATGTATTCATTGACATCCTTTCAGAAAACACCTTCAATTATGTAAAAACTGCAGGGAAAAGTGATTTCAATATACTTGCCGGCTTTACTTCCCAGAAAACAACCGTGAGCAAAGAACAAACTGCGGCAATTGATTTCCCAAGTGATCAGATCAGGACGCTGAACAGTGCTGCCCAGCTCGATAAAAATGGAACCTTTGGCACTAAAAATCAAATTGGCCTCTTGTCTTATCTGGGGCGTATTAACTACAGCTACAATGACCGGTATTTGCTGTCTGCAAGTTTTAGGGCTGATGGAAGTTCTTATTTCGGACCTGGCAACAAATGGGGAACCTTCCCCTCCATTTCATTGGGATGGATTGCCACCAAAGAAAAATTCCTCTCCAACATTGATTGGCTTTCAACCCTCAAGTTCAGGGGTAGTTACGGTATTTCCGGAAACAACCGCATCTCAGATTTTGCCTTCCTGGATCTGATGTACGGAGCCAACTATTCCCTGGGTTCTGGTACAGGAACCTCATTCCCAGGATTGGTTAATTCATCAACCATCATCTCTAATCCTGATATCACCTGGGAGAGCACCTACCAGAGTAATTTTGGATTGGACGTTTCTTTGTTCAATGGTAGGATTGGCATTACGTTGGACGCTTATAAATCAAAAACAGACAAACTCCTGCTCCAACAATCGGCCATGGCATTTACGGGTGTTCCTCAATTCTGGAACAATATCGGTAGCTTAAGGAATACAGGTGTTGAGTTGGAATTGACAACCAAAAATATTCAAACCAAAAATTTCAGGTGGTCCACTTCTGGTAATTTTTCTCAAAACAAGAACAGCATCATTGAGTTGGGGACCGAAGCGTATTTGTTGAACCAGGGAGAAAGAACAGAAGTTTACCGAAACAAAGTGGGGAATCCTTTGGTCCAATATTTTGGATTCAAAACAGATGGTGTTTGGCTTTCCCAAGACCAGATCAACAAGGCATTGGCGAGTGGGTTGACCAGTTCGATGAGCAATGTTTTTGTTCCTGGAGGATTGAAACTTGTCGACGTCAATGGAGACAACAAGCTCGACAATGAAGACCGGACAGACCTGGGAAATCCGTATCCTGATTTCACCTGGGGCTTGACCAATAATTTTGGTTTCAAGGGCTTTGATGTAAGCTTTACCCTTCAAGGTGTTCAGGGTGGTAAGCTGATCAATGGTGATCCCAATTACAATGAATCAAGAAGAACAATCAAGACATACAACCAAAACCGTTGGGTCAGTGCCAAATTCCCTGGTGATGGCAAGACTCCGTTCTCCACTGTTGGATACAACTGGATGTTGACAGACTATGTCATAGAAGATGCATCGTATTTTTCGCTCCGCGATGTGAACATAGGATATACCATCCCTGCTGCATTCATGAAAAAAGTGAAGGTCAACAGCATGCGGTTTTATTTTTCTGCACAAAATCTTTATTTCAAAACAGCAAAAGGATACCGTGGACTTAATCCTGAAGGAAGATTCTCCAATGGCGCTTATTCATCCGTATTGATTGATGGATACCAGCGTGGATCTTTCCCAATTCCTAAAACATTGTTGATAGGCATTGACATCAATTTCTAATCTTCAACGAATTAAAAACAGCAACATGAAATCATTTATATCTGTCCTCCTGGTTGGCGTGTTTTTCCTTGCTTCCTGCAAAAAAAACATTGAGCTGTATCCACTTAGCAATGTAACTACTGCCACTTTTTACAAGAATTCCACCGACATACAAACAGCCCTTATTGGTTGCTATAACGGCATGCAAAAGCCCCTGCTCGAGGAATGGAAAATGTCTGAACTCAGGAGTGACAATGCGATCATGGGCAATCCTGCCAGCAAATCAGTGCCCAACCGTGATTTGAGTGATCTGGATCTATTTATTCCAAACACTTCTCACCAAGGAATCTATAATTTTTGGATCAATACGTATGCCAACATTCGAAATGTCAACCTGATCCTGAATAGCTTGAATGTCAATTATGCTCCATCAACGGGTTCAATGACTGCAGATACTTCAGATGTACTGATCTCATCAAGTGACAAGAAAATCCTTTCAGCTGAAGCTTCTTTTATAAGGGCCTATCACTATTTTAATTTGGTGAGGCAGTTTGGTGGAGTATTTCTTGTTCACGAACCTTTGTCTCCTTTTGATGCCACATCAATGAACAGGGTTTCATCTGCAGAAATCTATAAACTGATTGTAGCAGATTTGAGTTATGCCGTTGCCAATGGTGCTTCATTGAAATATGCTTCCATTCCTGCCACTTCGCTGGGCCGTGTAAACAGCTGGACGGCAAAAGCCATGTTGGCAAAAGTATTCCTGACCTTGAACAGAAAAGCAGAAGCCATTCCTTTGTTGAACGATGTTATTGCCAACAGTGGATATGGGCTGGTGGCATCATACAGTGATGTATTCTCCATTTCCAATGAAATGAACAGGGAAATCCTTTTCGCCATCAGGTACAAGGCTGGCGGAATAGGCCTTGGCTCATCTTTTCCCAATGCTTTTGCACCTGAACTGAGTGGAACTGCAGTCATCATTGGTGATGGGGGTGGATTCAATACTCCCAGTGCTGACCTGAACCTTGGATATGCTGCAACTGATTTGCGGAAAGCCATCAGCATTGGTGAATATGGCAGTACCAAAGTACTGTATCCCAAAAAAATGATTTCGCCAGTATCTATCGTAAACGATGCGGAGAATGACTGGATAGTCATGCGCTACGCCGATGTTTTGCTGATGCTTGCTGAAGCACAGGGAAATTCAGCGGCAAGCCTTTCTTTGATCAACCAAACCCGGAAAAGGGCAGGGCTCACAGACCTTCTGCCTGCTGCTGTCAATACCGTTGCCTTGTTTGAGAGAGAACTGTCCAATGAACGCAAATTGGAATTCGCATTTGAAAATGTCCGCTGGTATGACTTGCTCAGGTACAATACAACCTTGACAACCATCACTGCAGAACAAACGCTTAAAAATCACTACAGTGCAATCTATACTGCACATTATGGCAAGTATCCCAGTCCAAGGCCAACTTTGGCCCAGATCCAGGCCTATGTTACAAAAGATCGTTTGTTACTGCCTATTCCTCAACGTGAAATTGACAACAATACCACTTTAAAAATCCTGCAAAATCCAGGATATTGATTAAATTAAATTTTGAAAAAACAACAACATGATGCGTAAGCCGGCATTGATCATTTCAACCATCCTTGTATTTTTAGCATGTGACTTGGTAGCCCAGCAAGCCAAGAAACCCAACATCCTTTTTATTGCTGTTGATGACCTGAAGCCCATCATGGGCTGCTATGGAAACAAACTCATCAAGACGCCCAACATTGACCGGCTTGCAAAGATGGGTACGATGTTTTCCAACAACTATTGTCAACAGTCTGTCTGCGGGCCTACCCGTGCCAGCCTGATGACGGGAATGAGGCCTGATTATACAAAAGTTTGGGACCTGAAAACACAGATGCGTGACATCAATCCGGATATCGTCACCTTGCCGCAGTATCTGATTTCACAAGGATACAATACCGTTGGAACCGGCAAAATATTTCATCCCAGCAGTGCCATCAAAAAGATTGATCCAGTTTCTTGGAACTTGCCTTACATGGAACCGGAAGCTGGTGACTATGCAAACGGCCTTGGAAAGCCAGCCAACAATCAATACCAAAAGCCTGAAAACAAGGCATTGTTTCTCGTCAAAAAGGAGAGGGTGCAACGGGATGATGATGATGAAATGCCTACATCCATCAAAGGGCCATCCATTGAAAATTATGACGTACCAGACAACGCGTATGAAGATGGGGTGATTACGATCAAAGCCAAGGAACAGATGGTTAATATGCACAAAGACAACAAACCTTTTTTTCTTGCTGTAGGGTACCACAAACCCCATCTTCCTTTTGTTGCCCCTAAGAAATACTGGGATCTCTACAGCCGTGCAGACATGCCCTTGGCCAGCTTTCAGGAACATGCGAGCAATGCACCAGAAATTGCCTACCACAAATCAGGTGAGCTCAGAAACTACACCGATATCCCTGCCTTTGCCATGTTCAACGAACCCGGCTTTCATCTGAGGTTAAAAACAGAAAAACAACTGGAGTTGATCCATGGGTATTATGCAGCCGTATCTTATATGGACGCACAAGTGGGCATTCTGTTGAATACATTGGATTCTTTGGGAACCCTCAACAATACCATCATTGTTTTATGGGGTGACCATGGTTGGCATCTCGGAGATCATGATCTTTGGGAAAAGCATACCAACCTGGAACAAGCCACCCGCGCACCATTGATCATTGCTGCACCAGGCATGAAGCCTGGACCAACAACTTCTTTGTCGGAGCATATTGATATTTTTCCAACCCTTTGTGACCTTGCATCAGTGCCGGTTCCGAAACATTTACAGGGCAAAAGCCTGAAGCCTGTGATGCAAAACAAAAAGGCAGCAGTGAATGAATTTGCCATGAGCCAGTATCCCAGAAAGCTCAGCAAAGAGGAAATGAAAAAGAAAAATTATACCAGCAACGCCATGATGGGATACAGCATGCGTACAGACAAATACCGTTACACCATCTGGATGAATGATTTTACATCAAGCACTGCATTCAGTGAAAGCAAGGTATACGCTACAGAATTATATGATTACGTTGCAGATCCATTGGAAAAGCATAACGTGATTGATGAAAAGACCTATGCAAAAGCGGCTGTAGAATTGCGCAAGGAAATGATTGAGTTTTTTAAATCCCAAGAAAAAAAATAAATGAAGCTTACACACTATTTCTTTCTGTTTTTGCTTTTTGCAAATGCTTCTTTTGCCCAACAAAAAAAGCCCAATATCATTTTTGTTTTGGCAGATGATCTGGGTATTGACGGCGTGAGTGCTTATGGAGCTGATTTTTTTAAAACCCCCGTAATCGATAAGCTGGCGAAGGAAGGTATTCGCTATACGAACGCCTATACGGTGCCTTTGTGCGGTCCATCCAGGGCTTTGATACTATCAGGAAGATATGGCTTTAGGACCGGAGCAGTCAACCAAGACATGACCGGCGAAATCAAGCCCTCTGCTGAGAATTTCATGCCCTCTATTTTAAAAAAAGCAGGATACACATCATCCATGATTGGCAAGTGGGGGCAGCTTCCTTTGGGTCCTGCTGAATTTGGGTTTGATGACTACCTGCGGTTTTTTGGAAGTGGGTCTTTTTTTAATGAAGAAGGAAAGAAAGATAAATATGTTGTGAATGGCAAAGAATCCGTGTTGAAGGATGGTGAGTACATGCCAGACCTGATGCATGACCACATGGTGAACTTTTTGGCACAGCATAAAAAAGATCCTTTCTACCTGTACTATTCACTGTCACACGTGCATGGAGAGATCGTTGCAACGCCTGATTCCAAGCCTGGTACCACTGATTACAAGGAGCTTTATGCTGACAATATTTCCTACATGGATAAATTGGTGGGTAAATTGGTTCATACCTTGGATAGCTTGAAATTAAGGGAGAACACGCTCATTGTATTTTTTGGTGATAATGGTACTGCAGGAGAAGCCGCTCAAATTGGCAGGGTACAAGGACAAAAGCTCAGTGGCAAAAAGGGAACCATGCAAGAGTGCGGAAGCCTTGTTCCCATGATTGTAAACTGGCCAGGCATGATCAAGAAGCCTGGTGTTTCCAACAGCCTGATTGATGCTGCTGATTTTATTCCCACTTTTGCTGAACTTGCTGGCGCTCCACTTCCTACAAACAATGTATTGGATGGGGTGAGTTTTGCATACCAGCTGAAAGGCGGAAAAGGAACTGCCAGGGACTGGATATTTACGGGATTGGGCAAGGACTGGTATGTGCGTTCTGCCAACTGGAAATTGATGCGATCAGGTGATCTTTATGACATGCGGAAGGCACCTTTTGAAGAGAAATTGGTGGTCGTGGATGATAAAACGACTGCAGAGAAACAGAAGCTTCAGGCGGTT
>JBIPNK010000089.1:0-10305 GCA_044373365.1 Chitinophagaceae bacterium
ATTTGAATGAGTGTTAACCCACCTGGCGTTTGATACATTAAATCGGTAAACAAGGCGATTCCCTTTATTGTGTGCTTGTTTTTTGTAAGGGTTGCAAGCCAGGTAATATTTTTTTTAGAAGATGCAGATTGATCACGCCATCCCTCTGTTTTTTCGATGGCTATAAAAAAGGTTTGATGAAAGTTTTTTTGTTGCAGTGTTACCCGAAGATCTTGTCCAATATATCCAAAACTACCAGCGCGTAAATTAAGAGACGCTGTATTTTGTTTGATGGTATCGGTTACAAAATTAGATTGGAGCAACACGGCACCACCTGTTCCCAAACCGTATGCGGCGCCAACTGGACCTTTAAGAATTTCTATACCGTTCACAAGTGTGAAAGGTAAAATATTGAGATAGGTATTTCCTGTGGGATCAGAAAAAGGCACATCATTCCAATACAGTTTTACATTGCGTATGCCAAATGGAGCCCTTAAAGAACTCCCCCTTATGGCAAGCCTGTAACTACCCTCCGACCGCTGCTCCATGCGAACACCGGCCACCGAGTTAAATGCAGGGAGTAAAGTCCCATTCACTTCTTGCTGTATGATAGCAGCTGAAATACGTGCAGTTGATACAGGAAGGAATTGCCCTATACTTTTAGTGCGAAAAGCATTTACAACGACACTATCAAGTGTCCCTGACATAGCAGTGTCAATAGGTGTTTGAGCAAGTGAGGTATTAAAAATAAAACAGCCAATAAAAAATAATATATGCCTAATACTAAAATAGCGTGGGCACATGGTACTTATTTTCTTTGGTGCATCATTTCTTTGGCAAGCTTCACCGTTCTTGAAACATCAGGAATTGCAAGCGCTGTTAAATTAGGTGCATAGTGCATCGGTGCATCGGCACTTGTAATTCTACGAATAGGCGCGTCTAAATAATCGAATCCTTCTTTTTGAATGCGGTAGGTAATTTCTGAAGATACAGAAGCAAATGGCCACTGCTCTTCTACAATTAATAAACGGTTTGTTTTTTTAACGCTATCTAAAATGGTCATCCAGTCTAGTGGACGAATGGTGCGTAAATCAACAACCTCAGCACTAATGCCTTCTTTTTCTAATTCGGCAGCTGCGCCAAGCGCTACTTTCATCATTTTATTGTAAGAAACAATGGTAATGTCTCTACCTGCTTTTTTTACGTCTGCTTTACCTAGTGGAATATAATATTCATCATCAGGCACATCGCATTTATCGCCATACATCACTTCACTTTCCATGAAGATCACCGGATCATCATCACGGATTGCGCTTTTGAGAAGGCCTTTGGCATCGTAGGGGTTGGACACTGAAATTACCTTGAGCCCGGGAATGTTGGCATAAAGGCTTTCGAATGCTGTGGAGTGTTGAGCACCCAACTGCCCGGCAGAACCATTGGCTCCCCTGAAAACAATCGGACAACCTACTTGTCCACCACTCATGGCCAGCATTTTGGAAGCAGTATTCAGGATCTGGTCCAGCGGCAATACTGCGAAGTTCCAGGTCATGTACTCAACAATTGGCCTCAGGCCATTTTGAGCGGCACCCACGGCAATTGCGGTAAAACCGAGCTCTGCAATGGGGGTGTCAATGATTCTTTTGGGACCAAATTCGTCGAGCATACCCTGGCTTACCTTATAGGCTCCATTGTATTCTGCAACTTCTTCTCCCATGAGAAAAACCCTGTCGTCTCTTCTCATTTCTTCCTGCATCGCCTCTCTGAGGGCTTCGCGAAAAGCAATTATCCTTCCCATAAATACTGTTTAAAAGTGATGCAAAAGTATTGCATGAAGGGGATTCCAACAAATGTTGTTTGGGACTTTGCAAGACCGCTTCAAAACAAAAAACCCCGCACTTGCGGGGTCTGTATGTTCTGGCGTTGATTCTGTGGTGATTTGGTTTCATAGTCAGGACGCCGTGGCTATAACGTAGGATTGGATTTAGGCTTTTTTAGGTATTGGACAAGGCTGGTTTTTCAGGATATGGGATGCTGGTTTTATTTGGATGTAGGTCGGAATCTGTCTTGCTTTCGGTTTGTTTTTGACGCCCTTACTGCGTTGACAATGTAAAAATAGGGCGGGTTAACGGCAGATGAAAGCTTTTTCCAACTGTATTTATGAGATTACGTATTTCTGCTTATGGTTTTTGCTGAAGGGTACTTAATCTCCTTGGGGATCAATGTGTTTCTGGAGCAAGCGACCAATGTTCAGGGGAACGCCAGAGGCCTGACAACAGGAGTTCACGCATGAAGAAAAACTCTTTGGGAAGCCTATCATACATCCTTGAAAAAAGTTCCTCATGTGCCAATACTTCTGTTTTCCAAGCTTCTCTGTCTACCTCCATCACGGCATCATATTGCTCAGCACTGAAAGAGGTTGTTCCCCAATCAATGTCTTCGTATTTAGGCACCCATCCAATAGGGCTTTCTATGGAAACTACCTCTCCGTATACCCGCTGCACTACCCATTTCAACATGCGCATGTTTTCACCAAATCCAGGCCAGGTGAAGTTTCCGTCCTTGTCTTTCCTGAACCAGTTAACACCAAATATCCGGGGTGGATTGGGAATATTGCGGCCCAGCTGCAACCAATGGTTGAAATAATCGGCCATGTGGTAACCACAGAATGGCAGCATGGCAAATGGATCCCTTCTCACCTTTCCAATCTCTCCAAACGCTGCGGCAGTCGTTTCGGAGCCCATGGTTGCTGCGAGGTAAACACCAAAGTTCCAGTTGAATGCCTGGTAAAGCAAGGGGATAGTGGTACTTCTTCGACCTCCAAATATGAAAGCGCTGATGGGAACTCCTGCAGGATTTTCCCAATCAGCATCGATGCTGGGGCATTGATGGGCGGGGGCAGTAAACCTTGCATTGGCATGAGCAACCGGTTTCCCTGATGCAGGATCATGGAGTTCTCCCCTCCAGTTGTAGATAACCTTGGGTACCTCTTTGGTAAGGCCTTCCCACCAAACATCCCCTTCAGGGGTGACACCAACATTGGTGAAAATACTGTTGCTGGACAAGGCCTTAATAGCATTGGGATTGGTCTTGGCATTGGTCCCCGGGGCCACCCCAAAATATCCATATTCAGGATTGATGGCATAGAGTTTTCCATCCTTCCCGGGTTTGATCCAGGCAATATCGTCTCCCACTGTGGTTACTTTCCAGCCCTTCATGTCTGGTGGAGGAATCAGCATGGCAAAATTCGTCTTTCCACAAGCACTGGGAAATGCGGCTCCAACATAGGTCTTTCTGCCCTGTGGATCCTCCACGCCAAGAATGAGCATGTGCTCTGCCAGCCATCCCTCTTCCTTGGCCATCACCGAAGCGATGCGCAGTGCAAAACATTTCTTTCCAAGGAGGGCGTTCCCGCCATAGCCAGAACCATATGAGGCTATGGCCCTGTCTTCAGGATAATGCACAATGTATTTGGTAGTAGGGTTACAAGGCCAAGGAACATCTTGCTGACCGGGCTCCAGTGGTGCACCCAGTGAGTGAAGGCATTTGATGAATTCACCATCTTCACCCAACAATTCAAGCACTTTGTCTCCCACACGTGTCATGATGTGCATATTCACCAAAACATAGGCCGAGTCAGTAATTTCAACACCAATCTTTGAAAGGGGTGAGCCCAAAGGGCCCATGCAAAAAGGTATCACATACATGGTTCGGCCTTTCATGGAGCCGGAAAAAACCGCTTTCATCTTTACCTTCATTTCCTTGGGGTCTACCCAGTTGTTGGTGGGCCCGGCATCCTCTTTTCTTCTGCTGCAAATAAAGGTCTTGTCTTCCACCCTGGCCACATCACTCGGGTCAGAATTACAGGCAAAGCTGTTGGGCCAGCGTTCCTGGTTTAGCTTGATAAAAGTTTTGCTGTCCACCAACAATTGGCATATTTCATCATACTCTGCTTTTGAGCCATTGCACCAACGGATATCTTTTGGGGTACAGACTTCCGCCATGTCTTTGACAAACTGAATAAGCTCTTTATGCTGTGATAATGAAGGCTGATTTGTTGACATAGTGTTTTGTTTAGGAGTAATCAAAGTTAATCATTTACATGCCGCAATAGAATTAAAGGGGGATACGTAATTGTTGAAAACGATTAATCCGCAAAAATCATTAACTTTCAATCTGAAAAGACGCTTGTACAATGATGATACCAACACAAATCAATCAATCCACCAGAAACAAGGTTTTGGTGATATCTGCAGGCCTGATCCTGATCGGCCTAGCGCTCTATTTTATTACATCCGGGAAGGAGGAAGAAGGTGGTGTGCCTGATGTGGTAGATTTCAATTTTCATGTCAGGCCTATCCTGTCTGACCGTTGCTTCAAGTGCCATGGGCCTGATGCCAACAAAAGACAAGCCAATCTTCGGTTGGACACTGAAGAAGGTGCCTACGCAGCTTTGAAAGAAGATCCTTCTAAACATATTATTGTTCCTGGAGATCCCATGCAATCTGCCTTGTATGCCAGGCTGATTACTGCAGACACTGCTGAAGTGATGCCTCCCCCATCTTCCAATCTCAGCTTGACCAAAAATGAAATTGAGATCATTAAAAAATGGATTGCCCAGGGTGCCAAATACAAAAAACACTGGTCTTTCATAGCACCTGTCAGGCCCAAAGTGCCTGAGGCGGATGAAGACCTCAACCCAAGAAACCCCATCGACCATTTCATTTTCACGACCCTGGACAAAGTGGGCTTAGAGCCCAATGCTGAAGCATCAAAAGAAGCTTTGCTGAAAAGGGTTTCCATGGACATTACTGGGCTTCCTCCAACCATTGAACAACAAGAGCGGTTTCTTGCCGACAAGTCTCCCAATGCATATGAAAAAATTGTAGATGAATTGCTGGCCAGCAAACACTATGGCGAGAAAATGGCCATCCAATGGATGGACCTTGCGCGTTATGCCGATAGCCATGGCTACCAGGATGATGGCTTACGCACCATGTGGCCTTGGCGTGATTGGGTTATCCATGCCTTTAACAGCAATTACCCCTATTCCAAATTTCTCACCTGGCAATTGGCGGGCGACCTGCTCCCCAATCCGTCTAAAGAACAATTGCTGGCAACTGGCTTTAACAGGAACCATAAGATTACCCAGGAAGGTGGTGTGATTGATGAAGAGTACAGGATTGAATATGTCACCGACAGGACCAATACCGTTGGCAAGGCATTCATGGCCATCACGTTGGAGTGTGCCAAATGCCATGACCACAAATACGATCCCGTATCACAAAAAGACTACTACAGCATGTTTGCATTTTTTGACAAGGTTCCGGAAAAAGGGCTTGTCGGTACCATAGATGCCTCTTTTGCAGATCCTCCCAGCATGAAAATCAGTACGGCGGACGTTTCATCCATCCTGGCTTTTATCAACAAAAAGGACACGATGGATGTATCCGTGATGGTCATGAAAGACAGTGTTGGCATACGGGAAACACAGCTGCTCAGAAGAGGTGTGTACGACCAAAAAGCAGATACTGTGCAGATGGCTACTCCTGCTTCAATCCTTGCTTATAACCCCAAAAAATATGAGCAAAACAGGCTAGGTCTGGCAAAATGGATGATCGATCCTCAAAACCCATTGACAGCAAGGGTTTATGTGAACAGGATCTGGCATGAACTCTTTGGACGTGGGCTGGTGAAGACTTCTGGAGATTTTGGTATGCAGGGAGAACTGCCCTCACATCCTGAATTGCTTGACTGGCTGGCTGTTGAGTTCAGGGAATCCGGATGGGACATCAAAAAACTCATCCGGTTGATTGTCACCTCATCTACCTACAGACAATCGGCCCAAAGGACATCAGACAAATTTCAAAAAGATCCTGACAACAAATACTACAGTTTCTTTCCAAGGCTCAGGCTAAGTGCTGAACTGCAACGCGATTTACTGCTTACTGCATCAGGCATTTTGAATCCAGAAATTGGCGGACCCAGTGTAAAACCCTACCAACCCAAAGGCGTATGGGAAGCCACTACCTCCGGCAGGGGCGAACTGGCCAAATACATCCAGGACAAGGGTGACAAATTGTACAGAAGAGGTTTGTACAATTTCATCAAAAGAACGGCCCCTCCACCAGCCTTGCTGATCATGGATGCAAGCACAAGAGATCAGTGTGAGGTGACAAGATCAAGAACCAATACACCCCTCCAAGCATTGGTATTGATGAATGATCCACAACTGCTGGAAGCCGCGAGGGTATTGGCCCAGCGCACTTCAAACCTGAACCTTTCCGAAGACCAAAAACTGGATAGGCTATTCAGGCTGGTGCTTTGCAGAAAGGCCAACGAGAAAGAAATGAAAATGCTCAAAGGATATTACCTCCAGGAAAAGAACAAATTCATCCAGCACAAAGACAAGGCTGAGGCATTCTTAAAAGCGGGAGAATTTGAGCAAATTAAAACGAAGAACATCGTTGAAACAGCTGCATTGATGCAGGTGAACCAGATGATTTTCAATTTGGATGAAACCACTGTAAAATAAGATCATGGAAAATCAGGAAAAACAATTCAGGCTGAACGTTACCAGAAGACATTTTCTAACCAAAGCCGGACTAGGATTTGGAAGCGCCGCACTGGGCTCAATGTTGTTCAAGGACCAATTGTTTGGAGCTGATGCACAATCCTCAATACCTTTGGGATTAGCACAGTATGCGCCTAAAGCCAAGCGGATCATTTATCTTTTTCAGAATGGTGCCCCTTCCCAGTTGGAAACATTTGACTACAAACCCTTGCTCAACAAGATGCATGGGGAAGAATTGCCAGCCTCCATTCGCATGGGCCAGAGGCTTACCGGTATGACAGCCAACCAGGAAAAATTTCCACTTGTTGGCTCTTCATTTGGATTCTCACAACATGGCAAGTCTGGCGCATGGATATCAGAACTTTTTCCCAACATTGCTTCCATTGCTGATGATATCTGTATTGTCAAAACAATGAATACAGAAGCCATCAACCATGACCCCGCACTGACATTTTTCCAAACAGGGGCACAACAGGGCAACAGGCCCAGCATGGGTGCATGGATGAGCTATGGACTGGGCAGTGAAAATTCCAACCTCCCTTCCTATACCGTTCTTCTCTCTCGCGGCCGTGGAAATGGACAGGGTGTTTATTCAAAATTATGGACCAACGGCTTTCTGGACAGCGTTCACCAGGGCGTTGTGTTCAGCAGCGGTGACGATCCGGTTCTTTACCTCAACAATCCTGAAGGGCATGACAAGCAAAGCCGGAGAGACATGCTCGACCAGCTGGCAAAATTCAATGCAGAAGCATTCGACAATTTTGGGGACCCTGAAATCAATACCCGCATCAAACAATACGAAATGTCTTACCGCATGCAGAGTGCGGTGCCTGAACTGACAGACCTGAGCAAGGAGTCTGACAATACCATCAAAATGTATGGCCCGGATTGCCTTGTGCCTGGCACGTACGCAGCCAACTGTTTGCTGGCCAGAAAGCTCTCTGAATCTGGCGTTCGTTTTGTGCAACTTTACCACCAGGGATGGGATACGCATGGCAACCTAGTCAATGACATGAGGATGCAGGCAGAAGACGTGGACAGGGCTTCTGCTGGCCTGATCAAGGACTTGAAGCAAAGAGGACTGCTCGATGAGACACTGGTGATTTGGGGTGGTGAATTTGGGCGGACCAACTATTGCCAGGGCAAGATTGATGGGGCCAACTACGGTCGCGACCATCATCCCAAATGCTTCAGCATCTGGATGGCCGGCGGTGGAATCAAACCGGGCACGGTATATGGTGAAACAGATGAATTCGGCTACAATACCATCAAGGATCCCGTAAGCGTGCATGATTTCCATGCGACCGTACTCCACCTGATGGGCATCAACCATGAGCAGCTCACCTATCGCCATCTGGGAAGACGTTACAGGCTCACAGACGTTGCCGGACAAGTAGTGAACGGAATCATTGCCTAATATTTTTCCAAAGAAAAAATATGTATGTCTAGACATCTTCTCGTGCTCTCCAACCTGCTGATCGTATTACAGGTTTTTCTCCTTTTGTTCTGTTTTTTAGACCTGAGTGTACTTCCTCAGATTATATTGTTTGCAGGAAGATTTCATCCTGTTATACTGCATTTGCCCATTACGCTGATCATGTTGTTGGTCCCCTTTTCTATATACCTCCAAAGAAGGACAGATACCGATGGTCTTGCTGGCATATTTGATTTGATGCTTCACTACATCGCATTGATTTCAACGCTCACTGCACTTGCAGGATTTTTACTGGCAGCAGATGGTGGATACGACCAAGAGTCACTCCTTTTTCACAAATGGCTTGGTGTTGCCGTAGCTTTTTCAACACATGCACTGGTATACATCAGAAAAGCTTTTTTACAAAACGCCATGGTATGGAACATTGCCATGTCTGCAACCTTAATTGCTATGGTAGCGGGAAGTCATTTTGGTGGAAACCTGACACACGGCGAAGGATTCTTTGCATTCAATAAAGAAAACAAACCAACCATCACCATTCCTGCGTTTACAGAAAAAACAACGGTTTACCAGGGCGCTGTTCAACCCGTTTTGGAAGCCAAATGCATCACCTGCCACAACGATAAAAAAATGAAGGGCGGACTCAACCTCAGTGCTTTTCAGGTGGCGGCCAAGGGTGGGAAAACCGGAGCAGCATGGGTTTCTGGAGATCCTGATAAAAGCTTGATGATTGAAAGGATGTTGCTTGACATGGACGATCAAAAGCACATGCCACCCAAAGGAAAAGCCCAGCTCAGTAGTGCAGAAATTCTTTTGTTCAAGGAATGGATCAGGGCAGGCGCTAATCCAACCAAGACCTATCACTCCCTCGCAGCTACCGACACCCTCAAAACAATTGTCAGCAGCATCATCAATGTTGCACCGGTAGAAAAAGCAACCAAAACATATTCTTTTTCGGCCGCCTCCGCCTCTACCATTGAGCAGCTCAATTCTCCCTTCAGGAGAATTCTTCCATTGGCCTCCAACTCACCTGCCCTGAGTGTCAAATTTTATCTCAAAGAAAAATATGACCTTAACATGTTGAAGGAATGCAAATCCATCGCGGAGCAGGTTGTTGAAGTCAATCTCTCCAACATGCCTGCCGATGACAAGGCCATAGAAGTGCTTTCGTCCTTTGAAAACATTGAGCGCATCAACCTCAATGGAACTGCCATTTCTGGTAAGAACCTGGGTGCGCTAAAATCCAACAAACACCTTGAACAAGTTTCACTGGCCAGCACAGCAGTTGGTTTTGCCATGCTGGATGCTTTAGGAGCCATCCCTTCCCTAAAAAAGGTTTTCCTCTGGAATACTGCACTCACTGCTACTGAGATGGATGCCATCAGGAAAAAATTTCCAAAAATCAACTGGGATCTTGGCTATATTCCAGACAAGAATGAATTGCTCAAACTGACTGCACCGCGGTTGCTCGATGCAGACAAAAGAATTTATTCGCCTGGTGAACTCATTGCCTTCAAGCCTCAAATGTCTGGCGTTCAGATCCGTTATACCATTGACGGCTCCAACCCAGATTCATTGACCAGCCTGTTGTATACCAAGCCATTCCCCGTGATAGGCATGATGAAACTCAGGTCTATTTCTGTCAGCCCTGGATGGAAAACAAGCGACACAACTGACAATACTTTTTTCCTCAAAGGCTTCAAGCCTGATTCCATTAGGATGATCAATCAGGCAGACAAACAATACAAAGGCCAGGGCGCAATTACCCTTACAGACCTTGTGAAAGGGACTCCAGGCAACCTCAATGTCAACTGGTTGGGATATCGCGACAATTCATTCAAGATTGGTGCCTATTTTTCGAAGGGGGAAGACATCCAGCAAATCCTGCTCAGCACGGTAGAACACATCGATGGATATATCATGCCGGCAAAAAAAATCATCATCAAAGGCGGCGACTCTCCAACATCGATGAAGCTGCTGAAGACGATTGTTCCGGAACAGCCCAAGGAGAAAAGAAGAAGACACCTCATCCCATTTGTGATTCCACTGGAGAAAAAACAATACAAATACTTTGAAATTGAAGCATTCCCGGTCAATGTATTGCCCAAATGGCATCCTGGGAAAGGGGATAAAGGCTGGGTATTTGTTGACGAGTTGTTTTTCTATTGATGACCAACCGTCTGTCCATATTTTCCAATTTAATCCTTGTATTGCAGGTATTGTTGGTGTTGCTCTGTTTTGCAGACCTGAGTTCATTGCCTTCCCCTGTTTTATTTGCCGGCAGACTTCATCCTGTGATTTTGCATCTGCCGATCACCCT
>JBIPNK010000025.1:0-35827 GCA_044373365.1 Chitinophagaceae bacterium
ATATGCAGCCAACAGAAAAGAACAAAAAAACATTGGAGCATTTTTTCAACTGTTGCTTCATGGTGTAGCATTGATTTCAACATTAACAGCCATAACAGGTTTCTTTCTTGCAGCAGGTGGATCATATGATGCTGATTCACTTTTCATACACAAATGGCTTGGGGTTTCCATCGCCTTGCTTAGCCATGCCCTCATCTACCTATACAATCTGCTGCATACAAAACCCATGGTTTGGAATACCCTCCTGGCATTAACCATTTTGATTGCAGTTGCTGGGGGGCACTTTGGCGGTACACTAACACACGGTGAAAGTTTTTTTAGTTTCAGCAACAACAGAAAAGCTGTTTTGTCGAATCAATCTGAAGCCGAAAAAATATATCCTTTTGCCGCCGCTTCAACATCTTCGATTGAAAAATTGAACAATCCTTTCAGGAGGGTATTGAAGGTTTCAGCAAAAAGCCCAGCCCTTGTTGTAAAGTTCTCACTAAAGGAAAAGTTTGACATTGAACAATTGAAAGCGTGCAAAGAAATTGCTGAACAAATTGTAGAGCTGAACTTGTCGGGCATGCCGGTTGATGACCAGGTTTTTCCAATACTTGCGGGTTTTGTAAACCTTGAAAAACTAAACCTCAATGCAACATCAATTTCAGGTGTTGGGATCAACGCATTAAGCGGATTAAAAAAACTGGAACAACTTTCTGTGGTAAACACCGCTGTTGGCCTGCAAGCAATTTTGCCCCTGATCAATATGGCATCACTCAAGCATGTTTTCATTTGGAATACAAGGATTGGAGCGCAAGATCTTGTGCTGCTGAAGAGCAAGTCACCCAAGATCAAGTGGGAAATAGGCTATCAGGCCGACAAAAAAGAAATCCTACAATTATCTCCCCCTTATCTTGAAGACAATGAAAACCTCATCTTTGAGAAAGGATTGAGTATTGCATTGAAAAATCCATTTCCCAATGCAAAGATCAGGTATACCACGGATGGATTGGACCCTGACTCAAGCAATGGAAACATTTACACTAAAGCAGTGTATACAAAGGAATTGTTGAGAATCAAGGCCGTTACCACATTAGAAGGCTGGATTACAAGCGCCATTACAGACTTCACTGTCTACCCAAAAGGCATTGCATGTGATTCCGCAACCCTTTTGAGCAAACCGAACAGGGGCAGAACTTTTGGAGCAAAAATACTCATTGATGGTAAGAAAGGATACAGCCAGACCGCTGATCAATTGTACAACAGTTGGCTTGGCTTCAAAAAAGAAGACTTTAAGGCAGGTTTTCATTTTGGAAGCAATCCAATCCTACAGCAAATTGTGGTAAGCACCGCAGACATGACAAACTCCTCCGGAGCATCGGTGTTTCCTCCCACCAAAATAACCATCAAGGGTGGAGAAAATGCCAAAAAGATGAAAACAATTGGAGTCCTTTCCCCAGAGATGCCCCTCATGCGCAGGCCCAATGCATCCATCCCGTATGTCATCCCCATTAAACCGGGCAAATATCCCTATATTGAAATAGAAATGTTGACACTGAAGTCACTTCCCGAATGGCACCAGGAAAAGGGGCAAAAGGGTTTTGTATTTTTGGATGAGGTGTTTTTTTATTAATGGATTGTAACAACCGAATCCGCTGATCGACGCAGTTGGCTTCCCAGTTCATACAACTCAAATCTTGGAAAAACTTCATAAATTTGTAGTATTTTCTCCTTCTTTCAAGCTCAATTCCACAAACCACAACCCACTTTGATATCACCGCAAACCATACAAGAAATTCAAAACAGGATCGATATCCACGATATCGTGGGGGCTTTTGTTAAGCTGAAAAGACGGGGAACCAACTATATTGGCAACTGCCCTTTCCACAACGAAAAAACACCCTCCTTCACTGTTTCCCCTTCCAAGGAAATCTACAAATGCTTTGGTTGCGGAAAGAGTGGCAACGCCATCGGCTTTGTCATGGAGCATGAAAAATACTCCTATGTTGAGGCCCTCCGCTGGCTGGCTGCACGGTACAATGTTGAAGTAGAAGAGACAGAAACCAGCCCTGAGTATAGGGAGCAGCAACAATTGGCAGACAGCCTTCATATCTTAAACCAGTTTGCTGCCAAATATTTTGCCAGCCAGCTCAAGGAGTCAGATGAGGGCAAAAACAATGCACTGAGCTACCTCATGGAACGCGGGTTCAATGATGAAACCATCGAAAAATTCCAATTGGGATACTGCCTCAACCAACGGGATGCTTTTGCAAGGGAAGCCATCAAAAGCCAATACAGCCAGGAGCTGCTGAAAAAAAGTGGCTTGTGCATAGAGCGTGATGGTCAACTTGTTGACAATTACAGGGGTCGCATCATCTTCCCCATCCACAACCAAAGCGGCAAGATCATTGGATTTGGGGCAAGGGTTATTGGTAGCAGCGACCGTGGGCCCAAATACATCAATACTCCGGAGAACGAACTGTACATCAAAAGCAGGATCCTGTATGGATCCTATTTTGCAAGACATCCCATTGACAAGGCAGATGAATGTTTTTTGGTGGAGGGATATACGGATGTGACGGCCATGCACCAGGCAGGGATTGAAAATGTAGTGGCCTCCGGAGGAACCTCACTTACGCCAGACCAGCTCCGGTTGGTAAAAAAATACACCAACAACCTTACCATCATTTATGATGGCGATGCCGCAGGAATAAAAGCAGCATTGAGGGGGTTGGATCTTGCCATTGAAGAAGGGCTGAATGTGCAGCTGGTCTTGATTCCCGACAAGGAAGACCCGGACAGCTATGTAAAAAAAGTTGGTGCGGATGCTTTCAGGGAATTTGTAAAGACCAACAAAAAAGAATTCATCCTTTTTCAGCTGGAAGTAGCCTTGAAAGATGCGGGCAACGACAGCAACCAGAAGGCAGCTGTTGTCAACCAGATTGCT
Organism: Chitinophagaceae bacterium; assembly: GCA_044373365.1. Lineage (GTDB taxonomy): Bacteria > Bacteroidota > Bacteroidia > Chitinophagales > Chitinophagaceae > Pollutibacter. The sequence goes on from JBIPNK010000025.1 coordinate 2,930, forward strand.
GAATCAATTTCAAAGCTCAGCCGAACAGAGGATTTTACGCGACAGCAAGATTATATCAAGCGTTGTGCCGCCATCCTTAAGGTAGATGAACAGGGCCTTACAGCCCTTGTGAACAAGTTCAGCAAGGACAAGATTGTCAAAGAGGAGAAACGCTCACAACGGGAAGGCATTGACCAGGTCATTCCGGTAGAAACACCAGAAAATGAAGGTGCGGGAATAGATCTTCTTTTCAAGGATGAATTGAATGAACAGGCTGTTATCCGCTCCCTGATTGAGTTTGGCGGATTGGCATGGGATGACCAACAATCTGTTGCCACCTTCATCTTCAAAGAAATTGAGAATGACGGACTGGAAGACCTTTTTGACAACAAACTGCTGGTTGGTGTATTGAACGCTTATAAATCCATGCACCAGGAAGGCAACAATCCTACAGAAAAAAACTTTCTATACCATGAAGACCCTCAAATAGGTCAGATGGCGGTCTCATTGCTGACCGAGAAACATCAAATCAGCCCCAACTGGACAAAATTTTACAAAGGGGATATTCCGCAAAGGGAAGATCTTTATAGGGAAGAGGTTCTTTCCAGCATGACCTACCTTAAACTAAGAAAAGTAAAACGCCTGATCGTTGAGAACCAGGCGGATCTTGAGCGTGACAACAACGAAGAGGATACCATGATCCTGCTGCAAACCCACTTGCACCTGAAGCAGGCAGAAATGGCCTTGATGAAGGCCATTGGAACCGTCATCTTCAGATAATCTCCTTATTGAGGATCTACATTGACCTGAACATGCACAGACTTGAACAAGGCATCATTCAACATGATGGCCATCACTTGTTGTATATGGTTTCTGGCCAGGGTATTTTTTGAGCCATCCCTGGGCAACTTAAGGAGGATCTCATAAATATATTTATTGCGAACCCTGTTCACGACAGGTTCTGCAGGTCCAATCAAATAATCCCCAAACATGGGCTGGATGCGGCTTGCAAAAAAATCTGCAGCATTCAAGGCTTTCAGTTTATCGGTATGCTTGAAAAACAACTGGATCAGCCTTGTATAAGGAGGATAGTGGAACATCTTGCGTGATTCCATTTCCATCGTGTAAAAAGCCTTGTAATCATGTGCAGCCACCAATGCGATGATGGGATGCCCAGGATTGGATGTTTGAATGATCACAGCCCCTTGCTGCCCTCTTCTTCCTGCACGGCCACTCACTTGTTCCATCAACTGAAAGCCACGCTCATTTACCCTGAAATCGGTAAAGCTCAACAACCCATCTGCATCCAGGATCCCAACCAATGCCACATGTTCAAAGTCCAGCCCCTTGACCACCATCTGGGTTCCCACCAAGATATCCATCTGGTGCTTCTCAAAACTCCTGATCATCTCATCATGGGCATACTTTCCTTTTACGGTGTCAATGTCCATCCTTGCAACCGTATGCTCGGGGAACATCTCAATCAGGTCTTCTTCTACCTTCTCGGTGCCAAAATTCTTTTCTACCCAGCTTGCACCACCACAGGCTGTGCAGGTAAGCATCACAGGATAAGAAGTACCACAGTAATGGCATTGAAGCCTATGGTGAATTTTGTGATAAGTAAGTGTAACATCACAATGCTCGCAATGGGGAATGAAACCACAGGTACCACAAATCTTATACGGGGCATATCCCCTTCTGTTCTGAAAGAGAATAACTTGTTTTTTCTCTGCCAGGGCCTTGTCCATGGCCTCTTTCAATGCAGGCGTGATCATGTGCCGGACCATCTTGTTGTTGACCATTCCCCTGGTATCCGCCACAGTTATGGAAGGCAGTTCAACGCCACCATAGCGCTCAAACATTTCCACCAAACCATATTTTCCACTCACGGCCTGGGCATAGGTTTCGATGCTGGGCGTTGCACTTCCCAAGACCACTTTTGCATTGCTCATCCTTGCATAATAAAGGGCTGCATCACGGGCATTGTAACGGGGCGCAGGATCCTGTTGTTTGAAGGATGCATCCTGTTCCTCATCAATGATGATCAGGGAAAGATCGGAATAAGGCAGGAACAGGGCCGATCTTGCGCCCAAGACAACCCTGATGTCCCCTTTTTTCACCTTGTTCCAAAGCTCTACCCTTTCATTCGGATTGAACCTGGAATGATAGATGGCGATATATCCTCCAAAATGTTGTTGTAATCTTCGAATGATTTGCGCAGTAAGGGCAATTTCCGGAAGCAGATAAAGCACTTGCTTTCCAGCGAGTACCTGCGCCTCAATCAGCTTGATATAAACCTGCGTCTTTCCGCTGGATGTAACCCCATGCAGTAAACAAACCTCTTTTTCCTGAAGGGCCTTCTCCAATTTTTCAAGGGCAATGGTCTGCACCGGAGAAAGGGAGAAATCAATCTTTACCTGCTTGGACTGAAGCTGCAACCGGTCTACCGATTGCTTTGAAATGACCAGTATTTTTTTATCTGCCAATCCTTTCAGTTGAGAGGAACTGGCATCAGCTTTTTTAAGCAATGCGGGTTGCTTCACCTCCCCTTCTGTTTTTTGCAGGTGGAGGAAAGCCAGCAACAATTCCAGTTGCTTTGGGGCCCTGTTGTTCCATTGGTTCAACAAACCTGCCAACGCTTCCTCGTTGTGGTAATCAGGATGAAGATGAACAAAATTCTCGCGCTTGGGTGTATATTTTTCCTTGAGTGATTCCCATGCAATGCATACTTTTTTCTCCAGCAACCGTTTGACCACCGGGTAAACATGGGATGCATCCAAAATATCCTGCACCTCCTCCATCTTCAATTCTTTTTTCAGCAACAATCCTTCTGCAACCAGGTATTCCTGATCATCCAGATCAGTAAAATCCTCCCCATATTCCTCATTGAGCATCAGGATGGTTTCACTGCTCAGTTTGAGTTGGGTGGGAAGGGCTGCTGCCATCACCTCTCCCTCACTGCACATGTAATAATTGGCCATCCAGTTCCAGAGGGCAAGTTGCTGATCATATACAACAGGTTCCGGGTCCAGCACCTGAATGATGGGCTTGGGATCAAAACCCTTTGGGCCAGTCTCAGACAAGGATTTGATGATACCGGAATACCTTTTTTGCCTGCCAAAACTGACCTCAACCCTCACACCGGGTATGGCAAGAGACTGCATCTCTGCCGGGATGGCATAGGTATAGGTCTTGGGCAAGGCTAATGGTATGATGATTTCTGCAAACAAGGGTTAAACTGCTTAGGGTTTTGAAAAATAGTTTGGGTTGATCCAGGATGCCCTGTATTCAATCAGCTTATCCGCCATTTTCTGCTTTGCGATGGCTTTCAAGGCTTTGGGATCGGCAGTTGGGTAATCAGCAGGATCTATGGGTTCAAGATAAACAGCCCTTGATATGCCTGGTGTAAGGGAAAGGAAATGCCGGTAATGCATGCGGTCGTAGGTATCCAAAAACAGGATGGGCTGTAATTTCTTTCCTGTCTCAACGGCCAGTTTAAACGCACCATCGTACATTTCAGCCATGGGCCCATCGGCCATGTTGAATGTTCCTTCAGGAAACACCGCAATTGAGATTCCCCTGGCAAGGGTCTTGCGAAGATCATTCAAACTCCTGGCCCTGTCTTCTGGGCTGGATCGATTGACGGTTATCACACAGAACTTGTACAGGAATCCAAAGATGGGAACTTTGAGCAACTCATATTTTCCAATAGCCCTGAAATGATGATTGATTGCCAGGATTACAACAATGGCATCAAGATAAGAAATATGGTTGGGGATGAAGATGTATTGCGCATTGGCTGCTGGCTTAGATTCATAATGATTGACATGTCTTATGCCAATCAACAAAAAGAATACATTTCCCAGCACCCTGTAAATTTCAAACATGATGTTGCCACCCCGGAATTTGCCCAAGGGCAGACAGAGGATCAGGCAAGGAATCAGGGAAATGATGATGATTACAGCAAGGAGATAGGCATACAAGCAATACAAGAAATGAAATGGGGCGATAAGGAACCTGGCTTTGCGCATATATTAATTCAAATATACACTTTCCCGTTTGTATCTTTGCCGGCCAATGACAGCGGAAAAGACCATAGCACTGCACACACTGGGTTGCAAGCTGAATTATTCAGAGACCTCCACATTGGGAAGAATGCTGGAAAAAGAGGGCTTCACCAAAAAGGAATTTGACGAACCAGCAGATGTATATGTGATCAATACCTGCTCCGTAACAGAAAATGCAGACAAGGAATGCCGGCAACTGGTCAGGCGCATCCAAAAACAGAATGCCGAGGCCGTAGTTGTCATCACCGGATGCTATGCACAGTTAAAACCAAAAGAAATTGCATCCATTCCTGGAGTGGATCTTGTGCTAGGTGCTGCAGAAAAATTCAATCTTCCTGAACACCTCAGGAATTTCACAAAAGGCGATTCAACACGGATATGCAGCTGCGACATCAGTGAGGTCAATGACTTCAATGCCTCTTTCTCTGTAACAGACCGCACCAGAACATTTTTGAAAGTACAAGACGGATGCGATTACAATTGCTCGTTTTGCACCATCCCTCTTGCACGCGGTAAAAGCAGGAGCAATGCTATCGAAAATGTGGTTCAACAAGCAAGGGAAATTGGTGCCAAGGGAGTAAAAGAAATCGTACTGACGGGTGTGAACCTGGGAGATTTTGGCATGATGGATGGAGAAAGAAAAAATAGTTTTTTTGAGCTCTGCCAAGCCCTTGACACAGTCGAAGAAGTAAGCCGGTACCGAATTTCATCTATTGAACCCAATTTGCTTACCAAGGAAATCATTGAGCTGGTTTCAGCAAGCAAAAAATTCATGCCTCATTTTCATATCCCCCTTCAAAGCGGAAGCAATACCATCCTTGGATTGATGAGAAGGCGTTACAAGAGAGAACTCTATGCAGAGCGAATTGAGATGATCAAAACACTGATGCCTGATTGTGCCATTGGCGTAGATGTTATTGTTGGATTTCCATCAGAAGATGAAACAGCATTCAAGGAGACATTCGACTTTCTTCATTCCCTTGATGTTTCCTACCTGCATGTATTTACCTATTCTGAAAGACCCAATACCAAAGCCCTCGAGATAAAAAGAGTTGTGCCTGTACAGATTCGCAACGAGCGCAACAAGATTCTTAGGAATCTCTCCTATCAAAAAATGCAGTATTTCCGGGCTTCACAGGAAGGAAAGACAAGAACAGTCCTGTTCGAACAGGAAAATAAAAATGGGATGATTGAAGGGTATACCGACAATTATATCAGGATCAACACTCCTTTCAGGGATGAACTGGTGAACCAGGAAATGGAATGGCCAATCAGATAAAGCGGATCTAACGAACAACGATTTTCAATGCAGGCGCCAACTGTAGTTTCCCTTTGACATTTCGAAAAAGTACCTGATTGAACAGAATAGTATCCCCGGGTTTTACATTATCCTTGATGCTTTCAGCCCATACCTGACTGAGTTGTGCGGTATTGTTGAAGTCTCCAACACGGAGGTCACTCATCGATTTGGTTTGCCCAGACTCATCATCCCTGTAGGTACTTTTGAACTTGTAGTAGATCCGAAATGCGTTGACAGGGTATAATTTTCCTGCATTGTCTCTGACCAAAATCGCTGCAGGCGCGATAGCCGCGATTTGAGCAGCCAGCGCATTGCCTGTCCCCACAGGGCCCCAATAGGTGGCAAATGTCAGGGGCATGGCTGTTGCCAGCGTATCCACCTTGGCTTTCTTGGGCTGCGCAATGGAATAGCATGCTACCAAAGAAAAAAGAATTGACAGGACAATTTTGCTCATGGTACAAAGCTAATCGTAGTGATTCAAATGAACAGTTAAATATGTCTTGATATTAGCCGAGGTTGGACAAACCTTCTTTCAGCATCTTGATCTTGTCTAGTGCATCTGCTTGCTTTTTCCTTTCCATCTCTACCACTTCAGGCTTGGCATTGCTGACAAACTTTTCATTGGAGAGTTTCTTTTCAACACTTTCAAGAAAGCCTTGAAAATAGGCCAGTTCTGTTTCAAGTTCCTTTCGCTGAATGGATGTATCCAATACCTGATCCGCCTTTACATAAAACTTGTCTCCTCCAATGACCAGCTGAATGGTTTCAGCCACTGCATCCTCGGTAAAGGAAAAAGCTTTTGCATTCACTTGTTTGCAAAGCAATTCCTGTATGGGCAACCAAATGGAATTTTCTTTTGCAGCCACAAACAACGAAACAGCATCCTTGTTCTTGATCTGTGCCTTCACTCTTGCATCCCGGATGGCCGTGATGGCTGACTTAAGCAATACAGCCTCTGAGAGTATTGCATGGTCTGCAGGCCTTGCAATGAATGATGCATCCATCTGCCTGACACAAAGATCAACAGGCTGTTCATCCCTCAACAGGTGGAACATTTCTTCCGTCACAAATGGCATGAACGGATGCATTCTTTCCAACAATATTTCAAAAAATGAAATGGCCTTGTTGAGATGGGCTTGATCCATGGGCTTCTCAAAACCAGGCTTGATCCACTCAAGGTACCAACTGCAAAAATCATCCCAAACCAGGGTGTACAAGGTTTTGAGGGCCTCGCTTAGCTTGAACTGATCCATCAATTGGTCTACTTCAGTACATACTTCGCGCAGCCTTGCATCAAACCACTCATGGGGCCAGTCTGAACCCAGGGTCATTTCCTCAGCAGTAAGATTGGTCTTTGACCGCTCCTTCCAGAGTTGGACCAGTTTGAGTGCATTCCAAATTTTGTTGATGAAATTTCTTCCTTGTTCATTCGAAGCCTTGTCCCACAGGAGATCATTACCTGCAGGAGAAGCGATGAGAATACCAAAACGAACGGCATCAGCACCAATGTCATCTATCATTTCAAGCAGGTCTGGAGAGTTTCCGAGCTGCTTGCTCATTTTCCTGCCCTGCAAATCGCGCACGATGCCGGTGAAATAAACATCTTTGAAAGGCTTTTGACCCATGTATTCATACCCGGCCATCACCATCCTGGCTACCCAAAAGAAAATAATTTCAGGCGCAGTAACCAGTGTATTCGTGGGATAGTAATAAGCAACATCTTTGTTCCCTGGATTGGAAATGCCCTTGAAAACCTCAAAGGGCCAGAGCCAGGAAGAGAACCATGTATCCAAACAATCCTCATCTTGCTTGAGTTGCGGATTGTCTATGCCGTAAGTGGCAGAAAACTTTTGCTTGGCATCCTCTTCATCCATGGCAACGATGAATCGGCCTTCTGCATCATACCAGGCCGGAATCTGATGGCCCCACCAAAGCTGACGCGAAATGCACCAATCCTTGATATTTTCCATCCAATGCCGATAGAGGTTCTTGAATTTGGCAGGATGAAAATTGATCTCCCCGTCCTGCACTGCGTTGAGTGCTGGAGAGGATATTTTTTTCATGTCTACCCACCACTGCAATGACAACCGTGGTTCCACCACAACATCCGTGCGCTCAGAGAAGCCCACCTGATGGGTATATTCATCAATCTTCACAACATGTCCGGCCGATTTCAATGCCTCAACAATTTGCTTTCTTGCCTCAAAGCGATCGAGGCCTATGTAAAGCTGGGCATCAATGCTCAATGTACCATCTTCATTCAGGATGTCATAAACAGCAAGGCCATGCTTGATACCAATTTGGTTATCATTCATGTCATGTGCAGGCGTGATTTTTAATGCGCCAGAACCAAAATCAGTGGCCACATAGTCATCACCGATGATGGGAATTCTCCTGTTGATCAAAGGCACGATGGCTTCAGTACCTATCAAGTGCTTAAACCGCTCATCAGAAGGATTAACCGCAATGGCGGCATCTCCCAGAATGGTTTCTGGACGAACAGTTGCGATCGTTATTCCTCCGGTTTCAAGCGGCAAGGAGTTACCTTCTTTGTCAGCCAACTGGTACTGGAGAAAATAAAGCTTTCCTTGCACCTCTTTGAAGATTACTTCTTCATCACTCAATGCCGTCTTTGCACGCGGATCCCAGTTGATCATGCGTTTGCCCCGGTAGATGTATCCTTTGCCATACAGGTCATTGAAAACCTGAATCACAGAACGATAATAATCAGGGTCCATGGTAAAGCTGGTCCTGTTCCAATCAAGAGAACAGCCCAGTTTTTTCAATTGTTGCAGGATGATTCCACCATATTTCTCCTTCCACTCCCAAGCATACTCAAGAAACGCTTCACGGCTCAAGCTGGATTTCTGGATTCCCCTTTCACGCAACATATGCACCACCTTGGCTTCTGTAGCGATAGATGCATGATCTGTACCAGGAACCCAACAGGCATTCTTTCCCATCATACGGGCACGCCTAACCAGAATGTCCTGGATGGTATTGTTTAGACAATGTCCCATGTGGAGAATTCCTGTAACATTGGGTGGAGGGATGACAACCGTATAGGGCTCCCTTTCGTCCGGGGTGCTTTCGAAATATTTCTGATCCAGCCAGTGCTGGTACCATTTTTGCTCTGCTGATGTAAAATCAAATGTTTTGGAAATCTCCATGAATTGCGAACGTTTAAGGCCCACAAAGGTAGCAAGAAAGTTAGACCTTACATGAAGGATGTTGCGTGATCAGGGATGGACTGATATGGCTTTTACCAAACCAAATAAGTAACCAATGCAATCAAGGCATAAATGGCCAAGACTACCAAAAAGACTTTAGCTGTTTTACCGCCTGGTGTAGATGTGAAAATATTCATGATTTTCTTTTTCATTGGTTTATACAGTTGAAATTGGCTTATCATGATATTGGATGGTAGAATCTACTTTCAAGACGAAAATGTCTTACAACAAGTTACGAACTTTTCCAAAGATAATGTTAAAATTTTTGAAAAAAATCGGATTTGAGTGGGCTCAAAGGATGATTGCTGTTTGAAAATCAGCTGATCCCAATCATTTGCAATGGAAAATGTAGGCTGTATCATTGCAGTAAATACACTCCTATTTAACTGACAATTAAACTTTTATATGAAAAAATCACCCAACCAACCGATTTATGCCATTTGGATCGACAGAAAACATGCCATGGTCATGAAAGCAACAACCCAGAGTGAACCTGAATACATTGAAATGAAGTCTGGTATAGGAAGAGAAAGATTTAATGGAGAAGAAACCAATAAAACAGGCATGTTGGGTACTACGATCGACTGGCAGAAAAAAATGCAGGAAAAGGAAAACAACCATGTGCAACAATTACTGAAAAAAGTGATCGACCAATTGCAACATCCCAAAGAGATTTTGATCCTGGGGTCGGGTGACACGCGGTATGAACTACAAAATGCCATTGAAAAGAACAAAGTGTTACAGGATATCCCATTGAAAAACCGTGCTTTCAGGAAAATCACCAAACGAGAGCTTGAGCTGGAAATGGAAAAAGAGTTCAGCCTGCACCTGGACTAAGTTTTCAACAAGCCAACTGCCTTCGGAATTATCTTGTTAATTTCGGATATTATTCGTGGGCAAGGCATGTACGCAATTGTAGATATAGAAACAACAGGTGGCAACGCAGGAACAGGAAGCATCACTGAGATTGCGATCCTCATCAGCGATGGGAAGACCATCATGCACAGGTATACCACCCTTGTGAACCCTATGCAACCCATTCCCATTTTCATTGAAAAACTCACAGGCATCACCGATAGGATGGTCAGCAAGGCACCCGTGTTTGGTCATGTTGCAAAAGACGTATACGAACTGCTGCAAGACAAGGTTTTTGTCGCCCACAACGTCAACTTTGATTTTTCATTTATCGCACACCAGCTTTCACAGCATGGATTCAAGTTGCAGTCCAGGAAACTGTGTACCGTAAGGCTGAGCAGAAAAATATTTGAAGGCCACCAGAGCTATAGCCTGGGAAACCTTTGCCGTTCGCTCGATATCCGCATTGAAGACCGGCACCGGGCCATGGGAGATGCAGAGGCCACAACCATCCTTTTTCACAAACTCCTTGAGCATGACAAGCAGAACAATATTGAAAGCATGCTCAAGAAAGGCAGTGGCGACAGTTACCTGCCCATGAATCTTTCGAGCAATGATCTTGAGCGGATGCCCAATACTCCGGGCGTCTACTATTTTCATGATAATAAAGGGAAAATCATTTACGTTGGAAAGGCAAAACGTTTAAAAAAGAGGGTCACCAGTCATTTTTCAAACAACGACGTCAGCAAGAAAAAACAAGACCTGATCAGGATGGTCAGCAAGATCAGTTTTCGGGAATGTGGCAATGAATTGATGATGGGTGTTTTCGAGAGCATTGAAATCAAAAGATTATGGCCGGCCTTCAACAGGTCGCAGAAAAAATTTGAAAACCGTTTTGGAATTTGCAGTTACGAAGACATGAAAGGAATCACTCGACTGGGAATTGTCAAGAAGAAAAAACACCTACAACCGCATACATCATTTCCCCTGCAGGTTGATGGCCAAAGGCTTTTGAACAAACTTGCAAGAGAACACAAGCTTTGTCCTAAAATGTGTTTTCTTCAAAAAGAGCAGGTTGCCTGCGTGGGTATGGAAGAAGCATTTTGTGAAGGCATCTGTGAACAAACAGAAGACATAGGATCCTATAATAGTAAAGTAAAAGCAGCCATCAGTGAAATGATCCATCACTCCCCCACCATCGCGGTATTTGGCGAGGGCCGGGAAAGCAATGAAATGACGTGCATCATGATTGGGAGAAACGATTTTCTTGCATTGGGATATGTTCCAAAAGAAGCACTGAAACTAAAAAAAGACAAGCTGTTAAAACTGCTGGAACCTGCAGTCTCCAATGAATTCATCCGGTCTTTGGTCATGAACCAGGCTGCGCTGCATCCAGCAATGAGTGTGCAATTCAAATAAAACAGAGAGAAAAAATAAAACAAAAGCTATTGCGACAACTCCTCAACAGTAGCACCAATCCCCCTGTCTGTAATGGCATCGCACATGGGTTTCAATTCATCGTATGAACCATGTTTTACTCCATACTTTCCTTTGTAGTGGATGAACATGGCGCATTGTTCGGCCTGCTCACGTTCGTGCTTGCACACCTCCATCAACGTTTTAATGACATGATCAAAGGTATTCACTTCGTCATTCCATACAATCAAGGCGTAACCGGCACTGTCAAGTACTTCGGTTTCAAATTGTTCCTTGTGAAGAGGGTTGGATGACATGCTGCGGATGCAGTTTAAAAGGTAAAGTGGTGGAACATACTGGACTCGAACCAGTGACCCCTACTCTGTCAAAGTAATGCTCTAAACCAACTGAGCTAATGTTCCTAACGAGGAGCAAAGTTAAGGGAAATTCCGGAATCACCATGCCTAGCAGCACCTTGAAATATTGCTAAAGTTGCATCAGCCAAACAATTCCTTTACTGCCTTTCCTTTACCATCAGGAGTCGTATAAAAAGGCCTTTCTTCTACCACATAATTGGTCTCTGGGTCAATGCCCAGTGCATGATACATGGATTGATGTACCTGGTCAATGACAATTGGGTCTTTGATGGTTTTGCAGGGCCTTTCATCAGCAGTCTGACCAAATACATTACCTTTCTTAATGCCTCCCCCAAACATCAGCATCGAACATCCATCAGTGAAATGACGGTGCATGCCATAAAATTTGATATCATTGATGATATCGGGTTGCTTGACCTGTTCCTTGACCTTCAACTCAGGCCTGCCTTCAACCATCATGTCCCTGCTGAACTCAGTTGCCAGAATGATCATGGTCCTATCGAGGTGCCCAGACTGTTCCAGGTCCTTGACGAGTTGAGCAATGGGGGCATCAATCCTCTTTTTCATTTCTACCAGGCGCGTGTGCCCATTTTCATGGGTATCCCAGTTCATGAATGGTTCATATTCCGTTGTTACACTGATGAACCTTGCGCCTTTTTGCGTAAGCCGCTTTGCCATCAGGCAACCCAAACCAAATTTTCCTGTATTGTAGATGTCATAGCTGGACCGGGGTTCTTTGTTCAGGTCAAACGCTGCAGCCTCGGGAGATTTAAGCAATCGATAGGCCTGCTCCATGGAGCGCATCATGGATTCCTTGTGATAATCAGATCCAAACTCACCCATGGCGCCCTTGTTCATCAGGTCGCGGTACAATTGATTCCTTTTCTCAAATCTGGTTTCAGACATGCCAACTGGCGGGCGAACCGACTCCAACCCTGCTGTTGGATCTGGAATCATGAAGGGTCCATATTCATTTCCCAAAAACCCCGCTGTATGAAAGGCCTTTAATTCTTCCCCTTCACCGACAGTAAACCGCTGTCCGATATCAATGAAAGCTGGAATGGCGGAGTTGATGGGTCCCAACTCCCTGGCAACCCAAGATCCAATATGGGGGGCTGATACAGATTGTGGTGGCCTATAACAGGTATGCCAATGGTATTGATGACGGGAATGAAGAATGTGCCCCATGTCTGCGGCCACATAAGAACGAATGACGGTTCCCCTGTCCATGATGTTGCCGATAGACTCCAATCCCTCAGAAAAATGAACGCCATCCAATACAGTTGGCACAGATCGGAATGTACTGAGCACATCATCTGATTTCATGCCTGTTGTGAATGGCGTGAACCGCTTGGGATCAAATGTTTCTGTGTGGGCCATTCCACCCCCCATCCAGAGCAAAATGACGGTATCGGCTGTAGCCTTTTTTCCGAAAGGCTTCATGCTGCTCAAGAGTCCGGATAAAGGCATGGTTGCACCCAGTGCTGCGATTGTTGCTGCGCTGGTGTTCTTCAAAAAGTTCCTTCTATCCGAGAATTTGCTCATTTCCTATGAAGTTAACATTAATCAATGATCTGAATTTCGGGCAACAACAAAGCTGCCCAGAAAAAGTCCTGAATGCCCTCCAGAGAAGGCACATTCCCCAAGATTTCAATCGCCACAGCTTTTTCCTTGCTGCTGGGTTTACGTCCCAAAGAAAGTGAATAAAAAGCCGAAACCAGTGATGCCCCATCAGGGTAGCGTCTTTGCCACTTGATTGCTCCACGTTTTAACATTGCATTGAAACGCTCCCCATTGGTCAGTTCCAGCGCCTGAAGCAGGTTGGCCTGAGACTCACGCCCGGTGGTAACATTCTCCCTGTTGGGCCGTCCCAATGCAATCAGAAATGAATTGTTGGCCACAAAGGCTGCCCTGGCAAAATAACCACCTGGTGGAACAAAGCCCTGTGCATACTGGGGTTTGAATTTCATGATAGAATCCGGAAAAATAGGATCAATGATAGCGCCAACAATATCAGAAAACTGCTCTGCGGTGATGCGTTTTCTGAGGGAGCCCCTGAATGTATAATTCTGTAAAACAATATCATTAGGGTCTTTCAGGCCCACTGATCTGGTTTGGTATGTTTTTGATGTGGCAATTGAATAGATCAAGGCTTTGATATCGCCACCTTTTTTCTGAAAATCAAATGCCATCCAATCCAACAAGTCTTGGCTCCATGGTTGATTGTCCATCTGGTCTACTGGCTCAACCAAGCCCCTGCCCAACATTTGTTTCCAAATGCGGTTGACAATGGTGCGGTACAACCTTCCATTTTCAGGCTTGACCATGATTTCTGCTAATTGCGCCATTTTCACTTTTCTGGATTCCATGCTGTCGATCTTACCCAAATCTTTCCACAACATCTGCGGGCGGGTAAATTTTCCAGTGGGCTTGTCGCAACGGTTGATCTCCAGTGAACTGTCTGAAAAAATATTGGCAAATCCATAGGCATCGGTCAACTTCCAATCGCTGATGAAGCTGTTGTGGCAGGATGCACATTTAAGGTTCAGCCCTAAAAAAACCTGCGCTACATTCTGCGCCGCCTGCATCTCGGTACGCTGACTGGCGTTGATTTCTCCCCTCCACTTGATGCCTTCAATAAAGCCTCTGGACTCCTTTTCGGGGCTGACCAATTCTTTCACAAATTGAGGAAAGGGTTTATTGGTTTTGATAGCAGTATACAACCAATTGGTGATATTAAACCTTCCACCAGTGATGTATCCCGTACCGGTGTAATCATTGCGCAACGCATCATTCCAGAAACTCAACCAATGGGCGGCATAGTCATCCTCCCGATCCAGCAATTGTCTTACCAATTGCTCTCGTTTGTCCGTTTTTTTATCAGACAAAAAGACATCCATCTCTTTGGGTGTTGGCAGCAACCCGATCAAATCCAGATAAACCCTTCGGATAAAAGTCCTGTCATCCGTCTGGCTGGGCCAGGATAGTTTTTTTGCCTTGAGGTAACTATTGGTCCATTTGTCAATGGGATTTCCATATGCAGCAGCATCAAGAGGTAGAGCAGGATTTCTTGGCGCAAGGGCTGCATTCCTGAATGCTTTTTTGACCTGCTGGTTGTCTGGCCAGGCAGCACCTGTATTGATCCAGAGGGCAATAACCCGAATTTCCTGTTCAGTGAGTTTTTTCCCCTTTGAGGGCATGATGTCTTCATGGCCTTCTGGCAGGCTGATTCGCTTGTACAACTCACTGGCATTGGCATTGCCAGGAACAACAACAGGACCACTCTCTCCTCCTTTCATGATCAGGTCTATGTGATCCAGGCGCAGGTCTCCCTTTACCTTTTCAGGGCCATGGCAGTCATAGCAACTGTGGGCGAGGATGGTCCTTACCTGAAGTTGAAGGTCTGCCTGTTGTTCCAAGGAAGATGTTTCACTGTTGGTAAATAACTGTTCATTGTCAAGAACCAATGCTGGATCTGGTTCAAGCGCAGGTTCCGGTTCTTGAGCCAGAGAAGTGGTCTTGTTCTTCAACAAGGTTTTGGTTGTTTTTGTTGATGCTTCGGTTGACCAGTAACTGGTTCCATGGGTCAATGAAGCCCCAAAATAAGTGGCCAGCAACAGCAGCAAAACATTGGCAAAAAGAAGGATCCGGAAACTTAGAATGTCCTTTTTTATTGGGTTTTGCAATAGACCAGCATGCTTGAACCAAGCAAAGCCAGTCAAACACAATACACCCATCGCCACCCACTGGTGCCTGAGCAACAACGAACTGGCATGGTCCCCTTCTGCTGACAACATCAACCCGGAAACCGCCGAAAATATCCCTGCAATAAGGCCGATCAATAAACTCAACTGGATGGCCTGCCTATAAGCGGCATGCTTTTTGAACATGATCATTACTTCCAGAAACGCAGCAAAAAGAATCACGCCAATGGGTAAATGAACTGCAATTGGGTGGAGACGACCCAGCAACTTCCATACCAGGGATCCAGTTAAATCAAGCCCTGATCCTGAAACCTGTATGGTATTGACCACCGCAAAAATGCAAATCCAGGACAAAGACATGCCCACCCAGAAGAGGCGTTTATTGTACATGGAATATTTCGGTGAATTGCTCATAATGTATAACTCATGTGCTTGTGTGGCAGTTAGGATTTACCAACAAGAGACCGTGCATAAACTTTGCCCGATATATTTTTTTTATTGAAGGGTTAGGCCTATTTTACGATAGTATAAAATCTTTAGCAATTTAAGCAAACTTACCATTGATTGTTTCAAAGAAGTTTGTTGATTTTGCAGAACTAAAACTGCCGTCATGAAAAAAAATGTAGTGCTGATGTTAAGGCTATTGCTCGTTGTCCTCCCCCTTGCGCTGGTCATATCTTTTTCAATACGAAACGAAGACGCGTTTTTTAGCGCCGATGATCCCAAAGTTGCCAACCTGAAACTGCCCCAGGGATTCAAAGCAGAAAGGCTCTATGGCCCTTCTGATCATGGTGAAGGCTCATGGGTTTCCATGACCTTTGACAACAAGGGCAGAATCATTGCATCTGATCAGTATGGATACCTGTATCGGTTGAAGGTGCCGGCTATCGGAGATACCATCAACAAAACAACCATTGAAAAACTGGAAGTCCTGAAAGATCCAGCATTCATGACGGATACAACAACAGGAAAAGTTTCCATGGGTTATGCGCATGGTCTGCTCTATGCTTTCAACAGTTTATATGTGATGATCAACCATCGCGGCAATGCCAAATTAAAAAGAACCAGTGGGCTTTACCGCCTCCAGGATACCGACGGTGATGACCAGTTTGACAAAATAACCTTGCTCAAATTGTTGGACGGTGAAGGCGAACACGGGCCACACAGCATTGTATTAGCACCAGACAAACAATCCTTGTTTGTTGTTTCCGGCAACTTCACGAAAATTCCAAAACTGGACTCCTATCAAAACATTCCGGACGGAAAATTTGACAACCTGTTCCCATTGATCAAGGACCCCAATGGTCACGACAATACCGTTGAATCACATGGCGGATGGGTAGCCCAGGTGGATTCAACCGGTAGCAAATGGAACATGTATGCTTCAGGGTTTCGCAATCCCTTTGACCTTGCCTTTAACAATGCCGGAGAAATGTTTACCTATGACTCCGACATGGAGTGGGATTTTGGTACACCATGGTACCGTCCTACCCGAATTCTCCATGTAACCAGTGGTGGTGAGTATGGCTGGAGGCCTGGCACAAACAAATGGAATGCCAATTACCCCGACAACCTTCCTGCCGCTGTCAATGTTGGACAGGGATCTCCTACCAATTTTGTATCAGGAGCCAATGCAAAGTTCCCTGAAAAATACCGCAATGCCTTGTTCGCCTTCGACTGGAGTTTCGGCATCATCTATGCCATCTATCCTAAATCAGACGGTGCGTCATACACAGCGACGGGTGAAGAGTTCATCTCTGGCTCCCCACTTCCATTGACTGATGGCGTTGTAGGACCAGACGGTGCAATGTATTTCCTTACCGGCGGCAGAAGGCTTGAGTCAGACATGTACCGTGTGTATTATGCAGGATCTGAAACAAAGAATACTGCAGTAGCCAAAGTTGAATTGAATGAAGCACAAAAAACACGCAAGAAATTGGAGGCATACCACGGAAAACCAACTGCAGGTGCCGTGAATGTGGCCTGGCCATATTTGAAGGACAAGGATCGTTTCATCCGCTATGCCGCACGCATCGCCGTAGAAGCACAACCGCTCACTGAATGGACCGACAAAACAATCAATGAAAAAGATCCTGTAATCCTGACCAATGCAGCCCTTGGTCTGGCAAGGCGCGGTGATGCAAAAGTCAAAAAACCATTGCTGGCATCCCTTACCAGTGTAAATATATCTTTGCTCACAGCATCCCAGCAACTGGATTTGATGCGTGCCATTGAACTGGTGTTTACCCGGATGGGTGCGCCAGATGCCGCAGAAAAAGAGGCTGTAGCCAAATTACTGAATCCTATTTTCCCCGCTGCCACCAATGACCTCAACAAGGAACTCAGCAAGCTGTTGGTTTATGTAGATGCACCGCAGGCTGTTGAAAAAACAATGGCCCTCTTGAGCGCTGCAAAAGACGATATGGGCGGTCAGAAAACAGTTTCTGAGTCATCAGACCTGATTCTACGCAATCCACAGTATGGAATGGACATTGCAGGCATGTTGTCCAAAATGCCTCCACTCACACAGACCTGGTATGCAAACGTTTTGAGCCAGGCCAAGAATGGCTGGACGGACGATCTGAGAAACAAATATTTCCAATGGTATTATACGGCCTTCGGTTACAAAGGAGGTGTGTGTTATGTTGGCTTTATTGACAAGGCCCGTAAAAATGCACTGGAAAATCATCCAAAAGAAAGTTTTGCAAAATACAATAAGATGTCTGGTGATTCGATTGTAAGCCTTGCCAGAAAAGGCTTGGACATCGGCCCAGTCAGGCCAAAAGGTCCTGGTCGTAGCTGGAAATTGGCTGATGCATTGGCCATTGTAGACAGTGCCAATGGAACGAGAAATTTTGAGCAAGGCAAGGCCATGTTTGCCGCCTCACTTTGTCGCACCTGTCATCAGGTCAGGGGCGAAGGTGGTGTTGCCGGACCAGATCTTACCCAGTTGGGAAACCGCTTCTCCAACAAGGACATGCTTGAAGCCATCATCTCCCCCAGCAAGACCATCTCAGACCAATATGGCTCAACGGTTTTCTACCTGAAAACCGGAGGCTCGCTCATGGGAAGATTGATCCGCCAGGACAAAGACAAATATTATATTTCACAAAATCCTTTTGATACACAAACCATCAAGGAAGTGTTGAAGAAGAATGTGGTAAAAACCCGTGTATCTGAGGTTTCTCCCATGCTACCGGGCATGATCAACGGACTAAACCCAGATGAGCTCAAGGACCTGATGGCCTACTTGAAATCCGGGGGCAATCCAGCTCACCCTGTTTACAATTCAACCAAATAAACATGCCTCAACAGCAGATTTGGAGTGATAAGGTTGGAAACGTTTCACAGGTTGGAGGCATTGAAACCTCAGTGCTTGACAATGGCATCAGCAGGGGCATGCGTGTTGCCTGGATCAATACGGGAGCCGGACTTCGCTTCAAGGTATTGATCGATAGGGCAATGGACATTGCTGATGCTGCTTACAATCAATACAACCTGGTATGGTTGAACCACGCTGGGTTTCCGCCACCACAACCCTTTTCTGACAAGGGTTTGGACTGGCTCAGAACCTTTGGCGGCGGCCTCGTGACTACCTGTGGACTATCCCATGTAGGCGGTCCAGAAAAAGATGCATTTGGTGAAAGAGGTGTGCACGGCAACATCAGCAATATCCCAGCAGAAATTGTCTCCATTGTTCAGCCAGATCCCGAAAATGGAAACATGAACATGAGCATCACTGGCATCATCAGGGAATCAAGGATTTTTGGCCCTGCGCTCGAGCTAAGAAGAACCATTTCTGCCACGCTTGGTGTTCCCGGATTCAACATCCATGATGAGATTTCCAACAGGGGCAATACCCCTGCGCCACACATGATTTTATATCATTGTAATTTCGGATGGCCCCTTGCAGACAAGGGAAGCCAGCTGATCTGGAAAGGGAAAATGACTACCCGTGATGGAAATGATTTCCCCAATGGAGAAGCCTTCAAAACCTGCCCTGATACCCTGACCAACCACAGTGGCAATGGTGAGGAGGTAGCCATCGTTGACATTGAAGCCTCTGAAAATGGACAATGCGTTTGTGGCATCCACAATCCGGCGTTGGAATTGGCAGTAGCCATCCAATTCAACAAACAAGAATTGCCTTGGATGACCAATTGGCAGCATTGGGGGAAAGGGGAATATGTTTCAGGCCTTGAGCCCGGTTCTCACCCGCCCATTGGGCAATCCAAAGCCAGGGAAAATGAAACATTGATTTTCATCGCTCCAGGTGAACGCATCCAGTACAACCTTTCCTTTCAAGCCATTCAAGGAAATCAAAACATCCAAACAATATTTCATTGATTTTTTAACCCTTACATAAGCCAATATGGAACAACAAAGCATTGCAAAAAAAGCACTGGAACAAGGCAAAGGAATTCTTCGATTAGCACCAACATGGGTACCAAGGTCTTTCTGTGTGCCCGGAAGAAGGATCAAATTACATCCAGATGATTACTATATACTTGGAGGAGAAAGGGGCGGCATTGATGAGCGCTGGCTTTCCTCCACCACTCCTGCAAAAAACGGCCCTTTGACAGGCGAAAATGAAGGACTCAGTCCTGTAGTATACCAGGATGGCGAAAACACCCATCAGGTCCTGCTAAAAGATGCGGTTGATGAATTGAAAGGTGAGCTCATCGGTGACAGGCTGTGGAATGAATACCAAAGCTGGCCCATGTATTCCAAGTTTTTTGACAACATGGGACCACTCCCCCATCATGTTCACCATAACGATGAGAAAGCTGCCCTGATCGGACAAAAAGGAAAACCAGAGGCCTATTATTTTCCACCTCAACTAAACAACCATGGAGGTGATTTCCCTTATACATTTATCGGCATCGCACCAGGCACACCAAAAGAAGTGATCAAGGAATGCCTGGTGAACTTCACCAAGGGTGACAATAAACTTACCAACTATTCTCAGGCCTATCGCCTGGAACCCGGTACTGGATGGGATGTTCCTCCTGGATTGTTGCACGCACCGGGCAGCATGTGTACCTATGAGCCACAGAAAGCATCGGATGTTTTTGCCATGTACCAATCATTGGTAAACGAAGCTATCATACCAGAAGAATTGCTCTGGAATGGCACACCCAAAGAAAGCATTGGCGATTATGATGCATTGATGGATGTAATTGACTGGGATCTTAATGTTGATCCCAATACCATGGCCAACCGCTTCATGGCACCCAAGCCAGTACATGACCTGGAGGAAATGAAAGCCAACGGCTATGTTGAAAATTGGATTTGCTACAAATCTGAAGCCTTTGGCGCCAAGGAACTTACTGTTTTCCCCGGACAAACGGTAACCATAAAAGACAGTGCCGCCTACGGCATCATCGTCATGCAAGGACGCGGAACCTTTGGTGTTTGGGAAATTGAAACCCCTGCCCTGATCCGTTATGGCCAGCTGACCAACGATGAATTCTTCATCAGTGAAAAAGCTGCGATGGAAGGTGTCAAAATAGTCAATACATCTGCAACTGATCCTATTGTAATTCTCAAACATTTTGGACCCAATAACCCCGACATGGTTTTATAAACCAATTGAAACATGAAAAAAAACAACATCAAGCATACATTCAAACTCGCAGGCCTTGCATTGGTTGCAACCATGATTGGGATATTTTCCTTCATGATGCCTGGTTCGACCAAACTCAGTATTGAAAAGGGTTCCCACATCATCCTCATCGGCAACAACCTGGGTTCCAGGATGCAGGAGTTTGATCATTTTGAAACAGAGCTTCAGCTTCGGTATCCAGAAAACATGCTCTATGTCCGCAACATGTGTGATGGAGGAAATACGCCTGGATTCCGTCCTCATTCCGGAAGAAAAACACCATGGGCATTCCCCGGTGCAGAAAAATTCCAAACCGAACTGGCCAAACCAGCTGGTATGGAAGGATTTGTAGAATACCCTGATCAATGGTTGACCAAACACAAAGCAGACATCATTATCGCTTTTTTTGGCTACAATGAATCATTTCAGGGTGCTGCCGGCTTGGCCAACTACAAGGCTGAGCTGGATGCATTCATCAAGCACACCTTGTCTCAGCAATACAATGGAACGTCTGCCCCTCAGCTGGCATTGGTTTCACCGATAGCATTTGAAAATCTTTCAGGAAAATATGACCTGCCCAATGGTAAAACGGAGAATGCCAATCTCCTGCTTTATACCCAGGCCATGAAAGAAGTTGCAGCAAAAAATAAGGTTCATTTTGTGGATGCCTTCACGTCCAGCAAGATTTGGTTGGATGATCCCGCAACAGAATTGACCATTGATGGTACCCAACTAACCAATGCGGGTTATGCAAAATTTGGTCCTTTCCTGGCCAATGAGGTTTTTGGAAAAACTGGTACAGCTTCTCCCTCCAACAAAGCAGCGGTATATGCTGCGGTCATGGAGAAAAACTGGATGTGGCATAACGACTACAAAATTCCCAATGGTGTACATGTTTTTGGAAGAAGGTATAACCCATTTGGACCGGACAACTATCCGGCAGAACAAAAGAAAATCAGGGAAATGATCCTGATAAGGGATACCGCCATCTGGATGGCCGCCAATGGACAAAAAATGGATCTGGCAGCTGCAGATGCAAAAACTTCCAGTCTTCCTCAGGTTCAAACCAACTATAAACCCAGAGACCCCAATGCTACAATGCGTTATTTATATGGTCAGGAAGCCCTGGATAAATTCACAGTTGCGCCCGGATACAAAATAGATTTGTTTGCCTCTGAAGTTGAATTTGCTGATCTCGCCAACCCCGTGCAGATTTCCTTTGACAACAAAGGAAGACTTTGGGTGGCGGTCATGCCGACCTATCCCCATTGGAAGCCGGGAGATCCCAAACCCAATGATAAGATTATCATCCTGGAAGACACTAATAATGATGGAAAAGCAGACAAGCAAACCACATTTGCGGATGGATTACAGCTGCCATTGGGCTTTGAACTGGCACCTGAAGGAGTTTATCTTTCACAGGGAACTAACTTTATGTTGCTGAAAGACACCAATGGTGATGACAAATGCGATAGCAGGGAAATTCTTTTGAGTGGATTTGATGATCATGATACCCATCATGCGCACCATGCCTATACCACAGATGCATCTGGCTCCATTTACATGGGTCAAGGGGTATTTCTGGCCAATGATATTGAAACTTCTTATGGTCCTGTGCGCGGCACCAATGGTGGATTTTTCCGCTACGATACCAAAAAGAAAAAGCTTGATCGCATTGCTCAGCTGTCCATTCCCAACCCTTGGGGTATCGCCTTTGATAATTGGGGACAGGTTTTCTATGCAGAAACTTCAGGACCAGATGTTACCTGGATGACGCCAGGTACCGTGAAGTCTCGTTATGGCGAAGCCACTCCAACACCCGCGTCTATCATTGAAGAGAAGCACCGTGTAAGGCCAACTTCAGGACTGGAATTTATCTCCAGCAGGCATTTCCCTGATGAAGTACAGGGAGACATGCTCATCAACAATACCATTGGATTTCTTGGGACGAAGCAACATAAAATGATGGATGCAGGTGCAGGGTATTCAACCCAACACAGGCAAGACCTTGTCCGTTCCAGTGACATCAATTATCGCCCTGTTGATCTTGAATTTGCTCCTGATGGATCCTTGTACATTGCAGACTGGCACAATGTCTTGATCGGTCATATGCAGCACAACATCCGGGATCCATTGCGCGATCATACCCATGGCCGCATATACCGTGTTACCTACCCTTCACGCCCGCTGGTAACTCCAGCAAAAGTGGACGGTGCTACCATCCCTGAACTGCTGAATAATTTAACGTTGCCTGAATACCGGACACGCTACAGGACTCGCCGTGAACTCAGGGAATTTCCAGCAACAGCCGTGCTCCCTGAACTGAAAAAATGGATCAGCAAACTGGATAAAAATTCACCCCAATACGAAAAGCTTTTGTTGGAAGCACTCTGGGTAAGCTGGGGACAAAACAAGGTCGATCAGCCATTGCTGCGCCAACTGCTCAAAGCCAAGGACTACCGCATCCGGGCCGCTGCTGTTGAGGTGGCGCGTTTTGCAGGCAATGAACTGCCAGACAAAGCTGCCCTCCTGATGGCTGCTGCAAAAGATGACAGTGCCCGTGTTCGCATCGAGTCCATCGTTGCAGCGTCATGGCTGAGCAAGGACAAAGGATTGCCCATCATCCTGGAAGCAGGAAAAAAACCACTGGACTCCTGGATGGCAAAACCCTATGCAACAGCGGAGGCCCATATCAATGGCCGTGGTGTCATCAAGAAAAAACAGGATGTTGCAGACAAGGCGCCAACAGCTGCAGGTATAAACTCGGAAGTTTTAGCAAAAGGCAAAGCGATCTATATGCGCGATGGTTACTGCAATACCTGCCACCAAGGCGATGGAAAAGGCCTTGAAGCAGCCGGTTTCCCTCCACTCAGTGGGTCAAAATGGGTTACAGGAAATGAAGACCGATTGATCAAACTGGTCATGAAAGGACTTTATGGCCCCATTGAAGTGAATGGAAAACAATATCCCGGCCAGGTTCCCATGACACAATACGGAGGGATGCTGAATGACAATGAGATGGCAGCGGTTTTGACCTATGTGCGCAACGCATTTGGCAACAAAGCTCCGGCCGTTACTGCAGAAAAAGTAAAAGAAGTTCGTGCAGCCATCAAGGACAAAAGCGGATTCTACACACCAGAGGAATTGCTCAAGCTTCATCCAATGGAGAAATAAAAAACATGATTTTTCATTACCTTAAAAAAAATGAACACCAATCATCATCAATAAACATACCATGCTAAAATCAATTTCCATTCTTTGTTGTTTTATGCTCTGCCTGGCAACAGGATTCAGCCAAAAACAAAAGGGGAAATCCAAAAAACCGTTGATTGTTTTTGTTACAGGCGATCATGAATACAGCGGTGAAGCCACCCTGCCCATTGTTGCAGCAGAACTGGAAAAAAATTATGGATTCCGTACCATCGTGTTGAAGGCTTATCCGGATCACAATGCAGAGGAAAACATACCAGGACTGGAAGCCCTCAAAGAGGCTGATATGGCCGTATTCTTTCTGCGTTGGCGCAAGCTTCCTGCTGATCAGGTGCAGCTGATAGAGGACTACCTGAAAACCAAAAAACCGATGGTTGGGTTTCGCACTACCACCCATGCGTTCAATTATCCCAAGGGACATCCTTTGGAGAAATGGAATGCCTTTGGAGAGTTTGCTTTCAACAGTCCTCCCGGCTGGGGCGGCGTTAACAAGCATACCCATTATGGCCATGAATCATCCACAGATGTTACCATGATTGATTCCGTATCCAACGACCCCATCCTTACTGGCGTAGGCAAAACATTCCATGCCCGTTCATGGCTTTATCAAGTATTGCCCAAATATCCTTCCAACGGCTCAAAAGCCTTGATGATGGGGCATTCTGTCAACCCCAACAACAAGAAAGCTTATGATAATCCAGTAGCATGGACGGGTACCAACAGCTTTGGCGCACGCATCTTTTTTACCACCCTTGGCCATCCGGAAGATTTTGACCAGGAACCATTTCAACACATGGTCATCAATGCCATCCATTGGGCAGCAGGAAAACCTGTACCCAAAAAATGGAAAGGTCCTATGCAAATCAATGTACCCTACAGAAAATAAAACAGTATGTATAAAATTGGATTCAATACATTGGTTTGGTCTGCCGTGGTTTCGGATGAGCAGTTTCCCATTATCGATCGCCTGAAAGACATTGGCTACGACGGTGTGGAATGTTTTATCGGTGCGCCGGATGATGCAGCATACAAGCGTTTTGGTGACCATGCACAGAACATTGGATTGGAAACCACCAGTGTATTTGTAGTGGATGCAGCGCATAATCCAGTAGACCCTTCTCCCACTGTTCGTGCCCAAGCATTGGACCGCATCAAATGGGGCATCGATCGTGCACACGACATGCAATCCTCCATTCTTTGCGGACCCTTTCATTCTGCCCATGGCAACTTTTCCAAAAAACCGCCACAGGAAGACGAATACAATTGGTGTGCAGAGGTCTTGCACCAGGCTGGTGAACATGCGGCCCAAGCTGGTATCACACTTGCCCTGGAAGCATTGAACCGCTTCGAATGCTATCTCTGCAATACAATGGTGCAGCTCAAGCATCTTGTTGATAAGGCCGATCATCCGCATGTGAAAGCGATGTATGATACCCATCATGCCAACATTGAGGAGAAGAAAGCGCATGAGGCACTGTCCACCATTGCTCCGGTTTTGGCACATGTACACATCAGCGAAAATGATCGGGGAACTCCAGGAGATGGCCATGTTCACTGGGATGAAACCTTTGCAAGCCTTGCCGCAATCAACTACAACGGATGGCTGACCATCGAAGCCTTTTCTCGAAACGATCCTGATTTTGCCAATGCCATCAATGTATGGAGAGAATACTCAGGCCCTTGGGACATGGCCATCAATGGGCTTTCCTTCATCAAAGCACAAGCAGCAAAACACAATCTTTAATTCTTATCATAAAAATGCAACCATATGTCTGAAAACAATTATCCAAAACTCCACAACGCAACATGGCCTGGCATCGTAGGAAAAGGCCCGGATTCAGAACCCCCTATTTCTTTGGACACCCTTATCGACTTCACCGCCAATGCCGAAGTGGATGGCGTGAAATTTGATGGCATCGATATCGGCCTTTTTGAGCCCCATTTCAACATCGATGAATCAGAAGATGGCATCAAAAGATTGGCTGACAAAGTGGGCGCACTCAACCTCAATATCGGGTCATTGGTGGCCCCCATCTGGGGTGGACCTGCCATGGGCAGCAAAGAAGACCGTGCCGTATTTGTAGACATGGTCAAACGCGCTTGTGAGTTTGGAAAAAAACTCCGCAATGCTGGTGTACGCCCTTACGGCATCATCCGCATCGACTCTGCAAGCAAGCCAGAAGCCTGGGCACAGGACCCTGCAGGCAACACCAAACTGATTGCAGAAACGTTTCGTGAGGCCTGCGATGTTGCCGCTGATTATGGTGAGCGACTGGCTGCTGAAGGTGAAATCTGTTGGGGTGGCATGCACAGCTGGAAAGCAATGGTAGATACCCTCGAGGCTGTTGACCGCCCGAACATTGGATTCCAGGCAGACATGGCCCATACCTTGCTGTACCTGCTAGGCTACAATGCACCCGAGCATCGCATCCTTCCTGAAAATTTTGATTGGAGCGATGGCGCCGTTTTGGATGAGGGACTCAAAAAATTGACCAGCGCATTGCGCCCCTGGACCATTGATTTCCATGTAGCACAAAACGATGGAACCGTTCATGGCACAGGGTCTCACGACAAAACAGGAAGACACTGCCAGGCACTTGATCCTAACGGAAAGCTCGATATTGCAAAGCATGCAGGCTTTTGGCTGCGCGATGAAAACGGCGAACTCACCAAGGCCTTTCAGCACATTTGCTGGGATGGCTGCATGTTCCCCAACGAAGTTTTGATGAAACAACAAACCTGGAACGATATCCTTGCAGCCTTGATCAAAGTAAGGAACCACCATGGTTGGACAGGCGCTTAACAACATTTAACCACGAACAAAAATTTGTATACAATGGCAACAAAAAAGACACTCAATATAGGATTGATCGGTGGCGGATTCATGGGAAGAACCCACTCGAATGGCTACAACCGCATCCGCAATTTTTTCCCCGACCTCGAATACACTCCAGTACTGAAAGCCGTTTGTTTTCGCAATGAAACCAAACTGAAAGCATTTGCAGAACAGTGGGGATATGAGAGCACAGAAACCGATTGGAGAAAGCTGATTGAAAGAGATGATATTGATGCAGTGGACATCTGCACACCCAATGATACCCATGCAGAGATTGCCATTGCTGCTGCCAAGGCTGGCAAGATGATCCTTTGTGAGAAACCATTGGCAAGAGACCTTGCTGAATCACAAGGAATGGTGGATGCCATTGAGGCAGCAGGTGTAAAAAACACGGTCTGGTACAATTACAGGAGAATTCCTGCTGTTACCTTGGCCAAGAACATCATTGAATCTGGCAAACTGGGCAAGATCTACCATTATCGTGCGAACTTTCTGCAAGACTGGACCATCAATGAAAACCTGCCCCAGGGTGGAGAAGCCCTTTGGCGCATGGATGCTGCAGTAGCAGGCTCTGGTGTAGTGGGTGATCTGCTCTCCCATTGCGTAGACACTGCTATCTGGCTCAATGGTGGTATCAAGGAAGTATCAGGCATGACGGAAACTTTTGTCAAAGAACGCATGCACCAGTTGACTGGTAAAGTAGAACAAGTGCATATTGATGATGCCTGTTCATTCTTTTGCAAATTCAACAACGGCTCACTCGGGCTTTTCGAATCTACACGGTATGCCAGAGGACACAAGGCGCTCTATACATTTGAAATCAATGGTGCCAATGCCTCCATCCGTTGGGATCTCCACGACCTGAACCGCCTGGAATATTTTGACAATGGTGATGAGTCCAACCTCAGGGGATGGCGCTCCATCCACGTGACCGATGGCGAACAACCCTACATGAACAAATGGTGGGTACCCGGTTTGGGCATCGGATACGAGCATTCCTTTGTACACCAGGTAGCTGATTTTCTAAAGAGCCTCGAAACCGGCGAGCCTTGCTCCCCTACTTTCAAGGAAGCCCTGGAAACCCAGAAAGTTTGTCAGGCCGTCCTGGATTCTGCAGCAACCCGCAGCTGGAAAACCTGTTAGTGTCTGCAACAACCAATAACAATCAAGCATCAATCCGCTTTCATGATTAAATACAACCGCCTCAGTATTCTTTTTCTGCTTTGTTTCATGGGTTCAACTTTTGTCTCGGAAGCACAGCAAAAAGATGGTTTCAAGAAGATTTTCAATGGAAAGAACATGAAAAACTGGGAGGCAGATACTTCCCATTGGCGCATTGAGAACGGGTGCTTTGTTGGTGAAGTAACCAAAGAGAAACCGCTAAAGACCAATACTTTCATGATCTATCGTGGAACTATTCCTGAAAACTTTGAATTCAAGGCATCTTACCGCATCAGTCCGGAAGGCAACAGTGGCGTGCAATACCGCAGCGAGGCCTTAGACAACATCCCATTTGCATTAAAAGGATACCAGGCTGACATTGATGGCGCCAACCGCTACACAGGACAGAACTACGAAGAACGTGGCCGTGGATTTCTGGCCATGCGGGGTGAACAATCCGTGTTGAAAGAAGGTCAAAAGCCAACCATCACCGGATCTGTTGGCAAATCAGATGAATTGAAAGCAAAAATCAAGGTGGACGATTGGAACGAGATCCACATCATCGCCAAAGGCAATCACCTACAGCATTATATCAATGGTGTATTGATGAGTGAAACAACCGATGAAGATCCCACCAAACGAAAATTCACAGGCCTGATTGGACTTCAGGTGCATGTGATGGCGAAAATGAAAGTGGAATACAAAGACATCTACCTCAAGAAAATCAACTAAATAAGAAAAGGGTTACAAATTGTAACCCTTTTCTTTTATCATGTGGGAGTTTCCGGAAACCCCTGACTGTAAAATGTAAACATAAATCAAAAAGGTCACCGTTTGGTGACCTTTTGTGGGAGTTGACGGGATCGAACCGCCGACCCTCTGCTTGTAAGGCAGATGCTCTAAACCAGCTGAGCTAAACTCCCAAACGGGGTGCAAATATAGATATCAAATTCATTGATTCAAAATAAATTCTTCAATTTATCTTAGGATTTCGCAATAACCTCTGGAAAAACAGGGAGAATCTACTTTTTATACAATGAAATTTGAGTATCTTTGATGTTCAAACATTAAAAATACGTAATTATGAACTTGATCGAATCATTGGAATGGCGTTATGCCACCAAGCGCATGAATGGCGAGCAGATACCTGAAGAAAAAATGAACAATATCCTTGATGCGGTGCAGCTGGCGCCAAGTTCTTACGGTTTAACCCCTTACAATGTAATTGTGGTGCAAGACCCTGCAATGAAAGAAAAACTGGCTCCTCAATGCTACAACCAGCCACAAATAAAAGAATCTTCTGCCCTATTGATTTTTGCCCCATGGAAAATCATCAATGATGATAATGTTGATACCTATATGCAGGAAATTGCCACAACAAGGAGTATCCCTGTTGAAGCACTTGTAGATTTATCCAATAGCATCAAAGGAAAAATAAAGAGCAGTACTCCGGAAGATTTGAATGCTTGGGCTTCAAAACAGGCGTATATCGCACTTGGGGTTGGACTTGCAGCAGCAGCGGTTGAAGGAATTGATTCCACCCCCATGGAAGGGTTTAATCCTGCCGGTGTAAATGAGGTACTTGGATTAGGAGCAAAGGGATTGAGCGCTGTATGTATGCTGGCACTTGGATACAGGGATGCGGCACAAGACTACCTCGCCAATGCAAAAAAGGTAAGAAGAGACAAGGAAAAACTATTCATCAAGTACTGATAGCATATTTTTTCTCTTTTGTTGAAAATATCAACTAAAAACTGAACCATCTTTCTACAAAATGGTTTAGTTTTTTTAGATCATCAACAACTGACATGAACTTCAAATTTCTCCTTGTTATTTGCTTTACAACTTTATTTATCTCTGCATCGAAAGCACAAAATATCCCCCAGGCGCGCATCAGCGGATATGCTATCGATAAAAATACCCTAAAGCCGATTCCTGGAATATCCATTAAATTGGAGTCTACCAATAAAGGAACGACTACTGACTCCACCGGTTTTTTTAGGATTACCAATATCACCCCTGGATCATACAACATCAGTTTCAGCATCCTCAACTACAATGCCAAAACCATCAACAATGTGGTACTGACTTCTGGTAATGAAACCACCCTTTCCATTGAATTGGAGATGGCTGCGAAAAAACTGGATGAGATTGTCATTACGAACAGAAGAAACTCCGCTAAAGCCACAAGCCTGGAATCCCCGTTGAGCGTACAACGCATGACCACAGAAGAGATCAAAAGGAACCCTGGCGGAAACTTCGACATCAGCAAGGTAATCCAGTCTCTGCCTGGCGTTGGCGGTGGCGTTGGCGGTGGCGGCTTCAGGAATGATATCATTATCAGGGGCGGTGCACCCAGTGAAAACGTATACTACCTCGATGGCATTGAAATCCCGGTCATCAACCATTTTGGCACCCAGGGAAGTGGAGGTGGTCCTCAGGGCATCCTCAACGCCAACTTTATCGAAGAAGTAAAGA
The DNA here is from genome assembly GCA_044373365.1 of Chitinophagaceae bacterium. Lineage (GTDB taxonomy): Bacteria > Bacteroidota > Bacteroidia > Chitinophagales > Chitinophagaceae > Pollutibacter. The sequence goes on from JBIPNK010000025.1 coordinate 33,148, forward strand.
TGAATACCAGTGCATTTGATGCCCGGTATGACAATGCACTCAGCAGCGTACTTCAGTTCAAGCAAAAATCTGGAAACAGCTACAAGACCCAGGGAAATGTCATCCTCAGTGCCACAGAACTGGCCATCACTCTTGATGGCCCTCTGTCCAAAAAAACAACTTACCTGGCCTCCATCCGCAGGAGTTACCTTCAACTGCTGTTTGAAGCCATCGACCTGCCCATCAGGCCCAATTATTGGGACTACCAATTCAAAACAACCACAAGGATCAACGACAAAACAACCCTGAGCTTCATGGGCATTGGTGCCATCGATGAATTCAAATTTGCTGCACCCAAAGAAGCCAGTGACGAAAAATTGTATGTAATCAACTCTAACCCCATGATCAACCAGTGGAACTATACCGTTGGGGCCAGCCTTAAAAAACTCACCACAAACGGATACTGGAACCTGGCGTTGAGCAGAAATACCCTGAACAACCAGGCAGACAAATATGAAGACAACGACAACCCCAGCGAGGCCACCAGAACCTTGATGACCAACAGTACTGAAACTGAAAACAAGCTCCGTTTCGATGCCAGTACCACCGTCAATGGACTCAAACTCAGCTATGGAGCTTCAGCGCAGTATGTTGATTTTGACAACAGCTATTTCAATGTTTTCAGAAAAGCGGTCAAAAATACTGCAGGCACCATCATCCAGCCGGCAGTGATTGTCAACAGCGTAAACAAGGTCGACTTCCTCAAATATGGTGCATTTGTACAGCTGAGCAAAAGAATCATGAACGAAAGGATGGCCATCAGCCTGGGAACCCGCATTGATGGAAACTCCCTGGGCAACAGCGAGGCCAACCCATTCAAACAATTCTCCCCTCGCCTGTCGGTCAGTTATGCAGCAACAAGCAAGACCAACCTGAACGCGAGCATAGGCCAATACCACAAGCTTCCTGCCTACACCCAACTGGCTTTCAGCAATCCCCTTCTCTCAACTGTAAGCACAAATCCTGGCAAATACATCAACAGCACCCATTATGTTGCAGGCATCGAACACATGCCCAGCAATTCACTGCGGTTCACGCTGGAAGGATTCTACAAAGGATATTCAAACTATCCCATCAGTTTGCTGGATGGGGTGAGCCTCGCCAACAAGGGAACAGAGTTTGGCAGCATTGGCAATGAGCCCATCAGCCAGGCTGGAAAAGGCAAAGCGTATGGCATTGAATTCCTGGCACAAAAGAAATTGACCAAGCGTTTCTTTGGTATCCTGAGCTATACGTTCTACCATTCCACGTTTACCAACCAAAAGGCAGAATACATCCCTGCCAGCTGGGACAACCGCCACCTGGTCAGCCTCACCTGGGGCTATAAGTTCAAAAGGAACTGGGAGCTTGGCCTGAAATTCAGGTACCAGGGTGCCGCGCCTTATACTCCTTTCGACATGACCGCTTCCCGCTTGAACTACCTCACCCAAGGAACCGGGATACTTGACAACAGGAACTACAATTCACTCAGGCTGGACGCCTTCCATGCCAGCGATGTGAGAATCGACAAAAAATGGAATTTCAACAGCTTCACCCTCGACCTTTATCTTGATGTCACCAACTGGTACGTGGCCAAAACACCTGGTACAGCACAGTATACCTTTAAAAGGAACGGAACTGCGGGATTTGCAACCACCGATGGAAATCCAATCCGGATGGATGGCAGCAATGCCATACCCCTGCTGCTGGAAAACAATGATGCCTTCTCCACACCAAGTTTTGGTTTTATTGTTGAATTCTAGTTGGAAAGCAGATCGATGGGCATGATGAATTCCCAGCGGTTCGGATTGGGGGGATTGACAAACAATTTTGTATCCAGCAACCTGCTGTACCGCAGTCCGAAGGTCACGTTCTGCTGGTTCCACCATTTGGTATCAAAGTAAATCTCCGTTCCCGCACTCCTCAGGTTGATGATCTTTCCTGTTCTCAAACTCTTCAGGTGCATGTCGTCATAAAAGAAATTGCTTCTCGCCCTCAAGAAATAGACAATGTTCCCGATACCGAGGTCGGGATAGAGCAAGGGCATGTGGTAATTGAAGGATGTCCGCCACATGCGGGGATAATCAATGGCATCATAACCTCTGGCCATGGCAAACCCATTCGAAAATGAATACTGCCTGAGTGTGTCCCGCATCTGGTAATTGAAACCCAAGACCAGCGAATGGTTGCGGCCAACACCAGGCAAATACAGTTGTGACCCCCAAAACAACTGGTTGGCACTGGTTTTTCCAATCGCCATCCTGCTTTGCAATCGGGTTACAAAAGCAAATTTTGGATATATATGTTGCACAGATTGTTGCGTTTGCATGGACCAACTCAATTGATGCTGCAGATAAGAAATAAACCTATCCTTGAATGAAACGGTATTTTTGGCATCATAATCAAGCGACACACCGTGTATTCTTGTCGAGAGGTCGAGCTGCTTGTAGAGTTTTCCTGCAGTAAAATTCAGGGGTAACCTCAAACCAACATTTCCGGTCCATTCATTCCAGCGAATCAACCGACTGCTGTCCTTGTACGTTCTGTCGATGGTATAATTGGTTCCTCCGCTAATCCATGGATAAAGCCCCCCATACGTCAAATTCACCCCCACCCGGTGAGATCCCTCGTTTTCATTGTACAGGTATTCGTATGAGGAAAC
>JBIPNK010000109.1:0-5873 GCA_044373365.1 Chitinophagaceae bacterium
CCTCATGTCCCTGATCTGTTTTGCGTTGATGGAACTAACGGAGCCAGGTGTGTTCAAAATATTCACTTGCTTTTTATCATTGGAAACAACAACCTCGTCCAACTTGATGGCGTTGGATTCCATTAAAATAGAAACCTCTTGTGTTTTATCCAGATGCCCCTTCCAGATCACTGATGCATAACCTTCGGCTGTAATCAACAATTCGTAGTAACCCTTTGTCAAATTGTTATACACATGTTTTTCTTTATCCTGGATGTCTACCGATGGGTTAAAATTGAGGAAATTGACTTCAACTCCTTCAATTTTGTTGCCCTGTTTGTTTTTTGCTGAGATCGTAAGGGTAATGTTTTCTTGAGAAAAACCAGTTAGGGTGAGCAATAGACATGTGAAAACAAAGAAATGACGCATGTGGAATGTTATTTGTTGTTAATTTTTTTTCTTTTCTCAGCAATGCTTTTAAGTGAATTGATGCTGACATTCAACTCGAATCCAATCAATAGAACGAGTGAATTTACGAATATCAAAAACATCAGAATCAAAATGCTACTCAATGATCCGTAAATTTTATTATAAGAAGCAATATTGTTTACCCAATATGAGAATAAATAGGTGAAAGACATGATCAAAATGGTTGCAAGCAGGGCTCCGGGGGTCCTTATTTTCCACTTTTTTTGGACATGTGGTGCATAGCGGTAGATAAGGCCAATCGCCAAAAAAATCAGAAAAAAAGTGAGCAGAAAATGGCCGGAACCCAAAATAAAATCAACAATACTGTCTTTGATCTTCATTTGCTCAATAATCCAGTTCAAAATGATGGTTTGCGTGAGCATGATAATTATAGTGGCGATGATCAACAAGACAATGATAAAAGTAAGCCTGATGGCACTGAGCCTTACTTCAATGAAATTTCGTTCTTCCAATTCGATATGCAACATGGATTTTCTAAAAGTTCTCATGATGGTCAAAGTGGCATTTGAGGAGAAATACAATGCCAGTAAAAGACCGAATGACAGTGTACCCGTACCTGTAGAGAAAAAGTCATCCATTACATTTTTGATCATGGTGTATGTTGTTGCATCCGGAATTACACCGCGCAGCAGAACAAGAACCTCCTCGTACAATCTTTTGGAGCCTGGTATGTACGATAAAAGGGTAAAGATGAAAATGAACAGAGGCGGAATGGCCATCAGGAAGTTGAATGCCACAGAAGCAGCCCTTTCGTTCAGGCCTATTTGTTGTGTCTGCTTGTAGAAAAAATGAAGCACATCATACAAAGGAAGGCCCTCAAAACCTGGCAAAACCAGTTTTTTAGACCAGTTGATCACTGTTTTTACAGGCCTGCTTTCAATCAGGATCCTTTGTAGTTTAATCATTGTAATCGATTAGTGTATCCTTAGACTGTCCAAAGCCCTTCTGTATTTTCGGGCATTTTCATAATGCTCTTCTGCCGTTGATGCAAAGCTATGCGATCCTGAGAAGTCTGCATTTGCACAAAAAAACAAAAAGTCAGTTTTTTCAGCTTTTAAAACTGCATCAATTGAGGAAATCGATGGTGTACATATTGGCCCCGGAGGCAAACCTTTGTTTCTATATGTATTGTATGGAGAGCTTGCAGTTGAACTGATGTGCTTGAATGTAACCCTTTTGATGCTGAAATCTCCTACCGCGTACTTGATGGTTGGATCAGCGCCCAGGGGCATGCCTTTTTTCAACCTATTGATATAAACACTTGCCATTGTCGGTTTTTCAGCTTTGTTATTGGTCTCTTCTTCAACAATGGAGGCTATTGTAATCACTTCTTCTTTGGAAAGTCCAAGCAATTTTGCATTGTCAATCCTGCTGTCATTCCAAAACGAATTTGACTCTTTGGTCATCCTCTTCATGAAATCACTGGGGCTGCTGTTCCAGTAAATTTCATAGGTGTTGGGTATGATAAGGGTCATCAAGGTTTCCTGATAAACTCCGAATGGTTCAATGGAATCCTTGTTGGTGATGAAGCGGTAAATATCAGCTTCAGTGCATTCAAGCTTCCCACCAACATATTTGGCAAGCTCTCTTTTTGTTCTGAATTTGTTGATCGTAAGTACAACAGGTGTCTGTCTTCCCCCATTTAAATTCCGGAAAACTGTAAAAATACTTGCATTTTTTTCGATTACATATTTGCCCGGCTTGATTGCTTTCCAGTATCCTGTCCATTCAGACAAAGCTAGAAATGTGGTAAATCCTACCGGTTTGAGGTGTTTGCGTACAAGTTCCTTTACAAATGATTTGTCAGCCTTCTTGGTTGGGATATACAAAGTTGCCTGCTCTGCATTGAAACTGGTTGAAGGTCTGAGAAAAAGCACATAAAAGAAAGCCGCAGAAACGAAGGACAGTACAGCCAGCAAAAGAATTGAGGTTCTGTTAGATTTTTTTTTGACCAGCTTTTTCCGTATTTTTTTTTGTACCATACCTCAATATATACAAAAACCCCGCTTTTTAAAAGCAGGGTTTTATAAAAATAAAATTAGATTATTTGGGTTGAGTCGCAGCTGGTGCAGGAGCTGGAGCCTGTGGCATAGGAGCAGGTGACTGTTGAGGAGCTGCATTTCCGGTGGTGGTTGGGATACTTTTCAAAGTATCAGATCCAGCTGTTTTACCTGAATTGATTACCAAAGCAGAAATCAGGCAAAGAATAACTAAAATACTTGACAGTACCCAGGTTCCTTTCTCCAATACATCAGTTGTTTGTTTTACACCCATGAATTGGTTGCTGAATCCTGCAATATTACCGGCTAGTCCTCCACCTTTTGGATTCTGGATCAAAACGATACCCGCCAAAAGGACTGAAACCAATATGATTAAGATGATAAAAATTGTTGTCATATCTTGTTTTCTTTGATCTGTGAAATTTTGTCTGCAAAATTATGGCTATTGAGAGGATTTTGCAAACTTAATTTGTCATAAACCTCAATGGCTTTTTCCCTAAGTCCTTGTTTGAGGTAAACTTCGGCCATAGCCTCCGTGAATACCGCCTCAGATTGACGCTCTTTATCCTTATGGGTGTTAACAATAGATTGAATATCCTTAGCGGTAACTATTTCTGCCTCAGGTTGGAGCCTTTTCATTGTTTTTAGCCAGGCAGTGAAACTTTTGACCTTCCTGGAAAGCTCATCCTTATCACTTTCGATGTTGATTTTGATCCCAAGGGAGGCAAAATAATCAACGGTATGGTAGGGTGTTAGGGGGAATTCAAAATCTTTGTTTGTTTGGAGAACCGTATTCTTTTCGTTGTCTTGCAGTTCACTCTTCTCAGTGGATTGAACTATTGCAGGCTCATGAAAGCCTCCTTCCTTTTCTTCAAAATCTACTTTTTCAACCGCCTCAACCCCTTCAACTTCATCAACCTCTTCATCCTCACTGATATTATTATACTGACTGTCGTAAAGGATTTTCCTGAAATTTCCTTTCTCGGCTTCTTCCCTGAGTTGGTAATTGAGCCAACTGGAGTCATCAAAAAACAACGCTGTTTTCGAAACAGCTTCAGGAAAGTCAAGGTGGTATTGAGATTTTAGCTTACAGGTATACAAAAATTGTATGATAGAAGAATAGGGAAACTCTTCAGCATGACCCTTGAGTTCGTCAAGTGTTATTTCATCCATGCTTTCTCTCTGAAAGAGGGATTGAATCATAAAGTCAGTTTCCTTCGTCATTGTGCTAATTTAAGCTCCTTTACCAATTTGAAAAAATCCGATTGAAAATCTCATCGGTAAGGTTGTTGACCATCTGTTCATTCAACTCAGCTTCAGCTTGTGTCAGGCTTTTGTTGGCAGAAAAAGGGAAATTCCTTGTGATATCTGCCTCAAAGTTCTTTTTCTCATCCTGTCTGTTCCTGAAAATAATGTGTACGGTAACATTTAGGTTGTTGCTGGCAACCTGTTGCTGTGAAATACCGGATGTGTTAACGGAATAATCGCTGATGTAACCACTTATTTCATAGTCCGCATCATTATTGGTTTGTGAAAGCCTGGTCTGGTTGATAATTTTCTGCCTGAGCTTGTCTGAAAGTTTCGGGCTCAACTGAGGGTTGATGTACCTGGCTTTGTTTTCTATGAAGAATACCCTAACCGTTTTTATTTCTGGAGGGATGGAAACATCTTTCAATGAATACCTGCAAGTACCTTGGATACTGACAATTGCCAATATAACAAGCAGATATTTAGCATACTTGCCGTATAAAGTATTAATCTTCAATATCATATTCTTTCAGTTTTCGGTAAAGCGTTCTTTCGCTGATGCCTAAATCGGAGGCAGCATCTTTTCTTTTTCCTTTGTGCTTGCGCAGTGCTTTCTCAATCAATTCTTTTTCCTTGTCCATGATGTTGAGTGACTCATCAACAACTATGGTATCCTGCATGTCCCTGTTTTCTGTTAATAACATGGGTTGACTGGTAACAGGAATGATGCTTCCAAGGGTATGGTGATCCTGCTGCTGTCTTGTAATCGGCAGGTCTTGCAGATAAGATTCTTCCATTACATGTGAAACTGATGGAATATTAGAAGGATTTTGAACGATCTCAAGAAACATTTTCTTCATCTCCGTTACATCCTTTTTCAAATCAAAGAACAACTTGTAAAGGATGTCACGCTCATTCATGAATTCATTCTGGCCTGAAGACATGTGGCCAGATCCAACCAACATAGGTAAATTATTGACGTTGTTCTTGGGTAAAAATCTTTCTAGGTCGTTTCCTGTGATGGTTTTATCTTCAGCCAATACGGATATCTGCTCAGCAATATTTTTTAATTCACGCACATTTCCTGGCCAGGGATAGTTGAGGATCATGGTTTTTGCCTCTTCGGTCAGCTGAATCGGACTTGTTCTGTATCGTTCAGCAAAATCAACCGCAAATTTTCTGAAAAGCAGGATGATATCTTCTTTTCTCTCTCTTAGTGAGGGAACCCTGATGGGCACTGTGTTGAGCCTATAATACAGGTCTTCCCTGAATTTGTTGTTCTGTGTTGCGGTTAGCAGGTCTTTGTTTGTTGCCGCTATAACCCTTACATCTGTTTTCTGCACTTTTGAAGATCCAACCCTGATGAATTCTGAATTCTCCAGAACCCTCAACAGCCTTGCTTGGGTACCCAAAGGTGTTTCCCCAATCTCATCCATGAAAAGGGTGCCACCATTGACCGTCTCGAAATAGCCTTTTCTTGAGTCAACAGCCCCTGTAAATGATCCTTTTTCATGGCCAAATAATTCAGAATCGATGGTTCCTTCGGGTATGGCGCCACAGTTCACCGCAATGAAAGGATTGTGTTTTCTTGGCGACAACGCATGGATGATCTGTGAAAAAATCTCCTTTCCGACGCCACTTTCTCCTACGATAAGCACAGTAAGGTCGGTATTGGCAACCTGGGTAGCCACCTGCAATGCATAGTTGAGGGCGGGGGAGTTACCAATGATGCCAAACCTGTTCTTTATGCTTTGAATGTCCATTGATTGGTGGTGTTAGGAATGGTTGACAATTTTTCCCATCAGGGTTCCTTGCGTACAAGATTCTGCCATCACATGCACAAAACTGCCCGGTTGAAGTAGGGTATTTTCAATTTTATCAAAAACCATTACTTTATTTTGGCTGTTTCTGCCCATCCATTGCTGGTCACTTTTTTTGGAATTCCCTTCAATCAAAACCTCAAAAATCTTTCCAATGTCTAGTTTATTCGTTTCAAGGGATAAACTGTTTTGCAGCTTGACGATCTCATCCAGCCTGCGTTTTTTTACTTCATCAGGAATGTCATCTGTATAGCGCTTTGCAGCAAGGGTGCCCGGCCTTTCTGAATAGGCAAACATATAGCTGTACTCATACTGAGACTGACGCATGATGTCAAGG
>JBIPNK010000119.1:0-4153 GCA_044373365.1 Chitinophagaceae bacterium
TTGTAGAGCCACTTTGCACCGGAAGGTGGATGTATTTGCAAATATTGGCATGTGCCTTCATTGTGTGCAAGACCTTGTCTGTGATATCTTTGGGATGGGATGTACTGAACCGGATGCGAAGGGATGGACTGATCTGTGCCACTTTCTCCAGCAACATGGCAAAATCTACCGGATGATTGGTTTTAGGGTCAACCCAGTAATAACTGTCAACATTTTGGCCGAGCAAGGTTACTTCTTTATAGCCTTGTTCAAACAGGTCCTGGCATTCTGCAATGATAGAGGCCTCATCCCGGCTTCTTTCCCTTCCTCTTGTAAAAGGAACAACACAAAAAGCACACATATTATTGCAACCCCTCATGATGCTTACAAATGCATTGATTCCATTGGAGTTGAGTCGGACAGGAGAAATATCAGCGTAGGTTTCTTCCCTGCTGAGCAAAACATTTACCGCTTTTGTGCCTGAATCGGCTTCGTCAATCAACTGTGGCAAGCTGCGGTATGCATCGGGGCCAACCACTATATCAACCAGTTTTTCTTCTTCAAGCAGTTTGCTTTTCAGCCTTTCTGCCATGCATCCCAATACGCCAATTAGCAACGAGGGTCTTTGTTTTTTGATTTTTTTGAATTCAGTAAGCCTTTTTCGGACTGTTTGTTCCGCTTTTTCCCTTATTGAACAGGTGTTCAGGAAAATAAGGTCTGCATCCTCAACATTTCGGGTAGGACCAAAACCTTCCGTATGGAGGATCGATGCGATGATTTCACTGTCGCTGAAATTCATCTGGCAACCATAACTTTCTATATAAAAACGCTTTCCGGGTGATGCTTCAGTAGCATGTTCACCAGCATAAGCCTCACCTTGACGGTTTTCATCAATTGTTTTGTTGGCAAAATTGAGCATTTTGCAAAATTAGTGAAAAAGGAGAGTTATGACAAATTGTCACACTTAAATATTCAATTATTGATGGCCTGGGGAAGTATCCTTTTCCCCAGCCAGGAAGCGGATAACGGTGTAATCCATCGCTCAAGCAACTCAGCCTTGGTCAAGACAGTGTTGTCAAAAAATAAGGACTCCTTAACAATGAAGGCTTTGTCTATGGCATAGTTCAGTTGAGAAAAGGGTAGGAGCTGCACTTTTTCATTGACATAAAAAGCCAGGTTCATCCTGTCGAACATGGAAACTTTGTATTCTTCTTCCAATGCCTTGATCAGTCTTACAGAACTGTCGGTACTGCATCCGCTTACACCGGTAACCTCCTCATCTGCCATCAGGATAATGAATTGTCCGAAAAACAAGGTGCCAAAACCTTTGACGGGTGTTCCATGGGATTTCCAGTCAGCAGTAAAATCTTCCAGTATTTTTTCAATGGTAAGTGCTTCAGAAAGGGTAAAAACCCTGCTGCTTTGGTAGATCCAAACCCTTGACGAATCGCTAAATGTGGAAGGTATAAGGTGTTGATAGGCTAAATTCATTTTTATATTGTTTGTGGCAAGTGTACTAAATTACACAACTATTCAATAATCATACCAACAACATGGGAAAGAAGTACATCCTTGCACCAGAAAAAGCCATGATGAAACTCAGGAGAATGGCCTTTGAAATCTTGGAAAGAAACAATGGAACAACAGCTGTTTCCATTGCCGGCATCAGGGAAAATGGTTTCGTTGTTGCACAAGAACTAAAAGCCATTCTGGGTGAGATTTCTTCATTACAGATTGACTTGATTGAAATCCAAATCGATAAGTCCAATCCACTCAATTGCTCAATTCCCTCTGGCATTGAGCTGAAGGATAAAATCCTGATTGTTGTTGATGATGTGGTGAACAGCGGAAAAACCCTGTTGTATGCCATTCTTCCTTTTCTGCACCTTTCTCCCAAGCAAATCCAGACACTTACACTTGTTGAAAGAAGTTATAAAATATTTCCGGTTCATGTGGATTATGTAGGGATTTCATTGGCTACCACCTTGCAGGAAAATATCTTCGTAGAGGTTGTGGATGGTAAATTGGCGGGTGCCTATGTGGCATAAATCAATAAAAATAATGGTGAAACCTTAGTTTTCCTTGTCCATTCCATTCAAGCGTTGGTGCCGGAATTTTCAACACATTGACAAGAGAAAAAACGGTCTTTAATATGTTGTTCTTTGTCTTGATCCTCGTCAAATCAATGTCTGCTGACAAGTAAAACCGTTTGTACCTGGGAATGTCAGAGCGGTTAAGGGTGATTCCCGATGCTGTTGTCCAGCTGTTTTCATAACCACCCAACATGGTCCTTGCACCATAGCCAAGGGCAATATTGAACCAATTGGGGAAATGGGAGTCTGGAAAAAAAGACTTGATGTTTACGCTTGCCCAATAGGTTTGGCCGTTATAATCCTTGAGTATCTTCTCTGCATCCCCTGATCCAAACAAGGCATTCGCCCTTGTCTGTAATGTTCCATACCTGTAGGGAGAATAGGAGAGTTTGATGGTAATTCTTTGTTCATTCCAACCGAGTTCCTGGGCAGCATAAATGCCTGCACCTGCGGAATTGGCGAGAATGTCAGGGATGCTGAACCCCCATTTGTCTGAATATCCATCCAAAATTTCAATAATGCTCAAATAAGCCATGCCACTGATACCTCCAATCATGATGGCTTTTTTCTTTTCCATACCCGCCCATTGCCAGATTTTACTGGTATGGTTGCTGATTTGATAACTGGACCATGCATGACCTGCCTTGTCCATCTGTTGCCATTCTTTCCAGTCGTTGTATAAATGGAAATCACTGCGAGGGTAATTGGCATACCAGGTTTTGTTCAGCGAATAGAATGTTCCACCCCATAAGCCTGCCTGAACACCTCCCAGCACCCATTTTTTTGTATTGACATGGGCGACAGAACTGTCTTGACCATGAATACTTAAACCTATGGTCAACAAGACCATAGTGCAAAAAATATGGTATAAAAAGCGATACAACATACAAGCCTTAATATAAAGGATGAAGTTAATTGCATTTACGGCTCTGTTTGTTAAGTTTGTAAAAATTATTGTCAAATGGAAGCAATGATCAAGGCTCGGGTAGATAAATGGTTAGCAGGGAATTACGATGAAGCCACAAAAAATACCATTCGAGAACTCATTTCCAATAGTCCTGATGAGTTGGCTGATGCCTTTTACCGTGATCTGGAATTTGGAACAGGTGGTCTTAGGGGAATCATGGGTGTTGGTACAAACAGGATCAACCAATATACCATTGGCATGGCAACACAGGGCTTTGCCAATTACCTGATTCAATCTTTCCCAAACCAACAAATAAGGATTGCAGTTGCCCATGACAGCCGAAACAACAGCCGATTTTTTGCTGAAATTACAGCCAATGTGATGGCGGCCAATGGCATTCAGGTTTACTTTTTTGACGCTTTGAGGCCTACACCTGAGCTCTCTTTCACCATCAGGCACCTGCATTGCCAGGGAGGAGTTGTTTGCACTGCCTCACACAATCCAAAAGAATACAATGGCTACAAAGCATACTTCAACGACGGGGGACAATTGGTTCCTCCCCACGATAAAAATGTAATTACAGAAGTACAGAAAATACAATCTGTGGATGAGGTCAAATGGACTGGTGGAGAAGCCAATCTTCATATTCTTGGAGAAGAGATGGACAAGGCATATATCAATATGGTAAAGGGTTTGAGTATCTATCCCGATGCCATTGAACGCCAAAAAGACCTGAAGATAGTATATACCCCCATCCATGGAACCGGCATCAAGCTGGTACCAGATGTATTATCTGCTTTTGGTTTCACCAATCTGACACTGGTTGATGAACAAATCATACCCGATGGAAATTTCCCAACAGTAATCTATCCCAATCCGGAAGAAAGTGAGGCCATGAGCCTGGGTTTAAAAAAGGCCCAGTTGATAGATGCTGATATCCTGTTGGGTACAGATCCTGATGCAGACCGTGTAGGTGTAGGCGTAAAAGACAACCATGGAAATTGGGTTTTATTGAATGGTAACCAGACTGCAGTACTGGCCTTCAATTATATGATTGAAGCCAGGCGTAAAAAAGGGCTGTCCAAAGACAACGATATGGTTGTCAAAACCATTGTCACCACTGACCTGATAGACATCATATCAGCAAAGAATGAAATCAAATGTTACAATGTAC
>JBIPNK010000072.1:0-13311 GCA_044373365.1 Chitinophagaceae bacterium
ATCCAAGGAGGCCCATGAAAACTATATCATTGGTGGAGAAGAATCTTATGGCTTGATGATAGGTGACCAGTTAAGGGACAAGGATGCTGTTAGTGCTGTGGCCTTCCTTTGTGAAATGGCAGCCTATGAGAAGGATGCAGGTAAAAGTTTATTTACAAAACTGGTAGAGCTTTACAAAGAATACGGACTTTTTAGAGAGCATCTCATATCAATTACCCAAAAGGGGAGAGACGGTCAGGCACAGATTGCAGCAATGATGGATACATTCAGAAGCAATCCTCCTTTAACCCTGGGTGGTGTGCCCGTTATTGGACTCTATGATTATGAAAAAAGAGAGGCCAAAGATTTTGCCAATGGACAAGTCTGTGCTATTGATCTTCCAAAGAGCAATGTGCTCCAATTTGTACTGGAAGATGGCAGCAAAATCAGCGCAAGGCCATCAGGTACAGAGCCTAAAATAAAATTTTATTTTAGCGTACAGGGTAAGCTGGATCAAGTAGAAGATTTTGATGCAGCCTATGCATCCCTGGGTGATAAGATCAATCTGATCATTGCTGAACTGGGGTTGGTATAGTAGATTTCAAAAATTTATCAAGGGGATACAGACATGAGGAATATAGATGATAGGCCTGTTCATAAAGGACTTAGAAACAAGTTGGTCAACCTTATCAGGGAGAAGGGAATTACCGATGAAAATGTCTTACAGGCATTGATGAATGTTCCTCGTCATTTTTTTCTTGATTCCGCATTTGAACAACAGGCATATGAAGACCGTGCTTTTCCAATAGGCGAGGATCAAACCATTTCACATCCTTATACGGTTGCCTACCAATCCCAACTTTTGCAAATCAAGCCATTTGATAAGGTTTTGGAAGTGGGCACAGGAAGTGCATACCAGGCAACTGTTCTATGTGAGTTGCAGGCAAAGGTTTTTTCTATCGAACGGCAGAAAAAACTTTTTGATGCCAACAAGGAATTTCAATTCCTTAAAAAGTACCATACGTTGAGGATGTTTTATGGTGACGGTTTTGAAGGTTTACCAACTTTCGCGCCATTTGATAAGGTATTGATCACTGCTGCTGCACCATTTGTCCCTGAAAAGCTCTTGGCCCAATTAAAGATAGGCGGATGCATGGTTTTGCCTTTGAATGAAGGGGAAATACAGCGCATGCACAGAATTACCAAATTGGCCGATGGGAGCTTTGAAGAGGAAAAATTTGATGAGTTTTCATTTGTACCCATGCTATTGGGTAAAAGAAGATAAAAAAAGCCGCTTGTTGTCAAGCGGCTTTTTTATGATGGTTGTTATTGCATTTGCATGCCTTCCTGCATGCCATCCATTCCACTTTTTGTATTTTTTCGTTTGAATATTGTTGCATCAACTTTTCCAAAACGATAGCTGAAGTTCAGTCGAAACACCTGCCAATCACGCCTTCTTGAATTGGTTTGGGTAAAATACTGTGATTCAGAATAAGAACCATATACTTTGGTTTTGAACATATCGTTCATGCTCAATGTTAGTGATCCTCTTTTTTCTTTCAGGAAATCCTTCTTTAGGGCAAATTCAAATCCATAATTGGGTTTAACATAGCCCTGGGCAGAAGTTTGCTGGAATCCACCCCAGCTTCCGCCACCCATGCTGCTGCCACCACCACTTCTGCCGCCGCTCCATCCACCACTTGAATTGTTTTGTGGCAAGATTGATTTGCTCCTGAAATCGTAGGCCAGTTGAAGGGTGAAATTCGCTGGAAGCTTGATGTTGGCATTGGCTTTTCCAAATAAGCTGAACAATGAATTGTTGAGGTCAACCTGAAGATTGTTGCTGTTGATGCTGGAATTGAAGAAGTTGAGGTTGGTGGTCAACTCAAGCCATTTGGTAAGAGGGTTTCTGGAGGTCATTTCGAGGCCATAAGCACGGCTGCTATTGGCATTGATATAGGTATTGACGAGGATGTCCTTCCCTGGAATCGTGCTGGCTTCTTTAACCTGAAAGCGGGTCATCAGGTTATCCGTTTGTTTGTAGTAAGCAGAAACCAACAAACTGTTATTCCCTTTAAATGTTTTTTGATAGTTCAGTTCAACGGAGTTGGTAAATTCAGGAATGAGGTCTGGATTACCCCTGCTGATGTTCAAAGAATCGGTATAGTCTACAAAAGGCAGAATCTGGAAGAAACTTGGCCTGTTTATTTTTCTTGCATAGCTGAATTGCAAATCCTGGGTTGGGGAGATCTGGTGCGTAAAATTAAGGCTAGGGAAGAGGCTCAATGGATAACTGTTTCCAAAACTCTTACCTGTTGTAATTAAAGTGCCAGTATATTTAGAGTTTTCAGCCCTCAGACCAATCTGGTAGTTGGTTTTCTTGCCAATTACATTTCCATAGGTACCATAAACCGCCAATACCTTGTCATTGAATTTATAGTTGGCATTGATAGAGGTGATGGGAATATACTGGTTCAAGGCAATGTTGTAAATGTAATTGAGGTTTTCACTTTGGAAATCCCTGATGGCAGCCCTGAATCCTAGTTCCATTTTGGATGATTCACCCAGCGGATTGGTGAAATCAGTTTGAATGGTGTACAAAGAATTTCCGCCCTCACCATTTTGCTTTTGATTGATCAGGCCCCCTTTAGGGTTGCTTTGCAAATCAAAATATTGGGTTTGAAAACCGCCATTGCTCTTGTTGTTGCTTTTGTTGTAGTTGAAATCAGCGGTCAATTCCATTCCTTTTTTGCTAAAAAGATGTTTGAAACCTACGGCAGAACCATAATTGTTGAAGTTATACCCTGAGCTGGTGGCCCTTTGGGATAGAATTGATTTTGTTCCAGTAGTAAACAGCGTATCTGTTTTTATGGACAGTTTATCTTCATTATTGAACTCACCCATCACCAGGCTGCCTGAAACAGTCAATGTATTCCTGTTGTCGATAAAATAGTCTAATCCAGCCCTGTTGTAATTGAAAAATCCGAGGCTTTTGGGATTGTTGGCTTGGACATAACGGATGGAAGGATAGGCAAAGAATTCCTCCCTGATGGATTCTCCCTCACCGATAGATTTTCTTTTGTTGTACATGGTACTGGCAAATAGATTCACCTTGTCTTGCTTGATGTTGATATCACCGCCAAAATTGGGCATCAGCCTTGAGTCAATTCCTGCACGTAGATTACCATTATAACCTGCTTTTCTGTTTTTCTTGAGTACAATGTTGATAATGCCAGACATTCCACCTGAGGCATCAAATTTGGCAGAGGGATTGGTGATGAGCTCTACACTTTGAATGGCATCGGAGGGTATTTGGTCAAGTGAAAGGTTGGTGGGTCTTCCATCTACGAAAATGGTTGGAGATGCATTCCTAAGGCTAACATTACCATCAATGTCTACATCGACACCAGGAATGTTCCTCATCATCTCTGAAGCGGTTTGTCCGGTAGAAACAAGGTTCTTTTCAACGTTAAAGATTTTCCTGTCTACGCCCATTTGCATGAAGGGCTTCGTACCCACTACCTTGATTTCCTCCAGTTGTTTTGCATCAAGTTCAAGCTTGATATTTCCAAGATCAACGTCTGCATTGCTCATGATTTTTGAAAAATCATTGCCGTTGGGGCCGAGGTCAAACTTTACTGGTTTTTCCAGGGCAAGATAACCAATGGCTGTGACCCTCAGGATAAATTGACCCCTTACAGGAAGACCTTCAAGGCTGAAGTCACCATTGCTCTTGGTCAACTGACCACCAATAATTTTGGTTTTCTTTGCTTTGGTTGTGCTATCAAAAACGGATTGTACAAGTTGAACAGAAGAGGCCTCAACCCCTTTATTGGTTTTGGCATCCATGATTTTGCCGTAAAATCGACCAATATTCATGTTTTGGTTGGCTCCGGATGGTCTACCACCTCCAGGATATTGAGCAAAAGTGTTAAGCGATAGGAAAGTCAATAAGGCAAGGAATAATTTTGACATTAAGCTGTGTTTTGATGGATTGGATGCTTTTTGATCCTTTAAGCATTCGTATTGAAAGTCAAGTAAATGTTAAACAAAAAAGGATGAATTAAGTTCAGGATGTCAATAAAGTGATTAAAACCTGTAAAATACCAATGAGCAGACCTAAAACACCGCCAATAACTTCAACAAACCTGAATTCTTTGGACATGATCTGGTTGAGTATGGATTCCATTTTATCACTGGAGAATCCAGAAACCTTTTCTGTTACCATTTTTTCAAGATCAAGTTGAGATTCTATGTTCTTCATGTAGGAACCAATGATTTCAGGGAACATGGATTCGAGCTCCTGCATGAAGACGATTTTTAATTGGTTGATGGTATTTTGTCCGATAAACATGGAAATCATCGGAAAAACGCTGCTGAGTTTTTCACGAAGGAAAAGGTCGATTTTTCCTTCAACGAGGGGCATCATTTTGGAAAGGTTATCCGGATTGACAATTTTTTCCTCAATTTCTTTGAATGATAAAAGCTCCTCACTAACAAGTTTACCCAGTTTTTCTGCAAATTGTTGTTGCCTTTTGGGAAAAATACCATGAAAGGTAATCCCAAGAATTTTTTTGGGTTCTTTGGGGTGAAAAAGCATTTTTATGGCTATCCAATTGGTGAACCAACCAATAAAGGCAGATATCAAAGGGATTAAAATGAGCCAATAATTCATAGCCAAAATTTTTTACAAAGTTAGTTGATCTTAACCAAGTCAAATTCAATTTTGGTAAAGTAAACATTTCCATTAATTTTGCACTCCATCAATATGGAGGTTGTAGCTCAGTCGGTTAGAGCGTCTGATTGTGGTTCAGAAGGTCGTGGGTTCGAGACCCATCATCCTCCCTCTTTTAAAAGGGTATTCTTCATTTAGCAAGAATACCCTTTTATTTTTTCATCTTTCCTGGCTTTTTATGCTTTCTTAACATAACTTTTGGGCTCCTTTCATCACAAAAACGAACCATAAGTTCCTGAAAGGGTTAATTTTGAATATGTCATCTAAATTTTTACAATTTATGTTCAGTAAAAAATCCTTACCAGTCGTGATCGTTCTTGTGTTGGCAGGTTTGTTGTTAACCTTCAATTCCTCAGGTATTGGTAATCCTCCAGATAAATACCAGCTGATTTTTCAGCAGGTGGCAGATATGCTGGAAGCTGCGCATTACAGCCCCAAAAAAGTGGATGATGTTTTCTCGCAGAACATTCACAAGAAATACCTGGAAGCCTTAGATCCGGACAAGAATATTTTTCTACAATCTGATCTCAAGGATCTAAAAAAGTATGAGACCACCATTGATGACGAACTGCATGGTGCACCCATCGCTTACTTTTATGCAGTGGATCTGGTTTATGCAAAACGAACCAAAGAAGTTGCAGCATATTACCCTGAATTGTTACAGAATCCTTTTCAGTTTACCGCAGACGAATCCATTGTTTTAGAACCGGAGAAGCTTGATTATCCCAAGAATGAAGCTGCAAGAAAGGATGCATGGAGAAAAAGATTGAAATTCTTGACTCTTGAACGCCTGT
Organism: Chitinophagaceae bacterium; assembly: GCA_044373365.1. GTDB lineage: Bacteria > Bacteroidota > Bacteroidia > Chitinophagales > Chitinophagaceae > Pollutibacter. The sequence goes on from JBIPNK010000072.1 coordinate 5,509, forward strand.
CTGATCTGATGGATCAACGCAATACCATGAAGAAGGGCGATAGTGCCTACAAGGCAGATGCAGATCTCGAGAAGGATGCCAGGGCCAAAGTGAAGCTGATCATGACAAGAAATTTTGATCGGATCATTATCAAAACCAAGCCAGATGAAAGGTTTGATATGCTGGTCAATGTCATTACCAATTTCATGGATCCTCATACCACATTCTTTCCTCCATTGGAAAAAAGATCATTTGATGAACAAATGAGTGGAAGGTTTTATGGCATTGGCGCCTCATTGCGCAATGATGAAGGTGGAGCCATAAGGATTGCTACCATCGTGGCAGGTCTTCCAGCCTATAAATCTCAACAACTGGTAGTTGGCGATCAGGTATTGAAAGTTGGTCAGGCAGCTGAAGAGCCCACTGATCTCACTGGTTTTGAAACCGAAGATGCTGTAAAGCTGATCAGGGGTAAAAAAGGTACTGAAGTGAGGTTAACAATCAAAAAAGCTGATGGAACCATAAAGATCGTTTCAATGATCAGGGACGAGGTGGTATTGGATGAAACATATGCCAAAAGTGCTGTGATCATTGAAGGAGGAAAAAAGATTGGATACATATTCCTTCCTGAGTTTTACGCAGATTGGGAAAGACCCAACGGCCCAAAATGTTCTCAGGATGTGGCAAAGGAAATCATCAAACTGAAGGAACAAGCCGTTGATGGAATCATCATGGATCTCAGAAACAATGGCGGAGGTTCTTTGTATGACGTTGTGCAGATGGTGGGTTTCTTTATCCCAGAAGGCCCAATTGTACAGGTTAAAGACAGAGAGGGGAATCCTCAGGTACTCAGAGACAGGGATCGTTCTGTTTTGTATGATGGACCTTTGGCCGTGATGGTAAATGAATTTTCTGCCTCAGCTTCTGAGATCTTTGCAGCTGCCATTCAGGATTATGGTCGTGGTGTTGTTATTGGCAGTACTTCTACCTATGGAAAAGGCACTGTTCAAAGGAATATTGGTTTGGAACCCAGCACTGGTCCTTTCAACAAAGAGGCCACTGATATTGGTACCATAAAACTGACCTTACAGAAGTTTTACCGCATCAATGGTGGATCAACGCAGCTCAAAGGCGTAACACCCAATATCATTCTTCCTGACCAGTATGAAACCCTTAAATACAGGGAAAAAGACAATCCTGATGCATTGCCTTGGGATGAAATCCCAAGGGCTTTTTACAACCGTGTTTCTCCTGGCTATGACATGGATTATGTACAAAAGAACAGCGCTGCCAGGGTTGCTGCAAATCCAACTTTTAATGCCATCAAGGAATCTTCCACCCTCATGGAAACCGCTAATCAGCGGGTGTATTCACTTCAGATGAACAAATACCGTGAGGGACAGAAAAGCCTCAGGGAATCGTTCAAGAAAATTGAAGAAATGAACAAATCGACCAAAGTGATGGCAGTGAAAATGTTGGAGTTGGACGAGAAAAAACTTTCTGTTGACAACGATAAACTTGAAAGGCGTAAGCAATGGATTGGCAATCTTTCAAAAGACATTTATATCAATGAGACCTGTCAAATCATCTCTGACATGATAAGGCAGGTTGTTCTGGTTAAAGGAAATTAATGATCAGAGATGCACACCATACCTGGTGTGCAGTATTTTCCTGTGGTGTAGCCAGTGACCAACAATAATATATCCAATGGAGAGCAGGCTCATCTGCTCTCCATTGTCTGTTATACCCGAACGGTTCAGCCAATCTTCATTAAATCCTTTGAAAAGCAGGGCTGTAGCGCGTCTAACATGAATGAATTCCTGAACAAGCATTTCTAAATCATATGCTTTTTCTGATGCTATTGCATATTGGTTTTCTTCAAATCTTCTGATAGGATGAGGGTCTTGCCTGGCAATGGAAAGTGCCCTGAAAGCAAAAATCATTTCTGCATCAATACAATGCCTTAAAAGGGTATTGATGCTCCATTTGCCGGGTGCATAGGCAAATGTGCCTTCTGCTTTTGAGATGATTTGTAGATCTTGTTCAAGTAAGTTGACTGACGTGTCCAGTAAATCACTTATTTTACCTGGCCCTGCCTCTTCAACATAACGGTTGAAAAAAGAAGGGTGCCTGATGGCAGAATTCGCTGGATACATCTTACTGTTTTTTCGTTTTCTTGGTTGTTTTTTCTGTGTTCCCCTGGGTTGACTTTCTTTCCCCAGTTGTAGTAGAAGCCAGTTTGAGGGCGTCTAAAGCATTGATAATTCCTCCTGTTATTGAAAGCTGATCCAAACTTGTTTTTTCATCTTCTGTTCCAGGTTTTGTGAAGCTGGTTGTAGAAGGTTTCATAGCAGATTGCTCAATAATATGTTTTACCTGTGCTGCAGATAGATCGGGATAGTAGGAGAGAACAAGGGATGCCAAACCTGCAACGACAGGGGATGCCATGCTTGTTCCATCCTTGTCTCCATAGGTGTTCCCGCCTGGGATGGATGAATAAATCTTCACTCCAGGAGCAAAAACATTGACCTCCCTTTTTCCATAATTGGAAAAAGAAGCTGCCAAGTCTGTTTCTGTTGCTCCACTGGCCCCAACATTTATCCAATTGGTAAAAACCTTGAGGGTGTCATTTTCAAAATTGCGAGAGGGGAAATTATCTTCCGTATCAATATTCTTGGCATCATTTCCTGCTGCATGCACCAAGAGAACCCCTTTTGATTCAGCATATTTAACGGCCTCATCAACCCATTTTTTCTCAGGTGAGAAGCTCTTACCAAAACTCATGTTCACCACCCAGGCACCATTGTCTACGGCATAGCGGATGGCATTGGCGATATCCTTGTCGTGTTCATCACCATCTGGAACTGCCCGTATGGTCATGATCTCAACATTGTTGGCCACACCATTGATGCCAACTTTATTTTGCCTTGAAGCGCCAATGATTCCTGCAACATGGGTGCCGTGGGAAGCATCTATGCCCATAATATCATTGTTACCATAAAACCGGTCATTGATGTCATCATAATTGTCTTTAACAACATCCTGCCTATACCTGGTGGGTTCTTTTTCAACTGCTTCTACTTTGGATTTTTCTCCTTCATAGAATTGAATGAGATCAGCAATCAAACTGACATTGGTGTTTTCCATTTGTCTGGTTTGCTGGAAAAAACCCAAAAGAACAGATTTCGCTTTGATTACTGAGGATTCAGATGGTTTGAAATCCTGCAGTTCATCACCTGTATAACTTTCCTTCCCCATGGACAATTTTAGGATGCTGTCTGCAGACGGAATTTTTGCAACCAAGTCCTTGAGGATCATAACATACATGCCAGCTTCCTTTGCTTGTGCTTCAATTTGGATTTTTGCTTTGTTGTACAATTGATACTGCTTTTTTTTCTCCACTGACAGGCTGTTTGCATCTATATTGCCATTTCCAAATTCAGTTTTGAACTTGTAGTATACCCTTACTGCCTCGTAGCTGTCTTTGCCAACGTTTTTACCATCTTTCCCTCCGATAAAATTCCATCCATGGATGTCATCTACGTAACCGTTTTTATCATCATCAATGCCATTGCCCGGGATTTCCTTTCTGTTTTGCCAGAGTATTGGTTTCAAATCTTCATGCGTTGTATCAATGCCTGAATCAATAACTGCAACAATAACCTTCTTTTTTGGGGACTTGCCGGCCAGGAATTCAATGTAGGCTCTTTCCAATGAGATGCCATAAATACCAGTTGACTGATGGTCTTCCAAATGCCAACCTTTTTTATAGGCATCAGGTTTTTCATTGAGCGATTGTGCCCTGACCAAAGCGTAACTGCAGATGAATGTGAGGAAGAGTGAAATGAACTTGATATTTTTCATATATAATTGATAATTAGTTGCTTAAATTGGTTTTAATGGATTTTTTGTTGAGGGTGAAAAGCAATACAATTGAAATAGGTCCTGTGATAAAAAGCATAACTGTTTGCACTGACCAGAGCAGCCAACCAAAAGCAAGTCCTGAGACTTCTTTTACGCCATACAATAACAATGTTTTTTGAACGGCAAATTGATAAGCGCCAATACCTCCCTGGGTTGCAATCATGGCAAAGCTACCAAATGTAAGGATGGACAGGGAAGGTACCCATCCAAGTTGAACGAGGTCTTGCATGGCATAAAAACCAACCCTGATGCTGGCAAGGTAAAGAAACCATATGGCCAGTGTGTGTACAATGAACATGAACTTGTTTTCAACCTTCCTGACACTGATCAGACCCTCAACAATTCCTTTTATCCAATTCTTTATTTTCAAAAGAAAAGACGAATGGCGGGACTTAATATATAATAAGTAACCAAGGCCACCCAAGGAAAATAATAAGATGAGCAACAACGAAATGGCTGTTGGAGAAGCTTTGAGTTTTGACAGAATTTGATCAAAAAGTTCCTTTGCATAGCCACCAACAAGGTCAATTTGGGTTGAAATGGCAAGCAAGATTACTAAAACAAGGCAGATTAGGTCTATAACCCTTTCCGCAACCATTGTCCCTATTAGTTTGTCAACCGGAATTTTTTCGTATTTGCCCAATAGGCTGCATTTCATTACTTCTCCCAACCTGGGAAAAAGAAGATTAAAGAAAAAACCTGTAAGTACAGCAAGAAAAACATTAACCGTTCCAGGACTTTTTCCTAATGGTTTTATCAACATTTTCCACCTGATGGCCCTTATATAGTGACTGAGTATAATAATGATGATGCAAGGGACAATAATACTTGGTTTAGCATTGAAAACCAATGATTTGACTTTATTGACTTCATTTTCCGTAAATGATCTTGTAGAGAACCAAACAAGGAAAACACCCAATGAAAGGAAAATAATGAACTGTAATATCGTTTTGATCCTTTTGATGAACATCCATTGGAATTGAATGGTAAAGTTAACCAAATGCTTGGTTGGAGAAAATGTAAATCTTTGTCAAATTCAGCCTAAAAGGACCTGAAATGGCTGTCAGCAGGCAAATCCGATAAAATTTCTTATTTTTGCCTGTAATTTCGTCCGCTTCATCAATCCAAACAAATGGTAAGCAAAAAAAGAATTCTCTTTATAGCCAACGAGATGTCGCCTTACCTTGAACTCACAGAGTTCTCGGAAATCGTTAATAAACTTGCGATTAAAGCCAACGATACTGGTTATGAAGTAAGGTGCATCATGCCCAGATTTGGAACAATCAACGAAAGAAGACATCGTCTGCATGAGGTGGTTAGGCTTTCTGGCATCAATATTTCTATTGAAAACGATGATTATCCGCTCCAAATCAAGGTTGCATCGCTTCCCAATGCCCGACTCCAGGTTTATTTTTTAGATAATGAGGACATGTTCAAGCGTAAATTTGTTTTCCAGGATGAAAATGAAAAATGGTATGACGATAATGGTATTCGTTCCATTTTTTTCTGCAAAGGAGCCCTTGAAACGGTTAAAAAATTCGGCTGGCCTCCAGATATTATCCATTGCAGTGGCTGGATGACAAGCCTTATTCCACTTTTTTTGAAAACGGCCTATAAAAAAGAACCTGTGTTCAGCAATAGTAAAGTATTGTTTACCATAGGTCAGAATACTTTTGCGGAAAAACTGGGTGATGATTTCTCTAAATTAAGCATGATCAATGTTGGCATCAAAGAAAAAGATTTGGAGCCCTATAAGAACATCGATAATACAGCCTTATTCAATGGAGCTGCTACCTATGCTGATGCCATTTCATTCGGTGATGGGGAAGTAGAAAAGGTGTTAATTGACCAGTTTTCTAAAGTAAAAGGCAAGAAAGTAATTCCCTACAACCAAGACTCTGATTTAACAGAGTATTTACAATTGTATGGCGACCTTGCAAACAAGTAATTAATCAGTCAGGAAACGTTAAATTATATTAAGTGAGATATCGAAGTTTGTTGAAAGTCCTGGTTTTTGTTTTTTCAATCGCTTTTTATTCTAATTGTACCAAAATCAAGGGTACTGATATTGGTGCAGGATTGCTTCCCGCTATTGACAATGTCATTACATTTGATACAAGTTTTGAAGTGGTTGCTTCTAATTTTACAACACCAGATTCACTCGTTCCTCGTCTGGGCAGAGATGTCAATGGTAATGCAGGTCAATTTATCTTGGGTCATATTTCCAATGATCCACAGTTTGGAAAAACCACTGCTTCCATTTTTATGGAGTTAAAGCCTCCCAATTACCCCCTTTATTTTGAGAATGTCTCTGATAGCCTTTACCTTGATTCTGCAGTTCTTTGCTTGCGATGGACCAATACTTTTGGAGATACCAATGCGCTCCAAACCATTAATGTTCACCGCATTTCAGAACAATTGAAACCAGATTCAGCTTATCTTACCACCAAATCTGTTCAATATGGCGAACTGATTGGATCGAAAACATTCGCCCCTTCTGTTTTGAATGATTCTCTTTTTCTCTTCAAGCAAAGTTTGAACAACCAGCTGCGCATCAGGCTCAATAATTCATTTGCAAGGGCACTTCTTTCATTTGACACGACTGGTCGAAGTCCTTATAAGTCTGATTCTCTCTACCGTGATTTCCTCAAAGGGTTTGCATTGGTTCCTCAAACCAGTGGCAGCAATGCCAATGCCCTCATGAGTTTTGCCATGAGTGATACGGCTACCCAGCTTCGGATCTATTACCGCTATACAAAAGCGGGTAAAGCAGATACCACGTTCAAGAATTTCATTTTTGACAATGGTATTCCTGGTGCTTCTGCCAATCAAATTGTTAGAAACTATACTGGTAGTGAAGCAACACGCCATCTTGGTGCCAAACCAAGAGGCGATAGCCTCATTTATCTTCAGGCAGCCCCTGGAACTTATTCCATGCTCAGGATTCCTGGACTGGATGAATTCAAGCAAAAAAAAGGGAATGTAATGGTTCATCTTGCTGAACTTTCCATGCAGGAGGTTGCTACACCAGGAAGACGTCCCAACATCTTTCAAACCCCAGAATTCCTGTATGCTGAGATGTTGGACTCTGCCAATAAAAAATATTACCCATTCCTGTCTGATGGATTTGTCAATGGCAAATTCGAATCATTTCTCTTTGGTGGGCAGAGAAAATATACAGCAGATAATTCGGGACAGTATTTGTCTGCTTACAGGATGAACCTTACCAGGTACTTACAGGGTATCATCACCAGAAACAACCCCAATTTTCAGTTGAGGTTGACTGCACCATACAGTCTTCGTTATGAAGATCTTTTTATAACCTTTGCACTCAATAATCTATGTAGAGGAAATGTAGTGCTTGGTGGTGGAACCCATGCTTCAAAAAAAATGAAATTCAGGGTTGTTTATTCTAAACTTTGATTTTCACATTATATTTGCATAAACCAAAACATTATCATGCCATATCTATTTACATCAGAGAGCGTTTCCGAAGGACATCCTGACAAAGTAGCTGACCAGATTTCAGACGCCCTTATTGATAATTTCCTTGCTTTTGACCCCATGGCCAAAGTGGCTTGTGAAACATTGGTAACAACAGGCCAGGTGGTGCTCGCTGGAGAAGTCAAGGCCAATTGCACGCTTGATGTACAAAAGATAGCACGTGACGTCATCGCCAAAATTGGGTACACCAAAAGTGAATACATGTTCGAAGCCAATTCTTGCGGTATTCTTTCTGCCATCCATGAACAATCTGCTGACATCAACAGGGGTGTTGAACGCAAAAAGAAAGAAGACCAAGGCGCTGGTGATCAGGGAATGATGTTTGGTTATGCAACCAATGAAACAGAAAACCTCATGCCTTTGGCTTTGGATCTTGCCCACAAGATTCTCATTGAG
>JBIPNK010000071.1:0-13901 GCA_044373365.1 Chitinophagaceae bacterium
GATATCAGGAGGGAGAAGAGAAGCAAAATGCCTTATTTGCGCCCCGATGCAAAAAGTCAGGTTACCATTGAGTATGATGACAATGACAAACCACTCAGGATTGATGCCATTGTTGTATCTACCCAACACGATGACTTCTCTACAAGCGATAAGAAAATGTTGGATACCATCAAGCATGATATCATCAACATTGTCATTCCCCGCGTGAAGGCAAAATGCAAAAAAGACGTTCAGAAACTTTTCAATAACATTACCTACCATATCAATCCTACTGGAAAATTCGTTATTGGTGGACCACACGGTGATACAGGCCTGACGGGTAGAAAAATCATCGTTGATACCTATGGCGGAAAAGGTGCCCATGGTGGTGGTGCTTTCAGCGGAAAAGATCCTTCCAAAGTGGACAGGAGTGCCGCTTATGCTGCACGTCATATTGCCAAGAACATGGTTGCTGCTGGAGGTGCTGATGAAATGCTTGTTCAGGTTTCCTATGCGATTGGTGTTGCTAAACCAATGGGTATTTTTGTAGATACCTATGGAACCTCAAAAGTTAATTTGACGGATGGTCAGATTGCTAAAAAAGTAGAGGCTTTGTTTGACATGCGTCCTTATGCCATTGAAACAAGGTTGAAACTGAGAAATCCCATTTACCAGGAAACTGCAGCCTATGGACACATGGGAAGGAAGAATGAAATGGTAAAGAAAACATTCGCACAACCTGGTGGTGGAACCAAAACCGTGGAAGTGGAATTGTTTACCTGGGAAAAACTAGATTTTGTAGCAAAGGTAAAGTCAGCATTCAAAATCAAATAATTGAGCTTATTTTTCATATAATAAACCCTCCTTTATGGAGGGTTTATTCATTATCAACACCCATGGAGAACAACTGGATCAAAATCAGTACCACTCATCAGTATGACAATCCATGGATTTCTGTTAGAGAAGACCAGGTAATCAATCCTGCAGGTAACAAGGGTATTTATGGTATTGTGCACTTCAAGAACCTTGCCATTGGTATCGTACCCATGGATCAAGAGGGCAATATATATATGGTTGGACAGTACAGGTATGTAAATGGTAATTACAGCCTTGAGATTCCTGAAGGTGGTGGCCCGTTGGGTATTGATCCATTGGAATCTGCCAAACGTGAATTAAAAGAAGAAACTGGGCTCCATGCAAATACCTGGGAGAAATTGTTTGAAATGGATCTTTCCAACTCCGTAACCGATGAGAAGGCAATTGTTTATCTTGCAACCGACTTGGAGCAAGGCGTAGCAGACCCAGAGGAAACTGAGGAATTGACCGTTTCAAAAATTCATCTTACCGAAGCGTATCAGATGGTGCTCGATGGTAAAATCACGGACTCAATAACAATTGCTGCACTATTTAAAATGAAGATCAAACTATTGGAAAATGAGAAATGAAATAAACAAACCTTCCTCCAATATCATTGGCCGACAGCCTGTGTTAGAAGCTTTACGAGATGGGGCACAGCTTGAAAGGATTTTCTTGCAAAAAAACGCTGGCGGGGAAGGAATTGATGAAATCAAACAATTGGCACAAAAACTCCAAATACCCATCAATGCTGTGCCCATTGAAAAATTGCATTCCATGACCAGGGCCAACCACCAGGGTGTTATTGGCGTGAACAGCATTATATCATTTCATGATTTACAAGAATCAATTGACAATGTGCTTCAAAGGGGAGAAGTACCCCTGTTTGTGATGCTTGACGGCATCACTGATGTACGCAATATTGGTGCCATTGCAAGGACTGCATTGTGTTGTGGGGCTCAGATCATGATCATTCCAGACAAGGGAATTGGTGCCATCAATGAGGAAGCAATGAAATCTTCTGCTGGTGCGCTTCAACGAATAATTGTATGTCGTGTCAACAGTCTGCTCAAAGCGGTTGACACTTTACATTTGAATGATATCAAGGTTTTTACCGCAGAAATGAAATCAGATCTCAAGGTTTTCAATGCTGATTTCAAACAACCTGCTTGCATTGTAATGGGCAGTGAAGACAAGGGAATACAGCCATTTATCACAAAAGCTGCAGACGTTCAGTTTACCATTCCCATGCAAGGCAGCTTTGATTCATTCAATGTTGGTATAGCCACAGGCATAATTTTATTTGAAGCCAGCAAACAACGCATGGGTTTTTCATCCTAAACGATACTAAAATGGATTTCCGCCTGGAGTTTGATCCACCTTCTTTGAACAAGAAAATAGACCTGGACGATACAATCATGCTTGTAGGTTCATGTTTTACCGATCATGTTTTCAATTATCTTGTTGCATCAAAATTTCGTGCTGTACAAAATCCCAATGGCGTCCTTTTCAATCCTGTAAGTATTGCGAATGCCCTGAACAGGTATGTTCAACATAAACATGTATCCTCCATTGAGTTGTTCGAACAAAATGGACTTTGGAATCATTGGGACTTTCATTCCAACCTCAGCTGCACCAGCCAGGAAGAGAGTTTAGTGCGCATGAATGAAGCAATCAGTTCGGCACATTCCTTTTTAAAGCATGCACAATGGTTGATTGTTACCCTTGGCTCAGCGTATGTATATGAATGGCAAGGTGGTCAGATTGTAGCCAATTGTCATAAAATGCCAGCATCTCATTTTACAAAAAGAATGCTGGATCCAGACGAGATCATCTCAACATATACCAAGACCATCGCAGCACTTAAACAGTTTAACCATAACCTCAATATTATATTTACCATAAGCCCGGTCCGGCACCTGAGGGATGGTTTTGTTGAAAACAACCGCAGCAAGTCTGTGCTTATTCATGCTGTAGACAAATTAATCAGCCAGCAGGATCATCTTTATTATTTTCCCTCTTACGAACTGGTTGTAGATGACCTTCGGGATTATCGATTTTATGCTGAAGACATGGTCCATCCCAATTATCAGGCTACTCGCTATGTTTGGGAAAAGTTTTGTGCTGCCGCTATCAATGGAAGATCAAGAGAGGTGATGAAAGAATTGGACCAGCTCAATATGGCCTTTCATCATAAACCACTTCACCCGGATTCGACCGAACACATGAAATTCAGGAATAAGTACAAAGAAATAACCCAGTCTCTTGCTGCAAGATTTCCATCCATTGACCTCAGCAAGGAAATCACCCATTTCAGTTGAATAGTAACTAACTTTATTTCAGATTTACAGCCATGAAATATTTTATTTTTCTTGTTTCCCTCTTGATGAATACTGCACTTGTTTATGTGTTTGGCACCCGATCAGTGCTTCCCTTGCCACTTGGAAGTTTTTTGAGTGTTCAGGAGGGCGTCTGGCAGAATGCAGAACCTGTAGATAAGGATTTTAACGCATCACTTCGTTTTGACGCGCTTAAAGGCAAGGTTGATGTATTCCTGGATGATCGCTTGGTACCCCATGTTTTTGCAGAGCAAGAAAATGATGCCTATTTTGTACAAGGCTATTTGCATGCCAAATTCAGGCTCTGGCAGATGGAATTCCAAACCCATGCCGCTGCAGGAAGGGTCAGTGAAATTGTTGGTGAAAAAGCCATTAATTATGATCGCAACCAACGCAGGATGGGCATGGTGTATGCAGCCGAAAACGCTTTGGCAGCGATGGAAAATGATCCGCAAACCATATCGGCCATTGATGCGTATACTGCTGGAGTCAATTCCTACATCCGTTCACTCAAAACCAGTGAGTTACCGATTGAATACAAACTTTTGGGTTACCAGCCTGAACAATGGACAAACCTGAAGTCGGCGCTTTTCACCAAGCAAATGACCCAAACGCTTGCCGGTTATGACAGGGATTTTGAGTTCACCAATGCCCTGAAGTTGCTCGGTGAAGAAAACTTCAGGATCCTGTATCCAAGTCTTCCTGACTCACTGTATCCGGTTATTGCAAAAGGTACTGTTTACAACAAGCCCCTTGCAGTGCTCAATCCTCCTGCTTCTGCGGATTCTCTTTATTTCAAAAGAACAGATACTATCCAGTTTGTGGAAGACTTCAAACCCAATCCATCCAATGGTAGCAACAGTTGGGCAGTCTCCGGCAATAAGACCCAAAGTGGAAAGCCTATCCTCAGCAATGATCCACACCTGGGGCTTACTTTGCCCTCCATATGGTTTGAAATCCAGTTAAAAACGCCAACATTCAATGCCTATGGGGTTTCTTTTCCGGGACTGCCTGGCGTTGTCATTGGATTCAATGACAGTATATCTTTCGGATTTACCAATGCCGGGCGAGATGTTAAAGACTACTATGAAATTCAATTCCGTGACACGGAAAAAAAGGAATACTGGTTTGATAGCTCCTGGAAACCAACAACCCGAAGACTGGAACAGATCCAGATCAAAAATGCGAAAACAGTAGAGGACACTGTTGCCTATACCGTATTCGGCCCTGTTATGTACGATAAAAGTTTCAAAACAGATCTTACTGCCGAAAAAGCATATGCCCTCAAATGGGTTGCCCATGATACGTCCAATATTCTCAAAATGTGGTTGTTGCTCAACCGGGCAACCAATTACACAGATTATCTGGAAGCAATAGGTCATTTCAATGTACCCGGTCAGAACATGATTTATGCTTCTAAGTCAGGCGATATCGCCCTTTGGCAGCAAGGCAATTTTCCATTGCGTTGGAATGACCAGGGTCTTTTTGTCATGCCGGGAACCGATAGCAGTTACATGTGGAAGGGATATATTCCCCATGAAGAAAATCCTCATGGTTTTAACCCTGTTGAAGGGTACCTCAGCAGCGCCAACCAAAGGGCTGCTGATGCCAGTTATCCATACTTCATGCCAGGAAGCTATGAAGTATACCGTGCCATTACGATCAACAGGAAATTGGCTGCTATGAACAACATCACGGCCAAGGATATGCAATTGCTTCAAAACAACAATTACAATGTTTTTGCTGAAGATGCACGTCCCATTCTGCTCAAATATACCATCAAAGAACAGCTGTCTGCAGAAGAGCAAAAATACCTTTCTTTGGTTGCATCATGGAACCTGATGAATGATGCAACGGAAAAGGCTCCAACATGTTTCACCGCATGGTGGGACTCGCTGCATGCAGAAGTTTTCAATGATGACCTTGTTCAGGATAAAATGCCGCTTGCCAAACCTGAAAAATTTGTTTTGCTGGAAGCCCTGGAAAAAGACAGCAGTTTCAAATTCATTGATAACATCAACACAACCAATAAAGAAGACCTTTATCAAATTGTCACTGTTGCACTTAAAAAAGCTTCTAAAAAGTTGGCATCACTAGAAAAAGAAAACAAGCTTGAATGGGCCCAATACAAGAATACCACTGTTTATCATTTGCTGAAGACCAATTCCATGGCTTTTGCAAGAGAGGGTTTGATGAATGGTGGGGGCAACGGTATCATCAATGCTACACAACATGACCATGGCCCAAGTTGGCGCATGGTGGTGGAAATGACCAGTCCGACAAATGCATACGGTGTCTATCCTGGAGGACAAAGTGGCAATCCAGGCAGTAAATTCTATGATAATTTCATTGCTCAATGGGCAAAAGGAGCTTATTATAAACTTTGGTTCATGGAGTCCGCCGCAGTTGATGGGGCAAAATGCAAATGGAAAATGAGTTTCGCATCCAAATAAACATAAAATCAACATGAAATTTATTGCTTCTGCTATCATTACTGCTGCGTTGGCTTTTGGATTTGGCCTGTACTTTCCCTGGTGGACGATTGTTGTAGCTGGTATGCTCACAGGCTTTTTTATTCCTCAACATTGGGGCCTTTCTTTTTTGTCTGCCTTCACCGGTGTATTCTTGCTATGGGGTATAATGGCCCTTTTCATCAGCATTTCGAATGACCATATTCTTGCAAAGCGGATATCTTTGTTGGTGACCAAGAATGACTCACCAAATTTGATTATTTTGTTAACAGCAATGATTGGAGGACTGACAGCAGGTTTGTCTTCCAGTACTTCAAGTTCTTTGCGCAATCTTCTCAAAAAATAAATCCAGTTAAGAAAATCCTGAATGAGGAACAGAAAATGTCTTGTGTTATTGATGTCGATGCTAATTTTTTGTATCAATACCTATGCAACAAAAATCAATGGGCTTGTTGTAGATCTGTTCAACAATCCATTAGGCTTTTGTTCAATCACAGTAAAAGAAACCAAGAAGACAGTTCTTTCCAATGATCAGGGAAGGTTTTTCATTGAACTTCCCAAGGGGAAATACCATTTTGTTGCGCAGCATGTTGGCTATGAAACCATCTCTATTGATACTTTGGTTGAAGGAGATGAAATGCGTTTGGTATTCAAAATGAATACCACAACCCTAACACTTGCTGAGGTTAAAGTCAAAGCAGGAGGAGAGGATCCGGCTTATGAAATTATACGCAATGCAATCAAACAGCGGAAATTTTACCAGACGCAGGTTGGTGGGTATACCTGCGAAGCATATTTGAAAGGAATGATTCGAACAGTTGACTTCCCTGATAATTTTTTAGGTCAGCCCGTGGATTTTGAAGACGGGGACAGTTCAAAAAACAAAATCATTTTCCTATCAGAATCCATATCTGACATTGCTTTCAGACAACCGGACGATTTAAGGGTATTGGTTAAGTCAACAAGGGTGAGTGGTCAGACCAATGGTCTTGGATTGGCGAATCCAATCTTGATTTCCTTTTATGACAATATCGTTTCCCTTCCCAAAACCTTCAATCCACGTGGTTTTGTTTCTCCAATTGCAGATGGGGCCTTGGCCTATTACCGGTACAAATACCTTGGCGTGTTTTTTGAAAACGGCTATCAGGTCAATAAAATACAGGTCATTCCTAAACGAAAATGGGAGCCGTTATTCACCGGTTACATTCAAATCATCGAAAATACCTGGAACATCCATTCTGTTAACCTCTCGATTGATAAGGAATCTCAGTTGGAGTTTGCTGACAAAATTCGCATTGAACAACAATACATTCCCGCTGATAGAAATACATGGATGGTAGCCACGCAAACCATTTTTCCTGAAATAAATTTTTTGGGGTTTGCTGCATCAGGATACTTCTCAACGATTTACTCTAAATATGTTACTGATCCCGTATTTGATAAAAAACAATTTGGAAGAACTGTTTTGAAATTCGACTCATTGTCCAATAAGCGGTCTTCCTCTTTTTGGGATGCATCAAGGCCAATCCCTTTGGTGAAAGAGGAAATCGAAGATTTCAAAAAGAAGGATTCACTTGAAAAGAGGAGAGAAGATCCCAGGTACCTAGACTCGCTGGATAAAATTCAGAACCGCATCACTGGTTTGGGTATTTTGATCAATGGTCCGCGTTTCATCAATAGAAACAAGCAATCATCCTTGTCTTTTGACCCTTTGCTCAAATCGCTCAGTTTTAATACTGTCGAAGGATGGGTTTTGCAAGGTTCTGCTACTTTTGAAAAAGGATTAAAAGGAAGACGCCAATTTTCTGTCACTCCAGTATTGCGCTATGGTACCTCAAACCATCAACTCAATGCTTATTTCTCCAGCTCCTTCAGGTATGGTAAAAAATTTGTGAACAGGGTTTTCTTTTCAATGGGAAAAAAAGTATTTCAATTCAACAATGCCAATCCTATACCTCAGATCATGAATACCGTATCAACCTTGTTTGATGGAGCCAATTACATGAAATTATACCAAGCAAAATTTATACAAGCAGGGTATTTCAAATCCTTGGGTCATGGAGTAGACATGGATGCAAATGTTCAGTACCAGAACCGAAATCCATTGTACAATGTTGATACATTGCAAATCGGGGGTGATAGAAGCAGGTTTAAAAATCTTACCCCCAATTATCCCATCGAAGCTGGAACGGGGCCGTTGGTATCCCATCAATCTTTGGTAGCTTCCATCAGGCTCCGGTTCAGACCCGGATCCCGTTATGTAGAATTGCCTGATGGCCAGGTAAATAGTTTTTCAAAATCACCGGTTTTCACTTTTCAGTATTCCCAGGCCATAAGTGGTCTGTTTGCCAATGACTCAGAGTTTGGGAAATGGAGAATTTCCATGGTTGGAGACATCAATTTCAAGATTGGTGGAGAATTCAGGTATAAAGTTCAAGCAGGCGGCTTTTTACATGCAAAACGTGTTGAATTGCCCGATTACAATCATTTTATAGGTAATTTGACCGGAAAAGCTACACCATACGTGGAAAGTTTTCAGGTTGCTCCTTTTTACGCTTTTTCCAACAAGGAAAAATTTTATGGAGAACTTCATGCTGAATACAAGCTCAATGGTTTGCTGACCAATAAAATTCCCATTATCAAAAAACTCAATTTTCGTCTTGTAACGGGTACAAACATGATCTTGTTGAAAAACAGGAGTTATCAGGAATTATTTTTAGGAATTGACAATATTGCCAAAATATTTCGTTTTGATTATGTTAGGGGCCATGGACAATCGTTGGGTGCAACACATGGCTTTAGGCTGGGTATTCGTGGTTTCCCTTCTCTTTTCAACGACAATTGATCAAGGCATGAAACCTTTTAAGTAATTTTGTCCTGTTTCGAATTTTGTTCGGCCTGCAACCGAATTTCCAACACCTCAAGGAATTAAAATCATTTATGGCAACACTACACAACAGGGTTTCAAGACAAGTCTTGAAGGAAAGGGCGCAAAATGACCCTACACCCAAGAATACAGTTTCTTTTTATTGCTATTTTTCTATTCCGGATCCTGCAAAAATGAGGGATGAATGGTATTGCCAACTCAATCAACTGGGTGTTTTTGGACGCATTTACATTGCAGAGGAAGGCGTCAACGCACAAATCAATTGTCCTGTAGATCATTTTGAAGAGCTGAAATCATTTTTATACAGCTATCCTTCTTTGGATGGTTTACGATTGAACAGGGCGGTTGAAGAAAAAGGAAATGCTTTTTATGTGCTTGATATCAAAGTGCGAAAGAAAGTTGTGGCTGATGGTATTGATGACCCAGCTTTTTCAATGGACAAAAAAGGACGCTATGTAGACGCTCAGTCCTTCAATGAAATGGTGAAAGATCCCAATACAATGGTGATTGATATGCGCAATCATTACGAGTATGAAGTGGGAAGGTTCAAAGATGCGATTGAGATACCAAGTGATACGTTCAGAGAACAGTTGCCCATGGCTTCTGATATGTTTGAAAAAGACAAAGACCGTCCAATAATCATGTACTGTACCGGAGGAATTCGATGTGAAAAAGCCAGTGCCTGGATGCTTCACAAGGGGTTTAAGAATGTTTTTCACCTCGAGGGTGGGATTATCAACTATATCAACCAGGTCCGTGATCATGGTATGGAAAATAATTTCATAGGAAAAAATTTTGTATTCGATGAGCGGCTGGGGGAACGCATCACCGCAGATATCATCTCCCATTGTCATATTTGTGGCAACCCCTGCGATGAACATGTGAATTGCAATAACAGCAGCTGTCATTTACTCTTTATTCAGTGTGAAGCATGCAAGAATGCCCTCAGTGGATGTTGTAGTGCGGATTGCCTTGAAATCATCAAGTTGCCTGAACCGGAACAAAAGGAAGCCAGAAAAGGGATGGACAAAGGAAGAAATATATTCAACAAGTCCAAACAGCGGATGAACGCGCTTTCCAAAGAAAATAAATCATTCTAAGGCAGCGCATTCAATGAAGCGACAACTTTGTCATATGTTTCCTGATCAGAGATCTCAGCAGGAGAGAAGGGCTCGCCAATCAGTTTTTCATACAACTCAATATACCTTCCTGAAATGGTTGAAATCCATTCATCAGACATTTCAGGTACTGTTTGTCCTTCTTTACCCATAAAACCATTGGCCATTAACCATTCTCTTACAAACTCTTTGCTCAATTGAAGCTGTCTTTCACCCTTGGATTGTCGTTCTTCAAATCCTTCTGCAAAGAAATACCTTGATGAATCGGGCGTATGTATTTCATCCATCAACACTATCTTATTGCCAAGTTTTCCAAATTCATACTTGGTATCCGCCAGTATGAGACCCTGCTTTGCAGCAATTGATTTACCTCTTTCAAACAAGGCCAATGTGTATTTTTTCAGTATTTCCCATTCTTCTGATGTTGCCAGCCCCTGAGCAATAATTTCGGCTTCACTGATGTCTTCATCATGGCCTTCAGCTGCTTTTGTTGAAGGAGTGATCAATGGAGTGGGGAAAAAATCATTTTCCTTGAGGCCATCTGGCATGGTTTGGCCACAGAGAATTCTGCCTGTTTGGTATGTTCTCCAGGCATGACCCACAAGATTGCCCCTGACCACCATTTCAATTTTAAATGGCTTACAAAGATGCCCAATCGATACGTTGGGAGCTGGTACATCCATGAGCCAATTGGAGCATATGTCTTTGGTATTACTTAACATATATGCTGCTATCTGGTTCAAAACCTGTCCTTTATAAGGGATGGGTTTGGGTAAAATAACGTCAAAAGCAGATATCCTGTTGCTGGCCACCATAACCAGATATTGATCACGAATGGTGTATACATCCCTCACTTTTCCAGAATAAAAAGATGTTTGAGAAGGAAAGTTAAATTGGTTCATGGCACTAAATTAGATTCAGTGACCCAAACTTCCAATTTTAACCAGTCTGAACATTAGGCTTTTTTAGTTGTTTCAAAATTTGTTAATGATATTAACAATGCCTATTTTGGCACAAATTTGATCAAAACTACTGCTTATGAAAAGATTAGCTTGCTTTGCAGCTTTGCTATTGATGATGCTGCCGGCTATTGTTAACGCGCAAAATGTTATTATAACTGGAAATGTGAAGAGCGCCTCTGGGGGTGAGTCCCTGGGCTCTGTTTCAGTTACCTTGAAGGGAAACTCCAATGGAACCTTTACCGACAACAAAGGTAATTTCAGGCTCAGTTTGCCTTCGAATACCAAATTTCCTGTTAGCATCCTTTTTTCTTCCATTGGTTTTGGCATTACCGAAGTGAGTGTTGCTGCCGCCGGTGAAATGAAATCAGTTTCGTTGAATCCTACTTCCACTTTGGGTGAAGAAGTTGTTGTGTCAGCTACAAGGACACCTACAAAAATTCTAGAATCACCAGTATCAATCGAACGTGTAAGCCTTGCATCCATCAGGAATTCTCCTTCTGCGGATTATTTCGACATGGCAACCAACCTGAAAGGTGTTGATATGGTGGCATCAAGCTTAACATTCAAAACAGTTACCACCAGAGGATTTGCCGGTAGTGGTAATACCAGATTTACACAGATTGTTGATGGAATGGACAATCAGGCGCCAGGTTTGAACTTTTCTGTGGGAAGCATCGCAGCATTGAATGAGCTCGATGTTGAAAGCATGGAGCTTTTGCAAGGTGCTTCATCTGCACTCTATGGACCAGGCGGTATGAATGGTACTTTGTTGATCAACAGCAAAGACCCATTCAAATACCAAGGCCTTTCATTCCAAATGAAAAATGGTGTAATGCATACGGATGGTAAATACCGTGATCCGGCACCTTATTACAACTGGGATGTACGGTATGCCAAAAAAGTTTCTGATAGGTTTGCATATAAATTCACCGCTGGTATCATTCAGGCGAAAGACTGGTTGGCTGCAGACAGCAGAAACATCAACAGGGCTCCTGGAGCCAATTTCAATACCATTAATCCTGGGACACGCAATACCGACCCTAATTATGATGGTTTGAACGTTTACGGAGACGAAACCAACCTTGATTTGAACCTTGTTCTCAATGGTATTGCAGGTCAGGCGCCATTTTTGGCTCCTTATATTTCTACATTGACTGGTACTCCTAATTTGGTATCGAGGACAGGATATTCAGAAAGAGAAGTGACCAATCCCAACACTATCAATTTCAAATTGGGTGGTTCACTGAATTACAAACTTACCAATTCCATTGAGGCAATCCTTTCTGCCAATTGGGGAACTGGTAATACTGTTTACACAGGAAGTGAACGTTATTCTATTCTTGACTTGAAATTGGGTCAGTATAAGCTTGAATTCAAGCACAAGAACTGGATGTTAAGGGCCTATACCACCCAAGAAAATGCTGGTCAGGCATATAATACTACTATTACAACACGCCTCTTTAATGAATCTTGGAAAGGTTCACAGCAATGGTATACTGAATATGGTCAGGCTTTCCTCGGTGGAAAGTTGAATGGTATGTCTCATATTGATGCCCACAACCTGGCCCGTTCCGTGGCAGATGTTGGAAGACCAGTTGCAGGTAGTGCACAGTTTCAATCTTTGTATGATGCTGTAAGGTCAAAGCCCATCTCAAAAGGTGGTGGTAGGCTTATCGATAGAACCAATTTGTATGCTGTTGAAGGTCAGTACAACCTCAGTGAGTTGACAGGCAAATTCGCAGAAGTACTCGTTGGCGGTAATTTCAGGAGATTTTTATTGAATTCAGAAGGTACTTTGTTTGCAGATTCTGCCAACAAAATTCCTATCAACGAATATGGTGCATATTTACAAATGTCAAAAGGATTTGCCAAAGACCTGATCAAGTTTACTGTTTCTGGTCGTTTTGATAAAAATGAAAATTTCAAAGGTCGTTTCACACCAAGGGCTACCATGCTCTTTAAAGTTGCAAAAGACAATCACTTGAGGTTCTCTTATCAAACTGCCTATAGATTCCCTTCAACACAACAACAGTACATCAACCTTGCAGTGGGTGGAGCAATCCTCTCTGGTGGTGTACCTGCGATGAAGGATTTTTATAAGGTAACAACCAATCCAGTTTATTCAGTTGCTGCGCTTGGAGCAGGACAGCTGAAAGTACAGGACCTTCCTGAATTCAATCCTGAATCTGTAACCTCTTTTGAATTAGGTTACCGTGGATTGCTTGCCAATTCAAGGTTATTGGTAGACGCTTATGGCTATCTTGGAAATTACCAGGACTTCATTACCCGTGTAATTGTTGCACAATCCATCAGGAGTACCCCAAGTCCTGCAGATGTGATCAATGCGGCGACAAGGAGAATCATTTCTTTCCCCATCAATTCACCAACCCCTGTAAAAACTTCAGGATTTGGTCTTTCATTGGAGTATAAATTCAAAAAAGGTTTTTACCTGAATACGAATTTCTCATCTGATAGATTGGGTGAAGTTCCCAATGGCTATATCACTTATTTCAATGCACCAAAGTACAGAGCTAATGCAACATTTGGTAACACTGGTTTAGGAAAAAGCAAACGACTTGGATTCAATTTCGTTTACCGCTTCCAATCTGCTTTTTATTACGAAAGTGATCTTGCCAATGGAGATGTTCCATCTTACCAGGTTCTTGATGCACAGATCAGCTACAGGTTGCCTGCAGTTAATTCTGTCTTGAAATTGGGTGCTAACAATTTGTTGAACCAATACTATATTACTGCATTGGCCAATCCTTCCATCGGTGGCTTGTACTATGTATCTTTTGGTTATAACATTTTCTAATTGTCAGCACAAATCATTGAAATAAAAAAAATATCATGAAAAAAATATACAATTCTTTCAAGTTCATTCTTCCACTGATCGTACTGGTCGTGGTGGTATCAACCTCATGTAACAAGGATGTTCCAGCTGCTATGCCCATTGTTCCAACATCTGTTGGCAGCACGATTGGTGAAATTCTCACTACCAATCCTAATTTTACAATCCTGAGGGCAGCGGTTACAAAAGCAGGCATGCTGGCAGCTGTTTCTGACAAGAACAATCAGTTCACTGTTTTTGCTCCCAGTGATGCTGCATTCATCGCGTCTGGTATTCCATTGGCTGCTATCAATGCACTTCCAGCTGCATCAGTCACAAGCATTGTTCAATACCATGTCATTCCAGGTCGTAAATTGATGTCATCTTCTGTTCCGACTACTTTCCCGAATGTCCAAATGCCTACATCCTTCATTATTCCTGCACCTAACACCAATCCATT
>JBIPNK010000098.1:0-8810 GCA_044373365.1 Chitinophagaceae bacterium
AACAATATTCCTGTAGTTACTCCAGATGTTGATGCTGCCAATGGTTCAATTCACGTAACTGCGGCTGTTGTTGCACCTCCTACGAGAGTATTATTGGATACGATCTCCCGCGAAGCTGATATGTCTTATCTTGTTGCTGCTATTCTTAGGGCTGATGCCAATACTCCTGCAGGCTCACGCTTTCAGGATTTTCTCGCCAATCCATTGGCCAATTTAACGGTAATGGCTCCTACCAATACTGCCTTCAATGCCTTGTTTACATCACTTAGGTTGCCTGCTTCGCCTGCATCTTTTGCTTTGTTACCTGTAGCCACGGTTCAAGGAATTGTTGCCTACCATGTATTGGTGGGACGCGCTTTTTCTCCTAACCTTCCATCTGCCGCAACCCCTGTTCCAACACTGCTATCTGCATCATTGCCAACAGCTCCATTGCTTACTGTTGATGCAACCCAGGGTGTAAGAGGTGCAAGAAATCCAAGCTATTCAAAAATTACTGCAGTTGACAGACATGCCATCAATGGTGTATACCACAAAATTGACCAGGTACTCATGCCACAATAAATTTTAGTTGTAATAATAAAAAAGACCGGTCTCTAATGAGCCGGTCTTTTTTATATAGATCAATAAATTCTTAAAATCGTGCACGTTAAACATTGAACCTAAAATGCATGATGTCTCCATCCTGTACCATATAATCCTTACCCTGTACTGCCATTTTACCGGCTTCTTTGCAGGCTGCTTCAGATCCAAGGGTGGTGAAATCTGTATACCCAATTACCTCAGCCCTGATAAAACCTTTTTCAAAATCAGTATGAATAACTCCTGCAGCCTGAGGTGCAAGCATGCCTTTGGTAATCGTCCAAGCACGAACTTCCTGTACACCAGCTGTAAAATATGTAGCGAGGTTGAGCAGTTTATAGGTTGAACGGATCAGCCTCACCACACCGCTCTCAGAAAGCCCGAGATCAGTAAGGAACATCATCCTGTCTTCATAGCTTTCCATCACAGCTATTTCACTTTCAATGGCTGCACTGACAAAAAGAATTTCGGCATGTTCCAGTTTGATTGCTTCTTTGACCTGTTCAGTATACATGTTCCCACTCACAACACTTTTCTCATCAACATTGCATACATAAACGACCGGTTTAATGGTCAGCAAAAACATATCATTGATGTATTTCTCTTTTTCTTCCTCAGTTATCTCAAAAGCACGGGCATTTTTACCCTGGTCAAGATGATCTTTAAGCGCCCTCAACACTTCAATCCCCCTCAATATTTCCCTATCACTGCTTTTGGACAGTTTTTCAGATTTGGATAGCTTTTTCTCGACACTTTCAAGGTCTTTCAATTGTAGTTCTGTATCAATCACCTCCTTGTCTCTGACCGGATTAACATTGCCATCGACATGAATGACATTGTCATCTTCAAAACACCTGAGCACATGAATAATGGCATCTGTTGCCCTGATATTACCTAGAAACTGGTTTCCCAGTCCTTCACCCTTGCTGGCGCCTTTGACCAAGCCTGCGATATCAACAATTTCAACGGTGGTTGGCACCACCTTCTGCGGTTTTACTATCTTTTCGAGTTCAATAAGCCTGTCATCAGGAACAGTTATGACTCCGATATTGGGTTCAATGGTGCAGAACGGAAAATTCGCAGCCTGTGCTTTTGCACTGCTAAGTGCATTAAATAGGGTTGATTTTCCTACATTTGGTAATCCGACAATGCCAGCCTGTAATGCCATAGTTTTGATTTTGCGTGGCAAAGATAGTGCGAATGATGCGATAAGGGCATCCTTTGTTGGAATAACATTCAAAGCAATCATCCACCAATGGCATTAAATTATATCTGGTTCTTTTTTTTCATCATCGCTTTTGCCATTGCACTTGCTAAATGGATAATCACAGGTGATCCCCTGATTTTCAAAGCCGTTACTGAAGGTATTTTTAAGTCAGCCAATGATAGCGTTGATCTTTCGTTCAAGCTTATTGGTATCATGACATTGTTCCTTGGCTTCATGAACATAGGGGAGAAGGCAGGAGCCATTCGCTTTCTTTCTAAACTTGTTGCACCTTTTTTCAGCAAATTGTTTCCCGAAATTCCGCCCAAACACCCTGCCTACGGGCACATGATGATGAATTTTTCAGCCAATTTACTTGGGCTGGACAATGCTGCAACTCCCTTTGGCCTTAAAGCCATGGAAAGTCTTCAAACGCTGAACCCCAGCAAAGAAACAGCCAGCAACGCCCAAATCATGTTTCTGGTACTGCATGCTTCAGGTCTCACTTTGATTCCTATCAGCATCATCGCCATGAGGGCCTCTGTTACTCCTCCATCCGCCAATCCAACCGATATCTTTATTCCCTGCATGATTGCCACCTTTGCAGCCACAGTGGCTGCGCTTACCATTGTATCCATCAGGCAAAAAATCAATTTATTTCAGCCAGTCATACTGGCCTGGATAGGAGGTATTTCATTGCTCATTGGGCTTTTGATCGCCTACCTCAAGATATTCCTGTCTCAAGTGCAAATCGAATCTTTTTCAACAATTTTGAGCAATGGACTGATTCTTTTTATTTTTCTTGTCTTCTTGACTGGAGGGGTTTATAAAAAGGTCAATGTTTTTGAGTCATTTATTGAAGGAGCCAAAGGCGGTTTTGAGATTGCCATCAAGATCATTCCATACCTGGTTGCCATGCTTGTTGCCATCAGTGTATTGCGCACCTCTGGGGCATTTGAATTCATCACAGGTGGAATGAAAACTATATTTTCTTACATGGGGATGGATACCCAGTTTGTTTCTGCGCTTCCAACGGCCATGATGAAACCACTGAGTGGTAGTGGATCCAGGGCCATGATGGTAGACACCATGACAACCTACGGTGCCGATTCTTTTGCTGGGAGATTATCCGCAATTTTTCAGGGGAGTAGTGATACCACTTTTTATGTCATTGCTGTATATTTTGGATCTGTGGGCATAAAAAATACCCGTTATTCTATACCAAGTATGTTATTGGCCGACTTGGTCGGTATTATTACAGCCATTTTTGTAGCTTACCTCTTTTTCGGAAATTGACCATGAACATCATTCTAAAAGATATTAAATTGTTTGGTTATCATGGGGTTCATCCATTGGAAAACAAATGTGGTACTGATTTTATCATCAATATTGTTGTTGGGATGGACAACAGGCAACCCATTAAAACATTAACAGACACCATCGATTATGCTTCGGTATACAGCTTGGTGAAGGAAGTCTTTTCAATAACTGAGCAATTGTTGGAAGCAGTGGCTGATAAGTTATTCATTGCTATTGCAGAAAGTTTTCCTCTTGCTGTTGAAATTGAAATCAGCATCCTCAAATCAAATCCTCCAATGGAGGGATTTATGGGTCAAGTTGGTGTACACTTAAAAAAGCGAACAAGTGAAATATAATTATCTTCTCACGCTATTGATCCTGTCTTCTGTTCATTTGTTTGCGCAACAATCTCCATTGATTGATGAAGCAAGAATGTTGGAACGCCAATTCAAGACGATGGAAGCCATCAAAAAATACGAGTCAATGGTAGTCAGTGATCCTGCCAATATTCCCGTTCTTGTTCGGCTGGCTGAGTTGTATTGCATGGAGGGGCAATCCATCGCCAAGGAAGAAGAAAGCAAGTCTATGTATATCTTGGCCACTAAATATGCAGAAAAAGCAATTTCCCTTGACTCTAATAGGGCAGATGTTCAATATGCCAATGCTATGGTCATCGGTAAAATGATTGAATACGCCTCCATTAAGGATAAAACAAGGCTAACCATGCAGCTTCGGCAAAAGACAGACAAGGCATTGTCCATCGATCCTAATTACACAAAAGCCATTTACACTTTGGCTAAATGGAATGATGAGGTTTCCTCATTGAATCCTGCTGCAAGGGCTGCACTCAAATTAATGAACAAGGGCTTTCCCGCTGCATCTGCAGAAGAAGCCATTACGCTTTATGAAAAAGCACGTAAATTAGATCCCGGTTTCATTGTGAACAACCATGATCTGGCCCTGGCCTATAAAAAAATGGGGAAATCCTTGCAAGCAATTGAACTGCTCAATTATCAGCTGAAATTGCCCGCAAAAACCAAAGAAGACCAGGAAATAAAACTCAAGTCAAAACAATTGTTGGAAAGCTTAAAATAAATCAATTCTCAATTCACAGGTATGTTTAAAAAAATCTCTATCGCTGTCGTGGCTTTTATGTGTTCCATCACATTCTCATTTGCTCAGGAACAGGAAAAGCCTGTATCCAAGTATGATGCCAATGAACTTTTCAATCCGCTTTTTTACAAACAATATGGCAGTCTTAGCCGGTCAGGGAACGGTGAACCGGGGAAGGCCTATTGGCAAAATAAGGCTGATTACAAGATCAGTACCGAATTGAATGACCAGAACAACCAGATTACAGGATCAGTAACGCTGACCTATTCCAACAACAGTCCCCACAACCTTAATTTCCTGTGGTTCCAGTTGGACCAGAACCTTTTCAATCCAAATTCAAGGGGTTTTGCCAAACTTCCTGTGGCCGGCAGAAGCAGGTATGGCAATGCTGCTGCCCCATTCGAGGGTGGTTACAATATTAAATCAGTGAAAATTATTTCTTCTACAGGGGGAAAGACCACAGAAACTGTTGTTGAACCTGAAATCACAGACACCCGCATGAGGGTTGACCTTCCAAAACTGTTGAAGGCAGGAGGAGATAAAGTAGTGGTAAAGGTAGACTATGCCTATACTGTTCCTGAATATGGTGCAGACAGAACAGGTATACTGAAGAATGCAGATGGTAACATTTATGCCATTGCACAATGGTATCCGCGTATTTGTGTTTTCGATGACATCCAAGGATGGAATACACTTCCATACCTGGGCGCAAGTGAATTTTATCTTGAATATGGAAATTTTGACGTTTCGATTACTGCACCAGCCACTCATGTTGTTGTTGCCTCCGGCGACCTGCTCAATCCTTCAGAAGTAATGACCGCTGAACAATTGAAAAGATACCAGAAAGCACACCAAAGTGATGAAACAGTGATGATCAGGAGCAAGGAAGAAATTAGAAATCCTTCTTCAAGACCTTCTGTGGCGAAACTTACCTGGAAGTATTCAATAGTCAATTCAAGAGACTTTGCCTGGGCCTCCTCAACCTCTTTCATCTGGGACGCTGCAAGGATTAATCTTCCCAGCGGAAAAAAAGCATTGGCCCAGTCTGTATACCCCAGCAGCTCTGATGGTAAAAATGCCTGGGGAAGAAGTACCGAATACACCAAGGCGAGCATTGAAAACTATTCCAAAAGATGGTTTGAATATCCTTATCCCATTGCTACCAATGTTGCCAGCAATATTGGTGGAATGGAATATCCCGGCATCGTATTCTGTGGATCAACTGCAAAAACAGGCGGACTCTGGGGTGTTACCGATCATGAGTTTGGGCATACCTGGTTCCCTATGATTGTAGGAAGCAACGAAAGAAAATATGGCTGGATGGACGAAGGATTCAACACCTTTATCAATGATATTGCATCCCAAGACTTTAACAATAGAGAGTATGCCTCAAAAGAATCCAACGCCCACAACATGGCTAAATTCTTATACAGCGACAGGTCTGAATCCATCATGAAAACACCAGATGCACTGAAAGAGGCCAACATCGGTCTTTCACTCTATATGAAGCCAGGGTTTGCGCTTACTTTGTTGAGAGAACAAATCGTTGGGCCAAAACGATTCGATTCAGCGTTTAAAAAATACATCCGTGATTGGTCTTTCAAGCATCCGTCCCCCTGGGATTTTTTCAGGAGCATGGAAAATGGCGTAGGAGAGGATTTGGGATGGTTTTGGAAAGCCATGTTTCTTGAAAACTGGAGATTGGATCAGGCCATCACCAATGTTGAGTACCAAGGCAACAATGCCAAAAATGGAGCCATCATTACCATTGAAAACATGGAAAAAGCAGCCATGCCAGTTGTGATTGAGTATGAAACTGTTTCCGGAAACAAGGGAAGGGTTAAACTTCCCGTTGAAATTTGGCAAAATGGTGGTGTTTTTAAAACAAGGATTCGGGTAAATGAAGAGATGCTGAAGGTTACCATTGATCCGGACAAGGTTTTCCCTGATTATAACAGTGAAAACAATAGCTGGACAGCTAAAAAACAGTAACCAGGATTTTTTGGGGATAAATTGCTTGTTTATCCCCAAAATCATATAATTTTGCACTCCTTTCAGTTGAAAGACTGAAAGCTATTCCCAAAAGGTTCCATAAGTTCTTCGTCTGTTCGAAGGCACCAGTAGGGGTAAATTTAAAAATAAAGTCATGCCAAAAGTTAAAACCCATTCAAGGGCAAAAAAAACTTTTAAGATTACCGGCAGCGGTAAGATCACTTACAGAAAGCCCACAAGAGGTCACTTGCTCACCAAGAAAACCAACAAACGCAAACGTGCTCTTCGCGTTCAAGGTGTTGTTCATCATGCCAATCTTGATTTCGTAAAAAGACTCCTTCGCCTGAAATAAGGCCTTTTTCATTACTTCAAATTTAAACTCATTACAATATGCCACGTTCAAAAAATGCGGTAGCCTCCAGGGCCCGCAAAAAAAGAATTCTTAAGCAGGCGAAAGGATTCTACGGAAAAAGGAAAAATGTTTATACAGTAGCCAAAAACGTTCTCGAGAAAGGCCTCACCTATAGCTATGTTGGTCGCAAACTTAAGAAAAGAGACTACCGTAGCCTCTGGATTGTTCGTATCAATGCAGCAGTCAGGGAAGAAGGAATGAAATATTCTGAGTTCATCAATAAGCTTAAAGTAAAGGGAATTGATCTTGATCGCAAGGTGCTTGCAGATCTTGCCATGAACAATCCTGAGTCTTTCAAGCAATTGGTTGATTCTGTAAAATAGCATACACTGATTCAATCAGTAAACCGGATGTCAAATAAACATCCGGTTTTTTATTGTAACACGCTGAAAAAAATTAATTTTGTTCTTCTTTGCAATTCAACAACTTAAACAGACCGAATCGGTAAAATGAGCAATACCTATACAGACCTTGTCAAACAGACTTTTTATTTTCCACAAGAAGGATTTGTTACGAAAGATGGATACCTCCATTTTAATGATCTTGACTTGAAGGCCATCATTGACAAGTATGGTACCCCTTTAAAACTTACCTATCTCCCTAAAATAGGCTCCCAGATCAACAAGGCCAAGGACTTGTTTCAGAAGGCATTCAAGAAACACAACTACGAAGGGAAATATCATTATTGTTATTGCACCAAAAGTTCTCATTTTTCATTTGTTGTTGAAGAGGCCTTGCAGCATGACATTCACTTGGAAACTTCTTTTGCATATGATATTGAAATCATCAATAACCTGTACAAAAGAAAGAAAATAACCAAAGACACATACATAATTTGCAATGGTTTCAAACAGAAAACATATACATCTCGCATTTCCCGCCTGATCAATACAGGGTTTAAAAACGTCATTCCCATCCTTGACAACAAGGAAGAACTTGACCGTTACAAAAGGGGCGTCAGGGTTCCATTTAAATTGGGAATCCGTGTTGCTGCGGAGGAGGAACCGAATTTCCCCTTTTATACCTCCCGTCTTGGTATCAGGGCCAAAGATATTTTGGAGTTTTATGTAGACCAGATAGAAGGCTATGAGGAGAAATTTCAGTTGAAAATGTTGCACATCTTCCTCAACAAAGGAATTAAAGACGATATCTACTATTGGAGTGAATTGAACAAAGTCATCAACCTCTACTGCCAGTTAAAAAAGATATGCCCTGAGTTGGATTCCATCAATATTGGTGGAGGTTTTCCCATCAAGCATTCATTGGGCTTTGAATACGATTACGGATTCATGATCAATGAGATTGTGGGTACCATTAAAAAAGCCTGTAAAAAAGCCAAGGTTCCGATGCCGAATATTTTCACGGAATTCGGAAGCTTCACCGTTGGTGAAAGCATGGCGCATGTCTATTCAGTGTTGGCTGAGAAGGTCCAGAATGATAGGGAAATATGGTACATGATCGATTCATCATTTATCACAACCTTACCTGATACCTGGGGTATAGGAGAGAAGTTCCTGATGCTACCCATCAATAAATGGCAGAATGAATACCAACGGGTAGTGCTGGGTGGGCTTACCTGCGACAGCCATGATTACTATGATTCTGAGGAGCACATCAATGAAGTGTTCTTGCCCAAGATAACCGGCGATGATTCAAAAGAACCACTCTATCTTGGCTTCTTCCACACTGGGGCTTATCAAGACCAAATCAGTGGATATGGCGGAATCAAACATTGCATGATCCCATCACCCAAACATATCATTGTAGGAAAGGATAAGCATGGTAAACTGCATGATTGGGTTTATGCAAAGGAACAAACCGCACAGAGCATGCTCAAGATTCTCGGTTACCAATAGATTGAAATTGTTTAATTGACCTTGAGCTTGTATTTCTTGTTGACTTTGGGATTGTTGAAGTATTTTTCAGCATCATCCTGGGAGTAACGAGGGTCGAATTCGACCAATGGAAGGTCTACCAGCTGTAGTTGGGATTGTTTTAGTTCATCCCTCAGTTTTTTTGTCTTGGCAAGAATATCCGGATCCCGATCACCAATGTTCATGTTCTCCGTCATCATGTAATCAAGCCTTTTGATGGTTGCCCTGACCTGAGAGGCGGTATTTTGTTCCTGTACTTTGTTGGGAGATACGGCCTCTTTTACCGGCACCAGGGTAAGACCTACTGAAGGCAATACCTTGCCCATACTTTTTGCAC
>JBIPNK010000183.1:0-3105 GCA_044373365.1 Chitinophagaceae bacterium
ATAGTTTTAGTAGCTCACTTTGTCGTAAAAGGTGGTGTTCGTGTTGTTGCCGAATTAAGACAGCTGAATTAACGAATGGATATAAAAAACCATTAATGGAATTAGGTCAACTTTACTTTGTAACCTTAACACGTCCGAACGTCAAAGGCCGTCAGTTGAAAAGTGAAATAAGAAAATTACAAACTGCTTTTACTAGAATTAAAAACAATATGCAAAGTAAAAACTACTCAATCAAAATTCAGGGAATGAGAAAATTAGAAGTAACCTATAATGAGAAAACAGATACATACCATCCACATTTTCATATTATTATGAGCGACTATCTTGCTACTCAAACCTTATTAGAATTATGGCATAAACAATTCCCAACAGCCAACAGCAAAGCGCAAGATGTTAGGCCTATTCCCTTTGGAGACGAACAATCATTTATTGAGCTATTCAAGTATGCAACCAAAGAAACCACAAAGGACGGCGTAGAGTATTCAGGCGAAGTCCTCAATACAATCTATTCAAGTTTAAACGGAATTAAACTATATCAAAAGTATGGTACATTCAAAAAAGTAAAAGACCCTATCGAAGCAAAAGAACATCAAACAACATTTGAACATATACCAACAAATCAAGATATATTTGTTTATGATAAAGAACAAAAGGATTGGATTGGAGAAAATGGGAATTTGCTAGTAGATACTGAGTACATAACACAAACATTAAAAATCAATCAGGAATACAAACTAACAAAGCTAAATTAAGATGAAAGACAAAAGCAAAGTAAGGGATGCAAAGTTGCAATTAAGATTAACTACTATTCAATTAGAGAATATCAAGGCAAAAGCAAAGAATGAGAATAAGACAATGAGCCAACTAATTATTGAAAAAACACTAAGCGAACAAAAATAACAGATTATTTACGCCAAAATTGATACCATTTAGAACGTTTTAGCGCTGTTTCTTTGTTATCTAATAGTAAACCTTTACCGACTAACAAATTATTCGTTGAAAGCAATTTTTCGTTTTGCTCCCTTAGATACAAAATTTCACTTTTTAAATGTTCTATTAATTCACTTTCATTGTTTTGAATAGCAACTACATTTTTTTTATTGGTAACTTGATTTGACGTACCAAATTGGGAGGTTATTTTTTTACTATCAATTAGTATTTTTTGGGTACCATTTTTAAGATTGACAAGTCGAATAAATTTACTATTACTTTCCTTTAAAATCAAGCAATAATTTCTTATTGTGTTTTGACTTTTGCCCGTCAATCGTGAAGCTTCAATTATTGATATAAACTTTTCCATTCTTTTAAAATTAACTTACCATTAACTTACCAAATTGGTATGCCTTTTTTTTGGTAAAACTAAACGAAAATACAAAAGGTAAGTACATTTTTTTAACAAAATTTAATCTTTGATAATATAGGTAGGGAATATTCCCAACAACCTAAATTATTTAAAATGAAAAAAGTTAAAATGGGGTCTAACCATCAGGCCGAACATATTAGCAAATCAAAGCAACAGCACGCTCAAAATACATTAGCACAAGCAAAGTGTTTAGTTGCTGAATTAATACCATTAGAAACGCTAGAAAAGGATATTGAGCTATTCAAACAATCTTTTGTTGGATACACTTCTAAATTCATTAAACAAGACCCTATTTTAAAAAGAATAGATGCTAGCAGTTTTATCAATTTAACGGCGCTAACTAATCTTGAAAAGCGATACAATGAATACAAACAACCTGACAACCTAAACTTTGATATTTTCGCCACAACTGAACATCAGGTATTAGCCTTTGATTATTCATTAAGACTTTGTGAGCTACTCAATAAGCATCCACAAAAAAACGAATTTCGCCACCACCAAAAAAACACTATTATTCCATTAGTTGAATTTTCAGTTGATACATTCATTCCTGATATTCACGCTATTTCTATGTTAAAATAACTATATGTTCAAACAAGGGAATACATACGGCAAAGGCCGTCCATTAGGCGCAAAGAACACACTACCTAATCGACAAACTGCAATTGAGTTAATTGATACTATCATTCAAGATATTCAAAGCAATTACGAACAATTAGAGATTGAGCAGAAAATCAGGATACTAAACACATTTAGGCATCTATTCATTACAAATGAAAATGTACCTTTTGAAATACCGAATAATGAAATTAGGGTCACCATCCATAAACCATTGGAATGAGCAGAAAAATATATTTACATATGCAAAAATCAGGAATGATTAAAGAGAAATCTTCGCAACCTTATCAATCAAAATTCAAACATATTTCACAAGACCCAACAATAAAATTTACCCTAAAAAGATACACAAAATGAATAGAAATCATTACAAAGAATTATATATAAACTTACTTATATCGCAACTTGAACAAATGAAAAACCACTCAATAACTATTGAGCAATTCAATCAGGTGTTAAACAATATCAACAAGCTCCATAAGATACAACTTGAAACCATTGAGCTAGAAGATGAACTAAATATACCATTTTGGAATGGTGAAAAATACGTTGATTAATGGATGAAATTTTTAAGCATAACGGGACGGCGAATGCCGTAAGCAACCAAAAGAGCGTAGCTCCCCTAAACAACCTTTTTTTACTTTGTTTGCAATATGTTAATAACTTGTACTGACAATAATGTAAAGAGAATGAATAAAGAATAATTTTACAAATAACAAAAGGGGACACCGACCAAAGTAATCCCCTTTAAAATTTTAACAAAATACAATGGCAAAGGTAAGAGAAAATACTAAACCACCATACTATCTTGATACATTAGGTTTATCAAGGATAATTGAAATTGATAAGGCGCGTCTAAGTCAATACAGCACTGCGTTTCGTAAGAATAAAACTTTATCAAAACTCACTAGAATAATTGACGCGACATCTGACAAAAAACAGCGCACAAAATATTGGTCAACGTATCATTGTAGGAATGTAGTTTTACAGAATGGAGATAGTTTTAGTAGCTCACTTTGTCGTAAAAGGTGGTGTTCGTGTTGTTGCCGAATTAAGACAGCTGAATTAACGAATGGATATAAAAAACCATTAATGGAATTAGGTCAACTTTACTTTGTAACCTT
>JBIPNK010000106.1:0-6302 GCA_044373365.1 Chitinophagaceae bacterium
CCGGTAAAAGTAACGCTGCAATCAATCCCTTCACCATGAAGGATGGAAACAGCTTCTAGCAACTCAAAAATACCTTTATCCACCACAATTCGTCCACAAAAATATAGTCGTATTGATGTACTTATTTCCTTTTGCCGTAACGGACGAAGTTCTGGTTTTCTGATGGTATTGGTAGGCATAAACAAACTTTCAACAGAAAATACCGTTTTTATCTCCTTCACAACTTTGGGTGAATTGGCCAAAATCAGGTTGGAATTTCTTGCAATTTTTCCAAGTTCCCGGATACGTACATAGTACATCAGATACATGTAAATGCCAATTAGGGTAAATTGAAAAGGAGGCTTACTTTCATGAATGCTACCAACCAAAAGGTATGCCTTAAATTTTACCTTAACTGTATTAAAAACAATAAACTGCCTGGGCGTCATTCCCCGTATAATCAACCCATCATAGTTCCCAGATACTTTTTCACACGCCACTTTTACCCTGGCCATTTTTTGAAACCGATCATACGCTTTTCCGGGAGGTCCTAATGTTTCAACTGTGATGTTTGCAATTTCTAATAAAGTATCATGCCTATTCGACTTGTTGGCACTTTCATGAAAAAGCAATCCAACTTTGTCAAAATGCATGCTCAGTTCATTCACCCAACGGCCTATAAAGGAATAGGTATACCTTTTACCCGTAGCAGGGTCAGTATAAATGGTGGCGTGGTGATGTACCAGAATTGAACGAATTGCTGCCATTTTTTTGAAATCTCCCAGTGAGAAGAACTTTTTAATTAAACACTACAACAGGATAAAAAAAAAGGGTGTCAAAATAAACAAGTTGAATTCGAAAACAGGATAGTTTGTTTTGTATTTATAAGGACATGGTTATTGGTATTTTGCAACCAAACTTCTTTCTTTACCAAACAGGCTGAGATAAATGAACTTATATATGCCCTTGTTCAGCCAAAGTGAAGAATCGGCCTTCAGTGCGTAAATCAGGTTAGTTATCGCTTCTTTTCTATTTCTCCCATTAATGGCTTGAATTAGCTGAGCAATGTAATACTGCCCGTTAATTTTGTTGATTATTTTAACCTTGTTTGGTAGATTTTCAAACCGGGGTGTTTTATAAAATCCCTGAACGGTATTTTCCCACTCCAAATAAAACCCCGGAAAATTCTCAAAACTTTTCGTACCGCTCACCATTCTAAAATTTGCAAACACCTCTATAGGAACATATTTGAAATGAAATCCTTCTGTTATTGCCCTGACCCAAAATTCATAGTCCATCACATAATGCAGCGATTCATCAACACCTACAAGCTTCTTCACCATTTCTTTACGCATGAATACAGTGGGTTGTTTCACCGTATTAACAAGAAGCATCTCATTTAAATCGAATGGTTTCCCCTTGGAGAACCCAATGCTCCTGGATTGCTCATCAATGATGTGAATGTCGGTTCCAATAAAATCAATGTCGGGGTTGTTTTCAAAAATACGGAACACTTTCTCAAAGGTTCCGGGCTCGTATGTGTCATCTGCATTCAGCCAACCGATAATATCTCCCTGTGCCATAGCAAAAGCTTTGTTCAGTGCATGCGATTGGCCCCGATCTTTTTCCGACACCCAAGTGAGGTGAGGATACAATTTCAAAATATCAACCGTTCCATCGTTTGAGCCCCCGTCAATGACAATGTGCTCCAGGCTCAACTCGCCCTGAACTAATATACTTTCAATAGTTTCCCGGATAAATGCTGCGCAATTATAAGAAGGCGTAACAATGGATATTTTTACAGGTTGCGCCTTTTCCATCTTAGTTTTTACTTACTTCATTACAAGCATCAATGAATCCTCTGCCGAATTCCTGCATGCGCATTGGCAGCATAGCTCGTGCTTCAGTTTCCAGTTGCAGGTTGGGAGCAGCAGGTTTATGTAACCAGGCCCATTCCATTTTCTCTGCAAGATCTTTCGCGCTGTATCGGTCAAAAAACACGGAATCAGCAGGGTTCTGTTCTTTATGAACCGGCAAATCAGAAAGAATCATTCCCTTCCCAACAGACTTGCATTCCTCCACACTTGTACTCCAACCTTCGAATAGAGAAGGATTAATGACGCATTTTGATCCCCTGATTAAGCTGTAAACATGTTTGTGTGGCAGCATTCCCAAAAAGGCAAATTGATTTCTCACCCCACTTTCGGATAGTTTACGAAGAAAGTCTGCAAAAAACATCGGGTTACGCACATCTGTGGGGTTACCGGAGCAGACCACAAAAGGGTTCACTTTTTTTCTCCGTAACAGAGCCAAAGCCTCTACTACCAGTTGGTGGTTCTTATGTGCCCAGAATTGATTGGGTAAATAAAAAAAATCTTCTGGCAGGTGATAGGTATTCCTGGTATCCTGCACATTTTCTTCATATAAGGTTTCCGGCACATGGGCCACAAACCTGAGCACCTTTACCTTGTTCAAAAAATCAGGAGAAAAGACCTGTAAATCTTTCCTGGCATCTTCACTACTCACCACAATCAAATCTGCATCACTGAAATATTTTTTGAGTTTTGGTCCGATATTTTTTAAATAAGACTGGTCATACATATTTGGCAAATGCATGAATTGAAAATCAGGAATCCAATAGATGCTTCCTACACCTTTTGCAGCCTTTAGCGTTGAAGGAAAAACAACGTCTATGTTCTGCCCAGCGATGGTCTTGCCCAACTTATTGTCAATACCTAAATACTTTTGGCTGAACCCACCATAAACTTTATCCAACAGTTTCCCATTAACAGCCTTACTCAGTTGTTTGTACTCTTTGAATTCTTCATGAACCGGAACACCTGCACTGTTGATCATCACTACCTCAGCCTCCTCCTTAAAATAAGCAAGCGATTTTAACAGGTTATTCCTGTATGTTATTCCTCCCGTCCATTGACCCCCACCCAATTCATTCAAAGCAATTCTAATCATATAAGATGCTGTGGCTAATTGGTTAAGAGGGATTTTGAACGGTCATTTCCGTGGTCCATATTTCATTCAGTGCCTGAATCAGGCTTCTTTTTGGAGTCCACTTGCATACTTCTTTCATTTTGGCAATGTTTGCCAATTGATTGGGTCGGTCAAACTTCCTTCTTCTGGAAGTTACAGACTCAATGGTAATGGGTTTCCCAGAAGCCTCTCCGCAAAGTGCAACCAGTGCCTCAACGGTATATTCCAGACCCGAACCAACATTAAATACCTCTAATGCATTGGAAAAGGAAGTTTCTGCAATGGCAAACAATCCTTCGGCAATATCCTTGGCATGAATGTAATCACGTTTGGGATACAAATTACCCAGTTCCACATGCCAGTTACCCTCTGCTAGTTGTTCCATGATGGCAGGGATAAGGTGTGGGTTTGTTTCCCTGGGTCCAACCGCATTAAACAGCCTTGCAATAATTGCATGACCCCGCTCTTTCTTCACATGGTATTTTACTAGTTCCTCTGCGGTTAGTTTTGTTACTCCATAAATATCTCCGGTGCGAATATTACTTTCCTCATCCAGGGCAGCAGTAATTTCAGGATCATAGATGGCACCAGTTGAAGTAAAAATCAATTTCGGTATGATGTTGGCTGTAGCAGACAGCACGTTTTGAGTCCCCTCTACATTCACCCGCAAGGCATTGGAAGGGTCGTTCTCACATGCAGGGATATAGTGTATGGCCGCCAGGTGAAATACTACTTCCGGCTGATATTTTTCAATGCACTCCCGCAGGGCATCCAAATTCAGAATATCTCCTTTTACAATTTCAATATTGGGACTGTTCCTCAGGTAATCCATTTTACCCAAACTAAAATTGTCATAAACAATCACATGCTTTCCCGCGGAATAACAGACATCAACCAAATGTGACCCAATAAAACCCGCTCCTCCAATAATGAGGTAGTTGTTATTCATAAATCTTTATTTTTCTGGGCTATAATTAAAGACTTCTACATAAGTATGGTTCAGCAAAGCAACCAGCTTATCTGCTTCTACAATCAGATATTGTGAAATCTCCTTTCCGTTGCTAATCATGTCGGCAAAATCAGAAGCCAATTTTTCTGGCTCCAGGGCATCCCACTGATAGGATCTGTTGGCATATCCAATTCTGTTTACCAGGCTGCTTACCTTCCCGGTTTTCCCGGTATAATCCAGAGAAACAAAGGGAATACCCATGGCCAAACAGAAAATATGACCATGGTAGCGCATAGCAAATCCGGCCTGACAAACGGCCAAACGTTCCATATGTTCCTCAAAGGTAAGGTACTCCCTAACCAAGTGATAAGAGGTGCGGTTGCTCAGTTGAGCGGCCAGAATTCGGTTATACATTCGGTCGTCTCCGCCAACCCAAGGCGCATTCATGTGAAGCAATTCAAAACAAGCATCCGATTTTGCAGCAATTAAATCTAGGGTTCGGGCCGCCTTTCCTGCCAGGGCTTCATTTTGCACTTGCAATTTTGCAGCATCAGATTCCGGACTGAATTCATTTGTGTTTGCCCTGAGCAGTGTCGCTATTGACGCCCGAGGGCCTGAGGCGAATCGGTTGTTATTGTTTCTTCTCCAACGACTTACAAATCCGACAGCAGGGTCACAGGCGAACTTCAACACATGGGATGGGTATAGTCTGCCTGCCAAGTCATAACTTTCTTTGTCCCGCAGAAATCCGGCCTGACAAACATGAAGCATGTACCGGGTAATATCCTCTACTTCCTTGCTGTGTATTGGTCCCACTCCACAGCCAAAAATAACTCTGTCTTTTCCTTGCCTAAAGGCTTCGGCAAAAATATACCCTAGGTGCTTCATAGATGCCGATTCCATCAGCGGACCACCACCCACCACCACGGCATCCATTTCACGAATCAAAGCAGGTGAATAGGCTTTATCTAGTTCCACCAATACAACCCCTTTCAGGTCATTCAACTCTTTATTGGTTTGCTCGCTGATACCCTTATGCAAGGTGGTCAATACAACCTTGCAATCGGGAGCAGCAGATTTGATAAAATGCAATACCTCCCCCAATATCGCCTTATCACCTTGGGTTTCCGTACCATACCAACCTGTAATCAATACTTTCCGCCATTGCTTCACCTTAATGCCATTAGGAGCTTTGTTGGCGTCTGTTGCTAAGGCTTCAAAACTTGTTTTTTCAGGCTTTGCTCTGAATTTGTTTCGAAGCATAATCCAGGCAATATCAAGCAATTTGGTGAAACCAACAGGTGGTATCATATGGGGGTTAAACAACATATTGGGTAGCAATATTCTACTGGTAATGCTGTTTTCATGTCCAAAAGCACCTTGGGATTCAATGGCAATTCCAGTTGTCTTCTCCAAGGCGAATGAACTATAAAGTGCCTTCCCGGCACCCAGTTCACCCAAGGCAAAACGGTGGTAATAATTTCGCCAGGGAAAGCCTAGTGATTTATTGCGCGACAAGGCATCAAAGAAATTCCGGACATGGAAGTGGGCCTCGTTTCTTGCTGCAGACACCTTTTCAAAATATTCAGGATGGGCAAGCCAGATTGGTTTTTCACTGAACCATTTAGACAATGCCAATTGTAGGTCATCGGCAAACAAATAATTGGCTGCATTTACTTCAATGACTATCTGAAAATGGGAGTCTCCAGCGGCATTCCTTGCATACACTTGTCGAAACAACAATCGGGCAAGTCTGTCTAGAATCTGTATTTCGCCTTCACCAGAAATTCCGGTACTTACAAAAAGGATTACAGACAGGTCTGCTATGCTGTTGAGGTGCTCAAGACAGGTATCAATTTGTTCCCTAGTCAACCCAATAGGTTGTGAAACCTGGAGGATAATGGGTGCTTCAGGAGTTATGGATAAGCCTTTGAAAAATCCGGAAACTGCAGCTTCCACTGCCAGAAACTCAAATGGCAACAGGTAATGATTACCTAAAAAGTGAGGTGCCTGAGACCCGGCAAAAGCCGGGTTGAGAAATTGTTTCTTTTTGTGAAATGCCCATGGAATTTCACCCCACTCATTTTGAAAAAATGAAAATATTCTATTTACTTTTTTGAAATGCTTCAACATTAAAAAAACTTTTCTACTTGTATATATCTAAATTATGAAATTTAGGAAAGGCATCCGTCAATGAATCTGGATCAAGGTTAACAATGTCAAATTTGCTAAAACCATATAAATCACTAAAGAGTCTACTGTATGCCAATAGTTCTTCGGCAACATTTCTTTTTCTGGGTTTTTCATTAATTCCCAAACCCATTTTATAGTCTCTTGTTGGCTGCATATTATCATCTTGTGATCCATAAAACTGGTTAATACGCCT
>JBIPNK010000022.1:0-38010 GCA_044373365.1 Chitinophagaceae bacterium
TCTTTATCGCAACCCAAATCGCGGATATAAGAATTGTCAAATCCGCCTATATAAATTTTATCATACCCAATATAAATTGCCATTGCAAGTGCTTTATAAGCAGACATGGTCAGGTATGCTCTTGGAAAGCATGGATCAATATTCCTACTAAAAACAGAAGAAGTTTCATTGTCATTAAATGGAATGATATTGAGATTTGTAACTTGGTTTGCTTTCCCCAAAAAAAACTCTGAAACAAACAGTGCTTTCCTTACAATTTGATTCGCTTTGTCATGAGCATTAACTGTTTCTGCCAATGACAAATCAAAATGCCTTGGATCACTTAAAAGCCAGTAATCAACTCCGGTAGTTTTTGCAAACTCTGAATTTACAAAGTAATTTACACAAAGTATTTCACTATTAAAATCATCACATATTTTCCTTATTTTATTTGGATCTAATTTATTAATAGAAGGTCCGCTAGCCAAAACAAATGCTGTTTTGCCAGCGCCAATACCTTTTATCTTCATCAATTTTGAAAAGCGTTGTTTACGCTTATTTCCTGACAAATCCTGTAAATATTCTTTATAGCAAAGATGTACCCATCGAATTATGTGCTCCTTATAATGCCTTAAAACTTCACAAGGTGAATTCGAATTTGGTACAGACTTAGTAATTGATGATTTCATATTATAATTCCTGCAACACTGCCATCCTTTTAAATGCTGGTGAAAATTGCATAAGTTCACTGTAATTTCCTGTTTCAATGATTTTGCCATTCTGCATTACAAAAATGCGATCGGCACTTTTAATGGTGGATAATCTATGTGCCACGGCAATAATAGTGTATTTGCCTTTGAGCGTTTCAATGCTTGTCTGAATGGTCTTCTCTGTTTCTGAATCAAGTGCAGAGGTAGCTTCGTCCATGATTAAAATATCAATGTCTTTGAATAATTCCCTTGCAATGGAAATTCTCTGCCGTTGTCCCCCACTCAGATTTATACCATTGTTACCCAACAAAGTATCTTCCTTTTGGTCTAACTCAGACAAAAAAGTAATTAGTGAGGCTTTTTCGGCAACCTGCCAGAAGCGTGCTAAACTCTCAGGTGTTTTAGGAGCCCATAAACTGATGTTGTCATACACTGATGCATTAAAAATAACCGGTTCTTGGGTTATATAGCCAATTCGTTGTTGCAAAGACCGAAGGTCTAATTTTGTGGATTCAATTCCGTCTATAACATACCTTCCTTCGCTCAGCGGTATCAAGCCGCAAAGCACATTCAGGAGAGTGGTTTTGCCACTTCCGCTTTCTCCCACAAAGGCGATGCTATCATTGCGTCGGATGTTTAGAGAGACCTGTTGAATCACGGCACGGTCTTTATAAACTAGAGAAGCATTTTCAAGAATAAGCTCACCAGAAAAGTGAGCCATTTTTTCGATACCATAATCTTCTTTAAAACGTTCGATGTTTTCCTGAAAATCTTTCATGTTTTCCATAGATCCGGATGTACCCAGAAAATTGTTGTAGAAGGTCTGTACACCAAGCAGGCTCGACAGCGCTCGGTAAAAAAATAGCAAACTTACTAGAATGCTGCTCAATCCGGAACCCATCACCTGGGTTTCGAACAATATTGATGCAGCAACAACAACAATCATGCTTGGCTCGCGCACAGCGCTTACAAGAGCCGAAAGTTCGCCAAGTCTCCTGTTGTTCTTTTCAATTTCGCCAATTTGCCAGCTTAACTTCTTTTCAAGTGTATTCACAGTTCCTGTGGCACGCAGGTATTTAAAATTGGAAATAAACTGAATCAACAATCCCTGATACAAATTGGATTCTTTGGTCAGGTTTGCAGATTCAGTCTTTGTTATTTTGTAGATATTTTTAAAAATATAATTGGTCAAATAACCGCCTATGGATACAAGGATGGCAAATTTGGCATTGATCAAAACGGCAAATACCACATACACAAGAACCATTACAATATTCTGCATGGCACTCAGATAATAACTCAGAGACAATGATAAACGCGCCACCTCACCACTCATGGTATTCTGAATTCGGCCTGCATCGCTGGTTATATATTTTTTAAATTGAATATGCGACAGGGCATGCAGCATGTTCAACCTGATTTTCTTGACAAAGAACTGCTGTACACCAACCTTATAGGTATTGCCATAATAAGTTATCAGCCCTTTCAGTAAAAAAAAAGTACACAGAAAAGTGAGTGTAACCACCAGGTTTAGTTTCAGGCCCAACATACCCAAACCATCAATAATAATTCGCATTTCACCCAAAGATTCCGGGTCTACATGCGACAATCCATCAGACATTTGCATCAAAGGAAGGAACATTGCCAAGCCAAAACCATCAAGTGTGCCAATCAGCAAGCAAAGTGCAATAATTATAAAGAAGCGGTTTCCAATGTACTTGTAAAAATACCTGGGATAATAGAGGTTCTCCTTTATAAATTTCTGAATAAGCACGTAGGTTAATTTTTGCTTGCGTAAAGGCGTAACATTGAATTTCCGAAGACCTTACCATATTTGAGCAAGTCGCGGGTATTGTTCTCTAAGGTTAATTTTCTGAGATCAGCGGCAGTCACCGGTTCGATAAAGGCCAATTCTTTAACTAAATCAAATTTCACCTTGTCTACGCCCAGCAAAGTTTGCAACACATAGGATGAACTCAGCCTGTAATCCACCATTCCGGCAATTGGTATTGCGGAATTCCGGAGTAAATGGATAAAGTCAAAATCAAAACAAAAGGCATCCCCGTTGTGGCTTCTATGGTGTGGTCCATCCACAAATATGAAATCATAATCCGCCTGCGGCACATCTCTGTACCTCACTCCCCTGAATATCTCATAAGTATCATCCACGCGAGGGCTGAGCTGAAACACTACATATTTCTTTAAAAATTCAGGCAACAATTCAACTGACATGTCCAGGTATTCCTGCATCTCTTCCATAGCTGTGATTTTACCTGGGTACCCCTCCTTTTCATTTTCCATTAAGGCAAATGCCATAACCATGGTACTTGCTCCAGGTCCGCATTCCAGAATATGCTTGGGTTTTTGCGACCTGATGGCATTATACAATTCCCAGAAATCAGACCAGCTTACGCCGGTTGATTTGGTTTTTTTCATGTAAAGGGTAATTTCTTCCCAAAGCGCAGGTTTTGCTTTTAATTTTCTTCTAGCCTGCCATCTAAAATACTTTTTTAATAATTTTACAAGTCTACTTTTCATTTAAATTACCCTTAACGGTGTGATTTAATAATTTAAATTATTCTATACAACTATCTCCTTCGCCCCTCAGGCTAGGACTATTGTATCCATAGAAATTAATTCTGTTGGCTTTTGTTGTATCAAAATTATTTCCTGTATCTCCAATTGAGCAAGTTTTTGAAGTTAGAATAGCACTTGTATCGAATGAATTGTGTAACCAATTCGATTTTAGGCATTGGAAACTGTGAGATACTTTTTAACGAAATTTGTAATTATCAGATGCTTACACAGGTACATTAATTCTATCTAGCTGAACCTAAAATAATGTGTATTCGAAAGCTTGATTAATTTTTCAGAATAAATTAAATCGAATCAAATTTTAATAAAATTTGGTCAAAATAAAGTAGTTTATTAGAATCCATTATCACGAAAAGAAGTCCTAAAAAATCACGCTAATCACTCTTTAATATTTAAAGCCCAATCCACCATTTTTTTCAATCCATCATTTAAAAAAGTGGTTGGTTTCCATGAGAAGTCCCTATTTATTTTATCATAATTTCCAAAAATACCAAACATGTCACCTGGGGTACCGTCATTTAATAATACACCTATTTGCTTTCCTAAACTTTTTTGAATCCCATCCAACAACTCACAAACCATTGTAGGTTTTCCAGAACAAACATTATAAACGTTATATTCTTTCCATTCTCCTAAATAAGATTTTACAAATGCATTTACAACGTCATCGATATATACAAAATCACGGAAACGGTCCTTGGAGCCTTTTACAAGTATTTCGCCTTTATTTATAGCTTGAGCCAAGTAAATGCTTAGCATACCTTGCTTCAAATTTTCTAGATTTTGACCGGGCCCATAAACATTAAAAAGCCTAAGAGCAATTGATTCAATACCAAAATTTGAATAAATTTTAAGATAATTCTCACTCGCTAATTTGCCACATGCATAGAAGGATATAGGGTCTACATTAGAACGCTCATTTACTGGCAGTTGAATCTGGTCTCCATAAACTGACATTGTACTTGCAAAAATAAATCGCTTTATTCCTTTTTTCCTGGCAAAATCTAACAATAAAACAGTTGAGGTTGTATTTGATGCTAAGTCATAGGCAGGATTTTCAAAACTTACTTCACCTGAACTTTGCCCTGCTATATGAATAATACCATCAATTTCATAGGAACCTAATTGATTTATTATATGCCTGTCTCCGCAGTCCCCTTCTAAAAAAATAGTCTCCCTAGGAATATTTTC
Organism: Chitinophagaceae bacterium; assembly: GCA_044373365.1. Lineage (GTDB taxonomy): Bacteria > Bacteroidota > Bacteroidia > Chitinophagales > Chitinophagaceae > Pollutibacter. The sequence continues at coordinate 4,476 of JBIPNK010000022.1, forward strand.
CTTTTTACCAGTTGATAGATTATCAATTGTCAAGGTCTTATATCCATGGTCAATCAATCTTTGGGTAACTTTAGAGCCTATAAATCCAGCGGCACCTGTAATTAAAATCATACTATATTGTTAGTTATAAGCCATTCTTCAGATCGCTTTAAATCTTCCCTTGTATGAACATCAAAGACCTCTTTAACTTCAAAATGCTTTACCCTATCACCCATGAAAATCCATGGTTTTTGCCCTCTTTCTCTGTCAATATTATTAAGATTCAAAACCCAAAAATTATGACATAAAAAATAAGCTGGCACTAAATCTTGTCGATTTGTACTCACATAAATATTAGTAAAATCAAAAAATGGCTCTAGATATCCTCGAGTATTAATTTTTTTAGCTCTGTAGGGATGGTGATCCATTTCTCTATAAACTGGTACAGCGGCGGTTGCACCACTATCGTGCAAAAGCATTTCAATGCAAGCATCGATCCAATCGGCTTTTATAGTTACAGAATTTGCAAGCATAACTACCAAAAAATCTGGCTTATATTTATTTTTGATCATCACTTCTAATGCATGATCAATTGCATCTATGTGCTGAGAAGTAGGTAATGCCAATTCTTTCGGTCGTAAAATTCTCTTATATCCATACTCTTCTGCAGTATTCAAAATATTTAAGCAATCGCTTGTAACCCAAAAATTTTTGACATATTTAGACTTTTTTGCGGCTTGACAAGGATAGTATAGCAAAGGTTTACCAAATACAGGTAGAATATTCTTATCAGTGAGCGTATTATTTCCTCTTCCTGTAAGTAGAGCTGCTATTTGCATAATTCACTTTTAAATGTTTTAATTCTATAATAAAAAGTTGCACATCAGCTGAATTAACTGTGTCTAGCCCTTAATTACTGGAAAAATGGAAATAAAGTTTGATTTAATATTGTCATTTGGCATTATGCATTCTTTCAATGATTTCTTCTACTTTTAAACAGTCTATTGCATTGGTAGTAATGTTGTTTCCGTTGGTCAGTAGTTGTCCACTATGCCAATATAATTGCTAAAGTAGCTACCCGGATGGAGGGTAATAGTGGGCCATCTGATAGTCAGATGGATTTATTTATTTGCCATTTGAATAATAACCATAGGAATACCCATACTTATTGGCATAATTTTCCAACCCCATGGGGCGAATGCCATTGAAGATGATACCGCATTAAGTAAACTTCTGCTCCTTATAGTAGCGGCCCACCACCTCACTGATTAACTCCCTCGGTGTATGATCATAGCTGGCCACAAACAACGTCAGATCAGCAAAGACACGTTCAACTCTGTAAATGAAGATACCAATGAAGGCCCTACTAATCCAAATATGAATTATTCTCAACTTATTTTTTCCGAGTAATCGAATTATGCCTAACCTGAAGTAGACTAATTGTTGCCACATGATGAATTCACTTATCAACTGAAAATTTTGAATTCATCATAATGAAAATCAGATGATTTTATAGTTTTCCTTTTTTGTTTTTTTTATCATTTGAATAGTAACCATAACCATAACCATAACCATAACCATAACCATAACCATAACCATAACCATAACCATAACCATAAGAGCCCATGCCCTTGGGCTTGATGCCATTGAAAACGATACCGGCATTGGTAATTTTTTTCTCCGTATAATACTTGTTCACCAGCTTTTCAATAAAATCCTTGGGAGTATGGTTGTAGCGGGTAACAAACAACATTAGATCAGCATACTGGGCAATCAACTCAGCATCTGTCACAACTCCGAGTGGAGGGCAGTCAATGACGATGTATTGGTATTCGGCACTGGCCTCTTTCAATAGCTGTGCATATTTTCCATTCATCATCAACTCCACCGGATTGGGAGGAATAGGGCCTGAGGGAAGTACATACAAATCATCGTGTGCTGTAGAAAAAGCCAAATCTGTCCACATTGCTTTTCCCACCAGATAGTTGGACAATCCTCGTGTGCGCTCAACATCAAAATGCTTGGAGATATTGGGTTTGCGCAAATCACTTTCAATCAACAAGGTCTTCTTTCCTGTAATAGCAAAGGCTAAGGCAATATTGGCCGCGTTGAAACTCTTCCCCTCTCCAGGTATGGAGGAAGTAACCAGGATGGTCATGCAGGCGCTACCCTCCTTCCGATAATAACCAATATTTGTCCTCAATGCCCGAATTTGTTCTGAAATGGCACTTCGGGTATTATTAGTCATTACCAAATGATTTTCATCCTTGTTTTGGGATATGGTTCCCAGGATGGGGATACGGGTATAGGCCTCAATTTGTTGCCTGGATATAATTTTATCATTAAGGATGGCTGCGAGAAATATAAAAAGTGCCACCAAGCCTAAGCCAGACATCAATCCAATGCTATAGGTAGTGGCTTGCTTTATGTTTTCAGGAATTGAATTTACAATGGCCGGCTCCAAGACCACCAGGTCTGAAACCGCTACAGATGCACTGATTGCAGACTCTTCCCTTTTTTGCAGCAAAAACGTATACAACTCATTTTTTACAGCCTGCTGTCTGTTTATATCAAACAGCTTCCTTTCCCCTGCAGGCAAAGCGGAGATGATACCAGAATAGCGGCTGACTTCCCGCTCGGCCTGGTTGCGAATGGTCAATAAATTCCGCCGCACATTCAAGACAATCTCTGCAATGGTTCCCCTGAGGGTTTCCAGTCGTTCTTTTGAAATGATATACTGCTCGCTTTTCTCGGCACTGCTGAGCTTTAGTTTTTCGTGTTCCAGCTCTGCATCATACAACTTGAGCAGGAACTGTTGAACCTCTGTACCAAACTGAATACCAGCAAAGGAAGGCAACATCCCCGGTTTCTTTCCATTGCCCTGGATGTATTTTTCAACATCGGCGATCATGTTGAGCTGCAAATCAATATCAGCCAACTTTCTGTCGCTTTCCTTAACATCGTCCAACACATTGGAACCGGTAGCAGTCAGGCTTACAAATGGATTGGCTTTGCGGAAAACTTCTATCCCGGATTCTACACTGTCTAGCTCATTTTCAAGCAAATTGATTCTGCCATCAATAAAGCGTATAGTGCTTATCGCTTCATTGCTATTGGTTTCAATAGCAGCTTCACTATAGGCTTTTAAAACAGCATCCAACATGTCCTTTGACTTGCGGGCATCTTCGGTTATAATACCCAATTCTACCGAAGGTTTGGACTTGGATTCCGTAACAGTCATTTTATCATAGACTTTCTTGAGATCTGCATTGGAATGAATTTTCAACTCAAATTGACCCTTTGCAAGCTTGCGCTCGTTTTCCTTGTCCATGGTGAAAATGATCTCGTTTCCACCAATCCTGCAGGCCTTGTTGATCAGGAGTTCTTGGCTGCCGATGAAGAATCGTTTTGTATTTTGTTTGTAAACGATTTCACCTGTAAATGATTGTATAGAATCTGGCTGGAGAAATATGCAATTGAAACTGATTTCCTTTTTATACATGGACTGTTTTACAACACGTCCTATGGAATAGAGCTGTGCATTGATCTGTAAGCTTCCCAAGGCCTTCATGGCAACATCATAACCCTGCATGATCTCAAGGTTCTGCTTGGTCTTGTCTTGCTGTTGCCCACCCAATCCTGTCAGTTCAGACAAAACTTGTTGTGTCTTGTTCTGGTCTTTGGTCCGAAACATAATTATTGCCTTGCTGCTGTATTCTGGGGTTGTGTAACGGATCACCATATAGGCAATTACCAGACCAAGGATAGCTGCTGCGATCAATAAAGGCCAATAGGGAAGATAATCTCGCTTGATGATTTCTAAAATCGGCTCACCCGAGGGTTCTTCCTCAAACTGGTTATTGGACGTGGATGTAGGTGTATATGCCATATAAATTATATCGAATTGTCAAAGAACGGTGGACTAAAAAACGGTATTGAATAAAACCAGAATGATACTGAAAGCGCTCATGACGCCTGTGAAAACACTGATCAACTGGGCATTGGTTTCCAAAAACTTTCGCTTATTGGGCTCTACATAGACCACATCATTGGGTTGCAGGTAAAAGGCCGGTGAACTGAAGATGGACTTATCGGTCAGGTTGAGGCGGTAAACAGTGCGCTGATCATTCACCTGGCGGATCAACATCAGGTCGTCGCGCTTGTCCATCCAATCCACACCTCCCACAATGCCAAAGAACTGGAGGATATTAGTCTTATTGTTCAGGATGGTAACAGTAGATGCCTTGTTGGCATTGATAAAAGTAACCCGGAAGTTCAGCAACCGCACACTCACCACCGCATCCTTGGCATAGGGCTTTACAAAACCCAGGATGGTATCTTGTAAATTCTGTTGCGTCAATCCCAATACATTGATATTGCCCAACTTAGGGAAGGTAATCTCCCCTTTCTCATCCACCAAATAACCGATGATGGTTCCGTTGGACTGTCCAACATTTTGAAGCATGTTATTTCCTCCTGCCTGTCCGCCCATGGGTTGATTATAATATGTCGCTGCCAGTGGGTCGGTGGTATATACATTGATGGCCAGCTGATCACCCCTTTGGATAACCAATTCGGGTTGTTGCATGGAAGCAGTATAGGTAGTATCATTCAAACCTTGAAAAAAAATCTGGTTCTTGTAAGAAACACATGAACTTGAATAAAAAAGAAGTATTCCCAAAACGAAAAACAAAGAGAACTGACGGGCAACCTTTGCAGAAACAAAATGCAGGGGGGCATGAATGCGCTTGAGCATATTTTCCATATTGAAAATAAAAATGATGATTTTAGCTGTTATGATATCAATACTCCCAATCAGGATCAAACAGCTTAAAATGCAGGCTGATCTCAAATCGTTTGGCTGTATAGGAGCCATATCGGGCTGGGCTCAGGGGCATTTCGTAGCTGGTGCTGATGTTGATAGCCCTGTTGATATTGATGTTGACCAAGGGCATGATTGTCCTGAAAGAACGGGTATACAATCCACCTGAAACCAATAATTTTCTATTGGAGGCAGTATTGGCCAATTCTGCACCGGTCCAACTGGTATGTATATTGCTGGCACTAAACTCAGAACTCCTCCAATAGAGGCCTTCTTCCCAGTTGATGTAACGGAGGGTCAGTGAATGGGTTTTGTTCAAGTCTATCCCCAGTTTGGTATGGAAAACTGCCCTTGAGTATTGCCCACCACCAGTATTGGTTTTGATGGCATTGTCTGGATTAAGGAAATGATAAACGGCTGTTCCGATTTCTGCTTTCATCCCATTGCCGCGGTAACGGTAATAAGCCCCTATATTTACATCGGCATAACTGGCGCCTTCCCTTACAGTAGTGCCCATTTTATCCAACCGGGTCCATTCAAAGCCGCCGCCACTGATTTCTTTGTCATAAGCCCCGTTTCTTTCATCCAAGTTGCCATTGGCCAAAACGGCCTGTGCACCTATTCCCATACTATGGGTTTCATCCATGGAAAGGTTAAAATGATAGGCCCCGGCAAATGAGATAAAGCTTGCCTGAATGGGGGAATTGTTGATTGTACCGCCAATAAAGTCTTTCCCATATTGGTAAGCATTGATGCTCAGGCCGATGAACTTGTTGGGGCTGTATTCTGGAAGGTCTATGCGCTTGTCTACAAATGCATATTGATGGGTTACCTTGTTGCTGCCGTTGTTTTGCCAGCTGCTTCCCAAACCGAGTTTGAGAAGGCCATCAAAATTTCCGCTCATGGCAGGATTTATCATCGTTGGCTTAGACCAGGGCTGCGACAGCCTTGCATCTTGTGCATGGGCCTTGCTTAACAACAGGAAAAACACAACCAGTTTTTTTGAATAAAATGACATTTTTTCTTGCTTATACGGCTTGGAGGATTAAGTATGGGGTGCGGATCTACATGCCCTGATCATAAAATGCAAGTAATTCTTGTGGTTTTAGGCAAAAATACTCATCTCAGCATTGTACTCCGGCACCAGTTTCTTAAGCTTTTGGATAAAAGACTGTTCATCTTGCTTTTCCTGTATCATCTGCTTCAGGTCCTGGTAAGCGTACTGAATCATTTCCGGGTCGGCTGTTCTGACCCTGGCGATGAGGATACTGGAATTGTGTGTTGGCAATAGATTTTCTCCATCACTTAATAATTCCTCATACATTTTTTCGCCTGGCCTCAGCCCTGTGTACTTGATTTCTATATCACGGTCAGGCTCGTATCCATAGAGGCGAATCATCTTACGGGCCATAGCATCGATCAATACTGGCTCCCCCATATCAAAGACGAAAATCTCACCCCCCTCTCCCATGATGCCAGCCTCAAGAACCAACTGAGATGCTTCAGGAATGGTCATGAAATATCGCTGAATCTCAGGGTGGGTAATCGTAACGGCTTCCCCGCTTTCAATTTGCTGCTTGAACCTCAGTATTACAGATCCATTAGAACCCAAAACATTACCAAATCGGGTGGTAATAAAGCGGGTTGTACATGCTGGGTTGGCAGAAAGTGTTTGTACGTAAATTTCGGCCAGCCTTTTGGAAGCCCCCATTACATTGGTGGGGTTCACTGCCTTATCTGTAGACACCATCACAAAGCGCTCCACGCCATATTCAACGGAAAGGTCTGCCAGCAACTGTGTTCCGAGTACATTATTGTGTATGGCTTCAGAGGGGCAAAGTTCCATCATCGGTACATGCTTGTAAGCAGCTGCATGGAAAACAAAGTCAGGTTGAAACTTTTCAAATACCTCGCGCATCCTTTTCTCATTGGTGATATCGGCCAGATAAAGGGCCGTATGTTCGTGCATTCCCATTGCCTCAAGCTCCAAATCGAGGGAATGGAGGGGCGTTTCGGCCTGATCACAGAGCACAAGCATCCTTGGCTGGAACCGCACCAACTGCCGGACAATTTCACTGCCAATGGAACCTGCTGCTCCGGTAACAAGAATCTTTTTATCCCTGATTTCTTCGTGGATTCTTTCGTTGTCAATCCTGATCGGTGCCCGCTCCAGCAGGTCTTCAATTTGTATGCCTTTTACTTGCGTAAAATTAAAAGAGCCGTCAATCCATTTGTGATAAGGCGGGATGGTGGTGACCTTGATTTTATTGGACAAACAGAAATCCACGATTTCATTCTTTCTTTTGGCACTGAGGCTATAACTGGCAATGATCAGTTCTGAAATGTTGGATTTTTTTGCCCTGCTTGCAAATGTTTCAAAAGACAAAATAGATTTGCTTTCAATTTGCTTGCCAATCTTGTTCTTGTTATCGTCAATGAAAAACTCAACTTCTACCCTGCTGTTGGGGTCATTGTCCAAAACCTTTTTGGTGGTTATTCCCGACATCCCTGCACCCAATATGGCGACGTAGCGTTTAAGGTACTGGTTCCTATTCAGGTAATGGAAAACATATTTTACAATAAACCGATAGGCCAACAAGCTCAAGACTGCAATCGAACCATAGACCGCAATAATTCCCCTTGAGTAGTCTCTCCCAATGGGATGTAAAAGGCCTACCTCATTAACCATTAAAAGCATCAACGTGGAAAAAAGGAGGGCGATGACAATGCGCAGGGTATCTTGTGCGCCGCTATAGCGAACGATACCGGTATGCACCTGGAGCAAATAAAAAATACATGTATTGGCGATAAGTACGAAAATAACCTCCCTCAAAAGAAAACTATTTTCATATGAAGCATGGGTTATGCTCTGGCGCACCATATGGGCTATGGTTATAGCCAATGCACTGAAAAAAAGATCCAGTGAAAAAATAATCCATCGGGGCGTTATGCGTAATTTATTTATCATGGGTTAATTGCCATTAGCATCTATGAATTGTTTGTTGTGGGCAAAGCTTCGCCTACTCACCCACATCTCCCAAGCAAAGGCTGGAGTACTCAGAGGGCGGAGACCAACAAAAAAGCAAGTTCTATATCATTTTACTTGATCCAAATAAGTGAAACCAGCAGCCCAAAAAAGATTTAAAGAAAGGAAAAACCTCAGTTAGCGAAATTGTAGAATAAAAAGGCATTGGTGAGCTTACGGTGTTTATTGGATATCAGTGAAATGTTTAAAATTTTAAACAAACTTCTTAAAGCAAACGTAGATGAATACATTAAAAGAATCTATAGCAGGAGTGTCATATATGACATACAAAAATTGAAAAAAACATCTGTTGATTTATGTTGTCTTGACAGCAATTTTAGGCCTAAATTGCAGCAAAGATTTCAACCCAATGCTGTTCTCCTCCATCGCCGACAACAAGAACCCTAAATCACTGGCTTCCTCGTTCAGGTCTAAGCGGCTTAACCTTTTTAAAGGGTTTGTTGCAGGCCTGCCCAAGCCGGTAAAAATCCTGGACATTGGGGGTACTCCGGAGTTTTGGAAAAATGCAGGATTAGATGCGGCTGATGTTGAAATCACCCTCCTGAACCTGTCCTTGGTTGAAACAGATTTGCACAACGTGGTCAGCATAGTTGGAAATGCCACAGACCTCTCTGTCTTTTCGGACAAAACTTTCGATATTGCCTTTTCAAACTCGGTCATTGAGCACCTTTTCAGCTTCCAAAACCAAGAAAAAATGGCACAGGAGGCGCAGCGGGTGTCAACCTACCATTTTATACAGACACCCAATTTCTGGTTTCCCATCGAACCGCACTGGCTATTCCCTTGCTTTCAATACCTGCCCAAAACCATCAGAATCTGCCTGACCCGCTGTTTTAACCTGGGGCACCTCAAACGTTCCGAAACTTGGGCCGCCGCCAGGCAACAGGTCGAAGAAATCCAACTGCTCAGCCGTGCTGAGATGGCCAGGCTCTTCCCCGAGAGTACAATCTGGGAAGAAAAGCTGCTATTTTTCAGCAAATCCTTTGTGGCGCATAATTTTAAAGGCTAACTACCCATCAATACCCAATGCATTATCTTCCATGCCTTTTTTACCTATCTTGCAAAGGTATAAATGAAAAAGAACCAACGCTTTTACAATGTATTGAGGTATGCACTTGATGCTGTTGCCATTGCTGTTGCTTTTATCGTCATCCAGGACCTCTACCATGTAAGCAAGGCTTCTCTGTTTTTCCAATTCATTTTTGTGGCCATCTGCACAAGCACATGGTATTTTGCGAGTATTTATTCAAAGCTATATTCAGAAAGACGATCGAACAAGTTCTCTGAAGAGATCATCTTTATTTTCTACAATTCAGTCTTGTTCAGTGTATTGATTTCTGCCATCCTTTATTTCCTGCAACCCAGTATCAACCTGCCTTTCCTGCAATACATCCGGTTTATTGGCACTATTTTTCTGTTGGCCACCACCACCAAATACATCCACAGGAAATACATCCATTCCATCCTTTCACAGGGCAAAATGTATGATAAAATATTATTGGTGGGCGCCGGTGCTTCTGCAGAATATTTCTACGAAACCGTCAACAAATACTATTACTACGGCTACAAATGCATTGGCTTTGTAGACGACGAAATTGTCAAGCTCAATGGCTGTTATTATTATGGTAAAATCAGTGCGTTAGACAGTGTGCTGAAGCAGCAACAGGTGGACGAGGTGGTCATCACCCTTCCCAATGACAGTTACGAGAACATCAAGGCCTGTGTGGACGTTTGTGAGGTGCACAAGGTGCAGGCCAGGATTCTCCCTGATGCGGTCAAATACACCACATCTTCCGTACAAGTGGACAATATCGGAATGATGCCGGTGCTCAACATCAGCGAATTGCCCCTCGACAAATGGGAAAACAAAGTGGTGAAAAGGGCTTTTGATGTGGTATTCTCACTGGTTTTCTTCTGCACGCTGGGCATCATTTTCTTCCCCATCATTGCCCTGCTCATCAAGCTCACCTCTAAAGGACCAATTCTTTTTAAGCAGGAAAGATGGGGGCTGAACAACGCAAAAATCATTTGCTATAAATTTCGGACCATGATTGCCGAAAGTGCCGAAGTGGACGAAGACGGAAAATACCAGATTACCATAAAAGAAGACCCCCGGGTTACGCCCATTGGTAGGATATTGCGCAGAACCAACCTGGATGAACTCCCTCAGTTCTGGAACGTATTGATTGGAAACATGTCTATTGTTGGCCCCAGGCCCCATCCCACCCCGATGAACCTGGAGTCTATGCACACCGTGGAGAACTACATGCTTCGCCATATTGTTCCACCGGGCATCACCGGTTGGGCCCAGGTAAACGGGCTCCGCGGTGAGGTGAAAACGCCCAAGGACATGCAACGCAGGGTAGATTTTGACCTGTACTACATCCACCGCTGGACCTTCTGGATGGACAGCCAGATTATTCTGCAGACGGTGATCAACTTTGTGAGAGGGGATCAAAACGCTTATTAACACCCAAGGAATTAGCCTGCCTGCAGAAGGCAGGAAATGACATGTACTAAATCTATTTCATGAGAGGCTTTATTGCTACGATTCTACTGACAATTTCTTTACAGCTTACTGGTCAGACAGTCTGGGAAAACCATCAGGCGCCTGTATACGGATACCTTTCCCGCATGGCCCTGAAAGGACATATCGAACTGAACGATGTCATCCTGCCCATCAGCAGGGCGAAAATCCTTGAACACCTCGACACGTTGCAAACAAAACAACTGTCTGCCATTGAGAAAAAAGAGCTTGGGTTTTATTTGCAGGAATATAATTCAGCATCAAACCCTTCCGCTGTGACGACGTTCTCAAAAGAAGAAAAACCCAATCCCTCATCTACCAGTATTTTTAAAAAAGATCCGAATGGTAGGTTCCGCGCGCTCGGTGTAAACAATCCTGACTTCAAGCTTTTTATTGATCCCATCCTGGGCTACAAGCAAGTTTCGGGCACCGAAATGAGCTACAGGGAAATGAGCAATGGCCTCAACCTCTGGGGGCAAGCCAAGAGATTTGGATTTCAAATGTATTACAGGGACTATACCCTCACGGGTGACGGGCTAAACAACATCAATACTGAAAATCCTACTACCGGTATCATCGACCTGATCAACCGAGACCCCCGAAAAAAAAACCACAATGAAATCAAGGGGCATGTTTCTTATGCATGGAAAAATGGATCGATCAGCCTGGGAAAAGACCACCTGCTCTTTGGCTATGGCGAATCAGGTAAAATCATCCTCTCAGACCGGGCGCCTTCCTTCCCCTATATCCGGCTTGACTACAATCCGCTGAAATGGCTTCATTTCAATTATGCCCATGCCTGGCTGAATTCAAACCTTGTAGATTCTGCCAGAACCTATGGCACAGGAACCACTGGGGTAAGTGGAGATATTCGGGTGCGGTACATTTCAAAGTTCCTGGTGACGCACTCCCTAACCTTTCTCCCATTGAAAGGCCTTTCAGTTACCCTCGGAGAGTCCATGGTCTACAGTGACAAACTCGATGTGGGTTTCATGATTCCCTTGATGTATTTCAAGGCGTATGACAACAACAGGAGCAATTACCTGATCAATGCTGGCTCTAACGGGCAGATCTTCATGCAAGTCAGCTCTCGTAACCACATCAAAAATACCCACCTCTATGCCAACATGTTCATTGATGAGTTGAGCGTTACCAAGATTTTCGACAAAATGAAATCAAGGAACCAACTGGGCGTTTTGATGGGGGCTTCGGTTACAGACCTTTTCCTGCCCTACCTCACCCTCGGCGCGGAATACACGCGCGTTAACCCCTTTGTTTACAGGAACCTGATTCCTGCTCAGGAGTATGTTCAGTACAATCAGGAACTGGGAGACTGGATGGGAAACAATTTTGACAGGATCGCATTGATGGCCAAATACAGCCCGATCCCTAAACTCAGGCTAGACCTGAGAATCCAGAAAAGTAGAAAAGGTGGGGCTGGTACGTTGGTGCAGCAGTACCAGGCGGAACCACAACCGGAATTTTTATTTGATTACCAAAAAAGCAGAACAGATATAATGTTCAATGCCCAATATGAGTGGATCAACAATCTTTATTTCTTTGCTGGCTACCACCATAAAACAAACAAGCCGGCGAATGCAATGATGCAATCAAACCGGCTTGTAAATATAGGAATGAGTTGGGGTTTGTAAACAGGGATTATAAACCAGGCTTTATTAAACGCCTGCTACATGCCCAGTGATCTTTTTAAATCATACTTCCATTTTTGCCATCGAACCTGTCCTACCTCGTAAATTGACTGAAGGGCTTCCTTGCTAAAATTCAGCCCTTCTGATTGAATCAGACCAATGATTTTCTTTCTGAGCACCTCTCCTTCCTGCCTTGCATCCAATCCATTGGAAAATTTCTTGTTGCCATCTGTAACGGGCTTCAAATGCCTGATGCTTACTTCATGGATCAGGGCGGTATTATTATGATTCAACTTCTGTTGTAGATAAGGAAACAAATACCTGTCAATTCCATAGGAGGAAATATTGCACTTGTAAAAATCTTCACCCGACTCAAAAATTTCTTTTCTCAAAAAAGGAGACATGATTTCTACCCAATGCACTCTTTCTGGCGAATGCTCCTTTTTTTGCACAAACATGGCATGGCTGTAATAACTGTCTGCAGACACCGCTGGCTGAAAAACATCAAGCCCCTGCTGACCTGCAATCTGTAAAAGCCTGTTCAATCCTGAAACAGCAATGGCTTGGTCATCGTCTAACAAACCGATATAGTTGTAATCCAAAGCCTTTGCATATTTGCATGCCTCAAGCAGCAATACTCCTTTGAACTCTGTTTTAACCGAAATACAATCAGCAATGCTCTTGCCTTCAGGCAGCATTGGTTCTGCCCCATTGCCTGAATAGTTGAAAAGTATCAGCCTGAACGCTGGGATGGCATCAAAAGCAATATGCTTCAACGGCTCATCGATTCCGTTCCAGGCGATGATGATGATGATGTTCTCTGTTACTGGCTTCAAAATAATTATAACGCTGATGAAATTGAACTCATCACAGCATCACGGATTTTCTTTGTCAAGTTTAAATAATACTCAACCTCTGGCTTATCAGGAGCAACATGATCATGCGGGTATCGTGTTCTAACAGCATAAAGACTCAGGTTCAGTGGGTCTGTGTCAGCATAAATTGCGTCAATCTGTGCACATAAATCCAATAAGTAATCAATATTATGAGAAAAGATAAATTCCTTATCATGGAATACAAGAAAAACTTTAAGATATTTTTCTACTGCCTGTTGAAAATGGAAGCAGGCAATGTCAAGTATTAGTGGGTCAGAGATGAAGAGAATTTCAGCAGCCTTTAGATCATTTTCAGCTCGCTGAACCCATTGGAGTATAACTTCTTTTTTTGCAGACATCAGATTTCAACAGCTTCTTTTAATGCGTGAAAAAGCAAAGTGCTTTTTTGATCTTGCTTGGCCTCAACCTCATTTTGGCTATAGACTAAAATATCAAAAGGCATATGATAACGCTTTACCAATACTCTGTTAATGGTTGTTTCGAAATCAATCTTTTCTGTGGGCGTTAAATCCTGTATTGTGATAATCAAAATATCAAAGTCTTGTCCGCGTTCATAATCACCCTTAGATCTTGAACCAAAAAGCAATACACGCGCTCCAGGCAAATAAAACTGGATGTCACTTCTCAATGAATGAACAATTGCCTCAGCGGTCATCATTTTATAAAATTACGATTTTTTAGAAAATTAACGGAAAGTAGCTGTTTAATAACCAAAGGAACAAATACAGGAGCTTCAATAAAATATCGCCTGAACATCCTGCCAGGTTCCTGCAGAAAGCGGTAAAACCATTCAAGACCCATTTGCTGCATTAAAATTGGTGCCCGCTTAAGCGACCCTGCTTCTGAGTCAAATGCAGCCCCAACGCCAATGGCAAGTTTTACATTCAAATATGGCATTTGCTGATGGATCCAAATGTCTTGCTTTGGCGCTGTGAGGCTCACAAACAAGACATCGGGCTTTGCAGCATTAATGGCTGAAAGCATAACTGCATTTTGCTCTTCAGAAAATGAAGCGGCAAATGGTGGAGTATAATATCCTGCAACGCGAATGCCTGGATAGCGTGATTGGTAAATTGTTGCCAACTGTTTGGCCACACCTTCCTTGGCGCCAAGAAAATAAACGCTATAATTATTCTGTGCACAATGCTGAATGAAATGAGGAAAAAAATCAAAACCCGTCAATCTTTGTTTCAGGGGTGTTCCGAGAAATTTTGAGGCCCATTGCACGGGAACACCATCACACATCACAACATCTGCACTATTGTAAACATCCATCACAAAACGATTTTTTCTTGCTGCCAGAATCGAATTTGTCGGTACAAAACAAACCTGCGTTTTTTGGGCTTCAGCTATCCGATCATCCAACAAGCTAATGAGTTCCGGTTCATCAAGGTTTGAAAAATGAACGCCGAGGATGTTAATCTTCTCAATCATGAAGATCTGCCGTGATTTGCATTAAGCCACTTAGCAGCAATGAGGTGTGCCTGGGTCACTAAAATTGAATCGATAAGGGCATCAGCTACATCTTGTACTTCGAAAAATATTCTGCGTTGCTCCGAAGGTATATAGTCATGGGCAATTTCATTTCTAAGAATGCGCCATTTCAGAATAGATTGAGCATTACTTATAATTCCTGCCTTTTCACAACGTCCTAAAACATCTCTGAGCGTTCCTTCACCATAACCCTCTAATACATCAGCAGTTTTTAATATTTTTTGGGTGTAAATATCCAGAACCCTTGCAAATCTGGCAGTAAAAGCCTCCATTTTTTCCAAATCAGTCTCTGAATATTCTCCTCCTGAAACAAATGCATCACATGCCTGCTTTGAAAATGTAAACTGACGAACTGCAAGTTGTAAGTAACTCCATTCATCGGTCAATATAGAAATGATTTTTTCCATTAATTGCTTAATAAAATGGCTTTTTCTTTGATATACTGCCAGAATGGTTGGTTTTCATTTTCGATGATTACTATATCAAGTTTCTGCTCCCCAAAATCATTAAAAAAATTAAACTTGATATCTATTTTTTTCTTCAGATCAATCTTATCTGACAATATCGCTATGTCAATGTCGCCGCCCCTTTTATTATCATCGATTCTGCTTCCAAAAAGATACACATCAGCATCAGCATCAAAATACTTGATACTTTTCAACAAATTTGATATTTCAGGTGTGGAAATACGCATGATCCCTCTGCAAAATTACATATTTTATTGATTCTGGAATTTAACCTGTAGATTTCAACCTGCGTACCAGATAAATCGGGTTAAAAAGCAAGCTCGTCATACAGAGTGCCAGAATAGAAGACAACACAACACCAATGAGTCCGTATTCGCCAATCGTCAGGGTTGTCAACACCAATACAAGGATACCTTGACCAATTGATACAATTGTCGACATCCTGTTCAATTTCAATGCACTGAGAAACAAGGCAGAAACATTGTCGAAGAGAATCAACATGGTAAATACCAGAAAGAGAATAAAGAGTTTGCTGTCAAAACTGAACTGCTTTTTTGTCCAAAAAATAAAAACATCTTCCCCGAAAACAAAAAGGACAACAAAAATTAAAGAGAGAATGATTGCGGTACGAGAGAAGGCGGATCTAAACAAGGATAAAACTTTCTTTTTATCATGATCACGTTCTTGGGTCACAATTGTCGGAAACAAAACCACCGTAAAATTGGAAACCGATGTGCGGATGATTTCAAAAAACCGGGTAAAGACAACAAATTCAGCCAACAATGCCGGTCCAGCAAATTGATTGAGAATGAATACCTGGGAATTGAAAACCAAAACACCAGATAGGGTTGTCAAAAAATACCAAAAGCTGTAGTGCACATGAGCAAAAAGTGTTTGGAAATTGAAGTCAGCAATGCTCAACTTGAAATGTATTTCATAATTAGCATAGAGGTACAAAGAAACAATGTATAGGAAGTTGAGCACCACCATGATGAGCAAAATACGCTCCAAGGAACCGCTTTTAAGGCTAAGGACTATGCAAGTGAATTCAGCAATTGTTTTGATAATTCTGATGATCTTGGCCTTGAAAATCTTTTGAGAGGATTGTATCATCACATCCAACAGCGCTGCAATGATGTTTTGTATGATGAGCAATATCAACACATAAACATAACCAGGAGGAATTCCGGAAAAAATATTGGGAAATAATATTTGCAAAACCAACGTTCCGAGACAAAGCATTACGAAAAATATGGAATAAGTAATGAACAGGGAGGAAAACAAGGCATTGGTTTTTTCCTTTTCATGGATCATGCGCCTGAGCATTCCAATGTTCATGCCAAGGTCCATGATTCCGCCAAAGACAATTGCATTGAGGATCACGCCATAGAGGGCAAACTCCTCTTGTCCTAAAGCCGAGAACAATCTCGGCGTCAAATACAATACGGATAACGCAGAAAAAAGCTGCGACATGAAGGTTGCCCCAACATTGGCAAGGTAAAGGCGATTAGATAGAAATAGCTTCCGAATCATTTATATACAATATTCCCAACCAGGTCCAAAAGGGGAATGCCCCCATCGGACCTTCAAGATAAACATCAAAACTGGCATTAACGAGAAAAGCCACCATCATCACCAATATCATCACATTGAACTCATTTCCATTGGAAGCCCGAATATTTTTCATGTGCATCCCAATCCACCAGAACCAAATGAACAGAAAAACAAATCCAAACCTGGCCAATATATTGAGATGAAAATTATGCGGCGCACGAAGGCCTTCGTTTTCAACCTTGATATCATTGATCAGTGCAAGATTCTCACCTACCCCTTTTCCAACAATTGCATTTTTAGGGGTTGTTGCGTCGGTAAGAATTTTGTACCACCAGGCAAGCCTCCAGACTTTATTGTCAGACAATGAGCCATCAATATCTGTAGAAAAAATACTTGTAACATTCTGTTTCAACTGCTCAATGCCGATTGTTCTTCCCTGAAAATTTTCATCCACCTTGGTATTGACATAAAAAGCCATTACAATAAGCAATACAAAGGGAACCACTTTCATGTAAGTGGAAATGGCTGCTACACTGAATTTTT
Source organism: Chitinophagaceae bacterium (assembly GCA_044373365.1). Lineage (GTDB taxonomy): Bacteria > Bacteroidota > Bacteroidia > Chitinophagales > Chitinophagaceae > Pollutibacter. The sequence continues at coordinate 21,453 of JBIPNK010000022.1, forward strand.
TCCGATAAACAAAAAGGAACAAAAACAAGCCGGCTACATATGAAAGCATCCCGGCCCTGTTATAGGCAGCAATCACCAAAAACAGGTAAGCAATGATGATGATGTTCATTGCCAAAAAACGTTTGCTCATCTTGATATGCCCACAAAGGAGCAACAGGGTTGTGATCAGGAGATGGATGGCCATGTCTCCATACTTGTACATAAGCAAGGGTATGTCTCCAAACAGTTTAAACGTCTGGAAAAACGGGATATAGGAAACCAGGATAAATGTGCAGAAGACTACAAGGGGATACCATTTGTAAAGCGTGAATATTTTTTGCTTAAAATTTTCAAACTCCCCAATAAAAAGAAATACAACAAAAATAAAGAATGCATAAAAAAACATGAAGGCATCCTGAAGCAACTCAACCAATGGGAACTTGCCTAATCCGAACAAGAACCAAATGCCAGTAATGGAAATAAAAAACACAACCAACTTCACTGGCTTGTTCCAGATGAAAACATAGTTCTTCAGGTTGAACAGGATCAATACAACCCCAAACACAAGCATGATTTCAGCCAAAAAAGCATAAGCCACCCCTTTGTTGAAATACGCATACAATGCGTAAACAAATACAAAAACATTGAGGTAAATCCTCGTGAGCTGTTTTATCGCAGGCTGCAAATGATATTATTTTTAAGGTCTAACACAGCGAGAAATGCTTTTTTGAAGAACTGGTTTTCTTTTTCGCGGATTGTGCTGATAATTTGATTTCCCTTGATCACCTCGGGCAATACACCGCCAAGACTGAGTTCATCTTGTTTGAAAAAATACTTGAATTGATCAACGGGGTGAGAGATCTTATTGGTGCGCTTTAACAGCAATGCTGCTGCTTTTTTATTGAGTGAATACCCATAGGTGCAATAAGCTGTTTTGATAAAAGGCACACCCACAGTAAAATCTTGATCAATGTCCTTCCTCGACGACTTAAACAATTTCATATGCCCTTCCCATGCTCCCCAAAAAAACATATCCTTACCCCTCGTTAACTGGGCAAAATTATTTTTAAGGAACATTGGATGGACAATCATGCTATCCGATTCAAAAACCAAAAAATGGTCTTGATCATTTTGGGATTCCTTCACAATCATGGACCAAACCCGTCGGTGGCTGAGCAGACATCCCAATTCACCCATCAATAAATCTTTTCCTGTTCTTTGCTTTGAACAGCTCATCAACGCATCTCGAAATGGCACATGCTGTTTTCCTGGATAAACAGCAGCCACTTTATCAATTGTAAATGGAGCATCTGTCAAAAGCTTTTCAATATGGGCTTTCCGATGCGTTTCTGATTCATCATAAATTAAAAATCCTTTCACACTAAGTTTTTGCCACTGGATGTATAAAATCATTCACACACGCTACATCACCCAACACACCAAAAGCCTTCGTTTGTCTGGCATAAGGAGTCAGCCATTCTGTATTGGGCTTACCCTCATAACAGACAAAATGTGGCCGATGGAGCAATTGGGAAAGATGTGCTGGAAGGCTATCTGCCGTTATCACCAAATCAGCTGCTTGAATCAAACTGATCAGGTCAGCAAAAGAATCATGGGTTGCTACTTTCCCCTCTGGAACAGTCTGAATGTTTTTGAAGAAAGCCGTGGTTACATCAAAGCCCTGCTTTATCAAGTTGGATGCCAACGCATGAATGAATATTGGCTGAAATGATTTTGACTTTTTTCTGGATTCAGGCAGTACAAGAATTTTATGAATGGCATTTGAGGATGGAGTTGAAAAAGCCAAACTTTCCGGTGCTACGCTAAAATGCGCTAAATAGGAATCGTAAATGTTCTTGCTTTTCTTATGGACATAAGGATATGTACGGCCCAAAAAAGGAGCAATCATCCACTGTTTGCGACGCTGCTCAAAAAACAACTGTATCCCACTACTTCCTAAACCCTTAAACCCCTCAACCCCTAAACCTTCACCCTTCATCCCTAAACCCCTAAACCCTTCAACCTTTAAACCCTCTTCCCTCAACCATTTCTTCAAGTTCATCAACTCCCTAAACGAATGCAACTCAAAAGAATGCTTGTTGGTGAAATATCCAAAGATTTTTTTCTTTATGCCAAAGTCAATGAACTGAATGTTCAACTCGATATCAGTCAAAGAGGCCTTAAGATCATTGTACAAGGGTTTAAGATGAACCGATGCATAAAACACATGATCCTGAAGAGTTGTGGACTTCCTTAATACAGAAATGGCGATCGTAAAATCGCCAAATGAACGCAAGAAAACAATTGCTTTTTTCATGCGCCACTTTCCTTTGGCATGCGAAAAGAAAGGCTTGCCAAAAGAATACCAGCTGCCACAGACAATACAAATGCTATGGCAAGGAGTTTGAGCAATGGCATCCGCACATCAACCAAAGGATCCTTAGGGCTATCCAGCACCTGTATAACAGGTGTTTGGTTGATCAGGAGCATACGGCTGACTTCAAGGTTCTTCATCACCTCAGCATATATCTCAAAAATGACTGATTTATCCCTTTGGCTGATCTCTGTATTGGCAAGGTTCAACTTGAATGCCTCATTGGCATCAAGGATTTGCTGCTCATAAGACTGCCTTGATTTTGATCCAAACAATTGACGCAGTGAATCAGCCCTCTTCTCCAGTTTAGAGATATTGCCAGTCAGGTTTCTTGTTTTGATATCGATGTACATATTGCTGGTAACAGAGACAAGCCTTTCAGTGAACAGCTTAGCAAATTTCGGATTTGAGCTTTTAACCTGAACACTAAAAATAGAACCCTTTTTGCTTGTTCGATCAATCAGCAGTGACTTTTCACGGATTTTCTCACGGATCACAAGCAATGCTGTATCCCTGAGATGACTTGCTTCAGCAGATGTGAAGGGCTTTGCAAATGAAAAATCTTTCAGCTTGTCTTTCCATCCATACGCTGACCGCATTCCTGAGGCATCCAGATACAAATCAGCCAGGGTTGTTGTGCTATCAACTTTGGAAAGCAACACTTCATCCATCACTGTTGAAGATCCAATGATGTCATTGATATTATCTCCTGAAAAAAAGTTTCCGGAACCGCCACCCAGCGAGCCAAGGTCAAAGCCAAACTGTGATGCAATGCCAGCAATACCGCTACCGCCACCGGATTTTTCTTCCAGCACAAAACTGCATTTTGCCTCATAGGTAGGATGGCTCCTCCAACTCCAAATAAAGGCTCCAGCAATACCCAAGACAATGATTGCCAAGACCAGGCCCAGCCTTTTTCTGATATGCTGTAGATATTGCGAGATCAATCCCTTTATTTGATCAGTGTCGATGCGTATGGGTTGAGGATCGAACATGTTATTTCAATGAATTGATGATGGCGAGCATTACACCAGCCAATGAAACCAGGCCTGAGGTGATGCCAATGGCTTCCCCTTTAGAAAGAGGCTCCCTTGATTTTTTCTGGGGAACGTATGCCTCTGAACCAGGACTGATCCTGGGGTAAAAATTGAAAAACAGGAAATGGGTGGTGCTCCTGACCTTCCCGTTGGCTTCCAGCACATATGCATGTTTCCTGGAAGCGCTGCTTGAAAAGCCACCTGACGCATTGATCAGCTTCTTGAATTGCATACCTTCCTCGTATGCCAACTGCTGAGGATAGTTCACTTCACCAAAAGATTGTACTGTCTGTTGAATCCTGGGAATCTTCAAGATATCGCCCTCTTCCATGACAATGTCAAACAAAGAATTGGGTTTTTCCAATGCCATGATCAAGTCAATGGCCACCCGCTTTTGAGAAGAAAACATGTCGAGGGTTTCCTTGGAAATTGCTGTGGTGTCAGCAGGGTTGTTACTCTCATTGAGTTTGACCTGCTTATTCTTGTTTTTAATCAAATCATATTTGATTTCAAAAATGGTTGAGTCGCTGGAAGTTGACCCTTGAAAAGTTTTCCGAATGAGCATCGCGCCTCCTGGAAAAGATGTTTTTTTCAACCCACCTGCACGGTTGATCACTTCAGAGAGTCTTTCATTGGCACCCTGTAGGGTATACTTGCCGGGAAACATCACCTCTCCTTCCACCATCACATTGGTCTGCTCCCGATAAGATGGAGAGCGCCTGATGTATACAATATCATAAGGTTGCAGAACAAGATCAAGTGAGCTGATGTCAAAATTCTTGGGATCGATGTCCATCGATTCAATGATAGAATAGACAGTGGTATCTTTCCCATTCGATTGTTGACGAAGCCTTCTGGAGATTTCAATCCGCTGAAGGGTAGCCCCATCGCGAATGCCATTGGCCATCAAAATCAGGTCTTGTACGCGCATGCCATCGGCGTAGCTGAAATAGCTTGGTTTGTTCACCTCACCTTCTATCGTTACAAAATATTTTTCACGGATCTGCTCTTTTTCAAAAATGTGGATGGAATCATCTTTTTGCAATGCCATGTCATTTTTACCATTGAGCAGGTCATTGATGTTGAGCTGTATGAAGGCTGGACTTAAATCGGCATTCAACCTGCGAAGAATGGCCCGCTCAAAATAGGCATTTTCTTTGGGTTGCACGTGTGAGACCAAGGCCTTGAGAGAAGAAAAACTGGACAGTCCATAATCTCCGGGGTAATACACTGCTCCGGTAACCATTACCCTGTTGATGAAACGTTTTGCAAGAGAGTCAACTTCTAAAGTATCACCAGACATGAGCTGATATCCTTTGATGTCTTTTGTATTCAAGGTAAGCACTTCCCGGGATTGGGTACCAAGCCGCTTGATGCGGATCAGCTCCTTAAAGGCAATATCAGACATCCCTCCGGCGTAGTCCATGATCATGGCAGCATCTTCAGGTGTCTTCATGTCAAAAATAGCCGGCTTCTTAACCGCCCCCTTGATGGCAACACGCTTTGAATAGGCTGGAATACGCACCACATCATCATCCTGTAGGAGGATATTATTGGTAAGGTTTCCTTTCAACAGAAAATCATAGAGATCAAAAGTTACCAGCACCTTTCCACTTCTTACCAGTTGAATCTCCCTGTAGGAGCCAATCTCATTGGGTCCTCCTGAGGCATACATGGCATGCATGATGGTAGCAGTGGAAGGAAGTGAAAAGCTACCTGGCTTGTTGATTTCTCCAACAAGGGTAACCTGAATACTCCTGATTTGGCCTAATGAGACAGAAACACTGGTTTGACCGGTCATGATCGCAGGATAAATCCTGGACATCGCTTCCCTGATTTTTTGGGTAGCCTGCTCGATGGTCAAACCAGCAACTTTTACTGGCCCCAGGTTGGGGATCCGCACAAGGCCTTCAGTATTGACTTTTATTTTTCTGGTGCTCTCTGACAATCCATATACATCCACAACCAGTTCATCATTCACACCCAGCACGTAGTTGGACGGTGTAGGGATGGAGATATTTCCCTCAAAATTAAGCCCATCAGTATCGAACAGTTCAGATCCGAAAACATGCAAGACCGAATCCTTTTCACGAGACCTTGGGGATCGCGTTGGGATTCGCAAACGGGTGGAATACGGGTCAGACTTATCAACTTGACCTTTGCCTAAAGTTGTTTGCAGCAAAGCAGGATTGATATCCTGAAGGCGTTTTTGCAAAGCACTGATTTGATCGCTGGAAAGGCCCTTGTCCCTTGCCTTGGACTCCAGCTCAGATGAGCTCAAGCCGAGCAGGTTGTTTTGCTTCAGGAGCAATACAATTTGATCGTCTGACAGGTTTTCAATGCGGAGGTTGGAAACCTGGGCAGATGTCATCTCACTAAACGCAATGAGCAGTAAGAGGAAAATGAGTTTTTTAATCAATTTCATTGTAGGCAATATCGTGAAAATTAATGAACTAACATTCTAAACTGAACTGTTACTCCTCAAACGCAGACCCTAAGCTTAAATACTTATTTGAGCATATTTTTGTTGAAAAACCAGAAAGCGGAAACCTGAATTTGGGTATTTTTCCTATCAGAAACCTTTGAGGGGCCTGCAAAACCACCATCCAGTTTGATCCAACGGTAATTGAGCAAACTGGTATAAGACCATGACCCACTGAACAATAAATTACGAACATTCCATTGTATTTGCCCTGTAGCATTGATATCTGCCCAATGTTTGTTGGGGTTTTGGTACTGGGTCCTCAAATCATTGGTAATATAGTTATAATAGTAAAAATCATTGTTGTGCTGAACCCTTTCTCCTGTTATGGTTATTTTCTTTGCCCCCTTGACCCAACCGAACTGGAGTGTCTGGCTATTGCTCCCTGGCCCGATCCAGGATCCCATCACCTGCCCATAATTTGTGTAGCCCTGAAGTACCTGGCTTCCTGCGTACCAGCTGTTGGTCAATGGTCGCCCAAAAGGCTCATTTACCATAAATACAAGTCTTGGATCGGGTAGTTCAAGTCTGGTCAATTCAATTCCAATAAACATATGGGATTTACCACCGGAAAGTGGCATCATCTTTCTGACACCTGCTGTATACCCCAATGGAATGCTATCCCTCACCAGATTAAACGGGGTTGCCATCTTATCTGATCGTCCAAATTCAAAATACAGTTCAGTTTTTTCTTGTGGCATTACATAACGCAGAAATACTGAACCTATTTTGATTGGTTTTCTTGAAGTAAAAAAGGGAAAAGCAACAACAGCACGGTCTAGCTTATTTCTATATGCGGAAGCTGCAGCAGCCATCCCAATAAATAGATTTGGGGTCCATTTGGGTTCCCAACTTATCACAAATCCAGCCAATGAACGCTTAGATGTATCCTTTTGAGCAATACCAGCAAGCCAAATGCCCTTCATCCGTTCATGATCAGGATGTTCAAATTCGGGATTTGTGAGATTTCCATACACTACCTGCCCTTCAAACCTTCCTACTTTCGTCTCAAGGGGCGCCAATGAGTTAAGTGTTAGATAAGGGAAGTTCGATGCGTTATTGGACATTACAAGACCATTTCGCAAGGAGGGTCCCCACCACATGCTTTCAGTTGAAACACCAACTGCAAGTGATTTTGTTTGGTATTTCAGGCTTGACTGACCTGGTAAGATCTTATTGATCGGATCTTTTCCATAGCGCCAATACATATCAATTTTATTGACAGTTGAAAGATAGTACCGTGCCATGTAATTGGGATCAGAAGCATCAATTTTGAATGGCAAAGGATCTTTGTTTTCAGCCGTCATCCATTCTGGGGCCAATTGCAAATGAAGTCTTTTCCATCTGGCAGCAAGCGTAACTGTAGCCCTTTGTTGAATTCCAACTGCTGGTAACATAGAGCCGTCATTATGCCCCAGGCCCAAGTTATCATTTTGGCGTTGGGTAAATCCGATATTCCTGAACTCAAAACCAGCTTTTTTTTGCCAAAATTTTCTGTTAGGCTGAACGGTATGAAAAAACAAAGAACTGCTTCGGATTGTATAGGAAAGATGATTACTGCTGTCTTTACCTGAAACCTGTTTCACTCTCAAGAAATCCATTGCAGTAACCTCACTAAACGTCTCAATCTGACAAAAAGCAACGCCCATGCCTTTTGTAAATAAAAGTCCGAACAAAAGGCAAACGATTAGCGCTTTTTTCATCATTGTTTTATTGGCAACTATAATTTATAGATCAAGTTGATGGACGAAAAAAGATTGAATTTCTTCTCCCTGATCCATGCGTAATTTTTTGAATGAACGAATTGCAATTCCCCCCTGACCAAAAGTTTTTCTCTGGTCCACTGGGCTGTAGGACCCCAAACAAAATCATTCCAGGCAATGGGACTGAGCCAAAGTTGATTCACACTGGCCAGTTGTGCCCTTGGATCATTCTGGATACGTTGGACTTTCAGGCCCAATCGATTCAAACCATGCACCCTGTCTACAGATAAGGATTGTACATTGTTTCCTATACCACTCCCAGCTCCTAAAATCTGGTTCATGTGGGTAAACCCTTGTTGTAAAGCACTACTAACATACCAATTACCTGCATTTCTGACAACATAGTTGTTTGATTGTGCCATCTGGACAATTTCTCCGGAAATGCTATAATATCGATTGTTGGTAACACTGAAAACCTTTTTGAAACCAGCCAAATAAGCAGAAGAATGTTGTACGTCCTGAATCAAATCCCTTGTATTGGCCTTGAAGTCATTGAATCCGTATTCAACATAGAATTCAAAATGATTCTTGGGCATTAAAAATCGCATGAACAAACTGGCTACCTGATCCCTCTGATCATTTTCCAAAGGTGCATCGGCTTGTGTATTGATTTTTTTCTTGAAAAATGCGTTTACAGCAGGAAGATATTTTTCAAAAAAAGGAGAACTGGTCGTGTCTATATTTTTGCCGTAGAATTGCAAGGCCCGCGTAAATCCAACATGTAAACCGGGAATAAACTTTGGTTGTATAGAAAAAATAATTCCATTTACATACCTCCATTTTCGGGTATAGGGTGCAGGCTGTTGCCTGAAAGATTCAGAATTAATTGTTGTATCCTGATCTAACCCTCCAGCAATTACCTGGAACTCAAAGCTCGCAACAGGCGTTTTTATTGGTTTGGTGGTGCTGAAATGCAAATGTCCAAAGCCAGGGGCATTGTTACTGAAAATAAGGGCATTGTTTTGACCAGGGCCCCACCATATGTTTTCATTTGAAAAACCCAGACCCACATTCCAAACTTTCACCTGTGCATAAGACTGGCCAAAAAAAATACGTTTGTATGGGCCTGAAGTAGCATTCCCGTACTGATTCGAACGTTTATAATCCAGGTTTGAGGCATTAACATATTCTGGCTGTAAGTTTACCTCAAGTATTTTTGAATTAAAAAACAAACCTGTGCTTACCCGGTATTGTAGCCCCCTGGCTGCAATCATGCTGCCATTGTTCCAACCAAAAGGACGATCAGAATTGAATTGAATATCAGTTCTCAACGGTTGAAGAGATAACTTACCGGGTATGAAATCCTGATTTAATTTTCTCGGAATTGAATACTTCATTAGGCTATCGTGGGAAATATCACGCTTCAAAGGCCTTATGGCAAAAGAATAAGTATCAGAAAAATCACCTTTCAATTGAAGCTCTCTGGCCAATACATCATCCTCCGAAAATACCTGAAGATTTTGTGCATGAACAAACTCACCAGTCATTAAAACAAGAAGTAGGCAAAAAATAAATCCTTTGATATTAAAATGCATCATAACCTTCCGTCAACAGTGTTTTTGTCAAGTACTCCTTTTACGTCATAAAGTACACCAGAAGATACAAGATTTGATCTCCAGTCTTGTTGCTTAAAATTGTGGTGAGCGACAGCAAGTACTACTGCCTGGTATTTTGTCTGCCCAACCTTTTCATCATCAACAAGAGTAAATCCATATTCTTTTTTCACCTCATGAACATTGGCGTGGGGGTCATGAACATCAACATCAATTCCCTGCTTTTCAAACGTATTGATGATGTCAATAACGCGACTGTTGCGGATATCGGGGCAATCTTCTTTGAATGTGATTCCCAAAACAAGTACTTTGCTATCCTTTACAATATTGCCTTTCTGAATCAGTTTGTAAATTACTTGTTGGGCCACATATTCGCCCATTCCATCATTCAACCTCCTACCTGCAAGAATAATTTCAGGATGATATCCAGACTCCTGGGCTTTTTGCGCAAGATAATAAGGATCAACGCCGATACAATGTCCTCCAACCAAACCGGGCTTAAAAGGAAGAAAGTTCCATTTTGTACCTGCGGCTTCCAACACCGCATGAGTATCAATGTCTAACCTGTTGAAAATTTTTGCCAACTCATTGACAAAAGCAATATTGATATCTCTTTGTGCATTTTCTATCACCTTGGCAGCCTCGGCAACCCTGATGCTGGGTGCCTTATGTGTTCCTGCGGTTATGACTGATGCATACAAAGCATCTACAAAATCAGCGGCTTCAGCCGTTGAACCTGAGGTAACCTTCTTGATTTTAGTAACGGTATGCAGCTTATCACCAGGATTGATCCTCTCAGGGCTATAACCTGCAGTAAAGTCAACATTGAATTTCAACCCGGAGTACTTCTCCAGAACTGGAATGCACTCTTCCTCTGTAACGCCAGGATAAACGGTTGATTCATAGATGACTACGTTGCCTTTACTGAGTGCGGAAGCCACTGTTTCACTCGCTTTGATCATCGGCGTCAAGTCAGGACGGTTGTATTTGTCAACCGGTGTAGGGACAGTAACTACAAAAACATTACACGCTGTCAAAACGGACTTGTCATCCGTGCAAAACAAACCCAATTGATCAGTAGGCGATTCTTTCAAAACCATTTTAAGGTCATCAGCTTCAATTTCCAGAGTATGGTCAATCCCACTATTCAGCTCCATGATCCTTGGCTTATTGATATCGAAGCCAACGACACTGTATTTCTCTGCAAAGGCTACAGCCAATGGCAAACCTACATAACCCAAGCCTATGATTCCAATTCTAGGTGTATCTATTGTAGAACTCATATTTGAAATTTGTACAAAGTTATTTTATTTATTCCTTTCTTTGTTTTTTATCCGAAACGACGCTAAGTTGTGGATTTAACGGGCAGCTGAAACGTAACCAGGGATGGTTTTGCTCAAGCCTTCTTCAATCATGACAAGATTTGAATAATCAATCATTTCGGCAGCTTTGAAAATATCTGCCAGTGAATGCAATATATCACCAGGCCGATTGGGGCCCTTGATCGATTCAGCATCAGCGCCAGTGTAAAGCTTTATTTTATCCCAGAGGTCATTCAGCGTAGTAGTAGCCCCACAAGCGATATTAAATACCTCATGTCCTTCAAATTTTGCATCTTCACTTAACGCGTTCAAGTTTGCCTTAACCACATTTTCAACATGTGTAAAATCTCGTGTAATGGTTCCATCACCGTTAATCAATGGGGATGAATTGGCCAATGCATGGCTGATAAATAGGGGAATTACTGCAGCATAGGGGCCATTGGGATTCTGCCTTGTTCCAAAAACATTGAAATACCTGAAACCTGCTATGCGCATTCCATAACATTTAGAGAAAACCTCTGCATAAAGTTCGTTGGTTTGTTTTGAAACGGCATAGGGGGAAAGGGGCTTTCCTATCCTTTCCTCAACCTTTGGCTGATACGCAGCATCTCCATACACAGAAGAAGAAGACGCATAGACCATTTTTTTGATGCCTTCTTCCTTTGCTGCGTAGAGAATATTGATAAACCCGTTCACATTGTTATCATGGGTATTCAATGGTTCTCTGATACTTCTGGGTACTGAGCCAAGTGCAGCCTGATGGCATACCATATCCATTCCCTTGACAGCCCCAAAACATGTATCTCTTGAGCGAATGTCCCCTTCGATAAATTCGACCCTGGGATCTCCCATAAAAGGTGAAATATTATCAAGACTACCAGAAGAAAGATTATCCAACACCCTGACTTTTTGAAGAGCCTCATTCTTTAAAAGGGCTTCAAGAATATGAGAACCTATAAAGCCAGCACCACCAGTGAGAAGAATTTTCAATAGATTTTTTTTAATGAATAGACCAGGAGTTTATCACTTACTTGATATCATTCACGCGCATTTCAAAACGCATAACATTGATATGCATTGGCGACAACCTTTCTTTGAGTTGTACCAATATTTCATCTTTTATTTCATAAGATGCTGCAATGAGTGAATTAACATTGAGCTGCTTACAAATATTTTCAATCTCTGTTAAATCACCCATTACCTCAACACCGTTGATGATTGAACCAGTCATTGACTTGTCATCATCAATAAAACCGACAGGTTTGAGCTTTAATTTTTCACTTAAAAAAAGCTGCCTTGACAACAAATTACCAAGCTCACCAGCACCATATATCAATACTTTTTGATCATAGGTTCTGTACCGCAATATGGTTTCCCGGATATACTTGAAAATAACCCTAACAAGGATACAACCGAAAAAAGTCAACAAGAAATCGATTGCATAAAACAAAAATTGAATTTTGATACCGGTATAAACAAATGAAATGATGAAAGATACCAGTATTGAACCAAGAAACCCAGAGAGGAAATATGAATTCAGGTCGGATACGGATATATACCTCCAAGATTTTCTGTATGATTTGAAAATGAAGTAAAACATGACCTTGACCAGAATGATCAAAGCCAATATAGAGTAGATAGAGGATAGATCGGTTGCTGTAGTAAGCAAGGAGATGTAAAATGAAACACTTATTACAAGAATATCAAACGAAACACCCAGAATTATTTTTTTATTCATCAACAAAAACCTGAAAAGTACTCCTCCCTTCTCAACATACTGACCACGGCTTCGCAGATAAGCCAATTTCTCCTCTGACTCGTTGTAAACTTTTACATTACCAAGAAATAAAGCAAAAAATGAGGTAAAAATCAAAAGAACAGCGATGACAGGCAGGTACAAGGAACTCTTGTTGGAGTTAATTAAAAAAATGGCAGAAAGACCCCAAACCAAAGCAATGCCATACAGAAGAAGTACTGCTTTTTTTTCAGATAAGCCAAGAGCAACAAGCCTATGGGAAGAGTGGTCCCTTCCACCCATGTATACTTTTCTTCCAGAAATCAATCGCTTGAAAGTAACAAGGGAAGTATCCAATATCGGCATGGCCATGATGGCCATTGGAAGAACAAGAATAATATAAACAGAGGCACTGCCCATGTTTTTTTGTACGGAGAGAGCCAAAAAAGAAAGAGAAAAACCGAGAAACAGGCTGCCTGAATCACCCATGAAAATCTTGGCAGGATTAAAATTGTACCGAAGAAATCCCAAGGTTGAACCTGCAATGATGAAGGAGAGGAGTGCAGTGAAGTCATGTCCTGACTGCAAGCTCAAAATTCCTGTAATAATGGCAACAATAGAACTGACACCTGCAGAAAGCCCGTCCATGTTATCCAAAAGATTAATTGCATTTGTAATTCCGATCACCCAAAGGAAGGTTACAGGTACGCCAAACCAACCCAACTGACCATTGCCAAAAATGAATCCCTGGTTAATAAGCAAAAAAGTGGCCAAAACTTGTGCCACCAGTTTGAAAATCGGCTTTTGCTCTTTTAAATCATCGATTAAGCCAGTCAAGAACATGATGGTAAAAGCAACAATAACGATCCAGTTTATTTGAAGGAAAATAGAAGAGACAATCACACTGATTAAAAAAGCAAAAAAAATGGATATTCCACCCATCAGCGCTGTTGGTGTTGAATGCCAACGGTCTTTCCTCGGAGCAACAATCCAGCCACGCAAATTTGCCAGGCGAATGACAAATGGTGTGACAACCAATGACAAAACCAGCGAAATCAACCCAAAAAACAATATCAGGTAATTGTATTCAAGCAAATTGTTCATCAAAATTTTCTACTGTTTAAACTCTTTGATCAAAATTTCAATGCCTTCATCAAGGTTTTTTAGGGGGCGCTTGAGGATATCGAGCATCTTGGAATTATCCGGTTGTCGCCTGGTCATATCCCCTTCCTCCAAAGCAGGCAAATGAACTATTTTCGACGTTGATCCAGTCATTTTAATGACTTTTTTTGCCAGGTCAAGAACACTTACTTCGATATTACTCCCTATGTTCACAACATCATTGATGAAATATCCTTTTTCGAAAATTAGCCTTGTAGCTTCTATATTATCATCAATAAAGCAAAAAGTTCTGGTTTGAGAACCATCACCATATATTTGAATATCCTCATTTTTTAAGGCAAGTCTTATGAAACGTGGCACAACAAAATCTGTGCTCTGGCCCGGCCCATATGTGTTGAAGAACCTGAAAATGGTATAGTTCAGGTTATATTCCTTCTGATACGACTTGAAAAAAGCCTCGCCAACATTTTTTACAATCGCATATGGAAGCCTTGAATTCAATGGTGTTGTATGTTCATTTTGAGGAAATTCAACCGGCTCACCATAGACTTCAGAAGAAGAAGAGAAGAAAAGTCTTTTCACCCCAGTATTCTTGGCAAGCGAAAGGATGTTCTTTATCCCATCAATATCGTCCAAAACCTCGATTGGATTATCCAGCGTACGCTTAACCCCAACCAGAGCGGCATAGTGGAAAACATAATCAAATTTCCAAGACACCATGATGGCTGAAATTTCACGGAAATTATTCACATCACATTTGATAAATGTGAAGTTTCCATTTTCTTTTGATGGCAATTTTGAAACACTGCCGGTTCGTAAGTTATCAACAACCACCACCTCATAATCAGCATTGGCTACCAATGTATTCGCAAGTGAACCTCCTACATTGCCTGCGCCACCCGTAATCAGAATTTTTGTCATACTCCTTATATTTTCAATAATCGTTTATATAACTCATCTACATCACTGACAAGTCGTTTATAATCAAATTGATGTGATACAGCAATCTTAGCTTTTTCACCCAAAGATATCCTAAGGGAATTGTCTAGAATGAGTTTTTCAAGGAATTCTGCAAATTTAACAATATCCTGCTCACAAATAATACCATTTTGCCCATTATTAATAAAATCTTCCACTCCTCCAACTTTCGTTGTTATTACAGCCATCCCAGAGGCCATGGCCTCTATGATGCTTACTGGAGTACCCTCATTGATGGATGAGAGAGCCCCAATATCTGCCCCTGCATTAACATAGTCAATATCCCTTCTCCAAGAGGTAAAAATCACATCTACGTTGCCTGAATTTTCCCCTGGTTTTCCGACAACCAACCCTAGTTCACGCGTAAAAAGGACAAGTTCATCCATTAATTCACCATCCCCGACCACAAAAGCCTTGAACGAAGGACAATTCCGTTGCTTGCAAATCGCTACAGCCTCAAGAAAAAGTTTGTGGTTCTTGATGGCAGTAAGCCTTCCAGTGATAACAACCACCACTTCATCTTCCGACAAATTGAATTCCTTTCTGAATTGTAATCGTTTTAAAGACCGGTCTTCTCCAAAATGTTGCAATTCGAATCCAAGGGGGATAACATGGATTTTATCTGCCTTCGCAATCCCGAATTTATTACACAATTCAACTTTCTGGGCTTTGGAGATGGATATAATTCCAGTCGAAAAATAGCCGAGAAATCGTTCAATCCATATAAAAATCATCGACTTTAATGGAGAAAAATAGCCATCGAATACATTTCCATGGTAAGTATGTACCACAACTTTGGTCTTATGACCTGCGAAAATTGAAGCCAATCTGCCTAAAGCACCTGCTTTCGCAGCATGGGTATGTATAATTTCTGGCTTGAAAGTCTCAATTTCTTTTTTTATAAAACGAAATGCTTCAATATCATTCTTCAGGCTAATTGACCGAAACATCCCTGGAACAACATGCCCAAAGAGTCCCATTTTCTCCAGTATATAAGAAGCGTTTGCTTCACCCGGCTCCACATTCCCTACAAGTATTCGGGTCTCATAGTCTGAGCCGATATGCTTTGAAAGATAGGCAACATTGTAAACAGGCCCCCCTACATTAATCCTATTCAGTATCCTTAGTACTCTTGGCATGTTACTGGTGTGTTTGATTCCATTTGTAAAGTACATGAAGATGCCATATGAAATGAGGATTTACATGCTTTCCGGTGCCATTGAGAAACCCTGAAATGATAGACTTCAGTTCTTCAGAATCCAGCATGAATTTTTCATGAAAATAACGATCATTAGACATATCCAATAAAGATGAAGAGAGATGGGATTGTAACCATTTTTTTACGGGAATTGAAAACCCTCTTTTAGGGCGATCTACAATCTCTTTAGGTATATATTTATATAAAATTTCCCTGAGCAACCATTTGTTTTTTCCATTCCTTGACTTGAATTTGTCAGGAAGAGATAGGCCAAACTCAACCAATGTATGATCGAGTAATGGTTCCCGGCCCTCTAGTGCGACCTTCATTGTTGCCCTGTCAACTTTTGTGAGGATATCACCTTCGAGGTAACTTTTAACATCAATTTTTCCAAGGGAAGAAAAAATAAATTGATCGTTAAAAAGTTCCTTTTCAGGAAAATAAATATCGGAAGCATCATATTGATGCAGTTTACCCAATTTAACAGCATCGATAGTAGAAGAAGTATTTCCGTAAAAATCAACCTGTGAAGATGCCTTTAGGCCATTGACAAGCTTTGGAATTCTCCAATCCAACCCATTGGTATCATATCCTTTAAAAAAAGTGCTGATCAAAGAATCAATCTGAGAAATGCTCATTGAAGATAGAGCCTCTCCCAACATTTTTCTCAAGGGCAATGGTATGAAGCGAAGCTTGCCATAAATTGATGAAACCGAGCTGTACCTGTCATATCCTCCAAAAATCTCATCCCCGCCATCTGCAGAAAGAGAAACAGTCACCTTCTCTCTGGCCAGCTTTGAAACCAAAAATGTTGGGATCCCAGAACTGTCACCAAATGGCTCATCATACATTTCATAGTAGGAGTCAAGGCTATTGAGGAAGTCATTTGCAGTACATCGCATCTCTGTGTGATCAGTTCCAAAATGTTTGGAAACTGCATGGGCATGACTTGATTCGTCAAAAGCTGGATCATCAAACCCAATGGTAAAAGTCTTCAAACGGGTTGTTGAGTCTT
>JBIPNK010000088.1:0-10730 GCA_044373365.1 Chitinophagaceae bacterium
GAATATCTCCTTGGACAAGCTGCAAGGTTTGATGGAGAAGCATCCCGATGCTTCATTGATTGCTCACCCTGAGTGCCTTCCAGCTTTGCTTGAAAAGGCCAGTTTCGTTGGTTCTACCAAAGCCCTGCTGGAACATGTACAGGTTTCTCCCTTGTCCAAATTTATTGTGGCTACAGAAGCTGGTATTCTTTACCAAATGCGAAAAGCAGTTCCTGACAAGTTGATTATTCCTGCGCCAGCGTTGGAGTCCAATTCCTGCGCCTGTTCTGAATGTCCTTACATGAAAATGAATACCATAGAAAAATTGTACAATACCTTGTATTATGAACTGCCTGAAATCAATGTCAATGAAAAAACACAGGCAGGAGCATTGCGGGCATTGAACAACATGCTTTCCATTTGAGATGATCCATCCCCATCATGATATCGTCATTGTAGGATCTGGTATTGCAGGGTTGTCAACCTATTTGTATCTGTCTGAGTCGGAAGCATGTAAACAACGAGAAATTTCCATTTGCCTTATTGCAAAATCAACATTGTCAACCACCAATACAGATTGGGCGCAAGGGGGAATTGCCGCCGTGCATGCCATCGGTGATGATTTTGAAAAGCATATCGAGGATACCATGGTTGCCGGTGCACACCTGAATGAAAAGCATGTTGTGAAGAAAGTGGTTGAGGCAGCGCCGGCTTTGTTGAATGACCTGATCAGATGGGGTACTTGTTTTGATAAAAATGCCGCCAATGATTATGATTTGGCCAAAGAGGGTGGACACAGTGAGGCCAGAATTTGGCATGCTGAAGACCAAACGGGCCATGCCATTCAGTCTTCACTGATGCAGCAGGTATTCGATTCTGCCAATGCGAAAGTCCTTGAAAATACGTTATTGGTTGATGCCATCAAGGATAGCAGTGGGCAGTTTCACCTGCATTTGTTTGATGAATCAGAAAATCGTTTTTTTGAAATAACCACTTCAAAACTGGTATTGGCAACCGGTGGCGCAGGAATGTTGTACAGCAAAACAACCAACCAACATGTTGCCACCGGCGATGGTATATTCATCGCAGAAAAATTGGGGGCTAGCATTGAAAACCTTTCCTATATTCAGTTTCATCCGACAGGAGTGTTTCATGATGGAAATATTTCTTTCCTGGTTTCTGAAGCACTCAGGGGTGCTGGCGCAGTGTTGCGGAATCAGCACGGTGAGGCGTTCATGCATCAATATGATGAACGGCTGGACCTTGCACCAAGGGATGTTGTTTCGAGGGCTATCCATGCCGAGATGAGAAAACATGGAGATGCATGTGTATTCTTGGATGCCA
Organism: Chitinophagaceae bacterium; assembly: GCA_044373365.1. GTDB lineage: Bacteria > Bacteroidota > Bacteroidia > Chitinophagales > Chitinophagaceae > Pollutibacter. The sequence goes on from JBIPNK010000088.1 coordinate 1,324, forward strand.
CCCACCTTTCACCAGCAATGATGGATCAGCATTTCCCGGCCATCAAAGAAAGGTGCAAAGCCTTGCTCAATATCGACATCACAAAAGAAATCATCCCGGTAGTTCCTGTACAACATTATTCTTGCGGAGGAGTCAAGGTAGATGCTTTTGGTGAAACAATTGTTCCAGGGTTGTTTGCGATAGGAGAGGTTGCCTCAACCGGATTGCATGGGGCCAATCGCCTTGCATCCAATTCCTTGTTAGAAGCGATTGCCTTTGCAAAATTCTCAACAGAAAAACTCTTGGATCTTTCAGATACCCAAGCAGCAGTTCCTGCACCTTTCAAACTGGAGTGTTATGGTATTGACAGGAGTCAGGTACAACACCTGTTGAGCAAGCATGCTGGGATCATTAAAAATACAAAAGGGTTGAATGAGGCATTGTCTGCACTTCAAACCATCAAATCAAATGCAGTTGCTGTTGCCTTCAATCCTATTGACTTCGCTTCTGGTGTATTGCTTGATGTTGGAATTTTGCTCATTCAAGACGCACTGAGGCAAGACCAGAACAGGGGAGTGTTTTACAATGAAGACTTAGTAAATGACCTTGTGCCTTAACAAGATGTCTTCTCTCATGGTCATTGATTCCAGTAACTGAAGCCTGATGGCATCATCCATTGGTTGGATTTGGCTGCTGTTAAATTGATTGATGGCAGCATTGTGCATGAGTATGCGCGGACATACAAAGGTATAGATCTCATCTACCGCTTTTGCATGCATCATGGCTGCATTCATTGAGCCGCCTGCTTCAATCAATACCTGGCAAATATTTCTTGCAAGCAGTTCCTTGTGAAGCACTGAAATGTCAAAAAATTCATCTTGCATCGGGATATGAATGATCTCAACATTGGGTAATGCTGGCTTTATTCCAACCTTGTCTGTAACAAGGTAAATAGCAGATTTATTTCTTTTGTAAAAGCAGGAAAGATGCTGGTTTTCTTTTTTCAGCAACGCAAGGTTTCTGTCAAAAATAATCAGGCTTAATTCTTGTTCCGGTTGATCCTTGATCCTGATGTTCATGGTTGCATTGTCTCTCAAGACCGTTTTTGCCGTTGTCAAGATTGCATCTGCTGCAGTTCTCAGGTATTTGTGAACATGCTCACGGCTTTCATTATTTGAAATCCATTGGCTTTTTCCTGAGCTGTCTGCTATCTTTCCATTCAAGGTGATGGCTGATTTTAGCACATACTTGGGTCTTTTCTGAATTTGGTTGATGTTGAAGGTGTTGTTCAGGGCTACAACGTCAGGCATCACCATTATCTCTACAATAACGCCGTTTTCTTGTAAAATCCGTGCCCCAGAGACAAGCGGGTTGGGGTCCATAGACCCTATGACAACCCTTGGAATTCTGTGCTGGATGATCAGATTGGTGCAAGGAGGTGTTTTCCCGGTATGGGAACAGGGTTCAAGTGTAACATACAGTGTGCAGGTATCCAGTTTTGCCCCATGGCCAATCGCCTGATGAATGGCGATAACCTCCGCATGTGCTTCCCCTGCTTGTTGGTGAAAACCTTCTCCCACCATTTCACCATTTTCAGAAACAACAACGGCGCCCACAAACGGATTGGGTCTGATGGCTTTGGGGTTTGCCTGTCTGGCCAATAAAAATGCCCTCTGCAAATACTGTTCTGCTGTCATTTAGGATTATCTTTGCCCCTCAAATTTACCTACAAAAGACCATATGTTTACCGGAATCGTGGCCAGCGCTTTTATTCAAGCAATCAACAGGGAAGAGAATGGATGGATTTTGCAGGTTACCGCCCCCTTGATTGCGCCAAAGGTCCAACTGGGCGACAGTGTTGCCATCGACGGGGCCTGTTTGTCTGTCTTTAAAGTGGAAGGGGATGTCTTGTGGTTTTATGTCTCTCCAGAGAGCATAGACAAAACAGTCATACGCTACTATACCCAGGGCGCCAAGGTGAATATTGAGTTGCCCATGCAGCCTACAGGTTATCTGGGAGGACATTATGTGCTGGGTCATGTTGATGCCACTGCTGTTGTAACCAAGATCATACCCGGAGATCAGGCATGGTTTTTTACGATTACGGTTCCCGAACCATTTACCAAGTACGTTGTTTACAAAGGATCGGTTGCCATCAATGGTGTGAGCCTGACCATCAATCAGGCTGTTGATCAACAGATTGAACTGTGCATCATTCCCATTACCATTGAAAAAACCAACATGTCTCTTTTGAAGGAGAATGATTTGGTGAATGTAGAATTCGATATTCTGGCAAAATACACTGAGCAGCTTTTACTTAAAAGGGATAATTGATATGTTTGACGCGATTGAAGAAGCCTTGTTTGAATTCAGGAATGGGAATCCCATCCTGGTGGTGGATGATGAATCAAGAGAAAATGAGGCGGATATTATTTTTCCTGCCGGAACTGCCAACCAGTCTAAATTAAATTTTTGTGCTTCAGAAGGCAAGGGGCTGGTGTGTATCGCCATTGATGCCCAAACTGCTGAGCGATTGAATTTGTCACCAGTGAGTTCAAACAAGAAAGATGCTTTCCATACTGCATTTTATGACTCCATTGATGCAGCAGCAGCTTTTGGTATTTCGACAGGAATTTCTGCCAAAGAGCGCGCCATAACTGCATTTCACATGGCCAATCCCCAAAGCAAACCAGAAGACTTTATCAAGCCAGGGCATTTGTTTCCTGTGGTGGCCAAAGACGGTGGTGTTCTGGTGAGAAGTGGTCATACGGAAGCGGCAGTTGATTTGTGCAGGCTGACTGGTCATGAACCAGCTGCCATCATTTGTGAAGTGATGGATGCAGCGGGAGACATGATGCGCAGGAATGAGCTTTTTGGGATGGCAAGGGATAAGCAGTTGAAGATCATCAGCATCCAGCAAATCATCGATTTCAGGATTCAAACGGAGAACCATCTCGTCTCAGTGTCAACATCAACCTTACCAACAAAGTTTGCCAATTTTGAGATGGAGGTCTTGAAAAACACCTTGACCGGTTCAGAGCACCTGTTGGTTTCATTGAAAAACAACCAGAAGGTTCCATTGGTCAGAATCCACAGCGAATGCCTGACGGGTGATGTTTTCGGCAGTTTGCGGTGTGATTGTCAGCAGCAACTGATGTCATCCCTTGCTGAAATTGCAGCCCAGGGCCATGGTTATGTCATCTATTTGAGAGGGCATGAAGGGCGGGGCATTGGCATTGGCAACAAAGTGGCTGCATATGCCTTGCAAGAAAAAGGGCACAATACCTATGAAGCCAATGAAATACTGGGCTTCCCCAAGGACAACAGGAATTTTACAGATGCGATTTGGATGCTGCGGCATCTGGGGATTGGTGATTTTGAATTGATCAGCAATAACCCATCGAAAATAAACGCTTTGCAAGCAGCTGGATTCCAGTTTGTTGTCAAACAATTGCCCGTTGAAGCCAACCCTTACAACCAGCAGTACCTGGATGATAAAATCAAATTAGGAAACCATCGCTTAAAATTCTTATAGATGATTGCTATTGTAAAAGCCCAGTTCAACAGTGAAATTACAGACCTGCTCGAGGCAGGTTGCACAGATTACCTCAAGGAACAAAATGTTCCATTTACAGTTTTTGAATGTCCTGGTGCTGTTGAAACAGTTGTCTACACAAGCAGGCTTTTGGCTACGTACAAGTACAAAGCCATCATTGTGATTGGGGCCATCATCAAAGGAGATACAGATCACTACGAGTATGTATGCCAGTATGTGACCAATGGATTCAGTCACCTGTCTGCAATGCAAGTAACACGCATCACACCCATCATCTTCGGGATTCTCACCACCGAAAATGAGTTGTTGGCCTACGAAAGGGCTGCCCCAGACAAGATGAACAAGGGCAAATCTTTTGCAGAGACGGCCTTGTTCATGATCAAGGCATTTAAAGATCTCTCCTGGTTTTAAATTCCGGGGTATTCTATAGAAAGCAAATTGTTGTTGGGTATAGGCTATTGTTTCTAAGTCATTGCAGTGTAGTCATCATGAAATCCCAGTATATTGTCAAACTGCTGAAATTCATGTTGCCCATGCATGGTAGTCAGCACCATGGCATTCATGCCTGCATTGTATGCAGATTCCACGCCTTTGGGAACGTCTTCAAAAACGAGGCAGTCTTCCGGATGCATGCCCAATAATGATGCGCATTTGAGATAGGTCTCAGGGTCAGGTTTACTTCTTGAAACATCATCAGCGCTTACAATCACATCAAAATAATGGCGAATAGCCAATCCGTCCAATACGAAATCAATATTGAACATGATGGCTGCAGAACCGATGGCCATTTTGATGTTGTTCTTTTTGGCCTCACTCAGAAACTCCATCAAGCCAGGTAGCAGTGTCAATGAGGGCCTGTATTCCTCCTGGTACTGTTTTTCCTTCTCAACACTCATCCTGTCTTTTTCCTCTCCACTAAATCTCCCCGGGAAAATACGTTCAATAAGCTCATGATTTTTGCCGTAACATTCTGCTTTTGCCTGTTCTTTGGTGATGCCCGCCCCAAGGCTGTTCAGGATCCTGTGCCAGCTTCGGACATGGTAATCCATGTCATCGATCATTGTTCCGTTGAGGTCAAACAGAAAAGCCTTGAACTGGTTCATCATTTCAGCTTGAGTATTTCTGTGCCAGCCAGCAAAAAGCAGCCGAGTCCATAATCTTCAAAATCAGGTGTTTTGTCGTATCCCACAGGTTGTCCGTCCTTGGGTTCTTTACCCGTTCCTTGTACATAGCCCAGTTTGCCGTTTGGATGCACCACTTCGGTTGTCAAGGCATTCCAGGCCTTGATGATGGCTGGGGAATAGGTGGCTTTGTCCAAAATGCCCTTGTTGATGCCCCAGGCAAAACCATAAATGAAAAGCGATGTACCTGAAACTTCTTTCCCTCCAAAATGGTTGGGGTCGTTGAGGCTTACATTCCAGTATCCATCGGTCCTCTGCAAAGGCAGCAATGCTGCACAGAGCTGCTTGAAATCCTCCAGATATTCAGCGTAATGCGGGTCGGTTTTGGGCAACTCATTCAAGGTCCTGGCCAGTGCAGCCACTACCCAACCATTGCCCCTGCTCCAATAACAATCTTCTCCATTGGGTTCTTTGTAGGGTGGAACAAAGTCCTTGTCGCGCCACCACAAATGCTCTTTGCTGTTGTACAGCCCATTGCCTCCATGTTTGTTTTTGGTGAAGGCATACATCTCATACATCCGGTTAAAATAACTGGTGTCTTGATAGAGGTTACCAAGCTTAACGAAAACAGGCATCGCCATCTGTAGGGCATCAATCCAATTCCAGTCATCTATTTTGGATGACTGCTTCATGTTGTCAATGCTGGCCTTGATGGCTGTGATGCGCTCGGGATGTTTTTTCCCATCCATCAAATAAAGGTCTATATAGGTTTGTCCGCAGCATTGGTTGTCTGCATTTCGGGTATTGGTGCCTGCCCGAAGATTCCATTTGTGTTTCTCACCCCATTGCAGCATATACTCTTTGTATGCCTTTTTTTTGTCGGCGGCATACAGGGCTACCAATCCTTCATAATAGACAGACCTGGTCCAGATATTGCTGGGTCGTTCAATGTTGGTGAAAATTGATTTTCCTGCATCTGGCCATTTGTCCATGAAATATTGATTGGTCAGCCGGAGTGTCTTTTTGATGTCTTTTTTGCTGGGGAGCTCCTGGGCAGCAACCACCATTGAAATCAGTCCTACTATGAGGAGGGCGAAGATCTTTTTCATCTGCATCTGTTGTTTGTGCAAGATAAATATAGTCAACACAGTAGACACACATTCCACCTCAATTGTTTCCGGCAACGATTGCGTAAATAATTGCCAGTGGTTTGCCAACTGATGGCGCTTTGTTCTAAATTTAGCACCACAATTGCTCAAGAACCCTGCTTTTATACCTTTTGTTGACAAATGAGAAGTGTAAAGAAAGGGTTTGATCGTAAACAATAACTGCCGTGAGAAAAAACGAACTCCTTCCATTGGGGAAATCTACTCCCCATTCAAGTCTTCCGAAAGAGGGCCAACTACCTGTATTCTCTGCAATTAGGAGGAACATTCATTCCATTCAACTTTCATCCAAAGCGTTCACCAAATGATATCAAAGGATATGTTCAAAACATTGAAATCAATGATTGTATTGATCGCGGCTGTGATCAGTTTTACAGCTTGCAAGAAAGACTTCAATGCATTCTACCAACGTCCAGATACCTTGGAAAAGCCGATTTACCAGCAACTTGAGGCAAAGGGAAATTTTACCCAGATGTTGGCATTGATTGATAAGGCTGGTTACAAGGCAACACTTTCTGCTGCTGGATACTGGACATTGTTCGCCCCGCATGATTCTGCCTTCAAAGTCTTTTATGCTGAAAAAGGAATTGCCGGGGTGAGTGCACTGGATTCAACTGCCTCCCGCCAGATTGTGACCTACTGCCTGGTCTACAATGCCTTTAAGCAAGAGCGGGTTGCTGATTTCCAAAGCAATACGGGGTGGATTGAGAATGCTGCTTTCAAAAGAAGAACGGCAAATTATACTGGGGTATATGCTACCACGGATCTTCAGGGTAAGGCAATCAAAGCCATTGCTTCCAACAGGAACAACAACAGCCTTCTCTATTTTGTTGATGCCGACAACAACAACAAGCATTTGCCGATTTTTGATGCAGGGTACATGACAGGCAAATCACTATCTGCTGCTGATTATCAGTATTTCTATCCAAAAGCAGTATACAACGGGTTCAATGTGGCTGATGCGAAAGTGGTGGTAAAAGATATTGCTGCCGAGAATGGTGTAATCCATGTGGTTGATCGTGTGATTACTTCCCTGCCGAGCATCGATCAGTATATTGGTGAAAATCCCAAATACAGTGAGTTTAAGAAACTCTTGGATAAGTTCATGGTCCAATATGTAATCAATCCTACGGTAACACAGAAATACAAAATTGTAAGTGGCAAGGCCGAAGATGTATACACAAAAGTGTACAACTCGAACCTGGCATTCTCCCTCAACAATGAAAACTTCCTGAAAATTCAGGACAATGATGCTCAATCTGATGGATACTCGATCTTTGTTCCAGAAAACGATGCCCTGACCAAATACATCAAAGATGTCTTGCTGGAGTTTTATCCTTCTGTGGATGCTCTTCCTATCAACGTATTGTATGATTTTATCAATGCCCACATGTGGAGGACTACTGTATGGCCTTCCAAGTTTGGGTCTACCTTCAGTGCAGTAGGCGAAGAGGCCAGGTTCAACCCCTCTGCAGATGTCACTGACAAGAAAGTGCTCAGCAATGGTATTTTTTATGGTACCACCAAGGTTCAACAGGCCAATGTATTCAGCAGCGTTTATGGTAAGGCTTACCTCAATCCGGAGTATTCCATCATGACCAATCTGCTGAACCTCGACCTCAAATTCCAGATCTCCAACATCAAACAGAAATATACCCTTTTCCTGGTCAAGAATTCAGCCATCAATGCTGCAGGATATTTTGTTGACCCAACCGTTAGCAACAACGTTAATGAACAATGGCGCTATATTCCTCCCGGAGGTGGCGCACAGTTGACAGGATCTTCTGCATTGGTCAGGTTGCAAAGAATCCTCAACATGCATGTTGTTCCAGGAAGAGACATCACCAGCCTGAGCGGCAATGGGGTAGGGCTCACTTACTCAGGTGAATTCGTATCATTTGGTGGAAACAAAGCATTCACCTCAGGCAACCGTGACCTTGCAACCACCGCTGCTGTACTCGGTTCAAAAACTGCAGCCAACGGTACAGTTTATTTTATTGATAAATTGTTGCAGTTCAGCGAAGTGAACATCGGAAAGCACATTGAATTGTTGGGAACACCTGCAGCTTCTGCTTACAATTCTTTTTGGCAATACCTAAAGTCTTCATCCATTTTCACTGCAGCAACATCTGAAATTACTGGCGTTGCATCAGGTACTTTCTATACCTTTCTTATTCCTGACAATGCTGCAATTAGAGCAGCAGTGAACGCTGGTTTTCTTCCCGGTACAGGTGTTGCTCCCAACAAGACTCCTACGTTCAATCCCACTTCGCCAATTGAAAGAGAGCAGGTGGCCAACTTCATCTATTATCATATCCTGAACAAGAAAAATATTGCCACCGATGGCCAGGAAAGTGGATCATTTGAAACCTTGTATAAGTTTTCCAATGGTGATCCATCTACCATTTTTGTCAACAATTCGGCGCCTAATCTCATCACGTTAAATGATCTGAAAAACAGAACAGCCAATGTTACTGTGGCGTCAAGCAATGTCCTGAGCAACAGGTGCACGATACACCTGATCAACAACTATCTGCGCTCCAATTAATTATAGAAGAATTCAAATGATACACATGTCAAAAATATTATCAAAGACTTCTGCACTGACACTGGTGATGGTGTTTTCAGGACTAATGCTCTCTGCGCAAACCGTTTTGCGTGGAAAAGTAACAGACAAGTCAGGAAAGCCAATCCAAGGGGTATCTGTTTCCGAGCTGGATGCTGACAACAGGATTGTTAAAGGTGCTCAAACCGATGTTGCTGGAAACTATGTTTTGAACAATGCCAATGGTGCAAAGAACAGGATTTCGGTTTCTTTTATTGGTTACAAAACAATTACCCAAAAAATCAGTGGCAGAACGTCTATCAACATTACGCTGGAGGAACAACAGGGAGATCTTGGAGAAGTCGTGATTACCGCCAGGCCCACCAGCTCAAACGGGATGATGAACATTCCTGAAAAAAACCTCACCACTGCTGTTGCCAAAATCAACGCAAAGGAGATGGAGGAGATGCAGGCACCGAGTATTGACCAGGCATTGCAGGGAAGGCTCAGTGGTGTGGACATCACTGCATCAAGTGGAGACCCCGGTGCTGCCATGAACATCCGTATCCGTGGTGTATCATCCATCAACTCCACCGGTATCCCGATGATTGTATTGGATGGAATGCCTTATGAAACTGAAATACCTTCTGACTTTAACTTTGGAACCGCGGATGAACAAGGATACGCACAGCTTTTGAATATTTCTCCTGCAGACATCATGACCATTTCTGTGTTGAAAGACGCTGCTGCAACTGCCATCTGGGGTGCAAAAGCTGCGAATGGTGTGTTGGTCATTACCACAAAAAGGGGAAACATTGGAAAGCCTTCCATGAATTATACATTCAAAGGTTCTGTGTCGATGGTACCTTCTCCCATTCCATTGCTGAACGGAGACCAATACTCATCACTGATTCCCGAGGCCTTCATGAACAGGATCGGCTCAACACTGAACACCACCTCAAGTAGGGAATTCAACTATGACCCCAATGATCCTTACTGGTACCATAACTATAGCAACAATACCAACTGGATTGATGCCA
>JBIPNK010000018.1:0-43723 GCA_044373365.1 Chitinophagaceae bacterium
CTGAAACATCTTCCTGCTTCATCCCCAGCTGATCCAAGACTGCAAATGCATGGGCAGTTTCCAGTGCGGGAATAATTCCCTCCACCCTGGAAATTTCGAATGCCCATTTCAGTGCCTCTTCATCCGTTGCACTCATGAACTTGGCTCGGCCACTGGTATAAAGATGCGCGTGCATCGGGCCAATACCAGGATAATCCAAGCCTGCAGAAATGCTGTGTGGCTCCACCACCTGACCGTCTGGTGTTTGCATCACAATGCTTTTGCTGCCATGCAGAATGCCAGGAACACCCAGCTGGGTGGTGGCTGCACTCATGCCGGTATTGATCCCATGACCCGCGGCCTCTACTGCAACAATCTCAACAGTGGGTTCATCCAGGAAATGGTAGAAGGCCCCTGCTGCATTGCTTCCACCGCCAACACAGGCAATGACTCGGGTGGGCAGTTCCGTTCCTGTTTTTTCCAGCAATTGGGTCCGCATCTCCTGGCTGATGACCGACTGAAACCTTGAAACCATGTCTGGGTATGGATGAGGGCCAACCACAGAACCGATGATATAGTGGGTATCTGTTGGATTGTTGATCCAATCACGGATGGCTTCATTGGTAGCATCCTTGAGGGTCTTGCTGCCGCTGGTAGCAGGAACTACTTTGGCGCCAAGCATTTTCATCCTGGCTACATTAGGGGCCTGCCGTTGGATGTCTTTTTCACCCATGTATACGATACACTCAATTCCTTTCAATGCACAAACCGTCGCGGTGGCAACACCATGCTGCCCGGCACCAGTTTCTGCAATGATTCTTTTTTTACCCAGGCGTTGTGCCAGCAGTATTTGGCCAATGGTGTTGTTGATCTTGTGGGCTCCGGTATGGCAGAGGTCTTCTCGCTTGAGGTAAATGGTTGAACCAAATCTTTCGCTCAATCGTTCAGCCAAAAAAAGCGGCGTGGGCCTTCCTACATAATCTTTCAAAAGGGCATGAAACTCTTGCTGAAAGAGTGGATCATTTGAAATGGAGAGATAATGCTGCCGGAGATGTTCCACATTCTGGTACAGCATTTCCGGAATATAGGCTCCACCAAATTCACCATAATAGCCTTGCTCACTTGGTTTTGAATAACTCGTTGTCATATCAGTTGATCATTTTGATTGCATTAAAAAAATCCTTGACCTTGTTCATATCCTTGACGCCTGGCGATTGTTCAAACTTGCTGTTGACATCAATGGCAAATAGTTTTTTTTCGTTTTCACAGAACTGGGAGAGCTGATCAACATCCTCAGGACCAATGCCCCCACTCAAAAAATAAGGCTTTGGCACTGGCGCATGGCATAACAAGTCCCAATTGAATTGCTCACCCGTGCCGCCATATTGTTTCCCCATCGTATCAAAAAGATATAGATCTACCACATCATTAAATGGAAAAGTCTTGTAAGGTATGTTTTCATTCTTACCAATCCTGAAGGCTTTGACGGTATTGACATGGTTGGAAATGTGTTCACAATAGCGGGGCGATTCATCCCCATGCAATTGTACCATGTCCAGCTTCCATTTGTCTACCGTTCGCAAAACAGTATCATGCTCTTCATTGACAAAAACGCCTACCCTGTTGATGCGGAGTTTTTCCTTTTTGAGCAGTTCGGGTGTTAAACCAAATTTCATGGCATAGCGGGGAGATTGCGGATAGAAAATCAGGCCCGCGAAATCCACGCCAATCGTCTCCAGCTCTTTGAGCTGGGCAATCCCTGTCATGCCACAAACCTTCAGTCTCATCCTAATAATTCAATCTGGTTTCTAAACTCATGTAACGCCATTCCGGGATCATTTGTTTTCATAAAATTCTCCCCAATCAAAAATGCACTGTATCCATTTTCCCTGAACAATTTAACCTGGGCAGGATCATCAATACCACTCTCTGCCACTTTCAACTTGTCCTTTGGAAGCTGTCCGGCCATCCTGAGGCTGCGGGCGATATTAACATCAAAGGTTTTGAGGCTTCTGTTGTTGATTCCCACCAAATCAACGGTTTCACATACATGCTCCAGTTCATCCTCATCATGCAGTTCCAGCAAAACCTCGAGCCCCAGTGACCTGGCCAGGGTAGAAAAACGCACCACCTCTTCCTTGCTCAGACAGGCTGCAATCAACAAAATTAAATCAGCGCCCAATGCCTTTGCTTCATGAACCTGGTACTCATCGATGATGAATTCCTTGCGCAAAATGGGAATGTCCAAAACTTGCCTTGCCCTCACAACATCCTGATCATGTCCACCAAAAAAATATTCATCAGTCAAAATGGAAACGGCTGATGCACCAGCAGCCTGATAGGCTTTGGTCACTTCCACCGGATCCACCCGGTCATTGATGATCCCTTTGGAAGGCGATTTTCTTTTGAACTCAGCAATGATGCCTGAGGCATAGGGCCTTGACAATCCATCTACAAGGGAAATTGTTTTGCGGGTATACAAAGCATCAGCCTTGATCACTTCAAGAGGCTTACGCTGTTTTCGCTCCGCAACTTCTGTTCTTTTCCTTTCAACAATGGTGTCTAATATATTCATAGTATCAGGATTGAATGGCCATCAGTGAATTGAGCACGCCCAGGGCTTTTCCGCTTTCCAGGCTTTCCTTGGCCGCTTCAAAAGCTATAGCATAGTCGTTGTATGCTGGCGTCATGTACAAGGCCATGGCGGCATTGGCAGTAACGACGGCATGTTGCGCGCGGGTCCCCTCGCCTTTGAGAATCTGCATGAATATTGAAGCTGCTTCTGCAACTGTTTCACCACCCCAAATTTCCTTGCCATCAACCTGCATGCCTCCTAATTGTGCAGGCGTAAATATTTTTTCCCCTGCTGCAGTGATCAATTTCACATCTGAAGTAAGTGAAATTTCATCATAGCCATCCAGCGAGTGGACAATGGAAAACTGTCTGTCCTGGCCCTGTAGCAAGTAATTGTAAATCCTGGCTATCTCAAGGTTGTAAACACCGACCATTTGATAGGCTGGGTTCGATGGATTAACCATGGGCCCCAGCATGTTGAAAAAAGTGCGCACCCTGAGGTTTTTTCGGATGGGCCCTACAGCCTTGAGGGCAGGATGAAAAACAGGGGCATGCAGGAAACACATGTTGGTTTCATCAAGCTCCTTGCGCAACTGAGCTTGGTCATTTTTGAACTTGTAACCTAGGGATTCCATGAGGTTGGAGGCGCCACTGATGGAACTGGCGCCATAGCTGCCATGCTTGGCAACAGGTTGACCAGCACCGGCAACAATGAAGCAAGAAAGCGTTGAGATATTGAAGGTATTTTTGCCATCGCCCCCGGTTCCCACGATGTCCATGACTTTTCGGTCTTCAAAATCTATGGGCACACAAAGCTCCAACAGCGCATCACGAAAACCCATGAGTTCTTCAATGGTAATCGTTCGCATCAGATAGACCGTCATGAACGCACTCAATTCATGCTCGTTGAAAGCGCCTTTGCCAAGATCCAAAAGGATCTGCCGGGCATGCTCCCTTGACAAGGTCTTGTGTTCAAATAGATAATTCAATGTCTGTTTCATCAATGAATTTTTATGTTTTACGGTTTGCTCAGCAACCAGTTTTCGAGCATTGTTCTGCCTTGTGGAGTCAGTACACTTTCCGGATGAAACTGCACGCCCTGCACATTGAAGCTTCTGTGGCGCAAAGACATGATCATGCCATTTTCATCAGTAGACGTGATCTCCAGATCCTCCGGGAACCCCTCCTGCTTCACCACCCAGCTGTGGTACCTGCCCACCTCAAGAGTTGCGTCCATACCATTGAACCAGTCATTTTTGTGGGACGATGGCAGCAAGCCTTCAGCAAGGTGAATGGCTGTTGCCACACCATGGTAGACCTTAGAGAGGTTGGCCAGTTCTCCGCCAAAAGACTGTCCCATGGCCTGCTGACCGAGGCAAACCCCAAACAATGCATGTGTAGGGGCAAGGGCCTTGATCAACGGGATTAGAATCCCTGCTTCCTCAGGAATGCCAGGCCCTGGGGAAAGCAAGATCTTCTCATACAGGGCAGCGTCTGCAATCGATATCTCATCGTTGCGGTACACATCAACTTCTTCGCCCAAAATCTCTTTGGCAAGATGCACCAGGTTATAGGTGAAAGAATCATAATTATCGAGAACCAGTAATCGTTTCAAGGGATATGGTGATTTTATTTTTTGTTAATCTCATTGGCAAACAGCACTGCTTTCTTCAATGCGCCCAACTTGTTGTTGACTTCCTGCAACTCACTTTCAGGAATGCTGGAGGCCACAATGCCTGCACCCGCCTGATAGTACAGCGTATTGTTTCGACTCAGGAAACTCCTGATCAAAATGGCCTGGTTACAGGAACCATCAAAACCAGTAAATCCGATGGCTCCACCATAGAACGAACGCTTGGTTTGTTCATAGGTATCAATCAATTCCATGGCCCTGAATTTGGGAGCACCGCTCAGGGTTCCGGCAGGGAAAGTTTTGGCCATCAACAAAAATGGGTTGGCATTTTTCCTGACCGTTGCCACCACTTCACTCACCAGATGAATGACGTGGGAATAATATTTCACCTGCCTGTAATGGGCTACTTTCACATGGTCACAAACACGGCTAAGGTCATTTCGGGCAAGATCCACCAGCATCACATGCTCCGCATTTTCTTTGGGATCCTGCAACAGTCTTTCTGCTTCTTTTCTGTCTACTGCATCATCTCCACTCCTTTTGAATGTTCCGGCAATGGGGTGAACAATGGCCTGACCATTGGCAATGATGAGCTGGCTTTCGGGAGATGATCCCATCAGTTTGTATTCACCATAATCAAAAAAGAATAGATAGGGAGAAGGGTTGATCATCCTCAAAGCCCTGTATACATTGAATTCATCGCCTTTGAAGGATTGTTCAAACCTTCTGCTCAATACAATCTGAAACACATCACCCCGGTAACAATGGGCAATGCCCTTCTTCACCATGTCAATGTATTCTTCATCTGTCAGGTTGGATCTTTCTTCACCTGTCGACGCAAAGGGAAACTGCGGAAGGTCTCTGCCACAAATGATGTTTTCAATCAGGTGTTTGTCTCCCTCTATTCCGGGGATATGGTTCTCCAGCAAGTAAAGCTCATCCCTGAAATGATCGATGGCAATCACGTATTGGTACAAACGGTAACGCATCAAGGGAATGGCATCACCCTGCAGGTTTCCCTTTAATTTTCCTTCTTTGTTTACTGTATAAGGCTTGTCCTGGAATTGGATGGTCTCAAATAATGGAATGGCGTCATAGGCCGTATATCCATAGAGTCCTTGGGCAAACTTGGTTTCTTTTGCGCCTGCCTCAACCGCATACCCCTGCATGTAGTCCCAAACCAGTGCCGGCACGGCTGTGTTTGCCAGTGTACTTTTCGTTGGCATTTCTCCGGGATACTTGAACTCAACTTCCTGAGCAGCAGTTATCTCAATGCCTCCGATGGCATTGATGGCAATGAAGGAAAAACTGTTTTCTGAAGTATGGTGGTCTGTACTTTCCAGCAAAATGGTATCCCTGAACTTATCCCGAAGGCGGAGGTAAATACCCACAGGAGTGTACAGGTCTGCCGCCATCTTTCGGAATGTGGTGCTCAACTTAACCTTGTTCATCTTTTCCATGCAGTGATTGATTTAAAAATAAAAGCCCCGAATAATCGGGGCTTTACATATGTTACGATACAACATAGGATTTACCCCTTATCAGAGATAAAATGCCAACCGTTGTTTGTATAATTTCTTTTCATTTGATCAAAATTGATGAAAAACTCCAATAATTCCAAAAAATTAATACCAAATGACAAAAGAATTACTTGAATTGGTTGAATATTTAACCCAGGTATCTTTTGATTTCCCGTTCTGACTCTCGCTGTTTGACAGACTCCCGTTTATCATGCAGTTTTTTACCCTTTGCAAGCCCAATTTGCATTTTGGCAAATCCCCGCTCATTGAAGTAGATTTTAAGCGGGATGATCGTAAACCCTTTGTCTTTCATCTTCTGCGTAATGCGGGAGATTTCCTTTTTTTTCAACAATAATTTTCTGTCGCGGACGGGTGGATGGTTGGCATAACTGCCGAATTCATAGTGAGAAATGTGAAGGCCTTTCACATACATTTCTCCCCTGTCTATCAAGCAATAACTGTCATTGAAACTCACCCTTCCATCCCGGAGTGCTTTGACTTCAGTACCTGTCAAAACCATTCCCGCATCGAATTTGTCTTCGATGAAATACTCGAATGTGGCAGATTTGTTTCTGAGTTCCATTGTTTTTTGAACGCACGCGATACCGTTGAAAAAATGCAGTTAGCTGGCAAATAGTCCGAGCAAAGTAGCAAGACGTTCCTTCAGGTCTTTTCGGGCAACAATCATGTCTAAGAATCCATGGTCCATGACAAACTCGGAGGTCTGAAATCCTTCCGGCAGATCACGCTTGATGGTTTCTTTGATGACCCGTGGGCCTGCAAAGCCAATCATGGCCTTGGGTTCACCGATATTGATGTCTCCCACCATGGCGAAGGAAGCTGTTGTACCACCATAAGTTGGATCTGTACAAAGTGAGATATAAGGAATGCCTGCAACAGCAAGCCTGCTGATCTTACCAATTGTTTTGGGAAGCTGCATCAGGGAGAATGCGCTTTCCATCATGCGGGCACCACCGCTTTTACTGATGATCATGAAGGGAATGCGGTGCTTCAGGCAATAATCTGCTGACCTTGCAATCTTCTCCCCCATTACACTTCCCAATGAACCACCGATGAAATTAAAATCCATGCAGCAAACCACAAGATCCAGTCCATTCACCTTACCATGGGCAGACGTAATGGAATCATGGAGCCCTGTCTTTTCATAGGCATCATCAAGACGCTTCTTATACGGCTTCAGGTCATTGAATCCCAGAAAATCGATTGACCGCACTTCTGCGAACATTTCCTGGTATTGTTGATCGTCGAAAAGTATATCAAAATACTCAGCACTACCAATACGGTGATGGTATTGGCATTGTGGACATACTGAGAAATTCTCCTTTAATTCTACCGTTGTACAGGTATACTTGCAATCGGGGCATTTTGTCCAAAGGCCATCCGGCGCTTCTTTTTTTTCAGCCGTAGATGTGCTGATACCTTTCTTGCGTCTCTTGAACCAACTATTGGAACCGGTTTCAGGCTCCGACATGGATCCAGAAAGCTGTGCGTTAAAATCTTCTTCTCTTTTAAGAGGCATTTGAAACAGTTATTGTTCGAAACACAAATATAGGCCATCCACGGCATTTGGGAAGACTATGGGTACTTAACCTGCAAAATCAAGCCTAAAATAGCGCGGTTTGCTTGTTTCCTTCGGTATCCAACCATTCTATTTCAGTAGTCTTCGAAAAATCAGTCAACTTGTTGCCTACGGCCTTCCATCCCATCACTTCTACAAAATCTGCAACCCGGACCCTGGACTCTTTCAGCTGGGCGCCCTTACCCGACCGAATGATGGCTACTGGACCAGCTTCCGTTGATACAGCTTCTACCCGATTGCCTTCTGCCTCCCGGATAAAAAAGAACTTGTTGTTCATTGTTGTTGTTTCAATCTTGAAGCGCTTTACATTGAACTGCAATTTCTCGTTGTCCAAATAAATGGCGGTGATAATCTTTCTTGGATCAAATTTCTGAATGGTAAGCAGTTGTTCAACGTCAATTCTTTGCGTCAATTCAATGCTGTTGATTTCATAAAACCCCTGCTTGAAAATGACCAGCAATTGATCATCAGGCTGAAAACTTCCCAACAACCTGCCTTTGCCATCAACATTCAAGCGACCAAAAACCTCATCAAACCAAATGTCCCTGCCACCCAGCGTTGACTTTCCTGCTTCCTTGAGTTTAACACTCTTTAAGGGGTATTTTGTAACTTGGTTGCCAACAGAGCTGCGACCCTTGATGTCCAATGTTTCAAAATAGAAATCAAGCTGTTTATTTCTTGCGCTGCAATTGGGGCTCAATGTAATGGCAACAGATTCAGCCTCTCCATTGGCATTGGCGGTAAAATAGTTCAGCTTTGATTTATCACTGCCTTTGGTAAGGTCATATTCCTTATCACGTGTAACACCGGTTACATTGAAACGTTTTGCGTAAGAAATACCAGTAGCACCATCCGTGTAAATCATGTTGTAGGTAGATCGCTCATCATTTTTCTGGAAAATCGCAGCATAGATGATGTCCTTCCCGATGTATGCCTTGTCATCCACTTTCACCACTTTCATGATGCCTCGTCTTGTAAAGACAATAATATCATCAAGGTCGGAACACTCAGTAATAAACTCATCTTTCTTCAGACTGGTGCCGATGAAACCCTCTGCACGGTTCATGTACAGCCGAACATTGGCTATGGCAACATTCCTGGCTTGTATGACATCAAAAGGTTTTATCTCAGTCTTTCGTTCCCTTCCCTTACCATATTTTTCTTGCAAGCCCTGGTAATATGCCACGGCATAATCGGTAAGATTGGCCAGGTGGTGGTTCACCTGCGTGATTTCTTCTTCGATGGCATTGATCTGCATGTTCAGCTCATCAATGTCGAGCTTATAGATACGGCGAACCGGCTTCTCGGTAAGTTTCACGATATCTTCTCTGGTGATATCCCTTCTGAAAAGTTTTTTGAAGGGGTCAAATCCTTTTTGAATGGCCAGCAACACCTTTTCCCAATCCTCATGCTTTTTCTCCAATTCCTTGTAAATCTTTTCTTCAAAAAAGATCCTTTCAAGTGAAGTGAAATGCCATTTTTCCTGGAGTTCTGAAAGCCTGATTTCCAACTCCTGCTTCAACAGGTCTTTGGTATTGTCTGCTGAAATCCTCAACAATTCTGTAGCACTGAGAAACAAAGGTTTTTGATCAACAATCACACAGGCATTGGGTGCTATACTTACCTCACAATCCGTAAAGGCATACAAGGCATCAATGGTGATGTCTGATGAAATTCCTGCTGCCAGTTCCACGAGAATCTCAACCTCAGCAGCGGTATTGTCTGTTACTTTTTTGATCTTGATCTTGCCCTGATCGTTTGCCTTTACAATCGATTCCATCACCTGGGTAGTCGTTACTCCGTAAGGAACATCCTTGATGACCAGTGACTTTTTGTCCACCTCAAAAATATGTGCGCGGCAACGGATGCGACCTCCGCGTTTTCCGTCATTGTAATTGCTGGCATCAATCATGCCACCCGTCTGGAAATCAGGAAACAATTCAAATTTCTTTCCTTTCAGGTATTTGATCGATGCCTCTATCAGTTCAATAAAATTGTGGGGAAGAATTTTGGTTGACAAACCCACTGCAATCCCTTCTGCCCCTTGTGCGAGCAGCATGGGAAATTTCATCGGAAGGTCGATGGGCTCCTTTTTCCTGCCGTCATAGCTCAATTGCCATTTGGTGGTCTTTGCATTGAAAGCCACATCCAATGCAAATTTACTCAGCCTGGCCTCGATGTACCGCGCAGCAGCAGCATCATCGCCCGTTCTTACATCTCCCCAGTTTCCCTGGGTATCCACCAGCAGGTCTTTCTGCCCAAGATTGACCAGCGCATCTTGAATACTGGCATCACCATGCGGGTGGTACTGCATGGTTTGTCCGATGATATTGGCAGCCTTGTTCAACCTACCGTCATCCATCTCTTTCATAGAATGAAGGATCCTTCTCTGAACGGGCTTGAGACCATCGACTACACCAGGCACTGCGCGCTCGAGAATTACATAAGAAGCATAATCCAAGAACCAGCTTTTATACTGTCCTGAAACGCCTGATTCATTGTCGTGATCAATTACAAATTTCGCCTTCGCCATTGTTCTCTTTTTATTCAGCAGCTTCTACGGCCGTCCTCTTTTTAATGTCAAAATCCTTGAGCCCTTTCAATTCTCCCTGCACCTCAAAATGAGGCTGCTGTGCCAGTTCTTTGAGCCTCCAAAGCATGAATGCATCTCCGGTAGTTTCCTTGTTCTTGGAAAGAAACGCATTGATCACTTTATTGGCTTTTTGAGCATCAGCAGTGATATACTTTGTAAGGTCTGCATCGTAGTAGTCAACATCTTTTTGAATGAGTTTTTTACCCCCTTCGAGCAAACGAACCATTTTCCCTTCGGCAGCAATTTTATTCCATTCATCTGCATCCACCTCAAACTCACTGGTGGTAATTGGTCTGGCAAGCTTCTTGGCTTTCAGGAATTCCCTGGGCTGGATTTGGCTCAACCAATCAGGATAAAAAATGTTTCCTTTTTCATTGATAAAAGGCAGATTGTTGAGGTAAAGGATTTCTATCCTTCCCTGGAATGCAGACAATTGTCCTATCAGCCAATAGTATCCGCAAACATCATGCTTGTTTTGCGCCGCCCAAATCCAGACCTGCTCGGCCTCATCATTGGCCAAGGCCTCTTTGATATTGAGCAGCACTTGTTCATCATTGACTTTTCCTTCATCTACAATCCCTTCATGATCGCCTCCGGCAAAAATCATTCTCCACCAGTCTTTTCTTTCTGCAACTCCCTCGGGAGTATATACATTGAGAAGCGGACCAACGGCATAATCATCCCGGATCAACATTACTTCACCGCTCAATGAAGCATCGAGTTCAATGGCTTTTTTTATTACCTCTACATCGGGTTCGTTGAAAACTACATGTATCATAATCAATCAGATTGAATCCTCCACTGTATCCAGCTCGATACGAAGATTTGAAACAATAAAATCCTGTCTTTCCTGGGTATTCTTGCCCATATAGTATTCCAGCAATTGCTGGATGTGGATTTGACTCTCCAGAATTACCGGTGACTTTCTCATGTCTGCGCCAATAAACCGCTTGAATTCTTCCGGAGAAATTTCGCCAAGCCCTTTGAACCTTGTGATCTCTGCCTTGGCACCAATTTTCTTCATTGCGGCCTGCTTCTCTGTTTCGGAATAACAATAGATGGTTTCCTGCTTGTTCCTGACCCTGAACAAGGGAGTCTCCAGGATATAGACATGGCCATCCCTGACCAGGTCGGGGAAGAACTGCAGGAAAAATGTCATCAACAACAAACGAATGTGCATGCCGTCAACGTCTGCATCGGTGGCAATGATGATGTTGTTGTAACGCAAGTCATCCATGCCGTCTTCAATGTTCAGCGCATGCTGCAACAGGTTGAATTCTTCATTTTCATAGACCACTTTTTTGGTAAGCCCAAAAGAATTGAGCGGCTTACCCCGGAGGCTGAATACCGCCTGGGTTTCTACATCCCTTGACTTGGTGATCGATCCACTGGCAGAGTCACCCTCGGTGATAAAAATGGTGCTGAGCAACTGCTTGGCGATGTATTCCTCCTTCCCCTTTGCCGGCGGTTCTGCATTGAGGTGCATGCGGCAATCCCTCAGTTTTTTGTTGTGCAGGTTGGCTTTTTTGGCGCGTTCATTCGCCAGTTTTTTGATCCCCGCCAGTTCTTTCCTTTCTCGTTCACTCTGCTCAATCCTTTTTTTCATGGCCTCGGCCACAGCAGGATTTTTGTGGAGGTAATTGTCCAGCTCGCGGGAGAAGAAATCCAACATGAAATTCTTCATGGAAGGACCACCCTCGGATATGTACTGCGATCCGAGTTTGGTTTTGGTCTGTGATTCAAATACAGGCTCCTGAACCCTTACCGCAACAGCGGCTACAATGCTTTGCCTGATATCGGAAGTATCATAATCTTTTTTGAAAAAATCACGGATGGTCTTCACAAAGGCCTCCCTGAAAGCAACTACATGGGTACCCCCTTGCGTGGTATACTGGCCATTGACAAAACTGTAGATGTCTTCTCCGTATTCATTGTTGTGGGAAAGGGCCACTTCGATGTCCTCTCCCTTGAGGTGAATCACCGGATAACGGAGTTCATCCTCATTGGCGTTGCGGTGCAAGAGATCCAGCAAGCCATTCTTGCTCAGGAATTTCCTGCCATTGTAATTGATGACCAAGCCAGCATTGAGGTAACAATAGTTCCAAAGCTGCTTATCGATATAATCTGAAATGAAATGGTAATTGCGGAAAATGCTCTCATCAGGGATGAACATGACCTGGGTTCCATTGGATTCAGATGATTTAACTTCCTTGTGTTCCTTGACCAGTTCTCCACGCTTGAATTCTGCTGTTTTTTCCTTTCCATCCCTGAAGGCCGTAACCTTAAAGTATTCACTAAGGGCATTGACCGCCTTGGTACCGACACCATTCAATCCTACGCTTTTCTGAAAGACCTTGCTGTCGTATTTGGCACCAGTATTGATCTTGCTGACCACATCAACCAGCTTACCCAAAGGTATTCCACGACCATAATCCCTGATGGTCACTTCCCTGCCGTTCAAGACAAGCTCAATATGCTTGCCATAGCCCATCATGTGTTCATCAATACAATTGTCCATCACCTCTTTGAGCAGCACATAAATGCCGTCGTCCTGGCTGCTTCCATCTCCCAGCTTGCCTATGTACATGCCTGGACGAAGGCGTATATGCTCTTTCCAGTCAAGGCTTCTGATGGAGTCTTCGTTGTATTCAAATATTTCGGTTTCCTTCTGCTTAGACATGCTGCTTCACTTGTTTAAATGTAAAACCTACCCAATTGACCATTACCTTGGCTGTCAAAGATAATTGAATGGGTATTCCCCTCTTGGAGCAGGTTATCAACGGAATGTGCATAAATTATGCAATAAACAATTCAGAATGGCACCAGAGCGATCAGTTCATGCGTTTTTTCATGGTACTGACCTGCTCCTGCAAATTGGTAACAAGGTTGGCCAGTTGACCCACATCCCAGCGCTGTTGCTGTGCCACTTTTGTAATCACCATTTGTGCCTGCCACATTTCCAGGATGTCTTCTGCGTTGACACTGTAGGGCTGGTAGGCCGGGTTATCGCTGATCAGGGTCACTTTGCTTTTGGCCTTGGGATTGCGTGACAGCCGTTTGTACACAATGCCTTCGCTCCTGCTGACCACGATGCAAGCGGCATCTTGCTTCACGTCATCAAGGGATTCTACCTTCTGGCCAACAATGATGGAGCCTGTAGGCGTTGGCAACATGCTGTCGCCAATGATTTCGAATGCACGGTAATGACCACTTCCCAACATGGGCAAGGTGAATGTATTCAGTTCATCAATGAACTCTTCGTCGGCATAGCCTGCCAGGTACCCCGCAGCAGCCTTCATGGGGACGAAATGAATCTGGTTGTTTTCTGCACCAAGTTTCTGTTGCCTTCTCCTGGAAAGATAACTCACATTGGACTCACTGAGGTCTCTGCGCAAGAGCTCATCCAGGCTGATCCCGAATTGGTCACTGATCATTTCCAAAACATCAATCCGGGGCTCCGCCCTTTCCTCTTCATAAGCACCAAGAAGGGAGCGCTTGATTTGAAGTTTATTAGCAAATTCTTCCTGGGTAAGCCCCTTCAACTTGCGCAGATACTTGAGATTTTGGCCTGCATACGACTGTGACATACTAATGAATTTGGGGCAATATACTAAATATTTTAGTTTTCAAAGTATTTTTTGCTAAATTTTTATTCATCATCTGTGGTGCCCCATCCTGAGCATAACTGAAATAAGTGCTATTTTTATGCATTATTAAGCCGATGAAAAAGAAAAGCAGCGCAAAAAAGACAAAAAAAGTACCGGTAATCCTGATTACCAACGATGACAGCCTGACAGCACCCGGCATCAGGCACCTGATTGAGGCAGTCAAAGACCTCGGAAGGGTTGTTGTAGTGGCACCAGACAAGCCACAATCAGGGATGGGGCACGCCATCACCATTGGCTTCCCCCTCAGGTTACACAAGGTTCATTTGATGGATGGTGTTGAATCATGGTCTTGCAGTGGCACACCCGTTGATTGTGTGAAACTGGCCGTAGACAAGATCCTTCACCAGAAACCAGACATCTGTCTCAGCGGTATTAACCATGGCGCCAACCATTCCATCAATGTGATTTATTCCGGAACCATGAGTGCCGCCATCGAAGCATCGATTGAAAACATTCCCTCCATCGGATTCTCCCTGATGGACTATAGCCTGGAAGCGGATTTTACCGGCGCCAAAAAATATGCAAGGCTGATTGTGGAAAAGGTACTTTCAAAAAAAGCTGACAAGCACCTTTGCCTCAACGTCAATTTCCCCAAGGGGGATGTTGAACTAATCAAAGGGGTCAAAGTGTGCAGACAGGCCTATGCGAAATATGAAGAGGATTTTGAAGAAAGGAAAGACCCTTCCGGCAAAAAGTATTACTGGCTTACCGGCATTTTCCAGAACCTTGAAAAAAGCAAGGACACTGATGTGTGGGCACTGGAGAACAATTATGTGAGTGTGGTTCCCGTTCAATATGACTTGACCAATCATTTGCTCAGAAATAAAATTGAAAAAGACTACACATGGAAATCCTGAAAAAAGACAATTTTGTCTACGGCGTTTTTCTGGGGCTGATCATTCCGGTATTCAGTTTTTATGGTTATTATCTCTGGAAATTCAGCCTCTATAGCTTCAGTGATTTTCTTCATGCGTTGCAAGGCAACAAACAACTGGTCACTGCCCTCACGATTCCCTGTCTGCTGTTGAACATCGTTCTCTTTACTTTTCACATCAATGGCCAAAGGGATAAAACAGCCAAAGGAATCTTTACCGTAACCTTGATATACGCAGTAACTGCATTGCTTTTCAAGTTTTTCAGCTGATCGCACAACACCCCAACCCCATGAAATATTACATTATAGCGGGTGAAGCCTCAGGAGACCTGCATGCAAGCAGGTTGATCAGGGCCATCAAGCAGAATGACAGCCAGGCTGATTTTCGGGCCTGGGGCGGAGACCTGATGGAGAAGGAAGGAGCAACAATTGTCAAACATTACAGGGACCTGGCATTCATGGGTTTTGCAGAAGTAATCAGCAACCTGCCTACAATTTTGGGCAACATGCGTTTTTGCAAAAGCGATATCCTGCAGTATCACCCAGATCTCGTCATTTTTGTTGATTATCCCGGCTTCAATATTCCGATGGCAGGCTTTGCCAAGGGAAAAGGATTGAAAACAGCTTATTATATTTCCCCCCAGGTATGGGCATGGAAAGAAAACAGGGTGAAGACTTTGAGGAAAGTGGTAGACAAGATGATGGTCATCCTCCCATTTGAAAAAAACTTCTATCAGCGATGGGATTACCCTGTTGATTATGTTGGGCATCCGCTCATTGAGATCATTGAGGATTACAAAAAAAACAATGACCCTGCTACCACCAAAAACAACCTGCAAATCGAGGGAGGAAAAAAAATCATCGCTCTCCTTCCAGGCTCGAGAAAACAAGAGATCCTGAAAAAACTTCCCATCATGCTGGAAGCAGCTGCCCAGTTTCCACAGCATGTATTTGTGGTGGGACAGGCTCCGGGTATTGCAGACGAAATGATTGCCCAATTCACCGGTGCATTTGAAAATATCAAAGTGCTAAAGGGTGATACCTATGGCCTGTTGTCCATTGCAGATGCAGCGCTGGTTACCTCAGGAACCGCAACACTGGAAACAGCTTTATTCGGCGTACCCGAAGTGGTATGCTATCTCGGATCTCCCATTTCTTATGCTATTGCCAAAAGAATCATCAAAATAAAATACATCTCATTGGTGAACCTGATCATGGACAAGCAGGTAGTTGAAGAACTGATCCAACATGAGCTCAGTGCAGACAATATTGCAGCCGCACTCGAGCGGGTGCTCTCAGATACTGTCGCCATCCAACACATCAAGGAGGATTATTTTCAACTCAACCAACTGTTGAAGGCAGGCGGCAAGGCATCTGAAAAAGCTGCATCCATCATTGATGCAATGGTGAAATAGCACAGCACCAGGTCTATTTTTTGACAAACAACTTGACGATCATGACGATGATCGCAAAAACAAATAACAAGAGGGATAGCCTGTTGATGCCATGCATGTATTTGACCCACTGTGAGTTGGGCGTATTGGGATCTTTTTTCCGAAGATAGAGATAGGTGGCCAGTTGTTTGAGTACGCTCATGTGTTTGTTATTGATTCAAAACTACGTTGATTAACACGCAATTGATGATTTTGTTAAAGAGAAAGCAAACTGCAACCGCGTATATCCGCATTGTCTATCCGTCCTAATACTTCAAACCCTCCATCACCCGTAAACCTGCCCAGGTCATCGGTGGCAATGAATGCAATGCTGTCTTCATTGGCCAGATCAATGATGTTGATGGCTCCTGTCTTCCCTGGGTTTTCATGTGCCTCCCAAACGTCGAAAGGATCGTCGGGAGACCTCAACAAAACCTTCATGGTAGAGGAGGGCTTGAAAATACCTTCTCCTTTTGAATAGGCCTGGGATTGCAATTCGGTCATTCCATATTCGGCATGGATGGTTTCCACGCCAAGATTTGATTTCAGAAACGCATGCAATTCCGCTCTGGTCAGTTCTTTTTTCCGGCCCTTCATCCCCCCTGTTTCCATCACAATTGTGTGTTGAAGGTTCATGGGGTATGCTTCTGCAAAATCAACCAGGGCATAGGTTACGCCCAAGAGCACAACGGCCTGGCCCTGGCTTTCCAACTGTGAAAGCATTGATTGAAGCTTTTTGAAGTCATAGAGGAAAAACCCTCCCAGCGGATGCTGGCTCAATTTGATCAAATGATCCGCCATGGCTACCAAAGAGGAGTTCCCCCTTTCCAGGTAAGAAGGCAACAAGGCAAGAAAACAGTAAGCGGAGGGGTCGCCATAGGCCTCCCTAAAATTGTTTTCAGCGTTGGCCAGGTAGGAAGAAACATCCTTGATATAATGTCTGCTGTTGACGCTGCCTGTTGTACCACTGCTCTCAAAAATGTATGTTTCCGCAAATTCTCCAGACTTAAGTACATGCGACTTGAAAAATGAAATGGGAAGAAATGGAATCTCCTGTGTGGTCTTAACTTTCGCTTCATCAACTTTCAAATGACCAAGGTATGCAGCATACAAAGGGTTTTGGATGGCTTGCCTCCTGAAAATAGCCATGGCCAGGGCTGAAAAATCCTCGTTGACCCCAAGGGTTAAATGTTCTGTAAATTGAGCCTGTCCGAATAGGTTTTTCAACTTGAATCGGTTAATTTTGAAACACAACAAAGGTACATGACAAAACAGTTCATAGCGTTACTATTCGTGCTGTTTATGGTGGCTTGTGGAAAAGAGACGTTCCAGTCCAAGCCTTCATTGACCATCAAAAGCATCAGCTCCACCCTCATTCCTCCCGGCAGTGATCTGTTGATCAACATGAGGCTAACTGATAAAGAAGGGGATTTTGTGGATACCATTTGGGTAAGAAAAACAACCACCCGTTGCGCGCAAAGCAATTTTGTTGATTCGTTCCTATACCGCATCCCCGCTGAAACACCCAGAACAAGAAATTTTGATGGTGAGGTGTTGGTAACTTTTACATATGCCATTGAGCTACAGCCCCGGTGCAACAGGAATGACACAGCAACATTCAGCTTTTGGATGAAAGACAAAAAAGGCAACAAAAGCGATACAGCAAAAACACAGCCCATCATCCTCCGCAGATGACCGGCACTACAAAAAATTGATCCATCATGGCAAAAGCTACCAAAGGAAAATCCAAGAAAATACTTTCAGAAGCATCTTACAAATTTCTCAGAAAATACATCAATACCCCATCCCCTACTGGTTTTGAGTCTGGTGGCCAGAAACTGTGGATGGAGTACATCAAGCCGCACGTGGATGAGATCTTCACCGATGCATATGGGTCTGTTGCAGGCATCATCAATCCTACCGAAAAGTTCAAAGTAGTGATTGAAGCACATGCTGATGAGATCAGCTGGTTCGTTAACTACATCTCCGATACTGGGCTGATTTATGTGAAAAGAAATGGTGGCGTTGACCACCAGATTGCACCCGCCAAGCGCGTGTTGATCCATGGAAAAAAAGGAGCTGTGAAAGCTGTTTTTGGATGGCCTGCCATTCATACCCGCATTGGTGGTGGCGAGCGAAAAGATCCACAGCCATCAGTTGAAAACCTTTTCCTTGACTGCGGAGCGAAGAATAAAAAAGAAGTTGAAGCACTGGGTATTCATATTGGAGCAGTAGCCACTTACGAAGAGGGCTATGATGAACTGGCTTATGATTATATCATCGGAAGGGCCTTGGACAACAGGGTTGGCGGGTTCATGATTGCAGAAGTTGCACGCTTGCTGAAGGAGAACAAAAAGAAACTCCCCTATGCCCTGTATGTGGTGAATGCAGTGCAGGAAGAAATTGGACTCAGGGGTGCAGAAATGATTGCGCGAAGAATAAAGCCTGATGCGGCCATCATTACTGATGTCACCCACGACACCACCACACCCATGATCAATAAAATCATTGAAGGTGATGTGGCCTGTGGCAAGGGGCCATCACTGGCTTTTGGACCTGCTGTACACAACAAGTTGCTTTCATTGGTGGAAGATGTTGCTGAGAAAAAAGACATTCCTGTTCAGATGAGAACAGTGAGCCGCAGCACAGGAACAGATACTGATTCGTTTGCCTATGCCAACGACGGATGCCCATCCGTGTTGATCTCCATCCCATTGCGGTACATGCACACCACTGTTGAAATGATACACAAGGATGATATTGAACAGACCATTCACCTCATGTATGAAACATTGTTGGCCCTGACACCCAAAACCAAACTGAGTTATTTCTAGTCTTCTGCGGGCTGAAGCCTGAAAGAAAAGCTGATTTGATGATGGGAAAGCGATGACTGGTAATGTGTTCGTGCGTAATACATGCTTAGCCTCTGCAAGTGAAGGTTAAAACCATAACTGAAGCCTGTAAGCCCACTGGCAATGTTTTGTATGCGCAACTCCCTTCTTCTTAACACATTGTATCCACCTGTAAGCACAATTTTCTCTCCCACCAGTATGTCTGTTCCAAAAACAAGATGACTGAAAATTTTTGTCCCCAAATTGGACTTGGGCTGGCTACCAAAATTGGTCTCATTAAACAGGGTATCGTTGTAAAGCAGATCAAACTGGTGCATCCGTTGACCAGTGATGGAAAAACGGATGGGGGCTTTCTCCAGTTGCTTGGTCATCCCCAAGACCAGATCAAACGGAAGATCCTCTTTCCCATTGCCATAAGATTTTAGCTGAACTCCCATGTTTTTGGCGGCAAAACCGAACTGGATCATGCGTTCCTCATTGTAATAATTCAAGCCCATATCCAACACCAGGCCCTGGCTTGCATAGGCGCCATACCTTGAGTTGATCAACTTGATTGTTGATCCATAATACCATTTCTTGTTATACTTCCTGGAAACGCTAACCCCAAGCAACTGGTCATAAGCCCGAAAAGTTCCCAGCATGTTTCCTGAAGCATCTGTTTCTGGTTGTTCACCATACCCAAGGTGGGTGATGCCCAGTGCCACAGTGGTTGCCGCTTTTTCAAGATGATAGGCTCCCACTGCATAAAGTCCCGTAATGGTGGGTGCCAATGAAGTAAAATTGGCCGAAACGACGGAATGATGGTTTTTTCTTAACAGAGAGGGATTTTCACTGAGCATTCCAAGATCAGCTCCAAAATGGGATGCATTTCGCCCCCCCAAAGCCCCGGCCTGGGGATGCAACTGAAGCCTCAAAAAATTGAATGCAGATGAGCCTCCCAGGGTCTGTGCAGTGCCACCTGCAAAGGCAAGCACCAATAAACCCATCAAAGTCAGCCGAAAAACCATGACCGAAATTAATCATCGGTTTCCACAAATGAAAATCCCCCATGAAAATGGGGGAAGTTCTTTAACCCTTAAAACAACCAACATAAGAGCGTAATGCTCTTAATCGGGTATTTAACACATTTGGTTTAAAAAATGTTTAGCCAATCTAAAAAAACTTATACAAGGGCCAGCTCCAGTACCTGCTGCATGGTCTTTACGTAATGGAATTTCATTCCTTTGATGAATTCTGCATTGATTTCATTCACATCCTTCTCATTCTGCCAGCAAAGGATAATCTCTTTCAAACCCGCCCTTTTTGCAGCCAGCACCTTTTCCTTGATACCTCCAACAGGCAAAACCTGACCACGCAAGGTTATCTCCCCAGTCATGGCCAAGTATGGCTTAACCCTTCTACCCGTAAAGGCAGATGCCAGGGCAGACAACATGGTAATCCCGGCACTGGGACCATCTTTGGGCACTGCACCTTCGGGAACATGGATGTGGATGCTCTTCTTCCTTAACATCTCAGGATCTATCCCATTTTTCTTGGCATTGGCATGCAAATAAGTGAATGCAGTGTGGGCACTTTCTTTCATCACATTACCCAAATTTCCTGTGAGCTGCAGATCCCCCTTCCCGTCGGTGATGGTCGATTCAATGAAGAGGATATCACCGCCAACATAAGTCCAGGCAAGGCCTACAGCTACACCTGGCATGTTCACTGTTTTGTATAGATCATTGCTGTATCGGGGCTTTCCGAGTATTCTGGTGATATCATTCAAGGTGAGAATAGACTTCATTTTACCTTTGAGGGCAACATCCTTTGCCAGGCTTCTCATGATGCTGGCAAGCTGCCGATCGAGCTCCCTTACGCCGCTTTCCCGGGTAAAATTCTCAATGATATAGGTCATCACTGCTGTACTTACCTTGAGATTGTATTCCTTCAGGCCATGCAACTCCTTTTGCTTGGGAAGCAGATGGGTCTGTGCAATCTTTTCCTTCTCTTCTACCGCGTAGCCCGATAGATCAATAATTTCCAGTCTGTCCCGCAGTGCAGGCTGAATACTTTGTATGTCGTTGGCGGTTGCAATAAACAAAACCTTGCTGAGATCGTATTCCAGCTCAAGGTAATTATCGTAAAAACTATTGTTTTGCTCTGGATCCAATACTTCCAACAAAGCTGAGGAGGGATCCCCGCGGTGGTCCTTTCCTACCTTATCTATTTCATCAAGGATCATGACAGGATTAGAAGACTTTACTTTTCTGATAGACTGTAAAATCCTTCCGGGCATTGCACCGATATAGGTTTTGCGGTGTCCCCTGATTTCACTTTCATCATGCAGGCCTCCCAAACTGAACCTGACATATTTTCTGCCGATAGCACTGGCAATGCTTTTGCCCAAAGATGTTTTTCCGATACCAGGAGGGCCTACAAAACACAGGATGGGGCTCTTCATGTCTCCTTTCAATTTGAGTACAGCCAGGTACTCCAGGATTCTTTCCTTGATTTTGTGCATGCCATAATGATCCTTGTCAAGCACTTTTTTGGCCTTTTTAAGGTCATAGCTGTCTTCGGTGTAATCTTCCCAGGGCAGATCCAGCATGAGGTCTACATGATTGTAAACTGTAGAGTAATCAGGTGTGCTGGAGTGCATCCTTTCCAGCTTTTCAATTTCCTTTTGGAAAAGCTCTTTTGCAGCAGGAGTCCATTTTTTCAACTCTGCTTTTTTCTTCATTTCCTGTATCTCGCGATCGTTTGAATCTCCGCCCAGCTCTTCTTTGATGCTTTTCAACTGTTGTTGCAGGAAATAATCCCTCTGCTGCTTGTCCAATTCGGTCTTGGTCTTGGTGGTCACCTTGTTTTTCAGCTCAACGAACTGCAGCTCTTTCTGCAAAAGGTTCAACAGCATTTCTGCCCTTTGCCGCATGTCACTCAATTCCAGCAACTGCTGTTTTTCTGAGAGATCGCAATTAAGGTTGCTTCCCACAAAATGAATCAGGAAGGAAGGATTTTCAATATTCCTCAGGATGATGGAGGCCTCGGTTGGAATATTGGGAGAGAGCTGAATGATCTGGCCCGCCAGATCCTTGATGGAGGCAACTGAAGCATCGAATGGCTGATCATCTTTGATCACTTCCTCTTCAATGACGGCAACCTCACCTTTGAAATAAGGATCTTCAGCGGTTACCTTAAGCAGGGAAAATCGTTTTTTACCCTGCAAAATGGCTGTAGTACCGCCATCCGGCATCTTGATGAGCTTGATGATCTTGGCCACGGTTCCAACAGTTACAAGATCTCCAATTCCAGGATCTTCAATGTTGCTGTCTTTTTGGGAGAGCACGCCTACCAATTTGTCAGTCTTGTATGACTCTGCAATGGCCTTGATTGACTTATCTCTTCCAACGGTAATGGGTATGACAACGCCTGGAAAAAGGACAGTATTCCTGAGCGGTAACAAAGGCAATTCCTTTGGAATCAGCGTATCGTCGGTACCATCCCCCTCATTTTCATTGAACGGTATAATGGGCATGAAGTCAACTTCATCCTCTTGTTGTAAAAAATTCATGTTCAGTTCCATGCTTGATCATTTAAGACAATATGACATATTACCCTCCCCAAAACCTGGTTTATGAGGGTATGGGGTATATATCCCAACTTTGATGCCAACAAAAAATCCCGGCCAAAGACCGGGATCTTTCTGCGCTGTACTTGTTTTTAGAATGCCAGGGAAACGCCCAATTGATAGGACTTGCTTTTCCACTTGTCTTGGTCGCTAAGATCATTGATATTATTCAACCCAGCGAGATAACGTCCATAAAACTTCAACTTAAACATGTTGAATTGAACCCCGCCGACCATTGAAAGATCTCCGTTTTTGAAGGCATTTCCTGCATTGGCAGTTGCCGTTTGGGTTTTGTCTACCAGGATGCCAAATTGCGGACCAGCCTGAAATGTTATCAATTTGGTGGGTCTTATGTTCAAGAGTACAGGAATGGACAAATATGTCAATTCTATGCTGTTGAGCGAACCCAAAGATGGTTGATAAAGGGATGAAATTGTTGTAGCCCTGGTGAGGTTGGTTTGGCTCCACAATGCTTCAGGCTGTATGCCAAGATATTTAGAGAACATGATCTCAGAAAAAACGCCGGCATGATAACCATAGTTGAATCCATCCTTGAATTGAAGCCCAGTTACATCAGTGATGTTAGAACCCAGCTTAACCCCAATTTTAAATCCCTGTGCGTTTATGCCAGTGGTCAAGATGCACACAAACAGGATCAAGATAATTTTTTTCATGTGATCAATTTTGTTGATGAAATGATTTCTAAGCATGAAAGTAATCCGATGCAGTGGCAAATCCAATCTAAAGATTATAAATAAATACTAAAATGTCAAACCTGTGCTCAAATTGAATATATGAGCAGTTCTGTTGGACATGCTGCTGTTAAAATAATAGGCTAAAAAATACCCCGCAGAAATGGAGAATGCTTTTCTGTACCATGAAAAACTGGTTGAAAAGGCGGCAGTTTGCAGTGTGAAACTCGAAATATCAGTTTCAGATACATTGTAGCGTTTTCTGATTCTTTCAAGCTCAATCTCTCTTGTTCTTGTGCCCACAATCGTCGTAGACCTTGAAACAGTGGAATAGCTTTGCATTCCTCCGATCATGCTGAGCTGTGGTGAAATCAACAGCATATCATTTTTACCAAGCACTTCACTGAATGAAAATGCATGTGAAATGGATGCACTGACTGAGAGGTCATTGAGCATTACACTTGAAGTATCTTTTATCCAATAATAATTTCCATTGAATTTTAGGGGAATGATAGACACGTCCTCATACTGTCCTTCAGCCCAACCCAATGCCAGGGCGGGCCTTAGCCATGATTTTCTGTGTTGAACATAGGCATAGACCTCATGGTCATAAGGCGTTACAGCTGTACTCAGTTGCTCATTCTTGTTGTAGTAGGTATAAGAAATGCCATACATGGATTTTTTCCCAATATGATCATAAGATGGGCTGAGGGCCATTTGGTAAAGCGATGGGGTTCCGTCAATGCCCCTCACATATCCTGTCGCAGACAATCCCAATCCTGACTTGTGGATATAAGAAACAGATGGAAGGATTGCTGTAACACCTGCATTAGACTGTTGAGAATTAAAGGCATTGTTCTTTGTACTGAAGAGCCTGTTGCTGGCTGAGATGTTGAGGGAAAAAAAACTTTGGTTACGCCCTGCTGAATCAAGCATGCTCCTCAATTCATTGATCAGGCTATCCGTTTTCATCGAAGACAATTCGGCCTTCAAAGCAATCGTGTCCAGACCCTGATCCTGTGCAACCAAAAAGTTTGACACCAACACAAATAAACAGGACAGAAACACTGGCTTTATAGCATGTTGCATGTACATAAAATTAGAGAAACAAGATGACCGTTTGAAAACGAACGAAAAATAAAGGGAAATATTGAAACCCTTTGTTAAATCTTATGCCAACTCTATCAGTGTTATTTCTGGCAGAATACCAACCCTTCCTGGATAGCCCAGAAAGCCAAATCCACGGTTAACATAGAGTTTCTGGTTGCTGCTCCGGTAAACACCTGCCCAATGTTTGTACATGTATTGAACAGGGCTCCACCTGAACCCTGGAATTTCTACGCCAAATTGCATCCCATGGGTATGGCCTGAAAACATGAGGTCGATGTCTTTATAGTCTTTGCAAACCTGTGCCTCCCAATGACTGGGATCGTGACTCAACAGTATCTTGAAGGGATGAGATGTTGTTCCTTCGTACGCTTTTTGTAGGTCTCCATAACGGCTAAAATTACCCTTTGCGCCCCAATTCTCTATCCCGATCAGGGCAATGGTATCCCCATCTTTTTCAATGGTAACGTTTTCATTGAGCAACAAACGCCAACCCATCTCACCATGAATTTCCTTGAGGCGATTGAGATTGGCTTCTTTAGCATCTTTGCTGGGCCATTTGACATAATCCCCGTAATCATGGTTTCCCAAAATACTAAATACACCCAAGGGCGCTTTTATGTTTGAGAAAACATCAATGAATCCATCCATTTCAGTGGCCACGTTGTTGACAAGATCTCCAGTAAAGAACACGAGGTCGGGTTCTTGCTCCATTAACTTGCGGACACCTTTTTCAACCGCAATTTTGTCCTCAAGACTTCCTGAATGTATATCTGATATTTGTATGATTTTCAGCCCTTTAAATGCAGAGGGAAGGTTCTCGAATTTTAATTTAACCTTTTCAACCCTGTATTTGTATTTGTTCCCAAATCCATACAGCAGCGTTCCGAAAAGTCCACCACCAACCCCAATACCAAGCCAGGACAGAAATACAGACCTGCTGATACCCTCAGCATTTGAAGCCGACCCATTCATAGCCGAAATGGCCTTGCCTCCTCCCCACTGAAAAATCCTGCGGAGATCATCCAGCAGGAAAAACAAGGTGGCCACTATTTTAGCAATAAAGAAACCAATGACGATTGGAAATACAAAACTCCTCACCAGTTGGGGAAGTTTTTCGAATCCAATGAAAGAGATGGCAATGAAAAGCAACAGGGCCACAGCAGTGAAAGACCAGTAAAACAAATGGATGGTAAGCCTGGACTTTGAAGACAACGATGAGGTGACAACACGGAGTGATTGAAAAACATAGAAGTCCACGGCCAGCATGATGAGGATAAAAACCCAGGATCCCAATAGTCTTTTCATTGGCTAAAAATAAATGAATTCCGAAACTTGTTGTTCAATGCTGCTGATGGTAGTGGATTCAATGATATTTCCCTCGGCGTCCATCAGTTTGTCCACTGTTGAAATAGGCAGCTTGTTGGCTAGCACATTCACCTTGAGGTAATTCAACACACCAGTCACATGTTCCAATCCCCTGATATTTCCGCCTTTGCCTGTGGCAACACCAACCAACAATGCTTTTTTCCCAGGCCAACAGCTCTTGATATCGGTAATATCAATCATGCTCTTGAAAATACCAGGGTAGCTCCCATTGTATTCAGGCAAAATAAAAATAAACTTGGTCACAGGTTTCAGGTGTTCCTGCTGAAAAGAAATAAAGGATGGAGAGCTGGGATCCAGGCTGAAATTTTCAAGTGTAACCAGTTCAGCATCAATACCTTTAGATAGAAAAACGCTCTTGTAGAAACTTCCAACCTTCCTGGAGTTGCTTCCAACCCGGTTTGTACCAACAATTATCCTGTAAATATCATCCTTCATACAAGACTAACATTATTTTATGCAGAATGTTCCCTAAAATGGTGCCGAAATTGTAAATTTGTCATCCTGTCATTCTCAATAAATCTTTTACATTCATGGCCCGGATCATTGGCGTAGCAAATCAAAAAGGCGGTGTTGGCAAAACTACCACGGCAATCAATCTGGCAGCAAGCTTGGCTGTACTAGAGTACAAAACATTGTTGGTGGATGCAGATCCTCAGGCCAACAGTACTTCCGGCGTTGGTTTCGACTTGCAAAACATCCAGCAAAGCATCTACGACTGCATGGTTGGAGATGCCAAAGCCATCGATGCCATTCTCAAAACCGAGATACCCAACCTTGACCTTATTCCTTCGCATATTGACCTTGTAGGCGCAGAGCTCGAGATGATCAATTATCCCAACAGGGAAAATGTGATCAAGCAATTGCTGGATGAAGTCCGCGGTGATTATGATTTTATCGTGATTGACTGCTCCCCCTCTCTTGGACTGATAACTGTCAATGCCCTTGTTGCATCGGACTCCGTGGCAATCCCTGTGCAGGCAGAGTTTTTTGCGCTAGAAGGTTTGGGGAAATTGCTCAATACCATCAAAATTGTTCAAAGCAGGCTCAATACATCACTGGCCATTGAAGGTATACTCATGACGATGTACGATGTAAGGCTCAGGTTGTGCAACCAAATCGTCAATGAAGTGAGAAGGCATTTTGAAGACATGGTCTTTGACACCATCATCCACCGCAACTCCAAATTGAGCGAAGCACCGAGTGTTGGCAAACCTGCCATCCTTTATGATGCGGAAAGCAAGGGTGCCATCAATTACCTGGACCTGGCAAAAGAGATTTTGCAAAAAAACAACATGACAAAAATCAAGGAAGCAGAAAGAACCATAAATCCAGACAATGAGCAATAATCCCAGCAACAAGAAAGATGCATTGAACAGGGGGATAAGGTCCTTGCTGGGCAGCATTGACTCAGAGATGAAAAATCCATCCGGTACACTAAAGTCAGCAGTTGTTGAACAGGCAACTGCTGTTTCAAGGATACCACTGGAAGACATCAGCCCCAATGCCAAACAACCCCGTCAGGACTTCGATGCCAAGGCACTTGAAGAACTGTCCCAATCCATTCGGCTGCACGACATCATTCAACCCCTTACGGTAACCAAGTTGCCCTCAGGGAAATACAAACTGATCGCCGGTGAAAGAAGGTGGAGGGCAGCAAAGCTCGCAGGCCTCAAAGATGTTCCAGTTTACCTGCGTGTGGTTGACGACAAGCAAATCCTGGAGCTCGGCTTGTTGGAAAACCTTCAAAGAGAAAACCTCAATGCCATAGAAATTGGCCTCAGCTACCAACGCCTGATTGATGAGTGCTCAATGACCCAGGAGGAAGTTGCCACGAGAATGGGAATGGACAGAAGTACGGTTTCCAATTATATCAGGATGCTGAAACTCCCTCCAGACATTGTGGTGGCTGTCAGAAATGGCTCTTTGTCTATGGGCCATGCAAGGGCATTGATCAATGCTGGCGAGGTAGACAAACAGCTTTATGTCTACAATACCATTCTATCAAAGAAACTCTCTGTAAGGCAAACAGAAGACCTGGTGAAGCAATTGTACAAGCCTTCAAAGGGCAAAGTTGATACAAAACAAAAACCACAGGGACAGTTCAATAAAATCCAGGACCAGCTCACCTCTTTCTTTGGAACCAAAGTCAAACTGGAACACCAAAAAACCGGAAGAGGCAAAATAAGCCTGGAATATTATTCACTGGAGGAGCTGAATGGCCTGCTCGAAAAAATGAATGTCAACATCCATTGATGTGCGCAAAGACACTTCGACAATGCTTTTTGTTGTTCCTGCTGGTTACCAGTACCAGCAGTATTTTTGCCCAAAAAGAATTGAAGCCTTCGGTTAAAAAAACACAAGCAACATTAACCAAAGACTCCACCCAAAAATCATCCATCAAGGATACAACCCGCAAGGTCAGGTCCATTGCCAGTAAAGCCTCATTGCGGTCAGCCATCTTGCCCGGCCTTGGGCAGGTATACAACAAGAAATACTGGAAAGTTCCTATCGTATACGGTATCCTGGCCATACCCGTCAGCACCTTCAGCTACAACAGCACCTGGTATAAAAAAACAAGGTTCGCCTATTCCGCAAGGTCTGATGCAGACACCACCAACGACAAGCTCATTGCGCCGGAGTTGCAGCCGCTGGCCACAGCGTCGCTGAAGCTCTACAGAAATGAATTCAGGAAAGGAATGGATTTTTCCATCCTTGGCCTGCTCGTGTTGTGGGGACTCAATGTAGCAGATGCAGCTGTAGACGGGCACCTCAAAACATTTGACATATCTGATGATTTGAGCATGAGATTGAAGCCGAATCTTTCAACAGGCAGAAATGGTCAGATGGGGTTTACTGCCTCATTTCAATTGGGTAAAGCCAAACCGGTAAAATCCATCTCGTTTTAGCGGTAAAAATTTTAACTTCATAAAAATCGCAGGTATGAACATTGCATTGGTGGGATATGGAAAAATGGGAAAAATTATTGAAGAGGTAGCTCTTTCAAGGGGTCATCAGGTTGGCATAAAGATAGACATCAATAACCTCGATGAGTTCAATGCCGAGCATTTTGCATCAGTAGATGCCGCCATTGAATTCACCGGCCCACACACTGCACTGCAGAATGTATTGAAATGCCTCGACTTGAAAACACCAGTTGTTTGTGGATCAACGGGATGGCTTGAACAGCTTTCAGCAGTGGAGGAAAAATGTACCCAAGCCAATGGCAGTTTTCTTTATGCCAGCAATTTCAGTGTTGGGGTAAACATTTTCTTTGAAGTCAACAAAAAGCTCGCACAACTCATGGAGGGTCAGCGCCAATACGACGTGAGCATTACGGAGATTCACCATACACAAAAAAAAGACGCCCCCAGTGGAACGGCCATCACCTTGGCTGAGCAGGTATTGGCCTTCAACAGTTCAAAAACCCATTGGGTCAATGAAAGCCCTGCTTCGGCAAGTGAACTTTTTATCAAAAGTGAGCGGATTGACCCCTATCCTGGATGGCATGAAGTGAAATACAGTTCAGGTATTGATGAAATTCAGATCATCCACAATGCACACAGCAGGAATGGATTTGCCCTGGGTGCGGTTTTGGCAGCAGAATTCATCCATGGGAAAAAAGGAATTTTTACCATGAAAGATGTCTTGGGATTTGGAAACTAAGCAATATGCTCAATAAAAAAACACAATATGCATTTCAAGCGCTCATGTACCTTGCCGAGCACAAGGATGATGGGCCTGTGCTGATTGCTGATATTGCCATAAAGAAAAAGATTCCCCTGAAATTTTTGGAAAACATCTTGCTTGAGCTAAGAAAATCAGGCATCCTGGAAAGTAAAAAAGGCAAAGGCGGCGGCTATTTTCTCAACACCGCACCTGATAAAATTCCCCTGGCAGACATCATCAGAAAAATTGATGGACCGATTGCGATGTTGCCCTGTGCAAGCCTTTATTTCTACGAGCGTTGCAAGAATTGCGATGAAAAAAACTGTGGCCTGCACGACACAATGGTATTGGTACGTGACGCAACATTGAAAATACTAGAGAACAAGACTGTAGCGGATTTGATTCAAAAATAAACCAATGGCAGAAGACCTTCACATCGGCAGTGGCAGCAAGGAGCAACAATACCTTTCATTGCTTCCCCAAATCAAGGGCCTGATCAGCGGCGAAACAGACCTGGTAGCCAATCTTGCCAATATCGCAGCCGCACTAAAAAAACAATTTAATTTTTTTTGGGTAGGCTTCTACCTTGTCAAAGACGAGGAACTGGTGCTTGGCCCTTTTCAAGGACCAGTTGCATGTACCAGGATAAGGAAAGGAAGGGGTGTTTGTGGAACATCATGGAGTCAGGCCAATACAGTCATCGTTCCGGATGTAGAAAAATTTCCCGGACATATTGCTTGCAGCAGCATTTCTAAAAGTGAAATCGTGGTACCTCTGTTAAAAAACAATGAGGTTTGGGGGGTTCTTGATGTGGACAGC
Source organism: Chitinophagaceae bacterium (assembly GCA_044373365.1). GTDB lineage: Bacteria > Bacteroidota > Bacteroidia > Chitinophagales > Chitinophagaceae > Pollutibacter. Next base: position 30,010 of record JBIPNK010000018.1, read on the forward strand.
GATCAGTACAACTCCTTTGACGAAAAGGATGCGCAATTCCTGCAGGAAATTGTGGCACTCATCCCCTAGCCTACCGAGCCTGCACTGGCGTTCAGGTTCATCAACATGTCTGCGGTCATCTTGGCCAAATCAAACTCAGGTTTCCATCCCCAGTCTTCACTGGCCTTGGCATCATCAATGCTCTTGGGCCAGCTGTCGGCAATTTGCTGGCGATAATCTGGTTTAAAGTCCAACTGAAATCCTGGTATATGTTTCCTGATTTCATCGCCAATTTCTACAGGTGAAAAGCTCATTCCTGAAAGGTTGTAGGAAGTCCTCACTTTTATTTTTTCGGCAGGAGCCTCCATCAGTTCAATGGTTGCCCTGATGGCATCAGGCATGTACATCATGGGCAAATGGGTATCTTCCCTCAGAAAGCTGGTATACTTTTGCTTTTCTTTTGCGGCATGAAATATCTCAACAGCGTAATCAGTGGTTCCCCCACCTGGCGATGATTTGTAACTGATCAACCCAGGATACCGCAAGCTCCTTACATCCACCCCATACCGTTGATAGAAATAATTGCACCAGAACTCTCCTGCATATTTGCTGATGCCATAAACCGTTGTGGGCTCGATAATGGTATGTTGAGGGCAGTCATTTTTGGGGGATGTTGGTCCAAATACAGCGATACTGCTGGGCCAATAAACCTTGGTCAGCTTTTCCTCTTTTGCGATATCCAGTACATTCAGCAAAGACTGCATGTTGAGGTGCCAGGCCAATGGTGGATTTTTCTCACCTGTTGCAGAAAGAATGGCTGCCAATAGATAAACCTGTGTAATGTTCTGCCGAATGATCTGCACATGCAGCATTTCCTTGTTCATCACATCAAGGCTTACATAAGGCCCCGAGCCTTTCAGTAATTCATTTTCTTCCCTGAGGTCTGAAGCAACAACATTGGCTCCACCATATATTTTTCTCAAAGCCAAGGTAAGTTCTACCCCAATTTGACCACTGGCGCCAATGACAAGTATTTTCTCTTTTTTCATGTATGTCCTATTCGTTGAATATGCAAACATAAGACAAGTGACTGTATCTTCGCAGCATGGAGCCGTTTCTTAAAGACCTATTTGCCGCACAACAATACGATGAGAGCAATTTTTTTCTGATTGCGGGGCCTTGTGTAATCGAAAGCAAGGAAGTATTGAATACTGTTGCCTCTAGGGTGTCGGCCATTTGCAAGAACCTGGGTATTCCTTATGTCTTCAAGGCCTCTTACAGAAAGGCCAACAGAACCAGTGCAGCCTCCTTCACAGGCTTGGGAGATGACCTTGGCCTGAATCTTCTAAGGGATACAGGCAATGCATTTTCATTGCCTACGACCACAGATATTCATGCGGCAGATGAAGCTGCAATGGCAGCGCCCTATGCTGACATCCTGCAGATTCCCGCATTCCTATGCAGGCAGACCGATCTTCTTGTTGCTGCTGGCGAAACAGGCAACATCATCAATATTAAAAAAGGACAATTTGTAAGTGGTGAAGCCATGAAATTTGCCGTAGACAAGGTCAGAAAAACCGGCAACAACAAAATCATCCTCACAGAAAGGGGTACCAGTTTTGGCTACCAGGACCTTATTGTTGATTACAGGAATATCCCGATCATGCAAACGCATGGCGTGCCTGTTGTGATGGATTGCACCCATGCCCTTCAACAACCCAACCAAACAGCTGGCGTAACTGGAGGAAATCCACACATGATTGGAACCATTGCAAAGGCAGCTGTCGCAACAGGTGCGGATGGCTTGTTCATTGAAACGCATCCTGATCCATCAAAAGCCTTGAGCGATGGCGCCAACATGCTGCATTTGGACAGCCTTGAAGATTTGCTGAAGCAACTGATCCGGATAAGAAAGGCAATTGTTTAGCTGTAGCGCAGTGGGTTTCTTTTGGACTGAAAAATGTAGCGCTTCAGGTTCATCCAAAAAGCAAGGATAAAATAAAAAACCACCGGTGAACCCAAGGTGAGGCAGGAGATGTACATGAAGTATTTCCGGATGGTGAAAGTAGGTATGCCCATCTTCTCACCAATCCTGGCACAGACACCAAAAACCTGCCATTCAATGAAATTCCTGAGTTTTTCCATATTCCAAATATAATTAATCCGCATTATACCATCAAGTTTGGTAAGCGCCCCTTAATTAATTAATTTTGCAGCGCCTTGACTCCTGAGCCGGAGTTGGGTTGATCATCATAAAACAAGAAAAATCAAATTCCATGGTATTCGATCTTGACCTCATTAAGAAGACCTACAGTGAAATGCCCGCCAAAGTGGATGCAGCAAGAACTGCGTTGGGTCGCCCACTTACGCTTGCCGAGAAAATACTTTATGCCCACCTTTGGAAAGGTGTTGGAATCACAGATTTTGAAAGGGGTAAAGCCTACGTTGATTTTGCTCCAGACAGGGTTGCCATGCAGGATGCCACCGCACAGATGGCACTCCTTCAGTTTGACACCACTGGCCGCAAAAAGGTTGCCGTGCCTTCCACTGTTCACTGCGATCACTTGATTGTGGCAAAAGATGAAAGCAAAAGCGACCTCAAGAAAGCAGTAACAGAAAATGAGGAAGTTTATGAATTCCTTTCCTCCATCTCCAATAAATATGGCATCGGCTTCTGGAAGCCCGGTGCCGGTATCATCCATCAGGTTGTACTGGAAAACTATGCATTCCCCGGTGGTATGATGATTGGTACAGACTCCCATACCGTGAATGCTGGTGGATTGGGCATGGTGGCCATTGGTGTTGGTGGTGCGGATGCATGCGATGTAATGGCTGGCCTCAGCTGGGAACTCCTGATGCCCAAATTGATTGGTGTAAAATTGACTGGAAAATTGAATGGTTGGACATCACCCAAGGATGTAATCCTTAAGGTGGCTGGTATTCTTACTGTAAAAGGTGGAACCAACGCCATTGTTGAATATTTTGGCGAAGGTGCAACCAACATGAGTTGTACCGGAAAAGGCACCATCTGTAACATGGGTGCTGAAATTGGTGCCACTACCTCAACCTTCGGATATGATGAAAGCATGGCGCGTTACCTGCGTTCTACAGGAAGGGCAGACGTTGCAGCAGCAGCGGATGAAGTAAAGTCCTATTTGACCGGCGATGAAGAAGTCTATGCCAACCCTGAAAAATATTTTGACAAGGTCATTGAGATCAACCTCAGTGAATTGGAGCCACACCTCAACGGCCCCTTCACGCCAGACCTCGCGACCCCTATTTCACAAATGAAAGAGGCCGCTGCAAAAAACAACTGGCCTACCAAAGTTGAAGTTGGTTTGATTGGCAGCTGTACCAATTCATCTTATGAAGACATCAGCCGTGCTGTCAGCCTTGCAAAACAGGTGGCAGAAAAGGGATTGAAAACCAAGGCTGAATTCACAATCACACCAGGCAGTGAACTGGTGCGGTATACCATCGAAAGAGACGGATTCCTGGATACCTTCGCCCAAATCGGTGCAACGGTATTTGCCAATGCTTGTGGGCCCTGTATCGGCATGTGGGACAGGATGGGTGCTGAAAAGCAAGAAAGGAATACCATCGTGCATTCTTTCAACAGGAACTTTGCCAAACGCGCGGATGGCAACCCCAATACACTGGCATTTGTGGCCAGCCCTGAAATTGTAACTGCATTGGCCATTGCCGGAGACCTTACCTTCAACCCACTTACTGATACACTGATCAATGAAAAAGGTGAGGCCGTAAAGCTTGACCCACCCAGTGGTGATGAATTGCCCACCCGTGGATTTGATGTGGAAGATGCCGGATACCAGGCTCCTGCAGAAGACGGCAGCGGCGTTCAAATCAATGTTAAGCCAGACAGCAAGCGCCTTCAACTCCTCTACCCCTTTGCAGCATGGGAAGGTACTGACCTGAAAGGGCTGAAACTCCTGATCAAAGCAAAAGGCAAGTGTACCACAGACCATATCTCCATGGCTGGCCCATGGTTGAAATTCCGTGGACACCTGGACAACATCAGCAACAACATGCTGATCGGTGCACAGAATTTCTTCAATGAGAAAACAGACAACGTTAAAAACCAGCTCACTGGCGAATACGGAACCGTTCCAAACACACAGCGTGCTTACAAAGCTGCAAATGTTGGAACAATCGTTATTGGTGATGAGAACTATGGCGAAGGTTCTTCAAGGGAACATGCAGCCATGGAGCCCCGTCATCTCGGCGTCAAAGTGGTGATGGTAAAATCATTTGCAAGGATCCATGAAACCAACCTCAAAAAGCAAGGCATGCTCGCATTGACCTTTGCCAACAAGGAAGATTACAACAAGATCCAGGAGGATGACAATATTGATGTTGTTGGACTGACTTCATTCACACCAGGTCAATCATTGCATGTGGTCCTTAACCATGCCGATGGAACTGCTGAAACAATTGAGGCCAACCACAGTTATAATGCCCAGCAGATTGACTGGTTCAAGGCTGGCGGTGCATTGAATGTGATCAGGGCGAACAGCAAATAAATTAATGCTGACCAATACTGCTCAAGGGAAGGGGAATTACCCCTTCCCTTTCTTTTTTGTTTTCTCATAATCCTGCACTGCTTTGGGAAGCTGTTTTTGAACAGGTTTAGCAATGGTATCCTTTGTGGCGTTACGCTGGGGAACAATTGCTGGTGGTCCTTTTTTTTCAAGTTGACCGAATACAAAGCGTTCTGTTTTTACAACATCGCCTGTACTGGAGCTGTAATAGGTCCAGGTGCCATTTTTCACTTCAGCAGCCTCATGTTTGATCACTTTTTCCAACATCCTGTCTGGATGATCCAGGTCAGGCACCATGATGGTATCATATGGATTCTTGGGATCGACAGCCTTATAGCTTTCTTCCCTGAGTATGTCGCCCATTTGTGTGAAATATTGTTGCTTCCCATCACGGTATCCGCCTTTGTAATTTTCCCTGGCAATCAGGTCGCCCATCAAGCTGAAACGCCTCCAGGCCCCATCTTTTTTATCATTCAAAAAATACCCCTCTTCCTCACATCCCGGCTCGCCACGCAGTGTTTCAAAGCGAAGCACCCAAGGCCCCTGTTTCATTTTTTGCTGATCAAGCCGGTTGATGGTATCACCCCTTGGCGTAAGCTTATAACTCAACCAAGGCTGTGCCTTTGTGGAAATTGAAAACATACAGAAAAAAAGGAGCATCATCTTGCTGTACAAGCGTCCGGAAATAACCATAGAATTTCTATATTGCATGGGTATAAATTTATCAAAATAGCGCGATATGCATACCAAAGGTTTTCACAATAAAGTTACCACAAGATTCACGTTCGCTTTGCTGACCCTGATGGGCTGTATTTCAATGGTGCAGGCTCAATTAGCTCAAACAACCGGAGAAGCCCGTTTGGCCAGCCTTGAAGCCAAAGCAAAGAAGGCAGCAGCAAGCAGTTTGAAGGATGTTGCCTTCCGAAACATCGGACCAACTGTGATGAGTGGAAGGATTGACGATATTGAGGTAAATCCCAATGACCCAACAGAATTTTATGTTGCTTATGCCACCGGTGGATTATGGCATACCACCAACAATGGCCAAAGCTTCACCCCCATTTTTGACAATGGGCTGGTGATAGGTATTGGAGACATTGCCGTCAACTGGAAAACAAGAACCATCTGGGTAGGAACTGGCGAAGTGAACAGCAGCCGTTCATCTTACGCAGGCATTGGCATGTACAAAAGCAATGACAATGGCAAGACCTGGCTTTATCTTGGCCTTCCTGAAACACAACATATTGGCAAAATAACGCTGCACCCCTCAAACCCTGATATTGCCTGGGTTGCAGCCTTGGGACACCTGTACAGCACCAACAAGGAAAGGGGTGTTTTCAAAACAACTGATGGCGGAAAAACATGGAAACAAACCCTGTTTGTGGATGAAACAACAGGAGCTGTTGAGATGGACATCAATCCCAAAAACCCCAATGAACTCTATGCCTCAACCTGGCACCGCATCAGAAAAGCCTGGGACTTCACAGAGGGTGGAAAAACATCTGGTATTTACAAGAGCAATGATGGCGGCAACACCTGGAAATTGCTGACCAATGCAGGCTCAGGCTTCCCACAAGGCGATGGCATCGGAAGAATCGGCCTGGCCGTCTACCCACAACATCCATCCATTGTGTATGCAGTAGTAGATAATTACAACCTGAAGCCAGATACGTCAAAGACCCCCAAACCCAATACAGGTGCAGGTCCTGCGGCCAACCAGATTTATGGCTGCGAGGTATACAAGAGCCTAGACGGTGGAAAACACTGGAACAAGACCAATGAAAAGAACATTGAGATCTACAATACTTTCGGCTACTATTTTGGCAAGATCTTTGTATCCCCTGCCAACCCTGACAAGGTTGTCATCTTAGGAACCAGTGCCAATCTTTCTACTGATGGAGGAAAATCCTTCATCTCCATGGACAAGGGCAATACCCATGCAGACTGGCATGCACTATGGATCAATCCCAAAAGAGACGATCACATGATTGCAGGAAACGATGGAGGTTGTAACATCAGTTATGATGCTGGCAAGAACTGGTTCAAAGCCAATTCTCCTGCAGTAGGACAATTCTATGCCATCAATGTTGACAATGAAAAACCTTATAATGTATACGGAGGATTGCAGGACAATGGTTCCTGGTACGGAAAATCCACCAATAAAGAATCGATAGACTGGACAGATGAGGGGCAGTATGGATTCAAGAGAATGGGCGGTGGTGATGGCATGCAGGTACAGATTGACCCACGTGACCACAATACCGTTTACACAGGTTCTCAGTTTGGGGCCTACATGCGCATCAACAAGCAAAACCAGGGTCCTAAATTCCTGAGGCCTGTTCCCCAAAATTCAAAAGAAGAAAAGCCCCGGTTCAACTGGCAAACACCCATCCTCTTGTCCAAACACAATCCTGATATTCTTTACATGGCGGGGAACAGTTTGTTCAGAAGCATGAACAGGGGTGATGATTTTGAACGGATCAGCGGAGACCTGTCGAATGGAAAAAAATCTGGCGACGTGCCCTTTGGTACAATGACCAGCATCAGTGAATCACCTTTAAAGTTTGGATTGATCTATACAGGAACTGATGATGGGGTTGTTTCACTTACAAAGGATGGAGGCAATACCTGGACCAAACTGTCAGGACTGCCCCAGGGTTTGTACATCAGCCGCGTATTGGCCTCTAGCCACCTGCAAAGCCGCGTGTATGTTACCATGAACGGATACCGGGATGATCACTTTGCTGCTTATGTTTATTGCAGTGATGACTTTGGCAAAACCTGGAAGAAACTGGGCAACGACCTGCCCATGGAACCGGTGAACGTCATCTGTGAAGATCCAAAATCATCCACCATTATTTACCTGGGTACTGATGGCGGTGCATACGCAAGCACTGACGGCGGCACATCCTTCATGCAATTCACCAATAATTTGCCCATTGCTATTCCGGTGCATGACATGGTGGTTCAAGAAAGGGAAAATGAAATCGTGTTAGGAACTCATGGCAGGAGCCTGTATATTGGCAAGCTGGACCTGATCCAGAAAATGGTCACCAAAGAGGCCAAATAAGCCTTTTTAGAGGCCTTTGAGGTATTGAGCAGCAAGTGCATAGCCATCAAGGCCAAGCCCGCAAATCGTTCCCTTTGCCTTTGCAGACACATGGGAGATTTTTCTAAATTCCTCACGGGCATGCACATTGGAAATATGCACTTCAATCACTGGTGCAGTGACCGATGCAATGGCATCACCAATGGCAACTGAGGTGTGCGTATATCCTCCAGGATTGAGAATGATGCCATCGGCAGAAAATCCTGCTTTCTGGATGGCATCAATCAATTCACCTTCAATATTGGATTGAAAATAATCAATCACCAGATCCGGGTTGGACTCCTTCAACTTTTCAAGATAGGATTCGAAACCCTCACTCCCATAGATACCTGGCTCCCGCTTGCCCAGCAAGTTCAGGTTGGGTCCGTTGATGATGGTGATTTTTTTCATGGCCTAGTTGGTGTTGATCAAGTTGATAAAATCATCAAAAAGATAACGGCTGTCGTGCGGGCCAGGCGTGGCTTCCGGGTGGTACTGCACTGAAAAAGCAGGACGATCCTTGAGCCTTATGCCTTCAATGGAATCATCATTGAGGTTGATATGGGTAACCTCAATTTGTTCTGCGCTTCTGACAGCATCGGCGTCAACAGCGAAACCATGGTTCTGTGTGGTAATTTCACAAAGGCCAGTCATCAAATTCTTGACGGGATGATTCAAGCCCCTGTGTCCGTGGTGCATTTTGAAAGTTTTTATACCATTGGCCAGTGCCAAAAGCTGATGCCCCAGACAGATGCCGAAAACAGGCTTTCTTGTATCAAGAATCTTTTTAACGGTATCTACTGCATAATCCATGGAGGATGGATCGCCAGGGCCATTTGAAATAAAGAAACCATGGGGCTCAAAAGCAAGCAGTTCTTCAAAACTGGTTTTGGCAGGATGAACCCTGACATAAGCACCCCTATCGGCCATGCACTGGATGATGTTTCTTTTGACACCAAAGTCAAGCACTGCAATGCGAATGCTGGCAGCCGGATCACCTACATGGTAAACTTCAGTAGTAGAAACAACTGAAGCCAGTTCCAATCCATCCATGGAGGGTACTTTTTTCAATGCTTCCATCAAAGCAGCTACATCAGTATTCTCAGAGGAAATGATGCAGTTCATGGCGCCTTTTTCACGGATATGCGTTACGAGGGCTCTTGTATCAATGTCTTCAATGGCAACTACCTGCTGGCTGACCAAATAGTTCTGTAAAGAATCATCTGCCATCAACCTGCTGTATTTTTCTTCAAGGTTTCTACCAATCAGGCCCTTGATTTTCACTGTTTCACTTTCCACATCCCCTGCCTTGACGCCATAGTTACCGGTATGCACATTATTCATGATCAGTACTTGCCCATAATAACTGGGGTCTGTAAATACTTCCTGATAACCGGTCATTCCGGTATTGAAACAAAGTTCACCTGAGGCGGTTCCGATTTTACCAAATGAACGGCCATGAAAAACCATTCCATCTTCCAGAATAAGCAAGGCGGGGACTGAATTCATTTCTTGTGTTGGCATGAGGGGAATTTGGATGCAAAATAAAAAAGGCAGGACCAAAAGACCTGCCTTTAAAAGAAATTATTTATCAACATTTTTCTTATTCAGAGGCAGTTGATTCTTCGGAAGTGGCTTGCGCCTCAGCAGCAGGAGCTTCTTCAGTTGCAGCGGTCTTTTTCTTGGCACCACCACTTCTTCTGGTTTTCTTGGCTGGTTCAGCAGCAGTTGCAATACCTTTTCCGTAGATCTCGTTGTAATCCACCAATTCAATCATTGCCCTTTCAGCGTTGTCACCCAAACGGATGCCAAGCTTGATGATCCTGGTGTAACCACCTGGACGAGCCGCAACTTTAGGACCGATTTCAGTAAACAATTCTTTTACTGCGATCTTGTCTTGCAAATATGAGAATACAATACGGTGGTTGTGCATGATCTGCTCTTTGCTTTCCACCTTTTTTGTCTTGGTGATCAAAGGCTCGATGTACGTGCGCAATGCTTTTGCCTTCGCGTGAGTTGTTACAATACGCTTGTGCATGATCAGCTGGCTCGCCATGTTGGACATGAGGGCCTCGCGGTGTGCCTTTTTACGGCCTAGATTGTTGATTTTGTCTCCGTGACGCATGACTGTTGTGTTTAAAGCTGTACCGTGTCAGGAATTACAGCCTGATAAAAAATAGGTTTCCCTTATTAAAATTCGTCGATATCGATCCCCAGTTTGGCAAGATCCATTCCGAAATGAAGGCCTCTTTCCTGAAGTACCTGCTCAATTTCAGACAATGATTTCTGTCCGAAATTCCTGAACTTCATGAGGTCTTCCTGCTCATACTGTACCAGCTGGCTAAGACTGTTGATCTTGGCTGCCTTCAGACAGTTGAATGCACGTACAGAAAGATCAAGGTCTTCCAAAGGTGTTTTCAGCACTTTCCTCAATTGGAGGGTTTGCTCATCTACCAGGTCTTCCTTCTTCTCTTCCTTGTTATCGAAAGTGATGTTTTCGTCTGTGATGATCATCAGGTGCTGGATCAAAATCCTTGAAGCCTGCTTTACAGCCTCTTCAGGATGGATTGTTCCATCAGTAACCACATCAAGCAACAATTTTTCGAAATCAGTACGCTGCTCAACACGGGTGTTTTCGATGGCATACTTTACATTCTTGATCGGCGTATGGATAGAGTCAATCGGAATAAATCCAAATGGAGCCTCTTTTTGCCTATTGTCTTCGGATGGAACATATCCTCTTCCCTTAGAAATATGCAACTCAATATTAAGTTTTGCAGAAGGATCCATGGTGCAGATGAGCAATTCCGGATTCATTACCTGGAAGGTTCCAGTTACTTCGTCAATCATGCCGGCAGTGAAATCAGATTTTCCTTTGATGGAAATTGTCAGTTTCTCTGTCTGTACATCATGGTCGAGGATCTTTTTGAACCTGATTTGCTTGAGGTTCAAGATTATTTCTGTAACGTCTTCTACAACACCTTTCAATGTAGCAAATTCGTGGTCAGCACCTTCAATTACGATACCAGTGATGGCGTATCCTTCGAGTGAGTTCAAAAGAACCCTGCGAAGTGCGTTACCAATGGTAACACCATATCCTGGTTCAAGCGGACGGAATTCGAATTGTGCTTCGAAGTCGGTTGCTTTCTGGAGGACTATTTTGTCCGGCTGCTGGAAATTTAAAATGGCCATATTTAAACTCCTTTTACTTGTTAATTCCCAATTGTCTTGGGAAAACGGGTGATATGAAACCCAGATGCCATGAGGCATCAGGCAGATTACTTAGAATACAATTCAACGATCAACTGCTCCCTGATGTTTTCAGGAACATTTTCCCTTACAGGGAATGCGATGAAGGTTCCTGACATTTGGGCCTCACTGAAGTCAACCCATCCAATTTTTGGATTTCTTGGTCTCATCAGGGACTTGATGTTCTCACTCTCCTTGCTCTTGTCAGCGATGGTGATGACATCACCGGGCTTCAACTGGTATGAAGGGATGTTAACCACCACATCATTTACCATTACGTGCTTGTGTGAAACAAGCTGACGTGCAGCTGGACGGGATGGAGAAATACCCATGCGGTATACAGTATTGTCGAGGCGTGACTCCAACAAGATGATCAGGTTTTCACCAGTAACACCTTTGATACGAGCTGCTTCTTCAAATGTCTTGCGGAACTGACGCTCCAAAAGACCATAAGTGTACTTAGCCTTTTGTTTTTCCTTTAGCTGGATAGAATATTCACTCGGCGCCTTGCGCTTGCGTGATGCTCCGTGTTGACCAGGAGGAACACTGTTCTTGTCGAGATACTTGCCATTTCCGAGGATCGGCTCACCGAACTTCCTGCAGATTTTTGTTTTGGGACCTGTGTAACGTGCCATTGTAATTTGTTTTGATTTTTTAAGAAATGACAGGGGATTATAAAAAAATCATAAAACTGAATCTCCTGCCCTGATATAGATGTTAATTATACGCGACGCTTCTTTGGAGGACGGCAACCATTGTGTGGAAGTGGAGTAATGTCCTTGATCATTACAACTTCAATGCCGGAATTGGCAAGGGCACGAATGGCACCTTCCCTACCTGCACCCGGTCCTTTTACATATACATCAACCCTTTTCAGGCCTGCCTCAAGTGCTACGCGTGAAGCATCTTGTGCTGCCATTTGGGCTGCATATGGAGTATTTTTCTTTGAACCCCTGAAACCCATTTTACCAGCACTGCTCCAGGAAATTACCTGTCCAGCCTTGTTGGTCAAACTGATGATAAGGTTGTTGAAGGTGGCGTTGATGTGGGCATCTCCGAAACTATCAACTTTTACCACTCTTTTCTTCGCAGCCGCTTTGGCGCTGTTTTGTTGTGCTTTTGCCATAATTTTTTAAAATAGGTACTCAAAAAAAATCAGTCTTTTCAGACCCTGTTCAACCCTCGATTGCACCCGATTTCCGGCGATGAACAGCAAAATGATGGTGCAGGATATAATGAGAGAAAAGCGGCATAGCCACTTTTCCGTTTCATTTATTTCTTGGCGGCCTTTTTCTTGCCAGCAACCGTCTTACGTTTACCCTTTCTTGTACGGGCATTAGTTTTGGTACGCTGACCCCTTACAGGCAGTCCCTTACGGTGACGAAGACCACGGTAACAAGCGATATCAAGCAAACGCTTGATAGACATTTGTGTTTCAGAACGCAGTTGACCTTCAACCTTGAACTCATTGGTGATGATTGTCCTGATCGCATTCAGTTCATCGTCATCCCACTGGTTTACTTTTTTATTTACGTCAATTCCTGCCTTTCCTAAAATGTACTGGGCAGTTGACACTCCGATACCATAGATGTAAGTGAGACCAATTTCTCCCCTTTTGTTCTTTGGCAAATCAATACCTGCGATACGGGCCATAGATGTTTATTGTATTTGTTCGATTGAATGATTGAGTAAAGATTAACCCTGGCGTTGCTTGTAACGTGGGTTTTTCTTGTTGATCACATAGAGTTTACCTTTCCTGCGGACAATCTTGCAATCCGCACTGCGCTTCTTAATGGATGCTCTTACTTTCATATCTCTGGTTTGGGCTCCTTGGAGCGGTTTTTATTTATACCTGAAAATGATTCTCCCCCTTGTCAAGTCGTATGGACTCATCTCAACCCCAACCCTGTCACCGGGAAGAATTCGGATGTAGTGCATCCTCATCTTACCTGAAATGGTTGCCAATATCTCATGCCCATTTTCTAACTTCACCTTGAACATAGCATTGCTCAGCGCCTCTATGATATTACCGTCCTGTTTAATGAGTGCTTGTTTTGCCATGGTTTTTGGGAGCGCAAAGATAAGATAATCAACGGAATTAGTAAAAAAACTTTAAGATATTTTAACGAAACGTCAAATTCCCTGCTTTATCTCGGTTTTGTCAACTGGAAACAAAGATAATAAAAAACTACAACTATCTGATATTCAATGATATGAAAAAAATCATACTGCTTTCTGATACACATGGATTCATGGATGAGAGATTCCTCTCCCACTTCAAGGGGGCTGATGAAATTTGGCATGCCGGAGACATTGGCGAAGGGAGCATCCTTGAGCAGCTGTCAACCTATGCTCCTGTAAAAGCTGTTTATGGAAATATTGACGGGCATCCGTTGAGGCATCAACTTCCTGAATGGCTTGAATGGGAAACAGAAGAGGTGAAAGTGCTGATGACCCACATTGGTGGAAGACCCCCCAAATTTGTTGGAACGGTGAAAGAAAGAATTGCTGCTACAAAACCTACCATTTTTGTCTGCGGACATTCCCACATCTTGCTGGTTCAGTTTTATGCTGGATTGAACTGCCTTCACCTCAATCCAGGCGCAGCAGGTAGATCAGGATGGCACAAGGTACAAACCCTGCTGAAGTTTTGCATAGATGGAAGTGACATCAAGCAGATGGAAGTAGTGGAGCTAAAAAGAATGCCCTCAAAATAAGGTCTCCTTACATGCCTGGGAACCAAGGCCTGCCGATTTCGCGGAAAGGCCAGGGCACAGCTACCAAAATCAACAGCAGCGCTAAAATGAAATAACGGAAAGCCTTTTTGTATTTTTCCTCA
>JBIPNK010000016.1:0-45305 GCA_044373365.1 Chitinophagaceae bacterium
TTAGTACTTCTTGCGCCTGCTCTTCATTCAATTCAACAACGGTATTGGGAATCCACTCCACCTCTGCGCTGAGGGTGTTGAGGTTTTTTTCCTCAAGTGCTTTTTGCATGTTGCCAAAATCATTGAAGGCACAACGAATGACAAATACATCTTCTCCAGCGTCATTGGTGCTTTCGCCCATTTCTTCAAGGCCAAAATCAATCAATTCCAACTCCAAATCATCATGGTTGAGTCCTTCATTTTTCAATTTGAAAACCCCCATTTTCTTGAACTGGAAACTTACACTTCCGCTGGTGCCCATTGCCCCATTTCCTTTGTTGAAATGTGATTTGATGTTGGCAACGGTCCTGACATGGTTGTCTGTTGCAGTTTCAACCAAAATGGCCACACCATGGGGTCCGTACCCTTCGTAAAGGATCTCCTCAAAGTTTTCCATGTCTTTTCCTTGTGCCCTTTTGATGGCTGCCTCAACCCTGTCTTTGGGCATATTGACACTCTTGGCATTCTGGAAACAACGGCGGAGGAATGGGTTGGTGCTTGGGTCAGGTCCACCTGTTTTTACAGCGATGGCAATTTCTTTGCCAATCCTGGTGAATTGTTTGGCCATCCTATCCCAGCGGGCAAACATCGTAGACTTCCTGACTTCAAATATCCTTCCCATGGTGTTGAATTGTTGCTTTGGTGAAACGGCTACAAATTTAAGGGTTCCCTGCGGGCTAAAAAAAATCCCGGTCCATTTGGAGCCGGGATTATGATAAATATTTCTGGAAATTAGTCTTTTAGCTTGCTGTGTTTTTTGCTGTATACAAAGTAAACAACCAAACCGAGGGCCATCCAGCCAAAAGCAACCTTCAGTGTCTGGCCATCCAGTCCTACAATCATTGCGAGGCAAATCAATGCCCCAAGCACACTGACAACAGGTGCGATAGGCGCTTTGAATGGACGTTCAATGTTTGGGGCTTTGACCCTGAGGATCCATACGCCAATGCTCACAAGAACAAACGCAAACAGGGTACCAAAGCTTGTCAGGTCACCGGCTACGTGTCCTGGAACAAATGCGGCAAATGCACCCACAAATACGAAAAGGATCATGTTTGATTTGTAAGGAGTTTTGTACTTCGGATGCAGATCACCAAAAGCTTTGGGTATTAGCCCGTCATTGCTCATGGTATAGAAGATACGGCTTTGTCCCATCAACATCACAAGGATCACGGAGGAGAAGCCGGCAAGAATTGCTACTGTAACAGCAGTGGCAAGCCAGCTGTATTCCTTCATGTAAGTAGCAATGGTATAGGCTACGGAAGCTTCGCGTCCTTTTTCAGGATCAACAAATTCCTTCCAGTTCGTAACCCCTGTCAAAACGTGACCAAATAGAATATAAAGGATCGTACAAACCACGAGAGATCCCAATATACCAATTGGCATGTCGCGCTTCGGATTTTTGGCTTCCTGCGCAGCGGTGGATACGGCATCAAAACCAATAAAGGCAAAAAATACAATACCTGCTCCACCAAGAATTCCACCCCATCCATGCTTGTTCCATGGGCTGTAATCGGCAATTACTTTTCCTGCCTGGTCCATGACTGGCGGCTCGTTGGCCGGAATCAGGTAAGGAACGTAGTTGGCCGGATTGATGAATTTCCATCCAAGGGCGATGAAAACCAGTACAACCGCTACTTTCACAAAAACGATGATGGAATTTACCATGGCAGATTCCTGTGTTCCTTTGATGAGCAAAAGGGTTAGCAAGAGAAGGATGATCAGGGCTGGCGCATTCATGATGCCGGCGTGCAAAATACCAGAGGAGTCGGTATAGCTTTCAAAAGGAGAGTGGCACCATTCATAGGGAATGCTTCCTCCCAACAGCTTATTGAGGTATTCGCTCCATGCAATGGAAACGGTAGCCGCACCCAATGCATATTCCATGATGAGCGCCCATCCAATGATCCAGGCAACAAGCTCTCCCATGGTAACATAAGAGTATGCATAGGCGCTGCCTGCAATCGGTATCATTGATGCAAATTCTGCATAGCAAAGACCAGCAAAAGCACAACCTACTGCTGCTACAATAAATGAAAGTGTAACGCCCGGGCCAGCCGCTTGTCCTGCTGCTGCTGCAGTCCTTACAAAAAGTCCTGCTCCGATGATGGCACCAATGCCCAACGCAACAAGGTTTCCTGCACCCAGGGTGCGCTTGAGTCCCTTTTCCGAATCTTCGGCCTGGGCAAGCAACGCTTCAAGTGATTTTCTTCTGAATAAACTCATAGCAATTCTTTGGTTAAATGGTTCACTAAAGTTCTAAAATAGCCAATTATTCGGTTAGATGAATATTTTATTTCAGTCCTTAAATAAAATTCTGAAATCGATACAAATCGTTTATTTTACGAACCTTAACCCAAATATTTTTTCCATCATGAAGGGCTCTTCCGGTAAACTTACCTTATATATTCTCATTGCCATGGTTTTGGGAATTGCTGTTGGATATTTTGTGCACCAGCAATCCAGCCCAGAAACCATAAAGGCATTTTCGACCAATATCAAATTGCTTACCACCATTTTCTTGCGACTGGTACAAATGGTCATTGCCCCTCTTGTTTTTACAACACTTGTGGTGGGCATTGCAAAACTGGGAGACCTTGGCTCCGTGGGAAGGGTAGGAGGAAAAGCAATGCTCTGGTTCATCTCTGCTTCACTGGCAAGCCTTTTGCTGGGTATGGTATTGGTCAACTTTTTCAAGCCTGGGGCTGCCATCAACCTTGGCTCTGCAGATTTGGAAGGGGCAAAAGACCTGATTGGCAAAACACAGGAGTTTTCTGTGCAGAAATTCATTGAGCATGTATTCCCCAAAAGTGTTTTCGAAGCAATGGCCACCAATGAAATCCTGCAGCTGGTGGTGTTTAGTATTTTCTTTGGCGTGGGTACCACGGCATTGGGTGAAAAGGGAAAGGTAATTGTAAAGGCCCTGGACGCCGCTGCCCATATCATTCTTAAGATGGTGGGTTATGTCATGAACTTTGCACCCCTTGGTGTTTTTGGCGCAATTGCTGCTGTAATTGCCACAAAAGGATTGGAAGTGTTTTCATTTTACGGCCAGTATTTATTGGCGTTTATCATCGGTATTGCCTGCCTGTGGGTGCTGCTTTTATCTGTTGGGTATATGGTGTTGGGCAAGCGTCTCTGGGAGTTGCTCAGAACCATCTCCCAGCCGCTGTTGATTGCGTTCAGCACTACCAGCAGTGAAGCGGTATTCCCCAAACTTACCACGGAGTTAGAGAAGTTTGGTTGTAAAGACAAGATTGTTTCTTTTATTCTCCCTCTTGGTTATAGTTTTAATCTTGATGGCAGCATGATGTACATGACCTTTGCCAGCCTTGCCATTGCTCAGGCCTATGGCATTCATCTTGATCTGGGAACACAATTGACCATGTTGGTTGTATTGATGTTGACCAGCAAAGGAATTGCAGGCGTGCCAAGGGCTTCATTGGTAGTGGTTACGGCAACCTGCGCGATGTTCAATATTCCTCCCGAAGGCATTGCGTTGATCATTCCCATAGATCATTTTTGCGATATGTTCAGGACAATGACGAATGTGGTGGGCAATGCACTGGCAACTACTGCGGTTAGCAAGTGGGAAGGCGAATTGGCTCCTGCCGCCATTTCGGAAGAATCAATTTAAATAATATACATTACTATGTTGGAGTTGGCTATACAATGGAAAGACTTTTTGAATCCTGAATTTTATATTCAGCACGGTGGATTGTGGTTGTTCCTTTTCATCGTTTTTGCAGAGACTGGCTTGTTCGCAGGTTTTTTCCTGCCTGGAGATTCCTTGCTTTTTGTGGCAGGCATCTATAGCAACGAGCTGGCCGGGGAGCTGTTTGACCTGAACAATGATGTCCTGAATTTGTTGCTGGTTTGCTTGCTGGTTTTTTTCTCAGGAACCCTGGGAAACATGGTTGGTTATTGGTTTGGCGCTGCCAGTGGTCCTTATTTGTTCAGAAAAGAGGATACCTTCTTTTTCAAGAAAAAACATTTGCTGACTGCCAAGGATTTCTATGACAAGCATGGTGGAGGCGCCATTGTATTTGCAAGATTTCTTCCCATCATCAGAACTTTTGCTCCCATTATCGCAGGCATCGTTCGGATGGAAAAACACAAATTCACTTTTTACAACATCATCGGTTGTGTCGCATGGGTAATCATCATGATGTTTGCAGGGCACTATCTCTACAAGTTCTTTCTGAGCCAGTTTGGATTCGACCTGAAAGAAAGGTTGGAGCTGATTGTACTTGGAATTATCCTTGTTACCACAGCCCCAGTCATTATTAAATTGGTTGCAGGAGGAAAGAAGAAATAGTCATCTTCATATCAAATAATCAATGCTTATGTCTAATCAGTCCTTAAAAAGTCAATTTCTCAACCTGGCAGTCATTGTTGCCGCACTGGGGTACTTTGTAGATATTTACGACTTGTTGCTTTTTACCATTGTCAGGGAGCCAAGTTTGATTGGCATCAACATTGGTGATGCAGATATCATGACGGCCAGCATGAAGATCATCAACTGGCAGATGGTGGGCTTGCTCATTGGTGGCGTGCTGTGGGGTGTAATGGGAGACAAGCGGGGGAGACTCAGTGTATTGTTTGGCTCTATCCTGCTTTATTCTGTTGCCAATTTTGCCACGGGCTATGTACAGACCGTAGACCAGTATGCTTGGTTGCGATTTGTCGCAGGGATTGGATTGGCTGGTGAGCTGGGAGCTGGCATTACCCTGGTCAGTGAACTGATGCCACAGAAGAACAGGGGCGTAGTAACATCCTTTGTGGCGGGTGTCGGTTTGTTTGGTGCCGTGTTTGCGTATTTCATTTACAAGACCACCAATGATTGGAGACTCTGTTACAAGATTGGCGGTGTATTGGGTATTTTTTTGCTGGTGCTGCGGATCAAGGTCTCAGAGAGTGCCATCTTTAAAAGTATTGAGAGCAAGCATGTTTCCAAGGGGAACATCTTGATGTTTTTCAACAAGCGTTCCCGTTTCAAAAAATATATCCTTGCCATTTTGATTGGCTTGCCAACCTGGTTTGTGATAGGCATCATGCTGAACCTTAGCAATCGTTTTGCAAAAGATCTTTACGGGGAGAATGCCATTGACTCAGGAGCCAGCATCATGTACGGCTACATTGGCATTGCTTTGGGGGATATTGTGGTGGGATTGGTGAGCCAGCATTTTAAAAGCAGAAAAAAAGCATTGTATATTTTTTATGCGATGACCATTCTGGGCATTGTTTATTTCTTCAGTCCGCTCAATAACAATGACTTTAGCATGTATGCTGTTTCATTGTATCTCGGCTTCTCCACTGGGTTCTGGGCAATTTTTGTAACCATGGGTGCAGAGCATTTTGGTACCAATTTGCGGGCAACAGCAGCAACAACCATTCCGAATGTGGTAAGGGGTGCATTGCCATTGATGAATCTTTTGTTCAAGGATTATTTTCAGGCCAACCTGCAATGGACCATGTTGCAAAGTGCTATGGTGACAGGGGCTATTGTGATGGCCATCTCAGTTGTGGCCCTCATTTTTACTGAAGAAACATTCCATAAGGATTTGGATTTTATTGAGGAATAGGTATGCAGCTGGTTTGAGGGGTTTAGAGGTGTAGAGGTTTAAGGGTGTAAAGGTGTAATGTGCAGAAAAAGGGCAGAAAGGTTTAGTGTGTATATGCCTTGTAGGTTACATACGAGGCTAAATGGATGACTGAATATATTTGCGAAAGTCAATAAAAAAGGGGCCAAGTTTAACTTGAGCCCCTTTTGTATCGCAGTCAGTACATGTATGCCTTCATCCCCTCCTCCATTAAACCCCTACACATCTAAACCTCTAAACCTCTCAACCTCTCAACCCCTTTTACCCAAGCACCTCATTCATCGACCTCACTGCAGCTGCACTTTTCTCAAAGGCTTCCTGCTCTGCTGCGGTCAATTCAAGTGGTAGTATTTTCTCCCAGCCATTCTTTCCAATGGTAACGGGTACACCCAGGCAAATATCCGACTGGCCATATTCACCATCCAGGGCTACGCAGCAGGTGAAGAGTTTTTTCTCGTCTCTCAGAATGCTTGATACAAGCGCTGCTCCGGCTGCACCTGGTGCATACCATGCAGAAGTTCCAATCAATTTGGTCAATGTTGCACCGCCCACCATGGTGTCAGCAACAACTTTCTCCTGCTGCTCGGCAGTCAAAAACTGCGTAACGGGAATGCTGTTCCAGGTAGCCTTGCTGATCAACGGAATCATGGTTGTGTCGCCATGACCACCAATAACAATGGCATTCAAATCACTGGCGCTGCATCCCAGGTGTTGGGTAAGCTGGTATTTAAAACGGCTGCTGTCCAAGGTGCCACCCATACCAATGATCCTGTGCTTGGGCAAACCGGTAGATTTCAATGCCAGGTAAGTCATGGTATCCATCGGATTGCTGATAACGATGATGATGGTATTGGGTGAATATGTCAAAACGTTCTCACATACAGTCTTTACGATCCCAGCATTTGTTCCGATCAGTTCTTCTCTGGTCATGCCGGGTTTGCGGGGAATACCAGAAGTAATCACCACCACGTCACTGTTAGCAGTCTTAGCGTAGTCGTTGGTTGATCCGGTAATGATGGTATCAAATCCCAACAATGCTGCGGTCTGCTGCATGTCCTGGGCTTTTCCTTCGGCAAGACCTTCTTTGATGTCCAACAAAACAAGGTCTGTACATACTCCGGCGCGTGCGATATTGTCTGCACAAGTTGCGCCAACAGCTCCTGCTCCAATTACGGTTACTTTCATTTTGCTTTTTTTATGTTGATAAGAGATTGTTTGCGGCGCAAAGGTATGATGTTATTTGCCAAATTGGATTACCTTTGCCTCCTCAAAACATAGTTATGGCAAATACATCGGATATTTCAAGGGGTATGATCGTCAAGCTTGACGGCAGTCTTTATACAATCATCGAGTTCGGCGAAAACAAAACAGCAAGGGCGGCAGCCAAGGTTTGGGCCAAGCTCAAGGGGGTAGACAACAGTCGCTCCATTGAGAAGACCTGGAACAGTGGCGACACCATCTATCCGGTAAGGGTTGAAAGGAAAAGCTACCAGTATCTTTATAAAGATGATACCGGCTACAGTTTCATGGACAATGAAACCTTCGAGCAGATTGCTGTGGCAGAAGCCCTGGTTGATGCTCCCCAGTTCCTGACCGAAGACCAGGAAGTTTCTGTGCTGATCAATACCGAAACAGACATGCCCATGAGCGTTGAACTGCCGGATAAGGTTGTTTCCAAGGTAACCTATTCTGAGCCTGGTCTCAGGGGAGATACCGCGACCAGGACACTGAAGCCAGCGACTGTTGCAACAGGAGCTACGGTGATGGTTCCCCTTTTTGTGAATGAGGGAGATGTGATCAGGATCAATACCAAAACTGGTGAGTATATCGAAAGAGTAAAAGATTAGTTTTTGCGATATTTTGGTCTTTTTGGCCATATTTTACCCCGATTTTTAATTAAATCGGGGTTTTTTATTCAAAAAAGGCCAAAATTTAATTTGGTCGAAAAGCAATTTTACCCCACCTTTACGCCCCGGATTAACCAAAAAAAATAACAACATGGACCTCAAACAAATTCAGGATCTTGTCAAGATGGTTAACAAGTCCAACATCAGTGAACTGACCATTGAAGAAAAGGATATCAAAATTACAATCAAGCAGAAGGAAGATAAGTATGTGACAGCAGCACCTGTTCAACAGGTACAGGCACTGGCTGTTGCAGCGCCTGCCCCAGTTGCAGCTGCACCAGCAGCCTCTGCTGCAGCTCCTGCACCAGCTGCAAGCAACCTGATCACCATCAAGAGCCCAATGATTGGTACGTTTTACCGCAGGCCTTCCCCTGATAAACCCAATTTGGTAGATGAGGGAGATGAGGTCAGGGCTGGTAAAGTGGTTTGTATCATTGAAGCCATGAAGCTTTTCAATGAAATTGAAAGTGAGATCAGTGGTAAAGTCGTAAAGATTTTGGTTGAAGATTCAACACCGGTTGAATTTGATCAACCCCTGTTTCTTGTAGAGCCTGCATAGTCCATTGCATATTGGCTTGATTTCATTCATTTAAATTGTAGGCATGACCAAAGATTCCAAAAAGAGTTTCAATAAGATACTGATTGCAAACAGGGGAGAAATAGCCCTTCGTGTGATAAGAACCTGCAGGGAAATGGGCATCAAGACTGTTGCTGTATATTCTACGGCAGACAAGGATAGCCTTCATGTCAAGTTTGCTGATGAGGCAGTCTGCATCGGCAGGCCATCCAGCGCAGATTCCTATTTGAACATTCCACACCTCATGGCTGCCATGGAGATCACCAATGCAGATGCTGTTCATCCAGGATACGGCTTTTTGGCTGAAAATGCCAAGTTTGCTGAAATCTGTGGTGAGCATGGTGTGAAATTCATCGGACCAACGCCAGACCAGATAAGGTCTATGGGAGATAAGATAACTGCCAAGGAAACCATGATCAAGGCAGGAGTTCCTGTTGTTCCCGGAAGTGGGGGATTGTTGGGTAGTGTAGAGGAAGCAAAGGTGATTGCAAAGGAAATAACCTATCCTGTAATCCTGAAGGCTACTGCGGGTGGTGGTGGAAAGGGAATGAGGGTTGTTTGGCAAGAAAGTGAAATTGAAAAAGCCTATAACACGGCAAAGGCAGAGGCCTTGGCATCTTTCAAGAATGATGGCGTCTACATGGAAAAATTTGTAGAAGAGCCAAGGCATATTGAAATTCAGGTTGCCGGAGATCGTTACGGTACCGTTTGCCACATGAGTGAAAGAGACTGTTCCATTCAACGCCGCCACCAAAAATTGGTAGAGGAGTCGCCCTCTCCATTCATGACAGACGAGTTGCGTGAACGCATGGGTGCCGCTGCTGTTAAGGCGGCTCAGGCCATTGGTTATGAAAGTGTAGGTACCATTGAATTCCTTGTAGACAAGCATAGGAATTTCTATTTCATGGAGATGAATACCCGCATCCAGGTTGAGCATTGTGTAACAGAAGAAGTTACCAACTTTGACCTGATCAAGGAACAAATCAAAATTGCTGCCGGAGAACCCATTTCAGGAAAACATTATTTTCCAGAAATGCATGCCATAGAATGCCGCATCAATGCGGAGGACCCATTTAATGATTTTCGCCCCAGCCCAGGTAAAATCACTGTCCTTCATCAGCCCGGAGGCCATGGCATCAGGATAGATTCTCATGTATATGCTGGTTATGTCATCCCTCCTTACTATGATTCAATGATTGCCAAGATCATTGCTGTGGCAAGGACCCGCAAAGAAGCCATTGATACCATGAGCAGGGCTTTGAGTGAGTATGTGATTGAAGGTGTCAAGACCACCATTCCATTCCATCAACAACTGATGCGCAACGAAGATTTCATCAAGGGAAATTTCACTACAAAATTCCTTGAAACATTCAAGATGCAATAATCGAGTAATTAAATTTCTATAAAGTAAAAGCCCCGCAATTGCGGGGCTTTCTTATTGTGGGATCTTGAACGATTAGCGCAAGAACAAGAGCTCTCTGTATTTTGGAAGTTCCCACTCTGAATCGTCAACAAGCAATTCAAGCTTGTCTACAGAGTAGCGGATTTCATCAAAATAAGGTTTCACTTTCTCGCAATAAGCGATGGCCTTTTCTCTTGAAGAGGCAAGGGCATTGGCCGCTTTTCTTGCTTCGGTCATCTCTTCAGCCAAAACCTGAACCTTGTTGATATGCTCTGAAATTTCAACCAGAACATTCATCTGGGCCTTGTATCCATCTGCAGAAATTCCTACTTCTTTCAATCCTTTGATGTTTTCAAGAAGTACATTTTGATAGCGGATAGATGCAGGCAGGATGTGGTTTCCAGCAAGGTCTCCAATTACACGCCCTTCAATCTGCACATATTTGATGTATTTTTCCAGTTCAATCTCATGGCGCGCCTCCAATTCAACATGGGACAACACCTTGTGTTTGTGGAAAAGGTGTTTGGCCTTGTCTGTTACCAGTGAATCCAATGCCAATGGGGTAGTCTTGAGGTTGGGCAATCCACGCCTTGCAGCTTCTTCCTGCCACTCATCACTGTATCCATCTCCTTCGAACAACACCGCTTTTGAGGCTTTGATGTAATTTTTGAGGATTTGCATGATGGCTACTTCTTTCTTGTCTCCTTTTTCGATCAAGGCGTCAACCTCAATTTTAAAAGAGCTCAAAGTCTCAGCCATGATGGTATTCAGAATAGTCATGTTGTAGCCGCAGTTTGCAGAAGATCCAACGGCACGGAATTCAAATTTGTTTCCTGTAAATGCAAATGGTGAAGTCCTGTTTCTGTCAGTGTTGTCAAGCAACAACTCAGGAATGTTCTTGTGGATATCAAGCTTCAACATCACCTCATCCTGCTCGTCAAATTTATCACCAACACGCTCTTCTACTGCATTCAATACCTTGGTGAGGTATCCACCAATATAAGCAGAGATGATGGCCGGAGGTGCTTCGTTTGCGCCCAGGCGGTGATCATTGCCTGCTGATGCAATGGCTGCACGGAGAAGGTCTGCATGATCATGAACCGCTTTGATGGTGTTCACAAAAAATGCAAGGAACATAAGGTTTGTTTTTGGCGTCTTTCCGGGAGCAAGCAGGTTAATACCTGTGTCAGTTGCCATGCTCCAGTTGTTGTGCTTTCCGCTTCCGTTGATGCCAGCAAAAGGTTTCTCGTGCAACAATACACGGAGTTTGTGGCGCTTGGCTACACGGGTCATTACATCCATCAACAACGTGTTGTGGTCAACAGCAAGGTTCAGTTCTTCGAAGATGGGAGCACACTCGAACTGAGCAGGAGCAACTTCATTGTGACGGGTGCGGAGTGGAATACCGAGCCTGTAGGATTCATATTCAAAATCCCTCATGAAAGCATAAACCCTTTCAGGAATGGCGCCAAAATAATGATCTTCCAATTGTTGTCCTTTGGCAGGTGAGTGACCGAACACGGTTCTTCCTGTCATGATCAGATCAGGGCGGGCATTGGCCAGGCCCTCATCAATCACAAAATACTCCTGTTCCCATCCAAGGGTTGCAGTAACCTTGCCTACGTTCTTGTCAAAGTAGTGGCATACATCTACGGCTGCCTTGTTCAGGGCGTCAATTGATTTCAGCAAAGGGGCCTTGTAGTCAAGACATTCGCCGGTATATGAAACAAAGATGGTTGGTACGCAGAGTGTAAGGCCTTGTCCGATGTTCATGATGAAAGCCGGAGAGGTTGGGTCCCAGGCGGTATAACCACGGGCCTCAAAAGTTGCACGGATGCCACCACTTGGGAAAGAAGAAGCATCAGGCTCCTGCTGGGTCAGTGCATTGCCATCAAACTCCTCGATGGCAGAACCATCACCCTTGAGGGTAAAAAATGAATCATGCTTTTCTGCAGATGTACCGGTAAGTGGCTGGAACCAATGCGTGTAATGGGTAACGCCTTTTCCTTGTGCCCATTGTCTCATACCTGCAGCGATCTGGCCCGCTGCGCTTCTGTCAATTTTTTGTCCGGTTTTGATGGAGCTTACCAAACTCTTGTAAGCATCGTCGCTCAGGAACTCCCTTGCAGTCTTTAAGGTAAAAACATTTTCACCAAAGATATCAGTAATCTTGGCTGGACTTTCAACGCTCACTTCCCCATTGACGGAAGTAAGGTTGTCAATTGCTTTGAAACGTAGTGATTGCATATTTGTGGATTTTTGAAGACACAAAATTCACGAAAATCATCCGAACGAGCAATTATTTTCTCAAATTCCTTCATTTTGCTACTGGTTTTGTGTATAAATGCTGTATAAATTCGATGAAACAGGATATAACTCATTGATTTTTGGGAAGCTATAAATACATATAAATATTTATAATATGTATTGGTTTGTAATTGTTAAAAACAGTTTTGAACCTTCTCTTTACTCTTGGAGGTTTTTTTTACCTTCGCATTTCTTAATATAAACATGGAAACAACAGTAGAGACCGCCAAGCAGCTTGGACTGCTTCCCGAAGAATTTGAAAGCATCAAGCAGATCCTGGGACGAACACCCAATTTCAATGAATTGGCAGCCTATTCTGTCATGTGGAGTGAACATTGCAGTTACAAGAATTCAATAAAATGGCTCAAAACCCTTCCCAGAGACGGCAGCAAACTGCTTGTCAAGGCTGGTGAGGAAAATGCAGGACTCGCAGATATTGGAGATGGGTATGGTGTAGTCTTTAAGATTGAATCGCACAATCACCCTTCGGCGATTGAACCTTTCCAGGGTGCAGCAACAGGTGTTGGTGGGATTCACCGCGATATATTTACAATGGGGGCACGCCCAATTGCGGCGCTGAACTCACTTCGATTTGGCAATATCAATGATCCAAAGACCAGACATCTGCTCAAAGGAGTTGTTGAAGGAATTGGTCATTATGGCAACTGCTTCGGCGTTCCAACGGTTGGAGGTGAAGTGTATTTTGAAAATTGTTACCATACCAATCCATTGGTGAATGCCATGAGTGTGGGTATTGTAAAGGTCGGTCAAACCGTCAGTGCCACTGCAGAGGGCGAAGGAAACCCTGTCTTCATTGTAGGGTCTGCTACTGGAAAAGATGGTATTGGTGGTGCATCCTTTGCATCAGCAGATATTACGGCAGAGAGTGCAAAAGATTTGCCGTCGGTTCAGGTGGGTGATCCATTCCAGGAAAAGAAATTACTGGAGGCCTGTCTTGAACTCATTCCTACGGGCGCTTTGGTGGGCATGCAGGACATGGGTGCTGCAGGCATCATTTGTTCTACGGCAGAAACCAGTGCAAAAGGCGGTGTGGGCATGAGGATTGATCTTGATAAGGTGCCCAAGCGCCAGCAAAACATGAAGGCCTGGGAGCTCCTTTTGAGTGAAAGCCAGGAAAGGATGTTGATGGTGGTCACCAAAGGAAGGGAAAAAGAAGTACTTGATATATTTGAGAAATGGGATCTTCCATGTTCTGAAATTGGAGAAGTTACTACGGATGGAATGCTGAGGTTCTACATGAATGGAGAACTGGAAGCAGTTCTTCCTGCAGAAAGTCTTGTGCTGGGCGGTGGTGCTCCTGTTAATGACAGGCCATACACTACACCTGCTTATTTTGAAAAAATTGCTGCCTTTGATCCGGCGGAAGTGAATGTGCCAACCGACCTGAAAAATATCGCAGCGCAACTTGCTGTTATCCCCAATATTGCAAGCAAGAAATGGATTTATACCCAATATGATAGCATGGTGGGTACCGGAAATACCGCTACCAACAATCCAAGCGATGCCCCTGTTGTATTGGTGAAAGAAACGGGGAAGGCACTTGCTGTAACAACAGATTGCAACAGCAGGTATGTATATTCCGATCCATACAAGGGAGCCATGATTGCCGTTGCAGAGGCTGCAAGAAATATTGTCTGCAGTGGAGGGGTTCCATTGGGTGTAACCAATTGCCTGAATTTCGGTAATCCTTATGATCCTCAGGTCTATTTCCAGTTTGTGGAGGCCGTAAAGGGAATGGGTGAAGCATGTAAAAAATTTGATACCCCTGTTACAGGAGGAAACGTCAGTTTTTATAACCAGAATCCCGATGGTGCTGTTTATCCAACCCCAACCATTGGTATGGTCGGTGTCCTTGATTCCTATGAGGATAAAATGACCTTGGGCTTCAAGGAAGCGGGTGATCTGATCTACCTGCTTGGTCAATCAAACAACGATATCAATTGTTCCGAATACTTGCACAAGATCTGCGGTATAGAATATTCACCCGCACCGCATTTTGACCTTGATGAGGAGTATACATTGCAACAGGCAGTGTTGAAATTGATTTCAGAAAAACTTATCCAATCTGCCCATGATATAAGCGAAGGTGGTCTTTTCATCACGCTCCTTGAAAGTGGCTTTGTTGCTGGGCTTGGATTTGAGGCTGCGCAGGAAGATGTATCACTCAGGCCAGATGCATTTTGGTTTGGTGAATCGCAAAGCCGGGTAGTGGTATCTGTGTCACCTTCCAAACAACATGCTTTTGAAACAATGCTTGCTGCATCAGGAACCCCATATGTATGCTTGGGGAATGTCAAAGGGACAGATGTTGTAATCAATGGCGAAAACTGGGGTGCTATTGCAGCTTGGAAAACACCATATGATGAGAAGATAGGATCCTTTTTTTCATAAAGCAAATTAATAGTATGTTTGTACGACCTTCAGATTTTTTTAAGCGATTTCTGCTGGTCCATTCATTATTCATTTCCGGGACCACAACCAGCCTGCGAGACTGATCAAAAAAGTTTAAATCGTATGACCAAGTACATTTTTGTAACCGGTGGGGTTACTTCCTCGTTAGGCAAGGGTATTGTTTCTGCCTCATTGGCCAAGTTGCTTCAAGCCAGGGGCTTCAAGGTAACCATTCAAAAATTTGATCCCTATATCAATGTCGATCCTGGTACCATGAATCCTTACGAGCATGGTGAGTGTTATGTTACCGAGGATGGGGCAGAAACCGATCTTGATCTTGGACATTACGAAAGGTTTCTCAACAGCTTTACTACCCAGGCCAATAATGTTACAACCGGAAGAATTTATCAGTCCGTGATCAACAAGGAAAGGGAAGGTGCTTACCTTGGAAAAACAGTACAGGTCATCCCCCATATCACAGACGAAATCAAAAGACGGATGCAATTGTTGGCTGCGTCTGGATATGATATTATCATCACTGAAATTGGAGGAACCGTTGGCGATATTGAAAGTCTTCCTTTTATTGAAGCCGTCAGGCAGCTGCAGTGGGAGCTTCCAGAAGAGGATTGTCTGGTGGTACACCTTACACTTGTGCCCTATCTGAAAGCTGCAAAAGAACTCAAGACCAAGCCTACCCAGCACAGTGTGAAAATGATGAGTGAGAATGGTGTGCATCCTGATATCATTGTTTGCAGGACCGAACAACCTTTGTCAAAGGAGTTGAAGGCAAAAATCGCCTTGTTTTGTAATGTGAAAACAGATGCTGTTATTGAGGCTGCAGATGCCAGAAGTATCTATGAAGTGCCTTTGCTGATGCAGCAGGAGCAACTTGATATCATCTGCCTTAAAAAATTGAACATCACCTGGTATCCTGAGCCAGACTTAACCGTTTGGAAAGGGTTTCTTGATAAATTGTACAACCCCACTTCAACTGTAACCATAGGCCTTATCGGAAAGTACATCGAACTGCAGGATGCATACAAGTCTATTCTTGAAGCCTTCATTCATTCGGGTGCCATGAACGAGTGCAAAGTGGAAGTAGTGGATGTGCACAGTGAGTTTATTGCTGCAGACAATGTAAATGAAAAGCTCCAAGGCTTGGATGGTCTGTTGGTTGCCCCTGGCTTTGGTCACCGTGGTATTGACGGAAAAATATTGGCAGTAAAATATGCCAGGGAAAATGGCCTTCCATTTTTTGGTATCTGCCTGGGTATGCAAATGTCTGTCATTGAATTTGCCAGAAATCAACTGGGGTTGGCTCAGGCTCATTCTACTGAAATGGATCCTGCAACGCCAGATCCGGTGATTGATTTGATGGAAGGACAGAAAGCCATAGCCAACAAAGGAGGTACCATGCGATTGGGCGCTTATCCCTGTAAAATTGAAAAGGGTTCCCTTGCTCATGAAATCTACGGGTCTGAACTGATTTCAGAACGCCACAGGCACCGCTGGGAGTTCAACAACAAATACCTCGATGCGATGCAGGCTGCCGGGTTAAAGGCCAGCGGTTTGAATCCGGAAACCAACCTGGTGGAGATTGTTGAGATTCCTGGTCATCCCTTCTTCATTGGCGTTCAGTACCATCCGGAGCTGAAAAGCACTGTAGAGAACCCACATCCTATTTTTGTTCATTTTGTCAAGGCTGCAAAAGCTTTTGCAGCAAAAAAAATCGTCAAAGACCCTGGCAGCTTGCAAGGGGATATGATCTGATAAAACATTCATTTACACGTAATGGGAGTTTGGGTTGGATTACAGCCCAGTTCATTACCTTTGCCCCTCAATACTTCTACACATGAAATTTGAAAAGAACTCGGTTATTGGCATTGCATTGCTCGCCATCCTGTTCATTGCTTATTTTTATTTTACCCGCCAGGGCCAACTTGAACTCGAGGCCAAGCAAAAACAAATCAGGGATTCCATTGCAGCGATTCAACCCGTGGTGAAGGATACGGTAGCTGCGCTTGAAGCAAAGACCGATACTACAGCCCCTGTAGGAACACCCGGAAGTTTTATCCAGCAGGGCACCATAGCTGCTTCAACATCAGTGTTGGAAAATGACTTGGTCAAAATTACTTTCAGCAATCAGGGTGGTCGTCCAACCGCTGTAGCGCTCAAGCAATACAAATCGATTGACAGCAGCAATGTACAATTGGTTTCAGCTGGATTCAATAAACTTTCTTACCTCATCAACACGGGTATCAACCAGACTTCTTCATCCGGGGATCTCTACTTCTCTCCATCACAAATCACCATTGACGCAGATGGAACTTCAACTTTATCTTTTACGCTTTCTGACTCATCCGGAAAATCCATTGAACACCGCTATCGCCTTAAAAAAGGGCAGTACATGTTTGAATGGAACCTGGGTGTAAATGGAGCAGACCGGTTGTTTACAAACAATACGATCAACATGCTCTGGCAAGTGCAGGCGGACCAACAGGAGCGTGATATCCAGACAGAAAAGCGTGAAACACAACTGGGCTTGTATGGGCAAGACGGGTTTGATTATTTTACCATGAGTGATGGGCTTGGAAAAAATTGGGACGATGGACTTAAGTGGCTGGGCGTCAAGCAGAAGTTCTTCAACACAACCATCATAGCAGAAAATGGATTCAGTTATGTAGACATCAACTGCAAGATGCCGGATGATTCACTCAAAATTGTTGCACAGACCACGGCCAACCTGCGGACCACGTTCCCCGCATCAACTGCTGTAAACCTTGGTTACAGGTTTTATGTAGGCCCCAACGATTTTGCCATCCTCAAGCAATACAAGATGGACATGGAAGACATGGTGAATCTTGGCCAGGGTTTTTATGCCTTCGTTAAATACATCAACAGGTGGATTGTTCTTCCTGTGTTTGGGCTTTTTGAGAAGTATGTGGGAAGCCTTGGCTTGGCCATTTTGTTGCTCACGCTTTTCATTCGTTTGATGACATCTCCTCTGGTCTATACTTCTTATGTGAGTGGTGCCAAAATGAAGGCCCTTCGCCCAGAGTTGGATGTATTGAAAGAAAAGCTGAAAGATGATCAACAGGCTTTCAGCATGGAGCAAATGAAACTGTTCCGCACTGCAGGCGTCAATCCACTGGGTGGATGTATTCCTGCCTTGCTTCAGATTCCCATTTTCTTTGCCTTGTATAGCTTCTTCAATTCCAACATCACCTTGCGTGGTGTACCCTTCTGGTGGTCTAAAGACCTTTCCTCTTATGATGCAGTGTTCAGTTGGGATTTTAATATCCCTGGTTTGGGTAGCCATCTCTCCTTGTTCACTGTACTGGCAGTAGTGACAAGTTTACTGATCTCGTTGTACAGCATGAGCATGACTCCTGATCAGAACAATCCGGTCATGAAGTACATGCCCTATATATTCCCCATCATGTTATTGGGTATATTCAACGGACTTCCTTCAGCGCTTACCTGGTATTATACCGTGTCAAATGTCATCACATTGTTATTGCAGTTTGTGATCCAGAACTATATCATTGATCATGATAAGATTCTTGCAGAAATTCAATCCAACAAGAAAAAGCCAAGGGAGAAATCCAAATGGCAGGAGCGCCTTGAGCAGATGCAGGCTACACAAAAAAAGGTCAATGATATGCAGCAAAAGGTAAAGAAAAAATAGTGGCATGAAAAGATTCCTTCTTCCGATTTTCCTTTTTGCTGTTGCCTCATCAATGGCACAAAAAAGGTTTTCAGAAGGAACCATTGTTTTTACCGTTTCAACCTTCGTTGACGGGATAAAGATTGCGGGTGATGCAGAGTC
Organism: Chitinophagaceae bacterium; assembly: GCA_044373365.1. Classification (GTDB taxonomy): domain Bacteria; phylum Bacteroidota; class Bacteroidia; order Chitinophagales; family Chitinophagaceae; genus Pollutibacter. Next base: position 18,077 of record JBIPNK010000016.1, read on the forward strand.
TGTTCAGATGACCAAAGGTGGTCATCTGAGGTCGGAAATGAGCAGTTCAATCGGTAAAACCATTACCATCTTTGACGCAAGAGAGGGAAAGGGCGCCGTGATTCGGGAATTGGGGTCCCAGAAAATATTGATTCCCCTTAACCGGGAAAATTGGGCCGAAACCAATGGTAAGTTTCAAAACCTGGCTTATGCTTTCTCGGAAGACAGTATAGAATTGATTGGATTCAAATGCAGCAGGGCAGATGCTGTCTTGAAAGACAGTACTGTTGTTGGCATTTTCTTTACCAGGGAGATTTCGACAGAGAATCCTGAGGTTGATAGTCAGTTTGGTTCCTTGCCAGGGATGGCACTTCAATTTTCATACACAAAAGGGAATATGATGGTGGTCTACACCGCCACCGCTATCAACTTCGACCCTGTACCAATACAAAAATTTGATATACCGAGCAGTGGCTACAGGGTATTAAATTATGAAGAAAGCAAAAAAGGAAGAAAATAATGGATCTCAGTGCTGTGGCTTCTGAGGTGTCTTGAAACGCTGAAGTATTGCCCTGTTTTTGTAAGGAATCATATAGGTGATGTTTCCTTTTTGATAGGAAATTACCGAATTGAACATGTTCTCTTTACCCACTTTCTTAAAACCAAAAGACCTGTTTCCTGCGTAAGTGAAACCAGCATTCAGGTTGAGGGTGAGGTTCTTTTTCATGTTTGAAAAAGAAGCCTTGGAAGATTTTGATTTAATGATGATACCATCAACAGCGAGTGCAGCATGTGACAATACTATCACTGCAACAAGTGCAACTGATTTCTTGAAAACATGGAGGTATTTACTGTGTAAGGTCTTCATTATTAGTACAAATTTAACATAAATTCTCAGATATGCAAGTTTTCCTATGAAATTTATCAAAAAGCAATCTCTTCAAAAAGAAATGCAAAGGGTAGCGGTATAATCCCGGCGATTCCTTAACTTACAATAACCACCTAAAGATGACAGGAGAATCCAAATTGCCCGATAATGACGACATCCAAGACCTCCTGAAGGCCTTTGAGCGATTGTGCGCAGGCAGGGGCAATGGTTTCCTCTCCGAGGAGTCGTTTGAGCGCATTATCGATCATTTTGATGACCAGCATACACTCGCAAAAGCGATGGAGGCCGCCGAAATGGGTATTCTTCAATATCCTTATTCCTGCACACTGCTGGTAAAAAAAGCCGACCTGCTGATTGCCAACCGGCAATACAAACGCGCACTTGTGCTTTTGGACAAGGCAGAGATTTTGGATCGCAATGATATCGACATCTATGTCTTGAGAACCGATGCTTATTTGGCCCTGGACATGCAGGACAAAGCGGTGGAATTGCTGGAAGATGCCATTACACATTTTGAGGGTGATGAGCGGATTGACCTGCTTTTTGAATTGGCCGATGTATACGACGACTATGAGGCATTTGAAAAAATATTCGATTGTCTTAGCCTGATTCTTGAATATGACCCCAACAATGAAGAGGCGCTCTATAAGATCTGTTTTTGGACCGATTTTACTGGCAGAAGCGAAGAAAGCATTCGACTCCACCTCAACATCATAGAAGATTTTCCTTACAACGATTTGGCATGGTTTAACCTGGCTGCAGCTTACCAGGGGTTGAGGCTTTTTGAGAAATCCATTGATGCCTACCAGTATGCCATCGCCATCAATGAGAAGTTTGATTTTGCTTACCGCAACATGGCCGATGCCATGATGCGCTTGCACCGGTACAAAGAGGCCATTGAAAGCCTCGAAAAAGTGATTGAGTTAGCCCGACCTGAGGACATGATTTACCAGGCCATCGGATTTTGTTATGATAAGATCAAGAATTATGCCCAGGCAAGATTTTATTACAGGAAGGCATCTCATCTCAATCCTGACGATGCCAAGATTTACCTGAAAGTAGCCGGTACCTATATCAAAGAATCCAAGCATGCCCAGGCCATCAAATACCTTGATACGGCCTTGCAGATCAAGCGGCTTGATCCTGAGTTTAACCTGACCATGGGTGAATGCCTGGTTAAAGTGGGTAAATTGCGAGAGGCAGTACATTATTTCATAGCAGCTGTTCAGGCAAGGCCCAAAAACATCAAGTCATGGGACGCACTTATTGCTGCGCTATTTGTCAGTGGTCAATTCAAGGAGGCACAAAAGCAGGTGGAAATGGCTAGGGTCAAAACAGGAGATAAACCCATGTTTGATTACTATGATAGTGCCCTCCTGTTGTCTATTGGCAAGATCAAGCAAGGCCTGGATTTGCTGGAATCTTCCATTGAAGCCCAGCCCCGCTTGTTAAAGAAATTTCTCAAACTATATCCATCTTCCGTACAATTTCCACAGGTTGTAGAACTCATCCTAAAAAACAAGAGAAGAAAGCGCATCTGAGCCCATATACAGAATTGAGCTGTTATAATTAACCATCTCTTTCGTATTTTTGGAAAAACTAATCTAGACCATGAATTTCAGTTTGTCGCAAATGCCTGACAGGTTTGTTAAGCCAAGAAAAGTGGGGATAACAATGGTGATGGACAAAGGGCTTACCCTCGACCAAGCCAAACAATTCATTGAAAATGCAGTTCCCCATGTAGACATGGTTAAGCTTGGATTTGGCACAGCTTATGTTACACCAAAGCTCCGTGAGAAAATTGATCTTTATCAAGGAGCAGGTATACCAGTTTATTTTGGTGGCACACTCATGGAAGCATTCCTGATCAGGAACCAGTTCAATGATTATATTTCACTCTGCAAGGATTATGGGATTTCTTACATGGAGGTAAGTGATGGATCCATTACCATCCCTCATACAGAAAAATGTGGCTACATAGAAAAGTTGAGCGCCATCGGCACGGTGCTGAGTGAAGTGGGGAGCAAAGATGCTGCACATATTATTCCGCCGTACAAATGGATTGAACTGATGCGTGCAGAGCTTAATGCAGGGGCAACGTATGTCATTGCAGAGGCCCGTGAAGCCGGAAATGTCGGTATTTACAGGGGGAGTGGAGAAGTGCGTGAAGGGCTGGTTCAAGAGATCTTGACCCAGATTCCAGGAGAGAAAATCCTTTGGGAAGCCCCTCAAAAACCACAGCAACTTTATTTTATTGAACTCCTGGGTACAAATGTTAATCTTGGAAATATCGCTCCCAATGAGATCATTGCACTTGAAGCCATGCGCATCGGGCTGAGAGGGGATACATTTGATCTGTTTCTCAATAAATAACTACACCATGAGGGCATTTGGACTTATTGGGTATCCATTGGGTCATTCATTTTCAAAAAAATATTTTGCAGATAAATTTGAAAGGGAGGGCATCACAGGAAATGCCTATGAACTCTTTCCTCTAGAACAAATTGATCAGTTGGAAGACCTGCTGGCATCAAACCCGGACTTGGCTGGATTGAATGTAACCATTCCCTATAAAGAGCAGGTAATTCCTTACCTGGACAGCATGTCCCCTGTTGTTGAGGAAATTGGGGCCTGCAATTGCATCCACATTCAGGAAGGCCGCTTGATGGGGCACAATACCGATGTGATAGGATTTTCAAGGTCACTCTTACCCAAATTGAAGCCTCACCACAGACAAGCATTGATTTTGGGAACCGGAGGTTCTTCAAAAGCAGTAGCGTATACCTTGAAAGAGCTTGGGATTCCTTTTTTGCAAGTAAGCAGAACACCTGCTGATGGAATGATAGCCTATGAAGAAATAGACCAAAGGATGCTTGAATCCCATACCCTGTTGATCAATACAACCCCTGTTGGCATGTTCCCGGATATTGCGAAGGCTCCTGCCATTCCTTATGAATTTATTGGGGCCGATCATTATCTTTTTGATTTGGTCTACAATCCTGAACGGACCCGGTTTCTGCAGGAGGGAGCTTTGCGGGGTGCAGCAGTAGAGAATGGTTCTGACATGCTGGTTATTCAGGCAGAGGCATCATGGGAGATTTGGAACCGGTAGTCATCATTTTTTTTGCACAGCACATTGTTCCAGGATTTTTCTGAGCCCATCGGGGATAGACCTTACTTTTCTTTCCTTGTAGTCAAAACAGACCATGCTTGTTTTGATGGCGGCAACTTCTATTTCCTCATCATTTTTCAGTAGTTTGATCAAATAGAAACAGTCAAATGATGCCCTGGACAGGGTGCCGATGGACAGGGAGATGCGGATTGTATTGCCATGGAAAAGCTCATGAAAATACTCAACATGTGCCTCAGTTAGTACCAAGCCGAATGGGCCAAAATGCACTTCAGAACAACCAATGGTTGAAAGAAAGCGCATTCTTGTTTCCTGAGCAAAAAGCAGGTACCGTTCGTTGCCTACATGCCCGCCATAATTGATGTCTGACACCTGTACCGTTAGTTCAGTCTGGAAGCAAAATGGAGAAGGGATTGTTATTTTTCTATTCCTCATGTGGCTTATCGGGGTATTTGCTTGACCATGATCTTGTGTTTGCTTGAATCTTTGATCAGAATATGTTGTGTATCCGTCAATGCCGCCTTTATGCCTGTCCCTTGTATTGATTCAATCAGTGCATTTCTGAACGAGTTATTGATCATTGCGGTTGTTGCGAGTGCCAGAAAAGCAATCATTGCTGCATAGCGTAAAGCAGGCCTAAGCCAATGAAAAGTACGGGGTGCGTGGTTGTTCTCGGTAAAAGAAAGTTTCGATGAAATGGTTTCCCAGCTGTCTTTGGGTGGGGTAACAGCATGGTGATACAAGGAATTTCCATCCTGGTGGAGTGTTTCTTCAATTTCATCCCATGCAGTTGGTGGCGGAGTTGCCTGGTATCCTGAAAGTTTTTTGGTCCATTCCATGGGTTATGATTTCTCTTGATTTCTGTTGCCTATTTTCTCCTGTAGCCAGGCTTTTGCTCTTGCATATTGCGACTTGCTTGTTCCTTCACTGATATTCATCATTGTTGCAATTTCTTTGTGAGAATAGCCCTCTACCGCGAAAAGATTGAATACCGTCCTGTATCCGTTCGGGAGTTCACTGATCAACCTGATGATATCATCTGCCTCCAATGTATCCAAAGCGGAAGCTTCCTGATTGGGAATATGCTCTTCCTGATTTTCACCGATGGCATACAGTTGGTTCTTCCTCCTATAATGTTCAATTGCTGTATTGACAAATATTCTTCTCATCCAGCCCTCAAAGGATCCCGTAGCCTTGAATTTACTGAGGTTTGTAAATACTTTTACAAAACCATCCTGCAAAATATCTTTGGCGTCTTCACTGTTGGCTGCATACCGCAGGCAGATTCCATACATTTTTGGTGCGTATTTGTCATACAGCATTTTTTGCATGATTGGGTTGCCGAGTAAACAGCCTTCTATTAAGTCGTGTTCGTTGGGCAAATGGTTGCTTTGCATATCAATTGTTTTCTAGAGAACCCAGGAATGAAGTCATTTTCTCAATGGCTTTTTTCCGGTGGCTGATGGCAGATTTTACTTCAATGCCCAGTTCCGCAAAGGTTTGATCATATTGTGTAGGCATAAAAACAGGGTCGTACCCAAAGCCGGTTGTACCGGAAGCGCTGTCAGTAATGGTGCCTTCACAATCCCCTTCGAAAATGTACTCCTGGCCATTTAGGATCAGTGAAATCACTGTTTTAAAACGGGCTGCCCTGTTGGCAATCCCTTTCATTTCTGCAAGCAGTTTCTGGAGGTTGTCATTGGCGTTGGCTTGCTCACCTGCATATCGTGCAGACCTTACACCCGGCGCACCATTCAATGCATCTACCTCCAGTCCTGTGTCTTCGGAAAAACAATCCATGCCAGTAAGCCGGTGTATTACCATCGATTTTTCCCTGGCATTTTCAGTGAGGGTTTCATGTGGTTCGGGAATATCTATTTCTATCCCAGCTTCTTTTAAGGTGATGATATCGAACTGTGCTCCCAGTATCGCCCTGATTTCTTCAGCTTTGTGTTTGTTGTTGGAGGCAAAAATGATTTTTCTCATGAGGGGAAAAGTTGTTTGAGGCATTGCCAGAGTTGCATTTTCAACGCCTTGTCGGCTTCAATGGTATCTAATGTTGGCGCAGCAAGGTACCGTACTTCCTGAAAGGATTGAACCTGAAAATGAGGAAAATTAATGGGAAGACCAATGGCTGCAGGGGCTATGCCAAAAAGAATCAACTGCCTTTGCTTGAACTGACTGAAAGTAGCTTTGTAATCGGGTAACTCATCTTGCCTATTCGCAATAATGGTATAATTCGCTTTTTCCAGTTTACAGGCTTTCATGATATTGTTCAGAAAGTCCAACTGTTGGGAGGGCAGCTCTTTTCCTTCTGCCAGAGAAACAACAACGGTATCAACAGGAAGGCCTGCCAACACTTCAGTGGCGCTTGCTGCTGGCTTGTTCGATGCGGTATCGGGATTTTTCAAATCCACCAGGCAGTTGCTGAAGAGGGTAGAAAGAACTGCAATGGGCAATTTGATGGTTTCTTGTTGGTCCATATTCAGGCTTTCCTTTGTACTTGCAGATTGTTTTGTTTCTTTGTAAAAATTTAGGGTATGCAGACAATGGGAGACATAAAGGTAACAAAAGCCACGACATCAAAAAGGGCATCGGTGGATTTCACGAACCTGTCATTTGGAAAAATCTTCACTGACCATATGCTGGTGGCAAAATACAGCAATGGCAGTTGGCAATCTCCAGAAATTGTACCATACGGACCAATCAGTTTTGATCCGTCCATGGCAACGATTCACTATGGCCAATCCATTTTTGAGGGCATCAAGGCCTATCGTTTGAAAACCGGTGTGGAAGCCATTTTTAGGCCATATGATAATTTCAATAGATTCAATAAATCAGCATCCCGCATGGAAATGCCATCGGTTCCAGAAGATATTTTCATAGGAGGAATGAAGCAATTGCTTCAGCTCGAAGCTGCATGGATTCCTGAAGAATATGACCACTCCCTTTACATCAGACCCTTCATGTTTGCAACAGATGAGGTTATTGGTGTCAACCCGTCAACCACCTATACGTTCATGATCATATTGAGTCCTGTGGGCCCTTATTATGCGGCTCCGATGAAAATATACGTCGAGGAATTTTATGTTCGGGCTGTACCAGGAGGGGTAGGATATGCCAAAACATCGGGTAATTATGCCGCATCCCTGCATCCTGCTGCAGTTGCCAAGAAGCGTGGGTATGATCAAATCCTCTGGACTGATGCGCATGAGCACAAATACGTACAGGAGTGTGGTACCATGAACGTCTTTTTTGTCATTGCTGACAAATTCATTACCCCCGGCCTGGAAACGGGCACCATCCTTGAAGGGGTGACCAGGGATAGTGTAATTGCTGTAGCCAAAGACATGGGCAAGGTAGTAGAGGAGCGGGAGATTTCAGTGGATGAACTGGTAGATGCCTACAAAGCTGGCCTCCTTACGGAAGCGTTTGGCGCAGGTACAGCAGCAACCATCGCCAAAATTGCTGAATTGCGGTACAAGGATTTTGTCATGGATTTCGACCCGGCCCAAATGCCTTTGGCTGATGAAATCAAGTCCATTTTGACAGCAATTCGTGATGGAATTGCCCCGGATCCAAGGGGTTGGATGCTCTCAATTCAAGGATAGTCGCGGTTTATATAAAAATTTGGGATTGGCGTTTGGTTTTTGGAAATTAATTCATACTTTTGCCGTCCCGTTAAAAAAAGGGTAGAATGCCTACAATTCAACAGCTCGTAAGAAAAGGAAGAGAGATCATCAAGGCCAAGAGCAAATCTAGGGCCCTGGATGCTTGTCCGCAGCGTCGCGGAGTATGTACTCGTGTATATACCACCACTCCAAAGAAACCAAACTCAGCATTGAGGAAGGTTGCGAAAGTTCGTTTGACCAACAAAATCGAGGTTATCGCATACATCCCAGGTGAAGGACATAACCTTCAGGAACACTCCATCGTTTTGATCAGGGGTGGTCGTGTGAAGGATCTTCCGGGTGTACGTTACCACATTGTAAGGGGTAGCTTGGATACTGCCGGTGTAAAAGACCGCAAGAAGAGCCGTTCCAAGTATGGTACCAAGCGTGTAAAAGCTAAAAAATAATATCAAAACATCGAAATCTATATAGATGAGGAAGTCCAGAGCCAAAAAATTACCCCTTGCACCAGACCCTAAGTTCAATGACACGTTGGTGACACGTTTTATCAACAACGTCATGTGGCAGGGAAAGAAAGATGCTTCATTGATCATTTTCTACGATGCAATCGACAAGGTTGCCAAAATGACCGGTGAAGATGGATACGAAGTATGGAGGAAAGCATTGAGCAATGTTACTCCTGCCGTAGAAGTAAGAAGCCGCCGTATTGGTGGTGCTACCTTCCAGATTCCGTCTGAAGTGCGTGCTGACAGGAAAATTTCCCTTAGCATCAAATGGATGGTTCGTTTCGCCAGGGAACGCAACGGCCGCAGCATGGCAGATAAACTCGCCAATGAGATCGTTGCAGCCAGCAAGGGTGAAGGCGGAGCTTTCAAAAAGAAAGAAGATACACACCGTATGGCCGAGGCAAACAAGGCCTTCGCACACTTCCGCGTTTAATCTCAACTTCATTTCAATACAAAGGGCTGCCTGTTGGTGGCCCTTTTTTATTTCGGTTTATGCACTGCATTTCCTAACTTTGCACCCGCAAAAGCAGGTTTCCTTCATGGGAAGCAATCGATTGCCCAAAAACAAAACTTTTTAAACAATAAGTACAGTCATGGCAGACTTAAAATTTCAACGGAACTTTGGTATTGCTGCGCACATTGATGCCGGTAAAACCACAACTACAGAGCGTATCCTGCGCTACACAGGAATGATCCACAAGATTGGTGAGGTGCACGATGGTGCCGCTACCACTGACTGGATGGAGCAGGAAAAAGAGCGCGGTATCACCATTACGTCAGCGGCAGTAAGCTGTCAGTGGAACTTTCCAACAGTTTTGGGAAAAGCAACACCAGACACACAAAAGTATTATTTCAACATTATCGATACTCCCGGCCACGTTGACTTTACCGTTGAGGTAGAACGTTCCATGCGCGTATTGGATGGTTTGATTGCCCTGTTTTCTGCAGTAGATGGTGTTGAGCCACAATCAGAAACAGTTTGGCGCCAGGCCAACCGTTACAAGGTTCCCCGCATCGGATTTGTCAACAAAATGGACCGCAGTGGTGCAGACTTCCTCATGGTGGTTCGCCAGGTGAAAGAAATGCTGGGCGCTAAAGCCGTGCCTTTGCAACTTCCCATTGGTGCCGAAGACAATTTTACCGGTGTGGTAGACTTGATCAAGATGAAGGGTATCATTTGGCACATGGAAACTGAGGGAATGACATTTGATGAGATTCCCGTTCCTGCTGACATGGTAGAGGAAGCCAACGAATGGAGGCAGAACCTCATTGAAGCGGTTGCTGAATATGATGATAAATTATTGGAGAAATTCTTTGATGATCCAACCACGATCTCAGAAGATGAGGTGCACGAAGCCATCCGCAAGGCGGCGATCGACCTCAGCATTGTTCCGATGATGTGCGGATCCTCTTTCAAAAACAAAGGTGTACAAACAGCACTGGATGCAGTTTGCCGCTATCTCCCTTCACCTGTAGATATTGATGCCGTTGAAGGTATCAATCCTGACAATGGAGAAACTGTTAGCCGCAAGCCTGAGGCTTCTGAGCCTTTTGCAGCCCTTGCATTCAAGATCATGACCGATCCATTTGTGGGAAGGCTTGCCTTCTTCAGGGTATATTCTGGCCATCTTGATGCTGGTTCTTATGTACTGAATGTAAGAAGTGGTAAGAAAGAGCGTATCAGCCGTATCATGAAAATGTTTGCCAACAAGCAAAATCCGATCGACTTCATTGAAGCAGGGGATATTGGTGCAGCAGTAGGATTTAAAGAAATCAAAACCGGAGATACACTTTGTGATGAAGATCATCCAATCGTTTTGGAGAACATGTTCATTCCAGAACCGGTGATCTCTGTAGCTGTTGAGCCGAAGGCGCAGGCGGATGTTGACAAAATGGGTATGGCGATTGCCAAGCTTGTTGAGGAAGATCCTACTTTGCGTGTAAGAACCGATGAGGAAACCGGACAAACCATCCTCAGTGGTATGGGTGAGCTACACCTTGAGATCATTGTTGACCGTATGCGCAGGGAATTCAAAGTGGAAGTTAACCAGGGAGCTCCCCAGGTTGCCTACAAAGAAGCATTCCATGCTACTGTACAGCACCGTGAGACCTTGAAAAAACAAACGGGTGGTCGTGGTAAGTTTGCCGATATCGTATTCGAATTCGGACCTGCAGATGCAGAATGGCTTACCGAGAATCCTGGAAAATCAATGCAATTTGTCAATGATATCTTTGGAGGATCCATTCCAAGAGAATTTATTCCTGCCATCCAGAAAGGTTTTGAGCAATCAATGACCACTGGTGTTCTTGCCAACTATCCAGTTGAAAGCATGAAAGTCAGGATTTTTGACGGAAGCTTCCACCAGGTTGACTCTGATTCAATGTCGTTTGAACTTTGTGCCAAAGGTGGTTTCCGTGAGGCAGCCCGCAAGGCCAAACCGGTTTTGCTTGAGCCTATCATGAAAATCGAGGTAATCACCCCAGAACAATACATGGGAGACGTTACAGGAGATTTGAACAGGAGAAGGGGTATGTTGGAAGGAATGGACAGCAGGGCAGGAGCACAGGTCATCAAGGCCAAGGTTCCGTTGAGCGAAATGTTCGGCTATGTTACCCAGCTCCGTTCATTGTCTTCAGGTCGTGCATCCTCTACCATGGAGTTCTCTCATTACAACCCTGCTCCCAACAATATCGCCGAAGAGGTGATTGCCAGGGTAAAAGGCAAGGCCAAAGAGTAAATACAATTACCTGTTAATCAGCATATTAGGCCCTGGATTTGTCCGGGGCCTATTTATTTTTGAAAATAGGTGCATTTCCGCGGAAAAATCAGGCATTTTGTTTTGTAAGTTTAAAACAAATCCATACTTTTGCATCCCATTTAAAAAATGGTCATTTAACTATGTCACAGCGAATCAGAATAAAATTACAGTCATACGACCATAATCTGGTTGACAAATCAGCGGAGAAGATTGTGAAAACCGTACGCAGTACTGGAGCAGTAATTACTGGTCCAATTCCCTTGCCTACACAAAAAAGGATTTTCACTGTGTTGAAATCGCCACACGTTAACAAGAAAGCGCGTGAGCAGTTCCAACTCTGCACACACAAGCGTTTGCTTGATATTTACACTTCATCTTCACGTACCGTGGATGCATTGAGCAAGCTCGATCTTCCAAGTGGTGTAGATGTAGAAATCAAGGCCTGATGAGGCCAGGTGCTCCTCAAAGCAGCACCGCAGTTCTTTATTATTCATCTCCCAATTGATTGCCGTTGGCATGAGAAAAAGGAGCGCTGAAAATCAATTTTGTCTCTCTAAAGAGAGTTGAAATATAAACAGGCCCTTCGAGGTTTGTTTACTGTCGGTACTTCCCTCCTATAAATTCGGGAACAAGGAAAAGGTCGATGGCAAACTGGGATTGAAGCGAGGTATCCCCTCACTGTCCATTTAACCGAAAAGGGTATAAACAAAGTACAATGAAAGGAATTATCGGAAAAAAAATCGGGATGACCAGCATCTTCGGTCCCGACGGGAAGCAGATCTCCTGCACCGTCATCGAAGCTGGTCCATGTGTTGTGACACAGGTCAAGTCAAAGGAAAGCGACGGTTATACCGCCCTCCAACTCTCTTACGGTGAAAAATCCGAAAAAAGAGCTATCGCTTCAGAAAAAGGCCATTTTGCTAAGGCCTCTTCCACTCCAAAAAGTTTTGTAAAGGAATTCAGGGATTACAGCCTTGAAAAGGCCCTCGGTGAATCCATCACATGTGAAATTTTCGCAGAAGGCGAAAAGGTTGATGTGGTAGGTACTACCAAGGGTAAAGGTTTTCAGGGTGTTGTAAAGCGCCATGGTTTCAGTGGTGTTGGTCAACAATCCCATGGTCAGCATGACCGTCAACGTGCTCCTGGTTCCATCGGTAACTCTTCCGATGCATCAAGGGTATTCAAGGGAATGCGCATGGCCGGCCGCATGGGTGGCGATCGTGTTAAGGTTAAGGGCTTGAAGGTCGTAAAGATCTTTGCTGAAAAGAATTATGTTCTTATCAGCGGTTCAATACCAGGACACAACGGCTCCATCGTTTATATTCAGAACTAATTCAACGCAGCGATCATGCAAGTAGACGTATTATCAATATCAGGAAGCAAGACCGGCAGGACAGTGGATCTGCCGGAAGATATATTTGGTGCAGAACCAAACAACCATGTGATTTATCTTGCTGTTAAGCAGTATTTGGCTGCCCAGCGCCAAGGTACACACAAGGTAAAGACCCGTGCTGAAGTACAGGGTGCCAGCCGCAAACTGCACAAGCAAAAAGGTACAGGTGGTGCCCGTAAGGGTAATATCCGCAACCCTTTGTATAAGGGTGGTGGTACCATCTTCGGACCCAAGCCACACAGCTATGACATCAAGCTTAACCGCAGGGTTAAGGATTTGGCAAAGATTAGCGCACTCAGCCACAAAAGCAAAGCCAACGCAATCCTTGTTGTTGAAGACCTCCATTTGGAAGCTCCAAAGACAAGTGCATTTGCAAGCATGCTGAAAGGCTTGAATGTAAGCAACAAGAAATCATTGTATGTAATGCCTGATCTGATTGAAAATGTATTTGTAAGTGCAAGGAATATTCCTTCTGTCCTTACTGCAGTTCTTTCAGACATCAATACCTATGATGTTATGAATGCCGACGTACTCGTTTTGACAGAATCTGCAGCAAAATTGTTTGTAGAGATGGAAGAGGGTGCTGAAGCTTAATTGATTTTTTAAAAATTTAAACAAGAGATATGAAACTTGCTGATGTTCTGGTAAAGCCCATTCTTTCTGAGAAGGCAAACCAGCTTTCAGAAAAAAATCGCGTTTATTCTTTCAAAGTTGCAAGATTTGCCAACAAATTGGAGATTAAGAAAGCGGTTGAAGATTTCTATGGTGTGACAGTTGAAGATGTAAGAACCGCAGTAGCTCCTGCAAAGAGCAAAAGCCGTTTTACAAAGGCAGGTGTGATCAGCGGTAGGAAGCCTTCTTTCAAGAAAGCTTATGTAACTGTTGGAGAAGGTGAAACCATTGACCTGTACGCAAACATTTAATTGAAAAGAAGCCCTAAAGGCAAAAAAATAAAAACATGCCATTAAAGAAGTACAAACCCATTACAGCGGGAACCAGGTGGAGGATAGGCAATGCTTATGCTGAAATTACCACATCGACTCCTGAGAAATCTCTTCTTGAGACAGTAAAGAAGACCGGTGGTAGAAATGCCCAAGGTCATCGCTCCATGCGTTACATCGGAGGCGGTAACAAAAAAATGTACCGTATCATCGATTTCAAACGCAACAAACATGAGGTTCCTGCGAAGGTTGCTTCTATCGAATACGATCCAAACAGGACCGCTTTCATTGCACTTCTTAATTATGCTGATGGAGAAAAGCGTTATATGCTTGCCCCTCAAGGCTTGGAAGTGGGTATGACTGTTGTCAGTGGTAATGCAGTTGCTCCTGAGGTTGGTAATGCTTTGATGATGAAGAACATGCCTTTGGGTACCAATATTCACAACATTGAAATGCAGCCTGGTCAGGGCGGAAAGATTGCACGCAGTGCAGGTACTTCAGCACAATTGACCAATAAGGAAGAAAAATACGCAGTATTGAAAATGCCTTCAGGCGAATTGAGAAAAGTATTGATCAACTGTTTCGCGACTGTTGGTGTACTCTCCAATTCTGACCATAGTCTCGAAAGCATGGGTAAAGCAGGTAGAAACCGTTGGAAAGGCATTCGCCCACGTACACGTGGTGTTGCAATGAATCCAGTTGATCATCCGATGGGTGGTGGTGAAGGTCGTTCTTCAGGCGGTCACCCACGCAGCCGTACAGGCAAATACGCTAAGGGTGAAAAAACCAGGACACGTGGAAAGGGAAGCGATAAGCTGATCCTTCAACGCAAGAACGGGAAAAAGCTCGCTAAATAATCACAAGAAAAGAACACATAACAAGAAACCAATATTATGGCTCGTTCAATAAGAAAAGGTCCGTACGTAGCGGCCAAGCTAGAGAAGAAGGTTGAAGCGATGAATGACGGAAAATCCAAAAGGGCAGTGGTAAAAACATGGAGCCGCAGAAGCACCATTACTCCTGATTTTGTTGGACATACTTTCGCTGTTCACAACGGAAACAAGTTCATACCTGTATATGTTACTGAATTCATGGTAGGGCATAAGCTCGGAGAATTTTCTCCCACCAGAAACTTCAGGGGTCACTCAAGCAAGAAAGTTTAAAAAACCGTTGTCGGACTGATATTCCCGGTAACAGAAAAAATACATTATGGAAGCAATAGCAAAATTGAGAAATCATCCCACATCCCCCCGAAAGATGCGTCTTTTGGCGGATCATATCCGTGGCATGAAAGTTGAACAAGCAGTAGCCATCCTTGATCATCATCCTCAGCACAGTGCAACTCCCCTTCGAAAGTTGGTGATGTCTGCAGTGAGCAACTGGAAACAGAAAAATGAAGGTGGTAATGTTGAGGCATTGGTTGTGAAAACCATCTTTGTTGATGGAGCACGCAGCATCAAGAGAATGCTTCCAGCTCCTCAGGGTAGGGCTTATCGTATGCGCAAACGCAGCAATCACGTTACTGTAATTGTTGACGTAAAAAATTAAGAACTTTCAAACTGAATCATAATGGGTCAAAAAACGAATCCAATTGGCAATAGGTTAGGCATCATCCGCGGATGGGAGAGTAACTGGTACGGAAGCAAGAAAGATTATGCTCAGAAGCTGATCGAAGACACCAGGATCCGTGGTTATCTCAACGCCCGTATTAACAAGGGTGGCATTGCAAAAATTGTTATTGAGCGAACACTCAATAAGCTTATCATCACCATCCATACTTCCAAGCCTGGTATCATCATTGGTAAAGGCGGTGGAGAGGTAGACAGGATTAAGGAAGAGTTGAAAAAACTCACAGGTAAGGATGATGTTCAAATCAACATTCTTGAAATCCGTAGGCCTGAGTTGGATGCACAAATTGTTGGCGAAACCATTGCCAAGCAAATTGAGAACCGCATCAACTTCAAGCGTGCCATCAAAATGGCGATTGCTTCAACCATGCGTCTCGGTGCTGAGGGAATCAAAATCAAAGCCAGTGGTCGTTTGGGTGGTGCAGAAATTGCCCGTTCTGAAGAAATCAAGCAAGGAAGGGTTCCTCTTCATACTTTCAGGATGGATATTGACTATGCCTCAGTTTTTGCTCAAACTGTTTATGGTAAAATAGGCTTGAAGGTTTGGATCTGTAAAGGT
The DNA here is from genome assembly GCA_044373365.1 of Chitinophagaceae bacterium. Classification (GTDB taxonomy): domain Bacteria; phylum Bacteroidota; class Bacteroidia; order Chitinophagales; family Chitinophagaceae; genus Pollutibacter. Next base: position 33,493 of record JBIPNK010000016.1, read on the forward strand.
GAAGTATTGGCCAAGCGTGATTTGAATCCAAACTTTGTGAGTGGTACAAAAGCAGACGGTCCAGAAAGAAGAGATTCTCGTCCAGCAGGTGGTCGTGATGACAGGCGTGGCGGTGGCGGCGGTCGTGATGACAGGCGTGGTGGTGGTGGAAGAGACCGCAGAGGATAATAATTTTTAAAAAAGGGTATTCAATAAAAATACTTCAACATGTTACAACCAAAAAGAACGAAACACAGGAAGGCGCAGAAAGGAAGAATCAGGGAAGTTGCCAAAAGAGGTACAACCCTTGCATTCGGATCATTTGGACTGAAGGCTATGGAACCTGTATGGATGACAAACAGGCAAATTGAAGCTGCACGTCAAGCAATGACCCGTGCCATGAAAAGAGAAGGAAACGTTTGGATCAGGATTTTCCCTGATAAACCGATCACCCGCAAGCCTCAAGAAGTAAGGATGGGTAAAGGTAAGGGTAACCCTGAATTCTGGGCAGCCGTTGTTGAACCAGGTAGGATCCTTTTCGAAGTTGAGGGAGTAACAATGGAAGTGGCACAAGAAGCCATGCACCTGGCAGCTGCTAAACTGCCTATCAAAACCAAATTTATTGTTCGCAGGGATTTTGCGGCATAAGGATTAAGAAAGTTAAACAACTTACACATGTCAAAGAAAATTGATTTTTTGAAAAGCCTCACTGGACTGAGTGAATCAGACATCAAGGCTAAAATAACAGAAGACGAGTTGCGTTTGAAAAAAATGCAGTTTGCCCATGCCATTACACCTCTTGAAAATCCTATGAGTATCAGGGCACTGAGAAAGGACATCGCGAGGCTTAAATCAGAGTTGAAAAAAAGAGCACTTGCCTAGTCTAGGATAAATTTTAAAAATAAATCCGGACTTGGGCCGGGAGCTAAAATAAAAAGAAATGGTTGACAGAAAACTTCGCAAAACCAAAATGGGTTCAGTTACCAGTGACAAGATGGACAAGACCATTACAGTTGCTGTTGAAAGGAAAGTAAAGCACCCGCTCTATGGAAAGTTCGTTAAAAAAACGACCAAGTTCCATGCACACGATGAGACAAATGAGGCAAAGCCAGGTGATGTGGTGAGAATCATGGAAACAAGGCCACTCAGCAAAACAAAACGCTGGAGGCTGGTAGAAATAATTGAAAAAGCCAAATAGGTCTTCACGAAAGTCAAAAAGACAAATCGTTTAACCAAACGGCATAAGCCGGATAAAATATAATAAAATGATTCAGCAAGAATCCAGATTGAATGTAGCAGACAACAGCGGCGCCAAAGAGGTACTTTGTATCCGTGTATTGGGTAACAGTGGACAGGATTATGCCAAGATCGGTGACAAGATTGTTGTTACTGTTAAGGATGCAATCCCTGCCGGTGGTATCAAAAAAGGTACTGTTGCCAAAGCTGTTATTGTTCGTACAAAGAATAAGCTTCGCAGGAAAGACGGTTCTTATATCCGTTTCGATGATAATGCAGTGGTGATCCTCAATGCTTCCGATGAGCCAAGGGGTACACGTATCTTCGGACCAGTTGCCCGTGAACTGAGGGATAAAGGATATATGAAAATCATTTCACTTGCACCCGAAGTCCTTTAATTGAGTATAAACTGCGTGACCAACGCTTAAAATAAAGAAGATGAGTACTAGATTCAAACCCAAGTTCAATATTAAAAAAGGTGACACCGTTGTGGTGATCTCGGGAGACGATAAGGATCCCAAGAAACCACGCAAGATTCTTGAAGTGTTTCCTGAGAAATCACGTGTGCTGGTTGAAGGCGTTAACATTGTTACTCGCCACACCAAGCCTTCTGCCCAAAACACCAAAGGTGGATTGGTAAAAAAAGAAGCTTCTGTACACATCAGCAATGTGATGCTCTGGGATGCCAAGAAAGAAGAGGCTACCAAAATAAAAAGAACCAGGGAGAATGGTAAATTAGTTAGAATTTCTAAAAAGTCAGGGGAGGTAATCAAATAATGAGCACATCTACGTATACACCCAGGTTGCAAACAAAGTATCGCAATGAAGTGATACCAGCACTGATGAAAAAGTTCAGTTACAGTTCAGTAATGCAAGTACCTAAAATCACCAAAATCTGTTTAAACAGAGGTGTTAATGGTGCAGTTGCTGATAAAAAGTTGATTGATATTGCAATCGATGAGCTGACTACAGTAACTGGTCAAAAAGCGGTATCTACCAAATCAAAGAAAGATATCTCAAACTTTAAATTGAGAAAGCACATGCCCATTGGTGCACGCGTAACTTTGCGCGGTGTTAAAATGTTCGAATTTCTTGATAGGTTAATTTCTGCCTCTCTTCCTCGTGTTCGTGATTTCAAAGGAATTAGTGAAAAAGCTTTCGATGGTCGCGGTAATTATACACTTGGTGTTACTGAGCAAATCATTTTCCCAGAAATTGATATTGACAAGTTAACCAAGATTACTGGTATGGATATTACTTTTGTAACTACAGCCAAGAACAATGAAGAGGCTTATGAGTTGCTGAAAGAAATGGGAATGCCTTTCAAAAACATGAAAAAGGATTAATTGACATCTAATTTGGGCGTAAGCCCGGGTTCAACACAATAAAGAACATATGGCAAAAGAATCGGTAAAAGCCAGACAAAGGAAAAGAGAGAAAATGGTCGAAAAGTTTGCAGAAAAACGTGCAGCCCTCAAGGCAGCAGGTGAGTGGCAAGCATTGGATCAACTTCCAAAGAACTCTTCAAAAGTACGCCTTAAGAACAGGTGCCAGATCACTGGTCGTCCTAAAGGGTACATGAGATTTTTTGGTCTCTCAAGGGTAACCTTCCGCGACATGGCTCTTTCAGGAAAGATTCCTGGAGTTACGAAAGCAAGCTGGTAATCCGAACGTAAACAGAACTACTACTCAATAACTTAAACCGAAGTAATCCCTTTGTTGGGACTAAGGAGGAACAAAATATGACAACAGATCCAATTGCAGATTTCCTGACGAGGGTCAGAAATGCACAGATGGCGGGGCACAGAATCGTTGAGATTCCAGCTTCTAATCTCAAAAAGCGTATCACAGAGATACTCTACAACCAAGGCTATATTCTCAAGTACAAGTTTGAGGATGATTCCAAGCAAGGTGTGATCAAGATCGCCTTGAAATATGATGCAATCAGCAAAGAGCCTGCTATCAAAACCTTGGAGCGTGTTTCACGTCCAGGTCTTAGGCAGTACGCCAAGCCGGTTGAATTCAAAAGAGTGAAGAACGGATTGGGTGTTGCCATCCTTTCTACTTCAAAAGGTGTAATGACCGACAAAGACGCCAAATCACAGAATGTGGGTGGTGAAGTACTTTGTTATATATATTAATTAAAAATCTTTCCTTGTCGGGAAGTTTGGATTGCGCACTAAGTTTTCTATACGGAACTGAAACCATCCACGCGATACCTCAGGGATTTAAAATCAGAATACTATGTCTCGTATAGGTAAAAAACTTATTGAACTTCCCGCTGGTGTGACACTTACTGTTGGTGCAGGAAATGTTGTAACCGTAAAAGGACCCAAAGGTCAACTCACACAGGACATCGACCGTGACATCTCGGTTGAAATCAATGGTAATATCGTTGAGCTTAAGCGTCCTACAGACCAAATCAGGCATCGTGCTTTGCATGGTCTTTCAAGGGCTCTGGTTAACAACCTCGTTGTTGGTGTTACTACAGGTTTCAAAAAGGAGCTTGAGTTGGTGGGTGTTGGTTATAAGGCATCTAGCCAAGCCAATATCTTGGACCTTTCCCTTGGTTATTCTCACAACATCATTTTTGAAATTCCAAGTGAATTGTCAGTCAGAACAACCCAAGAAAAAGGAGACAACCCCCGTATTTTCTTGGAAGGGTCTGATAAGCAACTCCTTGGACAGGTTGCTGCTAAAATCAGGGGTCTGAGGAAACCTGAGCCATACAAAGGAAAAGGTGTGAAGTACAAGGGTGAATACATCCGTCGTAAGGCAGGTAAAGCAGCTGGTAAATAATAATCGTTAACTATCCTGGCAGCATCAGGACAAACCATAAAAGATGAACGTAAAATCATTAAGAAGACAAAGGATCAAGTATACGATCCGCAAGAAGATCTCAGGAACAGCAGCAATGCCAAGATTGAGTGTCTTCAGAAGCAACACCGAAATTTATGCGCAATTGATTGATGATGTAAACGGAGTTACCCTTGCATCAGCATCTTCTCGCGAGAAGGATATTAAGGCACAGAAGGTAACCAAGACTGAAAAAAGCAAAATGGTTGGTGAAGCCATTGCCAAAAAAGCAATTGCTGTAGGTCTTGCCGGTTGTGTTTTTGATCGCGGTGGTTTTCTCTATCACGGTAGGGTTAAAGCAGTAGCAGAAGGTGCACGTGAAGGTGGCCTGAAGTTCTAATCATAATTTTGTTCAAATCAATATTTCAATAGATGTCAAAAGTAAATTACAGCAGAGTCAAAGCCGGAGACCTTGAGTTGAAGGAGAAAGTTGTAGCCATCAACCGCGTTGTAAAAACAACAAAGGGTGGAAGAGCGTTCAGTTTCTCGGCACTCGTAGTTGTTGGTAACGAACAGGGTGTTGTTGGTCACGGTCTTGGTAAAGCCAAGGAAGTCCAGGAAGCAATCACCAAAGGAATAGAAGACGCAAAGAAGAACCTGATTAAGGTGCCTGTAATGAAAGGAACCATTCCCCACGATCAACTTGCAAAAGAAGGCGCGGCAAAGGTTTTGATAAAGCCTGCAGCCCATGGTACTGGTGTAATCGCCGGTGGAAGCATGCGTGCTGTGCTTGAGAGTGTTGGTATCACCGACGTTCTTGCAAAATCGCTTGGTTCAGCCAATCCACACAATGTGGTAAAAGCTACTTTCAAGGCCTTGGGTATGTTGCGTGAGCCTATTCATGTTTCTAAAACCAGGACCATTGCGCTGAAAAGGGTTTTTAACGGATAATCTTTCCTTCAATACATTTGATAACGCAACAATACCCCCAGGGGTTTCAATATGAAGAAGCTGAAAATAACTAAAGTAAAAAGTGTCATCGACCGTCCTGAGCGTCAAAAGCGTACCATGGAAGCTCTTGGCCTTCGCAAAGTCAATGCATCTGTTGAGCTGGAAGCAACTCCACAAATTCTGGGTATGGTCAGGAAAGTTACCCATCTTGTTAAGGTTGAGGAAATCTAGAAGATTACCTTCCCATTGATAAACATTATTTTTTAATACGAGTGGTCTTCATCAGACTGCGTTGAGTAAAACAGGAATCATGAAATTACATACTTTAAGGCCCGCAAAAGGAGCTACAAAAAAAGAAAAAAGAATTGGTCGTGGTGAAGCATCAGGTCATGGTGGAACATCAACCAAGGGTAACAAAGGTGCACAAAGCCGTGCTGGTTACAAATCTAAAAGAGGCCACGAAGGTGGTCAGATGCCAATTCAACGCCGTATTCCAAAAATTGGATTTAAAAACAACGATAGGGTAGAATACAAAGTATTCAACCTCGGACAAATTGAAACGTTGATTGAAAAATATTCACTTGCTTCTTTCAGCATGGAAAATCTTTATGTCAATGGTCTGGTTAACCGTACCGATAAAGTTAAGATTCTTGGTAACGGAGCCATTTCTACAAAAATTGATTTCAAGGTAAATGCAATCAGTGAAAAAGCAAAGTCTGTTATCGAGGCAGCCGGCGGTTCTGTTGAAATCATCAAATAATTTCCGATATTTAGTGGCCGTAGCCATTTATACATAACGGACAAAATATATCCCAGTGAAGAAATTCATTCAAACTTTCAAGAATATCTGGAGCATTGATGATCTGCGCAGCAAGATCACAGTAACCATTTTGCTGATCCTTATCTATCGATTCGGTTCTCATGTTGCTTTACCTGGTATTGATCCAAATAAATTGGATCTTCAAAGTGCCAAGAAAGGTTTACTTGGGTTGTTTGATACATTCGCTGGTGGATCCTTCTCCAGTGCATCTATTTTTGCACTGGGTATCATGCCCTATATCTCTGCATCCATCTTCATGCAATTGATGACCATTTTGGTTCCTCAAATGCAGAAGGTTCAAAAAGAAGGCGACAGCGGAAGAAAGAAAATCAATCAATGGACCCGTTATCTTACGGCATTGGTTACCCTTTTCCAAGCAGCAGCCTACGTTGCTTACCTTAAAAATGTAAGCCGCGATGCTTTGATTGAAGCTTACCAACCTTATTTTTGGATTTCTACCATCATTGTGCTAACCGCAGGAACTTTGTTTGTGATGTGGCTTGGTGAAAAAATTCAAGACAAGGGTCTCGGAAATGGAACATCTATCATCATCATGGTCGGTATCCTTGCCCGCCTTCCCCAATCTTTTGTTGGAGAACTCGGTGCCAAGCAAACCAGTGGTGGCGGTGGTTTATTGCTTTTCTTGATTGAAATAGCTTTCCTTATCGCGATCATATTGGGATTGATTTTACTTGTACAAGGTGTCCGTAAGGTTCCTATCAGTTATGCAAAACAATTGGTTGGCAGCAAATCACTTTCTGGTGCAAGACAGTTCCTCCCATTGAAGGTTAACGCATCTGGTGTAATGCCCATCATCTTCGCACAAGCCATCATGTTCCTCCCAACCTTGGCCTCATTTACCAACCTTGAATCAGGAAAGGGTCTTGCCAGGATTTTCAACGATCCAAGCAACGTTTGGTACATGTTGATTTATGTGGTAATGGTTATTGCATTTACCTTCCTTTATACTGCACTTATTTTCAATCCCAAGCAAATGGCTGATAACCTCAAGCAAAACAACGGATTCATCCCCGGTGTTAAGCCAGGTCAACCTACAGCAGATTATATTGGTCAGGTGATGGATCGCATCACTTTGCCAGGTGCCATCTTCCTTGCTCTTATTGGTATTCTTCCAGGTATAGCCCAACAACTGGGTGTAACCCAATCTTTTGCATCTTTCTTTGGAGGAACATCATTGCTTATCATGGTAGGTGTAATCCTGGATACATTGCAGCAGATTGAAACCCACTTGTTGATGCGTCAATATGATGGTTTAATGTCAGGCGGTAGGATTCAGGGCAGACAGCCTGCAACCACCAGCGCTATCTGAGGTGATCAGAATCAAAACAAATCCCGAAGTAGAACTTATTCGTGAGAGTGCGCTTTTGGTAAGTGGTACCTTGGCTGAATTGGCAACCATGCTAAAGCCTGGCATCACTACCCAAATGCTAGACAAACGCGCCGAAGAATTTATCCTCGACAACAAGGCAGTTCCCTCTTTCAAAAATTACCGCGGTTATCCTTTTGCAACTTGTATATCTGTGAATGATGCTGTCGTTCACGGGTTTCCTAACAGCAATACCATTAAAGAAGGTGACCTTGTATCCATTGATGTTGGTGTTTATAAAAATGGTTTTCATGGTGACAGTGCCTACACTTTTGGTATTGCTCCTGTTGCTGAAGGGCATCAACTGCTGATGCAGGTTACCAGAACTTCACTTTTATTGGGTGTTGAAAAGGCTATTGCTGGCAACAGGGTTGGGGATATATCCTTCGCAATCCAAGATTTTACTGAACGTCAGCACCATTATGGAGTGGTAAGGGAATTGGTCGGACATGGGTTGGGGAAGCAATTGCATGAAGATCCCCAAGTGCCCAATTATGGTAAAAAGGGTACTGGACCTAAGCTTCGTGAAAACATGGTGATTGCCATTGAACCCATGATCAACATGGGTACGCGAGATGTTATTTATGATGCTGATGGATGGACCGTAAGAACAAAAGACGGTAAGTTCTCAGCACATTATGAGCATACCATATGCATCAAGCGTGGTAGGGTAGATATCCTTTCCAGTTTTGATAAAATTATTCAAAACGAAAATGCCAATCAATCTCTCTACAGCGGTTATTGATCCTCGTTTCCTCAGTTCTATGTGCTAACTTTATTCCATGAGAACATTCATTCTGTTTTTGTGGTCTCCTTTCTTTGTATTTGGACAATCTGAACCGGTTCTAAAAGTCAGGAATTTCAGAAAAGCCAATGAGCATTCCATGTTGTCAACCTATGTTGATTTTCTGAAGATTCCCAATGTCGCAGATGATATGCCCAACATCAAGAAAAATGCCACTTGGATCTCAGATTACATGAAATCAAAGGGGATTTCCAACGTTCAACTCCTTCATCCTAAAACTTCCGATAAACCGCCTGCTGTATATGGAGAAGTGATGGTTCCGGGGGCAACCCAAACAGTTGTTTTTTATGCCCATTATGATGGACAGCCTGTTGATTCAACGAAATGGAGTTCGGGTTTGCATCCCTTTAAACCCAGGCTTGCCAATGGTTCACTTGCCAATGGTGCGCAATTGATTGACTGGCCGCAGGCTTCAACTGCATTCAATCCTGAATGGAGAATTTATGCAAGAGGAAGCTCAGATGACAAGGCGGGCGTTTACACCATCATCAACGCCTATGCGGCACTTGCTGCTTTGAATATATCCCCAGGCATAAACATAAAGTTCTTTTTTGAAGGAGAAGAGGAAGCGGGATCTACCCATCTTGATGAAATATTCGATCAAAACAAAGCTTTGCTAAAAGCTGATATATGGGTCATCAGCGATGGCCCGGTGCACCAGTCTGGTAGAAAGCAAGTTGTTTTTGGTGTACGCGGAGATACCCATGTGGAGTTGACCGTTTTTGGTCCTAAGCGACCTTTACACTCAGGCCATTATGGAAACTGGGCGCCAAACCCAGCCATGGAAATGGCACATCTGCTTTCAAGCATGAAAAACAACAAGGGCGAAGTAACCATCAATGGATTTTATGATGATGTTCTTCCCCTGAACGAAGCTGAAAAGAATGCCTTGTCAAAAATTCCTGCTGTTGAAGAGCAACTCAAAAAAGAGTTGGGAATTAAACAAGCTGAAAGAACAGGTACGCTCAACGAAAACCTAAATCGTCCTTCCCTCAACATCAACGGATTCCAAAGCGCTGGAGTCGGCAAACAATCAGCCAATGTAATTCCCACAAAAGCAATTGCTTCCATAGACCTGAGACTGGTTGCAGGCAATGATTGGAAAAGACAACAACAAAAAGTTATTGATCATATCAAAGCGCAGGGCTATCATGTGACAGATGCTGAACCGACGGATAAAGAGAGGGCATTGTATGATAAAATTTGCATGGTAAAACGTGCCGATGGATACAACGCCCAAAAGACGCCCATGGACAATCCCATGGCACAGCAGATTGTTGCTGCAGTAGCGGCGGCGCTTCCTCAAAAACCAGTGCTGTTGCCAACCTTGGGCGGAAGTTTACCGCTTTTTATTTTTGAGCAAATGCTCAATACCAAGCCTGTTACCGTTCCTATGGCCAACCACGACAACAACCAACATGCGGAAAATGAAAATATTCGCATTCAAAACCTTTGGGATGGATTGGAAATGTTTGCCTCCATCATGATGATGAAAAAATGAGTCGAAGAAAAAAACTGATCGTCGTTGGAGGAGGGGCATCCGGATTTTTTTGTGCCGTAAATGCTGCCCGCTTGGATAGAAACCTTGATGTTGTTATCCTTGAAAAATCAACTAAACTACTGGCTAAAGTGCGCATCAGTGGTGGTGGCAGGTGCAATGTGACCCATGCATCTACCATGGTAGAAGATATGCTGGATGCGTATCCTCGGGGAAGAAATTTTATACGGAAATCTTTGCATCAGTTCTCTTCCAATGATACAGTCAATTGGTTTTCAGAAAGGGGTGTTTCGCTAAAAACGGAACTGGATGGCAGGATGTTTCCTGTTACTGATCAATCCCAAACCATCATCAATTGTCTGATGGCTGAAGCTGAGCAATACCATGTCAAAATAGTAATGCAGGCAGAGGTCGTTTCCATTCACAAAGACCAGGAAGTATTCACATTATCTGTACAGACTGCCAACCAAACATCCACGCTTGAAACTGCTGATTTTGTATGCATTGCCGCAGGTGGGCATCCTAAATTGTCTGGGTTTGATTGGTTGGAAAATACAGGTCATTCCATTGAAACTCCCGTACCCTCCTTGTTCACGTTCAATATCCCCGATAAACAATTGCACGCTTTGATGGGCGTTTCATCAAAGCATGCTGTAGTGAAAATCCCCTCCTTAAAGTTGCAGGAAACTGGACCGGTATTGATTACACATTGGGGGCTCAGTGGCCCTGCAGTGTTGAAGTTATCATCCAGGGCAGCAAGAGAGTTGAATGCTGCAGATTATGGATTTGAGGTAAGGCTTAATTGGGTGCCTGATTCGCATGAAAGCATGATGTTGGAAACATTGAAAAATAACAAGGCGATTGCACGCAACGCCATAGGATCAAAAAACAGTTTTGACCTCAGCGCAAGGCTATGGACTTATTTGCTGATAAAATCAGGCATCGATCCAGATAATATTTGGCCCAACATTCCTCAACAAGCCCTGGTAAACCTCTCCCGATCCCTGTGCAATGATCATTACATGGTAAGTGGAAAAACAACGTTTAAAGAAGAGTTTGTTACTGCTGGAGGCATCAAATTGGAAGAGATCAATCCCCTCACCATGGAAAGCAGAAAAATTGCCGGAATGTATGTGGCAGGAGAGGTGATGAATGTTGATGGCATTACCGGCGGCTATAACTTTCAACATGCATGGTCAAGCGGTTGGATTGCTGCCAACACCATCGCTTCAAAAACAACATAAAAAAATGGAACATATGCCCACGCCATCCTCCAGAAGGAATTTTTTACGATCTGCAGCGGTACTTCCTTTTTTGTCTGCCATTGATCCTGTATTTGCATCCGAGGCCAGCAAATATGCCACAACAAATCATCCCAATGCCCTTGATTCAATGGTCAGTGATGAAGATTTTTGGGGATGGGTAAGAGCATCATACACGGTAAGCCCCAACATCATCAACTTGAACAACGGGGGAGTTGCCCCTCAGCCCAAGGTTGTGCAAGATGCACATATCCGATATTACCAATATGCCAATGAAGCACCCTCATACTACATGTGGCAAATTCTCGACCAGGGCCGTGAACCCCTGCGGGAAAAACTCGCTGGGTTGGCGGGTTGTGACAAGGAAGAGATTGCCATCAACAGGAATGCTACTGAGGGCCTCAATACGGTTATATTTGGCCTCAATCTCAAAGCGGGAGATGAAGTTGTCCTCACAAGGCAAGATTATCCCAATATGATCAATGCATGGAAGCAAAGGGAAAAGCGTGATGGCATCAAATTGGTCTGGGTAGACCTGCAACTTCCCATGGAAAATGAGGATGAAATTACTGATTGCTATACCAAAGCCTTTACCTCCAAGACAAAGGTTGTGATGGTGACCCACCTGATCAACTGGTGTGGCCAGATCATGCCGGTTAGAAAAATTGCAGATGCTGCCCATGCCACGGGTATAGAAGTGATTGCAGATGGCGCGCATACTTTTGCCCATTTTGATTTCAAGATTCCAGATCTCGGGTGCGATTATTTTGCCACTTCACTCCACAAATGGTTGAGCGCTCCATTTGGCTCTGGCATGCTTTACATCAAAAAAGACAAGATCAAGAATGTATGGGCTTTACTCTCCAACAATGAGCCGGATGGCATGGATATTAGAAAATTCGAATCGCTGGGGACCCGTTCCTTTGCTTCTGAGATGGCCATTGGCGCTGCCGTTGATTTTCATGAAGTGATGGGCAGCAAACGCAAAGAAACCAGGTTGAGGCAGCTCAAAGACCATTGGGTCAACCAGGTCAAGGATCTTCCTAAGGTTTCCTTTAACCAACCCAAGTCCAAACATC
>JBIPNK010000078.1:0-12244 GCA_044373365.1 Chitinophagaceae bacterium
CCCGCTGCGTCCTGTATCCAGCCAAGAGGAGCCTCCAATTGCTTCCGCTGCAATATCTCAAGCTTTCCATTGGCAGCCGTTGTAGTAGCCATGTCTGCCACAAATGGCGGTTCATCGCCAGAAGGCACTGCTACACAGATAGGATTGGTACCCAACATCCTTTCTTTGGAAAAAGTAGGTGCCACAAGGGCGCTGGCATTGGTCATCACAATACCAATCATGTCTTTCTCTAGTGCGCGCATCGCATGGAATGCAGCAATACCAAAATGATTGCTGTTGCTCACACTCACCCAGCCCGTACCGACTTGTGCCGCTTTGGAGATGGCGACATCCATGGCAGCTGGTGCGACCACAAGCCCCAATCCCTGATCTCCATCGATTACCGCGGTGGAAGGTGTTTCATGGATGATAGCGATACGAGGAGCCGCATTAACCCTTTTCGCTTCCCACAACCTGACATACCCAGACAATCTTGCCACACCATGAGAATCTATTCCACGAAGATCTGCTGAGACAAGGGCCATTGCACCTGTTTTTGCCTGGTCGGGGGGGCATCCCATGGCCATAAATACATGTTCAACCAGCGCAATGAGTGCTGTATATTCAACCATTTTTTCCATGCAATAAAATTACTGTGAATTTTCAGAAGCGCTTCAACAAAATCTTGAAGAAATAAGCGGTAAAACAACATGAAAATAGTGGAAAACTCTCGCTCAAATGCTGTGTTTTACACCTTCTTTTACCTTTACTTTGATAGAACTTTGTTCTAACAAAATCAATCAGTATGATAAAACTACAGGTAATTGGACATTTGGGCAAGGATTGCACCACGAATGTCGTGAATGGAAAAAACGTGATCAACTTCAGTGTGGCCCACAGCGAAAAGTACAAGGACGCATCTGGAAATCCGGTGGAGAGAACCATTTGGGTGGATTGCGCCTACTGGACGGAAAGAACTGCTGTTGCACCCTATCTGAAAAAGGGACAGCTTGTTTATGCCGAGGGATCACCGGAAGTGAGGAGTTATACCAAGAACGATGGAACCGCGGGCACCTCACTCACGCTTCGTGTATTGAATGTACAACTGCTGGGGAGTTCCCGGAATGAGTCGGGTGGAGCTGATGCAGCAGGTGCCGGCGGCACAGAATCAGACGACCTTCCATTTTAACCAGGGAGCCTGAATCAGCCTTTGGCCGAATGCCTGATTGACCTGATGATTTCATGCAGGTTGATCAGGCTTTTTTTATGCTCAATCCTGTTGGCCATTACTGGATTGACAAGGTTCATGGTTGAGATGCTTTCGTCAATCATTTGCATTACTTTTTCTGCACCTGCTTCATCCAGGCCTGCATCAATCAATACATTTTCCTCGCCATTCAACAGGTCCTCACGAATGTCTGCCAAGTCATCCAAAATAAGGAAATAGGTCATGAGTGCATACCAAGCACGAATGGCCTTGTCTACATCAAAAGAGGGACTGTTGATAACAACCAAACTGAAAAGGTAGCTGTCTGCCCTGTTCAAGGAGGGAAATGCAGTTCCCAACCTTCCACTCACTGTTTTGATGGGATGGAGCTTTCCTGCATAGGCTTTCAATTCCTCAAATAATTTTCCATCGACAATGCTCGGAGCAACCAAGGCTACAACCTCATCGGTATGTGCCTCCCAGCCAAGCTGCTTGTGCTCCAATAACGCAGCACTGTGGAGAATGGCTTCTGAAAGATTTAGAAAATCTTCTCCAATCAGCTCTTGTCTATCAGCACCACAACGGTAAAGCAGGTCTGAAAAGATCGGCATGAAGGTATAGCCTGGAGCACTGGGCACATAAATTTTTCTGTTCTTCCAATAGAGATTGTCCTGAGGAACCTTCCTGTTGACATAGGTTTCTCCAATCAGCATATCAACGCCATAGGCAAGTTTCAGATCGTCTTTGGAGAGAAACATCATTGATCAGGATGGATTGGGTTTACGCCTGTTGTAACTGTTTTCCCTGTTACGGATGGCCCTTTCATTGGCTGTGTCGATCAGGATTTTAAAGTCTTTGGGGTGTTGTTGGTAATATTGATAGCTCTTTGAAAAGCGTGAAGGTTCAACTGCATGGTACTTCAAAACAAGATCAATTTCTTTTTGTAAGGCACTGTCTTTGTTCAAGGCAGAATCTTTAAGCTGATAGGTTTCAACAAAAGCCTCTGCCAGCGCAATATCATACAAAATATTGGCCATCCGGTCCTTTCCAATCACATCAACTGAATGGAAGCCTGTCCCAGAACAAGACCAGAGCATCAAAGTCAAAAAAGCTAGCTGTATGTAATGGGAATACTTCACTTTAATTCCTGTCGGTATTTTGAGGCATTGGAGATATCCAATCGCGTACAAAGATCGATCACCCGGGCTTTTTCTTGTAAACTGCCTTTTTTGAACAGGCGAATCACTTCATCGGTTTTCCCTTGAAAGAAAAACGGCATGATCATCAGGTTAGGGGTCTCAGCATTCAGGGTATTGAGCATAGAAATGGCATTCAACACTTGCTCCCTTGCATCATTTTCATTCTCAATCATCTTGTCCATGCCCTGGCGGTAGTAGGTATAAATGGCATCGTGAACCAAAGCATAACGGCTGTTTTGAAGGTTCTCTGATAACCAGTAACGGTTCCGCTGACCATCGAAAGGTTTCCAGCCTTCAATAAACCTTCCATCAGGTGAAGCACTGACAATGGCATTTGCCTTTTGAAAAAAAGCATCACCTCCCCTTGGTGCAAACGCATCATAATCAAGACCAAGGATGATATTGATATAATATGCAAACAATGCTGATAGATTTCCTGCAAGGGGTTCAGTACCGGCAACCCTGTTTTCGTTGAACTCGATGGGCTGAAATTCAACATACCGAAATACAATATTGTTATCAATGTGGTTCACCAGGGGAGAAAGATAATTGGTATTGTAGACGGGCCTTGCCGCTTGAATGGTCAGGGTTCCCTTGTAAACGTTGGGCTCAACAACCGATTGCAGGTTCAACAGAAAACTGCATTCTATTTTCTCATTGGGCTCAAAAAGGTCTGTGGTCCACTTTCTTTTGTTGAGAAAAGCATTGAGGGAGGTTTGCAATGTTTGAAAGACTTTCTTGTCAACTGTGCTGCCAATTTGTGCATAGACCACATTGACCTTGGCATTGATTTCCTGTGCAGACAGTTTAATGCCTGAAATCAGGATGAAGAGAACAACAATAACAAATAACCTGGATAGATGAACCAAACCCATCTGCCTGATAAAAACTTTTTCTCTTTTATGAACTGTCATTTCAGCCACTAAGTTAACCATAAATTCAACTTGATTTTTCAAAGACCAAGTTCATGTAACTAGAAGGGCGATGGTTAAACCATCGCCCTTGCCCAAAATATTTATTACAATTAACGGAACAAATCTTCCTCATTCTTGCGGAAATATACCTTGTCTTCCATGAACTCCTGTGTTGCAAGCAAAGCAGGATTAGGCATTTTCTCATACGCTTTTGAAATCTCAATCTGCTCCTTGTTCTCATGAATTTCCTCAAGGCTATCTGTATGGCTTGCAAATTCCTCCAGTTTGTTGTGGAGCTCTTCCTTTATAGCAATATTGATCTGTGCAGCCCTTTTCCCAATAATAGAAATAGACTGGTATAGGTTACCTGTTTTGTTTTTGATTTCATTCAGGTCCTTGGTTTCAGCAACATTGGTAAGATTATTTCCCAGCTGCCTGCGAAGTCTGCTCATTATTTAAAATTTTAAGGTTATTTTTTGTCAAAGTTAAGTAACGTTCTGCTTCTTTTGCCAATTTACTTTCGGGGAACCTGTCCTGGAAGTCCTCTACTTCAAGAACAACTTTTGCGTACCGCTCCTCTTTTTTCTCATCAACACTCATCGCAGCATACTTGAAATATGACTTGATGGACATGAGTTTGTATTCATCTCCCTTGGGAGAATCAGGGTAGTTATTGATCAGTGTTGTGTAAGCAAGGGCTGCTGCTTTGAATTGGCCTACGTTAAAATACAATTGGGCTGACAGAAACTCCTTGGTTTCAAGCTTTGTCTGGCATTTGGCAATGATGGCTTCAGCCTCCTTGCTCTTGGGAGATTCAGGGTGTGTGTTGATGAATACCTGAAACATACCAATTGCTTTGATGGTATTGGATTGCTCCAGCTCTGGCTTTGGGGATTGCTTAAAATAGCAATTGGCCTGCATGTATTCAACTTCTTCAGCCCTTTTACTGTTGGCAAAAACCTCCAGATACCCTTTGAAAAGGTTTTCTGCCGTTTCATAATCCCTCATGTTGTAATGGGAAAAGGCATAATTATAATACAGGTCATCAAACTGTGGGGTACCCTTGAAAACAGGAAAAAGCTCTTCATACAAGACCTGAGCCTGGCGAAACTCCTTTTTCTCGAAGTAGGTATTGGCCATTTTCAGCTTGTACTCAAAATCCTTGCTCTTCAGCACCTTTCCGAATTTAGAACAGGCACCAAGTGAAAGAATCAACACAAAAACCAGGATATTATTCAACTTCATAAATGGATGTCAAAGTTAAGCATTTAGCAGAAGAAACTAAATTAAGTTCTTAAAAAGAAAATCCAGGTTAAACAAGTCATAAAAAAAGTGCCCTCCTTCACAGGAGGGCACTACTATCTTTTAAGACCTAATTACTTCTTTGAACGAAGGTTCGGATGAGGAGCAGGAACCGTATTGGGTGCATCAACTACTTCTCCAGTTGCGCTGAAGTCAATTGTATTGACATCACCATCAGCCTGTCCGTACTTGTTGATCAAACGATCTGCAGCGATACCTTGCTTTTCAGTAAGGTAAGACATGATTGCATTAACCCTATCCCAGCTCAGCTGTTGGCTGGCCTTGGACGCTTCTGCATATCCAGTGATGAACACTTTACAAGCGGGGTTGTTTTTCAGCCTGTCAGCTGTAGAAGCCAAAAGACTTTGTGCTTCTTTAGTTAAGGTTGAAGATGCTTTTGCGAAGCTCACGCTGGGTATATTACCCATACTGCAAGCAACTGGAGCAGGAACAACCATATTCTTGCAACAAGGAGGCTCAGGGCATTTTCCAACACCATTTGCATCAACTGGCTGACACTCTGTAGCAGTGATCAATTGTTTGTCCTTATAATCAGGAACACCATCTCCGTCTGTATCTTTGCTTACACCATGGCTGTCAACAGGGGCTCCAGCAGGTGTATTGGGCTCCATATCGAATTGGTCAGCAATACCATCTCCATCAGCATCATCAAGAACAACTTTAGGCATTTTCATCCTCTTGGGGGCATTCAATTCACCATAAGAAAATTCAAGTGGATTCTTCCAGTAAAGAGGCTCGACAGACTTAGATTTTTTCTGTGCAAAGGTATCCAATCCTGCAAGGAGGAATAAACCCAAGAACAGAACCGAGAATATTTTATTCAGTTTCATATTTGGAAAATTTGATGAGGGTTAGTGAAATTTAGAAAATGTTGATGTTCAATCCAACAGACAAGAAATTGTAGGTATCAAAGTGTGTTGTTAATGTAGCATCGCCCACTGGAGTAGCACCCCAACGCTGACCATCCAAAAGGTCATCCTTTACAAAAGAAAGCCTCTCTTCGATGGCAAGGTTTACACGCTTGGAAAGCTTGAATGCAGCTCCAAGACCAAGGGTAGCACTTGCCCTTGCAGTTTGACCAAACAGTTTGGAATTGGAAGACGTGTTTGCATCGCCTGCTGTTTCATATGTTCCATCAAGAATAGCTTTAACAGCACTCCTGGTGTCAGCACGGGTAGCCCATGTACCGCTGGGGATAGCGTTGAAATTGTATTTTTGACCGCTTGCATTGAGCGCATCAATGTTGGTTTCGTAGAAAGTAACACCAACACCCATAATTGCATACAAACCAAGCTTAGGCTCAGCTTTGTGGAACCTGATGTTTGAAAGGTTGAAAAGGGCTTGGAAACTCAGGTCATTCAGTTTGGTCTTGTAGTTGTAGAAAACTTTGTCAGTTCCGGGTATAAGACCAACATTGTTGTTCACACCTCCATAAGTTCTTTGGTGTCCTTTGTAACCATTGTTCCTCCATGCTGTATTCTGCATGTAGTTGAGGTCACTTTTCCAGCTCAAACCTGTAGCAGTACCGCTGAAAAATTCTCCTCTAAGAGATACAAGATATCCTAATGATTTTCTGACATGTAGTCCGTATCCGAAATTAGGGAACACTGAATTTACATCACCGCTAACGCTTGGTGATCCAAGTTTCAGACCCACTTCCCATTGGTTACGGGGTTTTGCAGGGAAAATGTACTGGTTGTTGAGGAACTCATTGTGCTGGGCCATTCTTGAAGGAGGGATCAAAGAAGAATCCTTCCAATCAGATCCACCCGTTGCAGACATTTGTGCCTGGGTAGTCATCACCAGGGCCAAAAGACCAAGGATAAAAGCATACTTTTTACTTGCCATAGCTGTGTTTGTTAGTTTAGAGATTTTTGACACGGACTTACCATGTTACACAAATGTAGAGGTAAAGTTTTAATATTCAAATAAATACCTCTGTTTTTTCGTTGATAAATATGAAAAAATGCTATCACCCCATTATTTTGATCCATTGTGATCAATTTACCGTAAAAACTGCCAGAAAACTAGCATCAATCGAGGGAAATAATGCGTAAGTTCGCAGTCCAGCAATGACAATACCACAAGAAATTATAGCCGTTGAGCTAAAGCAGTTTGAATCGCTGTTCAAAGAGGCCGTCAAAAGCAATGTCCCCTTGTTGGACAGAATCTTGAGATATCTTGTCAAGACAAAGGGGAAACAGCTCAGACCCATGTTCGTTTTGTTGTCTGCCAGGCTTTGTGGAAAGGTTACACCCGCTACCTACCGGGCAGCTTCGATGGTGGAATTAATGCATACAGCCACCCTGGTGCATGATGATGTTGTGGATGAGGCTTCAGAAAGAAGGGGCTTTTTTTCCGTATCTGCACTTTGGAAAAACAAGGCTTCAGTGTTGGTCGGGGATTATCTTTTGGCCAAGGGCCTGTTGCTATCGCTTGAAAACAAGGATTTTAGGGTATTGGAAATCCTTTCCGATGCTGTCAAAAAAATGAGTGAAGGTGAGTTGCTGCAATTGGAAAAGTCGCGATTGCTCAACATTACCGAAGAAGATTATTTTACTATCATCAGAAACAAAACGGCCTCTCTCCTGGCATCAGCCTGTGCAGCAGGGGCATTTTCTGCCAGCCAAGATGATGAATTGACTGAAAAATTGCGGCTTTTTGGTGAAAATACCGGAATTGCCTTCCAGATCAAGGACGATCTTTTTGACTATGGCGCTGCAGATGTTGGAAAACCGACAGGTAACGATATCCGTGAAAAAAAGCTGACCCTTCCGCTCATCTATACCCTGAAAAATGCTTCTGGCGAGACCAGGAGAAAGCTCATCTACATCATCAAAAATAAAAACAAGGATAAATCCAGCGTTCAGCTTGTGATAGATGAAGTGAAAAAAGCCGGTGGTATCCAGTATGCTGAAGATGTGATGGCCTTCTACAAAAAAGCAGCCCTCGATGTACTTGAAAGTTTTCCGGCATCGGAGGCAAGAGATGCACTTTCAGAAATGGTATCCTTCACAACTGAAAGAAAAAAATAAAATGTGTGCATCCCCAAAGCGATGGAGAACAATCAATTTACCGGCTCAGGCAACCGAAGCACTGAGGGATGAGCTCAAAATTCATCCAACACTCTGTGGTATTCTTGCCCACAGGGGAATCGATGATTACCAAAAGGCTAAATTTTTTTTCAGGCCAGACCTGACCGCCTTGCATGATCCATTCCTGATGAAGGACATGCCACTTGCTGTTGAAAGAATTGTTGATGCCATTGCACAACAGGAAAAGATCCTTGTTTATGGCGATTATGATGTTGATGGCACTACCGCTGTAGCCATCATGTATGATTTTCTGACCAAAATTTATGATAAGGAGCAACTTGAGTTCTATATCCCCAACAGATACCGAGAAGGATATGGCCTTTCCAGCCAGGGTATTGCCTATGCTGCAGAAAACGGTTTCTCGCTGCTGATTACCCTGGACTGTGGCATCAAATCAGTGACATTGATTGCTGAAGCAAAGGCAATGGGCATTGATACGATTGTATGCGACCACCACCTGCCTGGAGCGGAGCTGCCCCCCGCCATTGCCATCCTGAATGCAAAACAACAAGATTGCCCATACCCCTACAAAGAACTCTGTGGCTGTGGTGTTGGCTTCAAATTGATTCAAGCACTTTCAGCTGAATTGGGCTTGGAAGAAACAGAATACCTCCCCTATCTTGAATTGGTTGCCACGGCCATCGCCGCAGACATTGTTCCCATCACCGGAGAAAACAGAATCCTCGCCTATCACGGCATCAAACAGGTAAATGCGCATCCATCCACCGGAATAAAGGCGCTCATTGAATTGAGCGGATCTGGCAAAGAAATCACTATTGGTAGTCTGTCCTTCATGATTGGCCCTCGGATCAATGCAGCAGGAAGAATGGACGATGCCAAAAAAGCAGTGTCCTTGTTTATAGAGAAGGATCCCGAACAAGCAAAATTACTTGCAGCCGTGTTGCAAACCGACAATAATTCACGCAGAGAGGCAGATGCACAAATTACAGAAGAAGCCATTCAAATGCTGCTCGCAGACCCCTCGTTACAATCAAAGAAATCCACAGTAGTTTTTGATGCTGGTTGGCACAAAGGAGTGATTGGCATAGTGGCCAGCAGACTGCTCGAAAAATATTACAGACCTACCATCGTGATTACCAAGAGTGGAGATTTTCTTGCTGGTAGTGCAAGAAGTATTCCCGGATTCAACATTCATGATGGGCTTGAATACTGCAGTGATTTGCTCCTTGGCTTTGGCGGGCATTATTTTGCTGCTGGGATGACGTTGATGCCCGACCAATTGGAACATTTTCAACAAAGGTTTGAGGAGATCGCATCTGCTCAACTCACCGAAGATCAACTGGTTCCAGAAATAGTCATAGATGCCATCGTATCATTGCATGACCTAACACCTTCCTTCTTCAGGATTCTACAACAAATGGAACCCTTTGGTCCGGACAACATGCGACCTGTTTTCTGTTTACAAAATGTAAAGGATTCAGGTTGCCGCATTGTAAAAGATGAACATGTTAGGTTTGAAGTGGAACAACAGGGATTGCGAATAACCGGTATAGGATTCAATATGGCAGAGCGTTTCAGCCTGCTGGAGGATGCGTCCTGCCTGGATATCGTTTTTACTCTTGAAGAGAATCATTTCAGGGGTGTCACTACCCTTCAAATGAAGGTCATCGATTTTGAGATGGCAGGAAAAAAATGGACCGGCGTTGGCCGGTCCTGATTGATAAAATATATGTAAGGTATTGTACTAAGCCTTCATCAACTCCACACTTCTGGTGATAAATGCGGTGAGCTCGCTGCCTTTCAACATGCCTTGAGACAACAAAGCAAGATCGGCCAAATTCCTTACCTGTTTGGCTTGCATTTCTGCATGATCATCTCCAAGAATCGCTGTAAAAATGCTGTTGTTGCCATTGACCGTCAGCAACACTTCATCAGGCATGTTGGCATAGAAACTGCCCATGGGTCCACTCATGGATGCCATGTCTTTCATCCTTCTCATGAATTCAGGCCTGGTTGCTACAACCGGTGGCGCATCTGCACTCAACCCTTTGACTTCAATATTAATGGTTATGTTATCAACCTTGAAATCAAACATCGCTTTCAGCTTTTCAACCTCTTTTTCTGACAGCACAGAATTATTGTCTTCTTGCTTATCGATAAGATTATCCGTGATGTCTGAGTCTACTCGCGTAAACTGAACATTATCCCATTTTGATTCTATCTGGCCAATAAAGGATGCATCTACAAGCGTATCCATTTTGACAACCTTGTATCCTCGGTCTTGAGCAGATTTGATGTAAGCATCTTGCTGCACAGGATCTGTGGTGTAAAGAATGACCAGTTTGCCATCTTTGTTTTTCTGCAGGGTTTCTGCAGCAGTCCTGTATTCTTCAAGTGTATAAAAAGATCCGGAAGCCGCATCCTGCATGATGTGGAATTTATCTGCCTTCTCACGGAACTTGTCGTCGGTAATCATACCATACTTTACAAAAAGAGCAAGGCTTTCCCATTTCTCTTCAAACGCTGTTCGCTCATTTCTGAAAATCTCATCCAGCTTGTCTGCTACTTTTTTGGTGATGTGGCTGTTGATCTTTCTCACGTTGGGATCTCCTTGCAAATAGCTCCTGCTGACGTTGAGCGGAATGTCTGGCGAGTCAATTACACCCTGCAGCAACATCAAGAACTCCGGTACAATGTCCTTGACCTCGTCTGTTACAAAGACCTGGTTGGAGTACAGCTGAATCTTGTCCTTCTGGATTTCATAGGATTGTTTGATCTTGGGAAAATAAAGAATACCCGTCAACGTGAAAGGATAGTCTACGTTGAGGTGAATCCAAAACAACGGGGTTTCATTGAATGGGTACAATGATTTGTAAAACTCCTCGTAGTCCTTTTTCTCCAGCTCAGCCGGCTTTTTTACCCATGCCGGATTGGTATTGTTGATTTGATTTTCTTCAAAGAAAATAGGTACAGGGAGGAACTTACAAAACTTGTCCAGGATTCCCTTTATTTTGGCTGCATCAAGAAATTCCTGGCTTTCCTCATTGATGAAAAGGGTGATTGAGGTACCCCTCTCTTTTTTTTCAGCGGGTTGCAATGTAAATTCAGGGCTTCCATCACATTCCCAAACAACAGCTTCGCTGTTTTCCTTATAAGAAAGGGTACTGAGTTGCACCTTCTCACTCACCATGAATCCACTGTAGAAACCAAGACCGAAATGTCCGATGATGTTGGCCTCGTTTTGACCTTTGTATTTTGCCAAAAATTCTTCTGCACTGGAAAATGCCACCTGGTTGATGTACTTATCAACCTCTTCCGCCGTCATACCGATACCCCGATCAGCAATGGTCAGGGTCTTGGCTTCTTTGTCTAAAATTACATCAATGCGCAATTCTCCCAATTCCCCTTTCGCCTCGCCGGCAGATGAATACGCCTTTAATTTTTGGGTGGCATCTACCGCATTGGCAATGAGTTCACGCAGGAAAATGTCGTGATCGCTGTAGAGAAACTTCTTGATGATGGGAAAAATGTTCTCTGTCTGAACCCGTATTTGTCCTTTTTGCATATGCTATGTTTTAGTTCCAGCGGACAAAATGGATGCCAAAACACAAAAGTGACAGGTTGGCACCCAGGCCAATGGTTACCCAGGATAAAAAAAGACAAAATGAGAATAAAATATAGGCAAAAATGGCAAAAAAGCATTACCTTCGCCCCCCATTATCAAATCAATAAATACAGGGTTTATGCAAAATTATGAATTGATGGTGATTTTTACCCCTGTTCTGAGTGAGGAAGAATTCAAAACTGCTCAGAAGAAATATGTCGATTTTATCACTGCTGGCGGTGGTTCTCTCGTACATAGCAACCCCTGGGGGTTGAAATCACTGGCCTACCCCATCCAGAAGAAGACTACGGGAATCTACTGGGTTATGGAATATGTAGCGCCATCCGACATGAATGAAAAGCTGAAGATTCAGCTCCTGCGTGACGAGCAGGTACTCCGTCACATTGTTATCAAACTCGATAAATACGCCGTCGAGTATAACACAAAAAAGAGAAGTGGTGTATCTACCGGAACCGAAAAAGCAGTGGAGGGCTAAAATCATGGCAAAAGCAAATGAGATCAAGTACCTGACAGCCATTAAAACCGAGAAACCAAGGAAGAAATTCTGCCGTTTCAAGAAATATGGTATCCGTTACATCGATTACAAAGACGGCGAATTTTTAAAGAAGTTCCTGAATGAGCAAGGCAAAATGTTGCCCCGCCGCATCACAGGTAACTCTCTGAAGTATCAGCGCAAGGTATCTGAAGCCATCAAGCGTGGTCGTCAGATGGCATTGTTGCCATACGTAACAGATTTGTTGAAGTAGAACCTCCAACCTAATCACCTGATGGTGTGACAGTCCCTAAAACGGGATTGGAGTTGGTAAAACTTTTAAAAAGAACATTATGCAGATTATTTTAATTCAAGACGTTAACAACCTTGGTGGAGCAAATGAAGTGGTAACCGTAAAAAATGGTTATGCACGTAATTTTCTTATCCCACAGAAATTCGCAGTAGAAGC
>JBIPNK010000017.1:0-45088 GCA_044373365.1 Chitinophagaceae bacterium
GATGATATTTTCAATGGCATAGAAGTGGAAATTATAAGAAAATAAATATAGTAAAATGAAGCAAATATTCGTTATTCTCGTTTTCAACCTGTTTATAGTAAGCGCACACAGTTATGCTCAAAAAAACGATCGACCTAATATTATATTAATTGCTGTGGATGACTTAAATGATTGGGTGGGTGCTATGGGTGGTAATCCCCAAATGTTAACACCCAACATGGATAAATTAGCAAAGCAATCTGTTGTCTTCCGGAATACAAGTTGTGCTGGTCCGGTCTGTTGCCCATCCCGTTCGGCCTTGCTTTCAGGTTTTATGCCTTCAAAAACAGGTGCTTATGGGAATGGCAACAATATGCTTAATTCTATACTCGTTCAGGAGAATGCAACGCTACCAGAGTATTTTTCAAAAAATGGCTATGTAACTATTTCAAAAGGTAAAATATTTCACAAGCATTTAACTGAGAATGGTGTTGACCACGGACAATGGGCATTTGATGAATGGGAATTGGAAAATGGTTCATCTGAAATTATAAAAGAAAAATTATACTCCAGAAATGAAGGGATTATTAACGGTCAAGTTGTGCCTGATGCTAAATATAAAGTAGGTGGCGGCACAGAATTCGCCTGGGCCCCAACAAAAGCACCCAAAGAAGAAACCAAAGACTACCGAACAGCCACATGGTTTGAAAATAAACTAAAACAGGATTATGATAAGCCATTTTTTATGGCAGTGGGAATATCCAAACCACATTTGCCTTGGTTTGTGCCACAAGAATATTTTGATAGATACAATACAGATACCATCAAGCTGCCGGATTATAAACTGAATGACTTAGATGATATTTTGTCAAAAAATAATGAAAAATACGCAAGTCCATCCCTGGATTTTCAGTGGGTACAGCAAGACACAGTCCTTTTCAAAAAAGCAATTCAAGCGTATATGGCTTCAGCTTCTTATGCAGATGATTGTGTTGGAGTAGTGTTAGAGGCTTTGAAAAAAAGTAAGTATGCTGAAAACACCATCGTTGTACTATTTGGTGACCATGGCTGGCATCTTGGCGAAAAGCTGCGCTTCCGAAAAGCAGAGTTGTGGAAGGAATCTACACAGACTACTTTTATTGTTCATGTTCCAGGCATGACCAAGCAACAGCTCTGCTTTAGGAATGTAAACCTGATGGATATTTACCCAACACTTATTGATTTATGTAAACTTCCAAAAAAAGATAATATTGATGGCGAAAGCCTCAGGCCATTGCTTGCCAACACTACATTGCAGTGGCATCCTACCGTCACTACAGATGGCAAGGGTTCTCATTCCGTAATTTCTGAGGAGTGGCATTATATTTATCGGGGCAAAAAGGAAATAGTTGAAGAATTATATAATATTAAAAATGACCCGATGGAGTGGGATAATTTAGCCAATTCAACAAAAAAAGAGATTTTAAAAGTCAAAGAGCAATTGCATGCGTTGCTTCCTAAAGTAGATGCAGTTCCATTGCCTAGCAATGGAAAGAACAATGCCAATGACAGTGAGGAAGGTGGTAAAGCGGGAAATGTTGATCTTACATTAAAAGCAAAAAGACTTTTACAAAAGCTCCATTAAATGAAAGTTCAAAAATTTGTTGGTTTTATAGCAATAGGGTTTCTTTGCTTTTTTGCATTTTCAATTCAAGCACAGACACCATTTCCTGCAAATTGCTGGGGTGTTTACAGCTGGGCTGGATGGAATCCGGAAAAAGTTACAAAACAGAGTCATCCTTTGATAAAGGGAGCTCCATTAATATTAAAATGGTCACAAATAGAACCTGCTTCAGGAAATTTTAAGTTCGAAGAACAAATTGGGCAAAAACTGAAGCAACTCAAGGAGAATGATTTCTATACTTTCATCATGATTTGGGTAGCTCCAAACTCTCCCAAATGGTTGTATGAGAATGGGGTGCCAGAACTGGAAATGACAAAAACATTCAATCCATTAGGAGAGCAGCGCAACCAGACATTTCCCTATTATTTAGACGAGGATTATTTAAGGTACTATCATCGCATGTTGACAGCATTGGGCCAATATGTAAAACAATTGCCAAAAGAACTGCAGTCACGCATTCTTTATATTCAGTCTGCAGAAGGTTCTACCGGTGATGGTGAAGGGTACAAGGGAAAGCCTTTAGACCCTCAATTTAACATAACAAATGAGCAATGGGGAGAATTTAGAATCAAGGCATGGGATGTTCTAAAAAATGCATTAACAGATAAAAATACCGGTGGTGGAATGGTAAAGCCGGTGCTGGTCAATTATGATTCCAACAATGGTATTCAATACAACTGGTTGTTGGACAATTTTGATGTTATTGGGCTTAAGAACGGTATGTTCAGCCATGGTTATCATATCAGTGAAACGAATTATAGGCTCCAGAATTGGCAAAAATTTAAGGAAGAAGTACAAAAAAGAGGTAAACAGTTTTTTTCCAGGGGAGAACAGGATGGAGAGTGGGCCGTTTATGGTTGGAGCACGAAAAATCCAGCACAGGCTTTTTATTGGTCTTCTCTTTTTGCTACACACTGTGGCCTTGATATGTGGAATGTACCTGCAGAAGCTTCAGAAGGAAAACAATTTGAACCAGCTTTGAAGTTTTTCAATAAATATGCAGGACAACATGATCCTGCAACTGCTCAATCAGCTTTTTGTGCCTTCCAAAAAGGGTTGGATGCATCTGATACCATCGCTTTTCCCGTATCCAAATATGGGGAAGCCGCCAAGAACAATATTTCCCGTTACATAAAAATTGCGGAGGAATTTAAACCATTTGGAGTCATTCAAGGTGATCCAGCAAAAGCCATTGGTGATGGCATGCTTAATAGGAAGCGTCAGGATTATAATGATGTTGGCTGGGGAATATCCCCGGGGAACTACAGCCGATTTTTAATCCAGATCGATCCTGAATCTACAAGTACTGGTTGGTGGCATAAGGGTCCACCAGAAAGTGTTTACAGTCAATTTTCCCGATCAATCAATACTAATAATAAAAGCAAAGCCATTTATTTTGATGTTGATGATCAATTTTTAGGCAAATCAAAAAGTATTGAAATTCGTATTGTTTGGCTTGATGAAGGTGTCGCTGAATGGACATTATTGTATGATGCGCTTGATGCTAAAAACAAAAAGGCATTTTCAATAAAAAACACTAATTCAGGCATTTGGAAAGAGAAAACATTTCTTTTGGAGGACCCTTTTTTTAATAACAGAGGAGAAAATAACGCTGATATATTTATCCGTACAAATGGTAACGGTATAGCGATATTTCACTTGATTGAGTTGAACAAAAAGAGTTAACAATACATTCTATCATTTATCATGGATAAAGAAATTTAAATTATTTAAATAGAAATTTCATACAATGAACAATCGATCTGCAAAGAAGATAAAATATGTTTTTCTTTTATTTGGTTTATTTCTATCCGTTTCAGTAATAGGGCAAAATAAGCGACCAAATATTTTGGTTATCATGGCTGATGACATTTCAAGAACAAGTATAGGAGTTTATGGTAGTAAATATATTAAAACCCCAAATTTCGATCGCATCGCTCATGAAGGTGTTTTGTTTACCAATGCGTATGTTTCCAATCCTAAATGTTCTCCTTCACGCGCTTGTTTTTTAACTGGTCGTTACTCTTGGCAACTTGAAGAAGCCGCTAATCATATTCCGGTTATGCCGCCTAAATGGAAATTTTATCCAGAGTTGCTAGAAAGCAATGGCTATACTATTGGATTTACTGGAAAAGGGTGGGGCCCTGGGGTATATTATGGAGAACATAATCCTGCGGGTTGGGAATTTAATAATTTTAATTTAAAGCCTCCTTTCAGTGGAATTAGCAATAAGGATTATACTTCTAATTTTGAGCAATACCTCGATACAAGGGATCAAAATAAACCATTTTGTTTTTGGCTAGGAACGCACGAGGCGCATCGCAAATACGAAAAGGATTCTTATAAAAAAGCTGGAAAAGATTTGAGTAAAGTCAGTGTTCAGGCATTTTTACCGGATAATGAATTGGTGCGAGGGGATTTGGCTGATTATGGTGTAGAAGTCGAATACCATGATATGATGATTGGGAAAGCACTTGACGCCTTGTCTAAACGTGGCCTGCTTGATAATACCATCATCATTGTAACTTCTGATCAGGGTATGCCTTTTCCCCGTGTAAAAGGGCAGATATATGATGAAGATTTTCATGTAGCATTTGCAGTGCGTTGGGGGGATAAGATAAAGCCAGGCAGAACTGTTACAGACTTTATCAATTTCCCAGATGTTGCTCCTACATTGATGGAAGCCGCCGAATTGAAACCTCACCAGCAAATGACAGGGAAAAGCTTTCTCAATCTTTTGCTTTCTGGCAAATCGGGAAGAGTTGATAAAAAACGAAAGTTTTCATTGGTGGGTAAAGAACGCCATGATATGGGACGGGTAGAAGGAGACCAAATTAACGTTGGTTATCCTTCAAGGGCAATAAGAACCGATAGATACTTCTACGCCCATAACTACAAACCCAACAGATGGCCAGCAGGTGATCCGGAATACGGTTATAATAATACGGACGACTCACCTACTAAAACCTATGTAGCAGGCCTGAAGGAAACAGATCCCGATTATAAGTTTTATTCGCTAGCATTTGGAAAACGACCGGCTGATGAACTGTATGATGTTGTAATGGATCCCGATTGCATCAATAATTTAGCTGCTGATCCTTTGTTTGCATCTATTGTAAAAGATCTTAAATCTACAATGGATAAGGCGTTAACGAATCAAAAAGACCCAAGGGCTTTAGGCATGGGGGACATATTTGATTATTATCCCCAGATAAGGGAAGAAAAAATGAAGAAAATGTACAAAGAAAAATATTATGACATGTACAAAAAATTCTTAGAAAAATTTGGGAAACCTACTGTCCCCATACCGCCTAACTGGGTAGAAAAAGAAAGTGAAAATTAAATATAAAAATATCAAGTAATGAAAGTTTGCAATCTAGTTACAGTATTCGCCGGTTTGTTGATTGTGCTGTTTTGTAACAACGCCAAAGGTCAAAAAACTAAAAAAAAGAACAATAAACCCAATGTTATTTACATTTTGGCGGATGATATGGGTTATTTCGAACTTGGTTGTTACGGAGGGAAAGTCATTGAAACTCCCAATATTGATAGGTTGGCAAAAGGGGGGATTAAATTTACCAACCATTATAGTGGTTCAAATATTTGTGCTCCCTCCCGTGGGTCTCTGATGACAGGGAAGCACACTGGACACGCGTGGGTAAGGGACAACAAACCCCTTCCTTTCGAAGGAAATGTGCCCATACCAACAAGCGAAGTAACTGTCGCAGAATTGTTTAAGGAAGCAGGGTATAAAACCGGAGCATTTGGGAAATGGGGCTTGGGCTATCCTGGCTCAGAGGGTTCACCAAATAAACAAGGCTTTGATCAGTTTTACGGGTACAATTGTCAACGGCATGCCCATGATTATTTCACACATTACATGCGCAGCAATGATGATTCTGTTACCATTTTTCAGAATATTAAAACCCCTTTTTCGGTGTATAGTGCCAATACGATAAAGGATGAAGCATTGAATTTCATTGATAAAAATAAAAACAATCCCTTTTTCCTATATTTCGCACCAACATTGCCACATGCACCCTATCATCAGTCCGACGATTCGGTTTTAGCATATTATGCAAAAAAAACAGGGATAAAGGCAGGTGTGGCAAACGCAGAGGAGTTTTCAGTACCAAAATATGCAGCATTGACTTCTCGTCTTGATACTGAGGTAGGAGAAATTATCGCTACACTAAAAAAACTTAACCTGTTGGATAACACTTTGATTATCTTCTCAAGCGACAATGGAACTGCACTCAATGCTGAAGAGGACAATTATCTTCATACCGGCGGACAATTGCACGGAAGGAAAAGTGAAGTATACGAAGGCGGTATAAAAACTCCTTTGATTGCTTACTGGAAAGATAAAATAAAACCCGGGTCAACATCAAGTCATATTTCTGCTTTTTGGGATTTCTTGCCTACCTGTGCTGAAATTATCAATGTAAAAAAGCCGGAAAAGATTGATGGTATTTCATTTCTTCCAACATTATTGGGAAAACCCAAGGACCAAGTTGAACATGAATACCTTTATTGGGAACGCGACCAATCAGTGGGTATACGAAAAGGGGACATGAAGGCAGTTATAAAATATGAAAGTGATGTTCAACCGCCATCAGTTCAAATTTATAATTTATCAAAAGACCCATTTGAAAAAAATGACCTGGCATCTACAATGCCACAACTTAAAGATGATTTTATCAAGATGGCTAAATCAGCCCATATTGAGTCAGAACTGTTTCCGCTGATTAAAAAAAATAAAAAAACTAAATTGAAAGGGTAAACAATGAGAACATTTAATACTTTGTTTCTTCTGTTGTTTATTTTTATTACAACGGGATCTTCACAAAACAATTCGCCCAAACCAAAGAGCAGGCCTAATATTATTGTTATATATCTTGATGATTTGGGTTATGGAGACTTGGGTTGCTATGGTGCCACGGCCATAAAAACACCAAATATTGACTTGCTGGCCAAAGGCGGAGTGAGGTTCACAAATGGCTACGCATCTTCTGCAACGTGTACACCTAGCCGGTATGCCTTGCTTACTGGTGTTTATCCTTGGCGCAACAAAGACGCAAAAATATTGCCTGGTTCAGCGCCATTATTGATTGGTACAGAACAGCAAACCCTGCCAAAAATGTTAAAACAAACAGGGTATAAAACTGCAGTTGTAGGCAAATGGCATCTTGGTTTAGGTACAGGAATTGTTGATTGGAATAAAAAAATAACTCCTGGTCCCAATGAGGTTGGATTTGATTATGCATATATAATGGCAGCTACACAAGACCGTGTACCGACCGTATATATAAATAATGGTTTTGTGGATGGTTTGAGTGCTAACGATTCTATTGCTGTTGATTACGAAAAAAACTTTGACGGAGAACCTACTGGAAAGTCTAATCCGGAGTTATTGAAAATGAAATGGCATCATGGCCATAATAGTTCAATTGTGAATGGCATTCCCCGAATAGGTTTTGTCAAAGGAGGTAGAAGTGCAAATTGGAAAGATGAAGATCTTGCTGACCATTTTCTTGAAAAAGCAAAATCCTTTATTTTATCGCACGATGAAAATCCATTTTTCCTGTATTATGCCATGAATCAACCGCATGTTCCTCGAACGCCTCATCCCAGGTTTGAAGGAAAATCGGGTTTAGGTCCACGTGGAGATGTCATACTTGAAGCAGATTGGTGTGTTGGAGAGATTGTTAAAACCTTGAAAAACGAGAATATATTGGAAAATACGATGATCGTTTTTACAAGTGATAATGGTCCGGTTTTGAATGATGGATACTACGACGATGCGGTTGAAAAATTAGGTAACCACAAACCCAATGGCCCTCTTCGTGGAGGTAAATACAGTTTGCTTGAGGCTGGCACAAGAGTTCCTTTTTTTATCTACTGGAAAGAATCAATATACCCATCCGTTTCTGATGCCATGGTTTCCCAAATGGATCTTCTTGCTTCAATTGCTGCACTTGTGGGAGAAGAAGTAAAGATTACTGATAGCCAA
Source organism: Chitinophagaceae bacterium (assembly GCA_044373365.1). GTDB lineage: Bacteria > Bacteroidota > Bacteroidia > Chitinophagales > Chitinophagaceae > Pollutibacter. Next base: position 7,656 of record JBIPNK010000017.1, read on the forward strand.
AATATGATTGACGTTTTTATGGGCAAGAGCAATAAAGGACGAAAAAGTCTCATCATTGAGGCAAATACCAAAACGGCTTTTCGAAAAGGCGATTGGTTGATGATTCCACCTTATGGTGGCGATTCCGTACTGGAAGAAGTAAATATAGAATTGGGTAATTCAGATGAATATCAATTGTATAATTTGAAAGAAGACATCAGCCAAAAAAATAACTTGGCAAAATCTCAGTCAGGTGTATTAAAAGCAATGGTAAAAGATTTTGAATTGATTAGGGGAAAAGATTATAAAAAAGTTGAAAAAATAGAACTTAAGTAATATCGATTAGAATGCATAGCCGAAAGTAAATCTCATCAATATTTTACCCCCAACTGATATATATATAAACTGTTTTCAATAAATCGAATGACAGACAGGTTTGTTATGAAATATTTTAACATCAAAATATTATTTTTGACAATTTATTTTTTAAGTGCCGGCTATTACATCGTTTTTGGCCAGACCAAAAAAAATGATAATTATAAAGCCTTAAAAATTGAAGATTTTCAAAAGAAAGTAGATGGTAAAAATATCAGTTTATATTTTTTGAAAAATGCCAATGTAAGTATGGCCATAACCAATTATGGTGCAAGGATAGTCAGCTTAAATGTGCCAGATAAAAAAGGAGACATAGCTGATATTGTAATTGGATTTAAGTGTATTGATGATTATCTCAAAGCAAATGCTGTTTACCACGGTGCAATGATTGGAAGAGTCGCTGGGCGCATTAAAGATGGCACGATTAACCTGAATGGTTTTACTTATCCACTTCAATTAAATGTCGGTAATCATCATCTGCATGGCGGTTCAAAAGGTTTTCACAATCAGGTTTGGGAAGTCAAATCTTATTGTGATACAGCATTGGTATTGAGTTATCTCTCTGTGGATGGCGAAATGGGCTATCCTGGAAATCTAACGACAGAAGTTACTTATACCTTAAATGGGAAAAATGAATTGGTAATGGAGTATAAGGCCTCAACAGATAAAACCACTCCCGTTAACCTTACAAATCATGCATTTTTCAATCTGGCAGGTGAGAATAGTGGTTTAATTAGTGATCATTTGCTTCAAATTAATGCTGATCATATCTGTCCCGTCAATGAAGATAAAATGGCTATAAATAGAATAACTAAAGTAAAAGAAACACCATTTGATTTCCGTAAAATGACAACCATAGGTAAGGGTTTGAGTTTTGAAAATGTTAACGAGCAATTGAAATTTGCAGCTGGGTATGATCATCATTTTGTTTTAAACAAAAAGAAGAAAAACAATATAACTTTAGCCGCTACTGTAGTAGAACCGAACAGTGGACGGAAAATGGAGATTTTTACAATCGCGCCCTGTCTTCATTTTTTCAGTGCCAATTTTTTCGATGGTTCAGATACAGGTAAATCAGGAATGCCGATTAAATACAGGGAATCTTTTGCCATGGAGACACAAAGCTATCCTTACGCTGAAGACAGAAATCTATTTCTATCGGTTCTACTTAATCCCGGAGAACACTACGAAACAAAGACAATTTTTCGGTTTTCCATTGAAAAAAATGTAATAACCCATTTGAAAAGGTGAATATAGGATGAATTTGATGATTGTTAAATTCAAACAAATGCAACCACTAAGTAAGATCAAAGATCAACTGTGCAACATAAATAAGACTTCATATTCAATATAACAACTAATCGAATGCAACTAATAGAAGATTTAAAAAATGTTTTCCAGGATCAATTTCAAACAAAACCCATCATTGTCCGTTCCCCCGGTCGTATCAATATCATTGGTGAACATACAGATTATAATGAAGGATTTGTTTTACCCGCCGCTATCGATAAAGCAGCATATATCGCTGTATCCCTAAGAGATGATGATGAGGTTCATCTGGTAGCAATGGATTTGAATCAAAAATATTCAGTTCATTTAAACGACTTAAAGCCAGTTGGTGATATGGGTTGGCCAAACTACATTCTTGGCAGTGCCGCACAATTTCTAAAAAAAGGTATTAAACTGACTGGATTTAATGCGGTATTGACCAGCACTGTTCCGATTGGTGCAGGATTATCATCTTCTGCTGCTATAGAATGTGCAACTGTTTTTGCTTTAAATGAATTGTTACAAACAAATTTTGAAAAGCTCGAAATGGTAAAAATGGCACAGAAAGCAGAACACGAGTATGCAGGGGTAATGTGCGGCATAATGGATCAATTTGCTTCAATGATGGGGAAGAAAGATTATTTGATTAAGCTGGATTGCCGTTCATTGGAATATGAATATGTGCCATTTAAACTTGATGGGATTAAAGTTCTTTTATTAAACACCAGTGTAAAACATTCACTGGCATCTTCCGAATATAATAACCGAAGAATAGAATGTAAAACTGCCGTGGATTGGGTTAGCGAACATGTACAGGGAATAAATTCTTTGCGTAATGTAACAGAGGAAATGCTGAGCAATTATGTATTGATAAAAGATGAACGCATTGATAAACGAAGTCGCTATGTGGTGCAGGAAATAAATCGCCTTGTAGAGGTTTGTAGTTGTCTTGAAAATGGCAATCTCATTGAATTGGGAAAAAATATGTTTGCCACCCATGATGGGTTAAGTAAAATGTATCAAGTGAGTTGTAAAGAGCTTGACTGGCTGGTTGATAAGGTTAGCAATAATCCCAATGTGTTAGGCGCAAGAATGATGGGTGGTGGATTTGGTGGTTGCACAATCAATCTGGTAAAGGAAAATGCAATAGATGAACTTGTTTCTGGTTTACAATTTAACTATGAAAAGGAAATGGACTTACCCTTAACCTACGCTGTCGCATCAATAGATAACGGAACTGAAATTATTACTTAATTATGTTTGATTTAAAAGAACACTCACATACAAGATTAAATATTTTAACTGGCGATTGGATATTGGTTTCACCCCATCGCATGAAAAGACCCTGGCAAGGTAAGCTTGAAGATTTACAAGACGATAACCGTCCGTCTTATGACGCCAACTGTTATTTGTGTCCTGGTAATAAAAGAACAGATGGAACAGTCAATCCGAAATACAATGACCCTTTTTCATTTATTAATGACTTTTCTGCCTTACTGAAAGATTCACCTGTTGGTGATTATAATGAAGAGGGGTTATTGTCAGTAAAAAGCGAATCCGGTATTTGTAAAGTGATTTGTTTTTCACCCCAGCATAACCTTACACTGCCACAAATGACTGTAGCGGCGATAGAAAAAATTATTATCCTCTGGCAAAAAGAGTATAATGAACTTTCTGCCAACCCTGCAATTAAATATATTCAGATTTTTGAAAACAAAGGAGAGATTATGGGTTGCAGTAATCCCCATCCCCATGGACAAATATGGTCTTCCTCCTCAATACCACTGGAATTGGTAAAAGAAACAAGTCAGCAGAAAAATTATTTTGATAAACACCAGACAAGCTTGTTGTCTGATTACCTACAATTGGAATTAAAAAAAAATGAGCGAATTGTGGTAGAGAATGAACATTTTGTGGCTCTCGTTCCATTTTGGGCAATATGGCCATATGAGACGATGATTGTAAGCAAACGACATGTTCAGCATATTATGCAATTTAATGCGCTGGAAAGGTTATCTTTTGCGACCATATTAAAGCAACTGACTACGAAATATGATAACCTGTTCAATATTTCATTTCCTTATTCCGCTGGTATGCACCAATCACCTGTAAATAGTGGGTCATTTCCTGAATGGCATTGGCATATGCATTTTTATCCTCCTTTGTTGAGAAGCGCAACAGTTAAAAAGTATATGGTTGGATATGAAATGTTGGCCAACCCTCAAAGAGACATTACTCCAGAATCTGCAGCAGAGAAATTAAGATCTTTGAGTGTTATTCATTATTCAGAAAAATTATAAAAAATAACCTTAATTGAAAAGATGTGTACTTTGTATTGTCAATCATTCTGTTCTTACTTAACCTGATTAGTAAAACAATTGATAAATGATTACTATTATATGTTTTTATTGTATTCCTATGGGCCCATAATGATATATGATGAGATATGTTATCATTCTTTAATATTCAAATTGAACAGAAATTTAATTCCCACAACGAAAAGCATGAAAAAATTAATTTTATTAGTAATAGTATTTATGACAACAATTGTCACATTTGCTCAAGACACCATATCTAAATCTCCTGAACAAAGAACTGCTCAGTTTGTAAAGCAATTAAAAAAAGAACTCAAATTAACTTTAGCACAATCTGAAAAAATTGAGTCAATACAATTGAAATGCTTAAAACAAGTTGATGAGATTAAAGCGAAAGCTGTGGGTCCAGACAAAAAAGAAAGTAATAAAAAAGCAAGAGAGATGATTAAAGCTGCCAATGTAGATATAAAAGCAATATTGACTGATGACCAAAAAACAAAATTTGATACTTGGTTAGTGCAAAAAAAAGACAAAACTAAAAACAAGGTTGTCAATAAGGAAAAAGAGACTAAAGAACATTAAATTTAATTCCTAACGCTTTGTTCCCTTCTTACAAAAAATGGACAGTTTATTGCTGTTTTATTTATGGGTAGAAGGACACTTTTAAATCATCAAAAATGAAAAATAGTTGTTCCCAGTAATTGATCAAGTCAGCCAAATCCATTCCTAAATAATTCGAAATCAAACCACTACGGGCTACAAAGTCCCTGGCAAATGCCGGGGATTTTTTATTTCCCGAGTGAGGCCAATGAAATTACATTTATTCCATCTGGACGTCGATAGCTCATACCTGTTCCTGTAATTATATTCAGTGATTTTGGAGATTCCATTTTGTTAGTGTCAATATTGGATGAGAATTTTTTTAGATTCTCTGCAGCATCGTCAATGAATCCTACTCCAAGTTTTATTTCAAACGCTGCATAATCTCCATTGCGCTTCTGAACGATTGCATCAATTTCATAACCATAGGAATCGTTGTAGTGATAAACAGTAGCGTCATTTGTTTTGGCATATACATTCAACTCGTGTATTGCCAATGATTCAAACAGAAAACCTGTGTATTTTATATCTTTCATCAATGATTCCTTTTCCAAACCCAAAACTGCAACAGCTAGCGAAGGATCGCAAAGGTGCCTTTTCGGTGATTTACGTAACGATGCCGATGATCGAATATGTGGGTTGAATGCCGGTTGTTCGGAAAGTATCATTAATTTGGAAAGTGCATCTAAATAATCTGAAAGTGTGTTTCTTGATAATTCATTGTTTTCATTCATTTTAACATCCTTCTCTAAGGTTTTATTATCAACTAAAGTTGCTACATTTCTCGATAGAGAGCGCAATAAACTGCGTACTTTATGAGGGTTTCGCTTCACTCCTGACACATGGCTCATATCTACCTCACAAAGGAGATCGATATAGCCTCTATTCATGTTTAAAGCATTTTGTATACTCTCATTGATCAATGTAGGCCAACCACCGATGCAAATTCTTTCTATGATAAACTCCAATGAAATTGCAGGTTCATAAATTTCATTTAATTCACCAAGTAGCAATTCCGATAGTTTTACTGTACCACTGGAGTACCCCAATTCTTGCCAAGTCATTGTATCCATTTGTACGACTGTAAATCTACCTGCACCACTATGGAGTTTAATATTTTCAGGCGGATTTGCGGATCCTGTTAGGATAAACATACCTTTTAACTTACGCTGATCGACTTCATGCCTAACGTAATTCCATATTTCTGGCTGTTCTTGCCATTCATCTATCAATCGTGGATTTTTTCCTACTAATAATAACTGTGGATTGGTTGCCATGATTACTGAAACTTGTGGATCTTGATCCATTTTTAACACGCTTTTTGCATATTGTTTTGCAGTTTCAGTTTTTCCACATGCCTTAGGACCTTTTATAAGTACAGCACCAGAGGCTGACATTTTCCCCATTAAATCATCTTCAACCAACCTTTTGATATAACTCATAACCTATTTTGTTAACCACCCAAATATACATACAAATCCTCTAATTGTGCATATTTAAGAAATATTGTTGTGCATATTTAAGGATATATAATGGGCATATTTAAGAGTTCCTCTTAATTCAAAATTCCATTTTTCGACTCATTTCACATTAACTAACTCAAATTTCTCCAATTGTGAATTCAGTAAATCTTATCCGAGAAAACCTCACTCATAAATTAATATATGAGTTAAATCCTCAATTAATTTATTCGAATTCACTCCCTTTAGGACTACAAAATCCTCGGCAAAGCCGGGGATTTTTTTTATTTTATGTTTTAGTTATTGATTCATCAACTTTATTTTTCATCAATTTCTTTAAGTCACAGCCAATTTTATTTGAACATTTGATTTCACACTTTACCAACGACTAGCAAATTTTAAAAATGTTTTTCAACAATTAAATATTCCATATCAGGTTAGATTGTTTGTCTCGCAATTGGATATCTCAATTCGTCAAATGAAAAATCATTGATATACTCCGAGTTAGGGAGCGAATGATATAATAAATCATAAAATAAGGTAAGCTAAATAAAATAATGTTCTTTGTTCGCGAACAGAGAACTATATTCGTGTTATGAAAGCACATAATGGAATGCGTTCTCAGGATATTGTTATACTTCTTAAGATATTGACAATCAATAAAGAGTGGCAATACCGAGATCTGTCTTCAGGTCTTTTTATGAGCCTTTCGGAGGTATCCGAATCACTAAATAGAAGCTTTTTGGCTGGACTGATAGATGTAAACAGAAAAAGGATATTCAGGCAGTCTCTTATGGAATTTATTGAACATGGTCTACATTATGTGTTTCCCCAACAGCCAGGAACATTGGTAACTGGAATTCCAACTGCACACTCTTATGGTCTTTTTAGTGAGAAATTTAAATCTGATGAACATTTTGTTTGGCCTGATGAAAATGGGTCACTCAGAGGCATGGCCATTTCCCCATTATATAAAACCGTTTCCAAAGCTGTAAAAAAAGATGAAAAGTTGCATCTACTGTTGGCAGCAATTGATATTATTAGAGTTGGTAAAACACGTGAGCTTTCTGTTGCACTTGAAGTATTAAAAAATGAAATCCTGTGAGTGATCATTACAATATAACACGTATTAAGGTTGTATACTCAGCCTTAGAGGAATTGGCCTCACAAGTTGTATTTGTAGGCGGTGCTACCGTTTCATTGTATAAGGATCGAATTGTTTCTGATTCAAGAGTAACTGATGATGTTGATATTGTCGTAGAAATTGCAGCTTATCGTGAATATGCCGAAATAGAGGAAAAACTTAGGAGCAAAGGCTTTACAAATGACATGACTTCTAAAATAGTATGCAGATATATTGTTAGAGGAGTAATTGTAGACATAATGCCAACTTCGGTAGACATATTAGGATTCACTAACCTTTGGTATGCAGATGGGGTAAAGAATACAATAACACATAAAATTGATGAATCAACAGAAGTTAAAATATTTGATGCTGTACATTTTCTGGCGTGTAAATTAGAAGCATTCAAAAACAGAGGTAAGAATGAAGGGAGGACAAGCAGTGATTTTGAGGACATCGTTTATATTCTGAACAGCAGAAATGCAATCTGGGAAGAATTAGAAGCAGCTCCACAAAGCGTAAAAAAATACATGCGACAGAGCTTCCAAGAATTGTTGGAGAATCATTATTTGTACGAATGGATAAGCGTTCATCTTGATTGGGCAGAGCAAAAAAGAGTTTCACTTATATTAAGCGGAATCAATCAATTTGTTGATCTAGCCGATTAAAAATATGTGTTGACTCTTATGCTTGGAAGACATTTTTGAACAGTTCTAGTATCAAGTTTCCAGCTTAGCTAAATATTATAGGCACTTACATTAGATATTGTAAATCAGTAAGGCGGCAGAATCGTGAATTAAATAGTTCGTAATCAACCCCTTTTGGGCTACTAAATCCTCGGCATATGTCGGGGATTTTTTTAGCCTAAATATTTTCATCACTTTCTATACATGTTGATGGACACTGGATGGAAATTTATATTATAGTATGTTTAAGAAATAAGGCGTCTTATCACTATTATAAATCAACAAAACTTTTTGACTTTTAAGCTTAAAAAGCAGGATGATGATCAATACGGAAAAAGTTGTTGCGTTAACAAAGGGAGCCATCAGAAAGGTAGTTGACAGGAGAAAACAAGACGCCCGAACATTTGGTACAGACAACAGCCGCTATTGTTATTCGGTTTGGCTGAGGCATCTCATCCATGCGCACAAGTTTGGATTTAACCATATAAACAGTACTGTTGCAGAGTTGGGGCCAGGAGAATCTATAGGAATAGGATTAGCAGCACTGCTCACAGGTAGCCGTAAATACTACGCACTGGATGTACATACTTATTGGAATACAAAAAGAAATCTAATGATTTTTGACAACTTGGTGGAACTGTTTAAAAACAGAGCAGCTATTCCAGACAATCATGAATTTCCCAAGGTATATCCATTGCTTGATGAATATACATTTCCATCTCAGATACTTAATGACAACTTGATGAAACAAATGCTGACCGAAGATCGGATCATAAAACTAAGGTCAGCCATCAAAAATATGGACTGCAACGGAAGTGATGAAATACAATTTTTTGTTCCCTGGGAGAAAAACACCGAAATCGAATCTAGTTCAGTAGACTACATATTCTCTCAGGCAGTTTTACAATACGTAGACAAATTAGATAGCACCTATGAAAAAATGAATGCATTGTTGCGGGAAGGAGCAATGATGTCGCATTCCATCGATTTTTCATCGCACGGAATGACAAAATCTTGGAATGGACATTGGCTTTATTCTGATGCAGAGTGGAAGTTTTTAAATGGCAACAAGAAAGTAATACTCAATCGAGAACCGAAATCAGCCCATTTGCAAGCCAATTCAAACAATGGATTTGATGTATTACTCACAAAAGATCTAAAAAAAGATTTTGACTTTTCGCGAGCCAAATTTCACAAACAATTTAGCAGCTTATCAGAAACAGATGCGGGTACAGCTGTATCATTCATTGTGTCTCAGAAGAAATAAGAAAGAATACCAGAGGATATACATTATTTGAATTGGAGCTGGCCTCTACGATTTGAATATCTTTTTCATCAATACCCATTTCTCTCCGTCTTTTGCCCAAGGCAGGGGCAACTGGAATTTCCACATCAATTGCTCCCATTCAGCAATCTTGGTATTGGTTGCATCAAACAAAGCCTTCTTTTCAAATGTAAATGCATCATCCGTTTCAAGAATCATGAACATTCTGTTGCCTGTCCTAAAGATTTCAATATTGCTGATGCCGGCATCAATATCATGTTGCGTGACTTCAGGCCAAGCACTGCCTTTTGCATGATGGTGTTCGTATTCCTTTATCATTTCTGGATCATCTACCAGGTCAAGGGCCAGACAAAAACGTTGCATAATATTTCTTTTATGTGATGAGTTATTTAAAAAATTGCTTGAACGAGCGAATGGTCTGTTCTGCTGCAAGATCTGGGTCAGGCCATGGGAAGGCTTCTGCGGATACATACCCATCATAGCCAGATGCCTTCAATGCATCGGCAATGAGTTGCATTTGTGTATGTCCAAATCCAATAGGTTTCCGGTTGCTGTCGGCAAAATGAACATGACCAATGTATTGCCTATTTTTTTGAATGCTTGCTGCTGGATTGGCTTCCTCTATGTTCATGTGAAAAAGATCGGCAAGCAATACTACGTTCTTGAATTTGTTGGATTCAATAAAAGCCGCAGCATCATCCAAATTGTTCATCAGGTTGGTTTCATATCGGTTGAGCGGCTCATAAATAAGCTTTACTCCCAGAGAAGCGGCATGCTGATCAAGCACATGCAATGCTTCTGCGAGCAGGGCAATGCTGTTGCCGTGTGAGTCGCCCTGAACTGCATTTCCCTGCATGGAGCCGATGATGGCGGGGGCACTGAAGGCGGCGCCGAATTCCATCATTTCTTTTATAAAGGCAATGGCATTTTCTCTGATGGCGCTGTTTGTATCTGTAAGGGTTAGGCCATGGACTACCTTTCCTGCACCAGTTCCTACTGCAGCAAGTTGTAGCTTGTATTGATCCATCAATTTTTTGAGTATTTCAGTACTGATGGCATCCCCCGATCCAGTGAACAGCTCAATGGCATCAAATCCCAGGTCAGCTGCTTTGCGCATGCTTTCCTCCAGGTTTTTCCAGAAAATCCATGGACCGGTTTTGATTTGGGGAACCAACGCTATTGTTACGGCAGACTTGATCATGTGTCTTGATTATTGAAGTTCACCATGATTTTTATGATGCCTTTGGGATCTGTAGCCCAACTGGCCAGCGCCTCTCCTGCATCATCAATGGAAACAGTTTTGCTGATCACCTCATCAATGGGGAACCTCCCTGCTTCAAGGTATTGGATCACCTCGGGGAACTCATTGGTGCAGTTGCGTGAGCCCAGGATTTCAATTTCCTTGCGCACAAAAAGTCCGGTGTTGAATTCCACAGGAGATTTGGCATAGCCAATGCAGACAACCCTTCCCGTGTAGGCAACTTCTTCCACCGCAGAGCGATAGGTCATGGGGCTTCCAACGGCTTCTATGATCACAGCTGGCCCATCTCCTCCGGTGATGTCCATGAGTGCATCATGAAGGTTCGTTAGGTTGGGCTGGATGACATGTGATGCGCCGATTTTTTTGGCGATGGCCAATTTTGATTCATCCACATCTATGGCAATTGTCTTTGCTCCGCGGTGTACTGCAGAAGACAAGGCGCCAAGGCCAACCATTCCGCATCCGATGACAGCTACAGTATCGTGTTCGGTTACCCTGCCTCTTGCTGCAGCATGAAAGCCAACAGTCAAGGGTTCAACCAAGGCAAGTGCTTTCAGTGAAAGTGTTTTTGAAACAAATACATCATTCCAATGAAGGGCAATGTATTCGGTCATGGCGCCAGGACGCCGCACACCCATGGTTTTGTTGTCCTGGCAGGCGTTCCTGCTGCCTTTTCTGCAGGAGATGCATGTTCCACAGTTCTGGTAAGGATAAACGGTAATGTTCATGCCTTTTTGGAATCGCTCAGGAACTTCACTGCCCATTTCAACAATTGTTCCGCCCACTTCATGTCCGAGTATGTTGGGATATTCTTGTAGTTCAAACAGGCCTTTGAATCCATTGAGGTCTCCTCCGCAGAAGCCAACCATGCCTATCTTGACCAGAACTTCTTCGGGTCCTGGAGTGGGCATGTCAATTTCACGGATGGCTGTTTCACCTATGGCAGTCAGATACAATGCTTTCATCTTATCAATTTTGTCTGGGAATATTGTTCTCTGGCATGCCTTCAAACCACATGGTGTTTTTTACTGGGGTGACTATTTGATCTATCTCCGCCAGCAAGCCCTCTGGAATCGAAAATTCCACTACGCCTGCATTTTTTTTCACATTGTGTTGGTCGCACATGCCAATGATGGTGCTGGAAATGAACGGATGGTCAATGGCATAGCGGATTGCAACATCGCTGAGTGCAACACCATATTTCTTGCAGCACGCAAGCAATGGCGCTTGCATCGCTTGTAATTCAGCTGGAGCATTGTGCCATGCGGGAATGGATGCGTCAGATAGAATGCGTTGAACAAGCGGCGCGGCATTCATCAGGCCCATGTCTTTCTGTTGGCAAAGCGGAACAAGTTCAGCATTGATCTCATCCTGCAGCAGGTTATAGTGTGCCCAGGAAAGCACGGTGTCCACTTCAACCTCTCTTGCAATCGCTGCAAGATACCTGACTGGTAGTCCTGTAATGCCCAGAAACCGGGCTTTTCCGGATGCTTTAATTTTTTGAAGGGCCGGAATGGCCTCGTTCAGCACCTGTTCTTTGCTGCCAAATTCAATGTCATGCAGTTGCATCAAATCCACATAGTCTGTTTTGAGTCTTTTCAGTGATTCGTCTGCACTGTCAAGGATCCGTTGATAGCTAAAATCAAAATCCCTCAATCCATAGCGTCCACATTTTGTTGCCAGCAGGATGTCATTCCGCTTTCCCTTGAGGGCATCGCCCAAACGCGTTTCAGCCATCGTGATACCATAAAAAGGAGCAACATCAAAAAAATTGATGCCAAGGTCTATTGCACAGTGCACGGATCGGATTCCCTCCGATTCGTCACAATCGTCAAATACATTTCCCAGTGGAGAGGCACCAAATCCTATGACTGAAACATTCAGTCCTGTTTTTCCCAGCCTGCGGTATTGCATCGTTAAATTAAATTTTCAAAGTTCAAAGCGCCATAAATTGACTTAAAACTACTTAATTTCATTGCTATTTATTGAAATGAACTGTTTGAAATATATTTTTAATGTCTTCGTTGGATTACTGATCGTCAATGCGATGGCCATTGGTCAGGGAAAAAGACCCAATATCATCTTTATTCTTACTGATGACCAACGCTGGGATGCACTCGGAGTGGCAGGCAATTCAATCATCCAGACGCCAGAGATGGATGCGCTGGCACGAACTGGAACATATTTTAAAAATGCTTTTTCAACCACTCCCATTTGCGCTGCCAGCAGGGCTTCCATTTTAACAGGTTTGTACGAACGCACGCACGGGTATACATTTCAGAAGCCCAGATTAAAACAACCTTACACAGATATCATTTATCCCAAACTATTAAAGGAGAGTGGGTATCATGTAGGTTTTTATGGAAAGTTGGGTGTTGTCTTTGATTCAGCCAATCAATATTTTAATCAAAGCGATTTTTATGATAGGGGAGGTAGCCCTGATCGTCGGGGTTATTTTTATAAAAAAATCGGAAAAGATACCGTTCACCTTACCAGATATACCGGACATCAAGCGCAGGAATTCATCAGGAATGCCCCTGCGGATAAACCTTTTTGTCTTTCACTTTCCTTCAGCGCGCCACACGGGCATGATAACTCAACAGATCAATATTATTGGCAGGATAAATCCGATGATCTTTATAAAAACGTAAACATACCTGAACCATTGCTGGGAGAAGATGAATATTTCAATCGTCTTCCAAAAGAAGTAAGGGAAGGTTTTAATCGGGTGAGATGGAAATGGAGGTTTGATTCTCCTGAAAAATACCAGCAGATGGTCAAGGGCTATTATCGCATGATAACTGAAATTGACAATGAAATTGGTATGATCCGACAGCAGCTGAAAACAAAAGGAATCAATGACAATACCATTATCATTCTGATGGGCGATAATGGTTATTTTTTGGGCGATCGCCAACTTGCGGATAAGTGGCTGATGTATGATGTATCCATCAGAATACCTTTGATTATTTATGACCCCAGGGTAAAAAAATCATCCAGCGTTGATGAAATGGTGCTGAATATTGATATCACAAAGACAATGATGGACATGGCAGGAGTAAGTGCTCCTAAGAACTACCAGGGGAAGAGCCTGACTCCTTTGTTGGTAAACAACAAAGCCCATTTGAACCGCAATGCTATTTTGATAGAGCATTTATGGGACAATCCTGATATTCCTTCCAGTGAAGCTATCAGGACCGAAAGATGGAAATATTTCCGGTATAGATTAATCAAAGCTCCCGAAGAGCTGTATGACCTGAAGAATGATCCACTGGAGAAAAACAATCTTGCCTCTGATAAAAAGTATGCAACTATTCTTGCCAGGTTGCGTAAACAATGTGAAGCAACTTCATCAAAGTACAACAGTGAAAAGCTTTGTGCAGATGATCCTTTCATCAAGGCCAAAAATTTCTGATCTATTCCTGATTTCGAATGAATATAAAATTCAAGAGGTAACGCTGATTCATGTACTTTATTCAAATGGTAACTTCATTCAGTATAAAATTATACCATTTACTAAACCATATAAAGATGATCAAATGAAGAAGAAATACAGCGGTTGGATTGTTTTATTTCTCTTGGTTTTAAATCAAGGATGTAAAGTGTCTCAACATAAATTTACTCCTGAAGCGGCTTCTATTAGACAATCGATGCTTCGAGCAATGGCCTGGCAGGAAGCCAATCCCATTTATGCAAAAGCACCAACAGATTGGACAAATGGGGCTTATTATTTGGGAGTTTCCAAAGCACATGAAGCCACCAAGGATACTGCCTTTTTAAAAGCATTAAAGCAGATGGCAGTGAGAAATGGATGGAAGCCATGGGAACGTTTCTACCATGCCGATGATATGAATATTTGCTACAGTTATCTTTATTTGAAAAGACTTGGAATTCCGGAGGCCAACCTACAGCCTTCTGAGAAAATCATCAATGAACATTTGTATAATGCTCACCCTTGGAAGAATGGAATTGGTGGCAAAAAGGTGGAAGTGAATGAGCCAGATGAAAAAAGCATCCTATGGTGGTGGTGTGATGCTCTTTTTATGGCACCTCCAGTAATTACAGCCTATTCGAAATTCTCAAAAAATGAATCTTTGTTGAATGAAATGGACAAATATTATAAGCAATCGTATGAATTATTATACGACAAGGAACAACATTTGTTCTCCAGAGATATGAGATTTTTATGGAAGGGGAATGCTTCTGATATAAAAGAACCAAATGGTAGAAAGGTATTTTGGAGCAGAGGTAACGGCTGGGTTTTAGCTGGATTGGCATTGATTTTAGCAGATATGCCCAAGCAATATCCCAATAGGGTTTTCTATGAAAACCTTTTTATGGAAATGGCTTTGAAAATCAAAGAACTACAACCTGAAGATGGACTATGGCGTACAAGTTTGCTTTGCCCCGAATCTTACGACCATGGCGAGGTTAGTGGCAGTGGGTTTTACACATTTGCATTGGCATGGGGTATCAATAACAATTTGTTGGATAAATCAATTTTCAAACCAGTGGTTTTGAAAGCTTGGAAAGGAATAATGGGATGTCAGAAAGAGAATGGAAAAATTGGATGGGTTCAAAATATTGGAGCCAATCCAATGCCAGCAAATGCTGAAAGTTGGCAAAATTTTGGTACTGGTGCGTTTCTGTTGGCAGGAAGCGAAATGATAAAACTTAAATAATAGAATATGATGGGCCATATTGAATTCAAATGGATAATCCATGTTTCATAAGCTTCATAGTAGCTTTATTCATTTTTCTGGGTTTTAAATGGGTGCTTTAAACGGTAATCAACTATTTCAACCAGACTTCCTTAAGACCATTTTGCCTGGTATGATTTTCTTTGTCAAGTTCTGTTTGCCTGTAATGATCTGCTCAATGATCAGGCTGGAGGCTTCTTCTCCAATACGTTTTGTATTGGTGTCAAAAGTACTCAGCCCTGGGTCTACAATTTCCCCGACAAATTCATTTCCAAAACCAAATACACGAATTTTTCCAGGAACAGGTACTTTTTTTTCCTTGAGGTGGCGGATGATTTGTACTGCACTTTTGTCTGAAATGGAAATAATTGCATCAATGCCTGGTTTTAACTTTAGCCAGTTGTCAACGGCTTTTACTACTTTTTCCAGTGTGAAATCGATATGGGCAATCAATTTCTCATCAATTTCTATATTGTGTTTCTGGAGTACATTCTGATATCCCATGAATCTTTTCTGTGAAATGGAAAGTCCTTTAGAACCCAGTACTATGGCTATTCTACGGCAACCTTTTTTGATCAGGTATTCTGTAACTGCCTCTGCGCCAGACTCATCATCTGCCAGAATCTGTGAAACTGGAAGATTGTCTGCAACCCGGTAGAATTGGACAATCGGAATTCGTTTTCCGATATGGATTCTAAGGTGTTCAAATGAATTTGTTTGAATGGTGTGGCAAATCAATAGCCCATCAATCATGTTGTTCATCAGTGCCTGGATGTTTGCTATTTCAGTTTCATGTTTTTCATTGGAAGTGCAAATGTTAACGCGATATCCAGCTAGTGCTGCAACTTCTTGAATGCCACTCAGCATTGTTGAGAAAATGGTTGTTTCCAAGCTTGGTATGATGACCCCCAATGTATGTGAGGACCGTGTAACTAAACTTTGGGCAAGCATGTTGGGTTGATAATTCATGGCCAGGGCAAGTTCTTTGATGAATTTGCTGGTCTGATTGTTAATGTCAGGTCGGTTGTTCAATGCCCTTGATACTGTTGTGGTTGATACACCAGCAGCCTCAGCGATATCATGCATGGATGTTTGTAAATCAGCCTTATTTAATAATTTTCCAATCGTTTTTTTGGGATTTGCAATAATGAAATGATAGTTACAATCTTTGCAGAAATATCGCTGTTTGTTTCTGACTATTCCTGCTTTGAGAATGCGTTCAACCTTGGTACATTTTGGACATTTTACGCGGGCCATAATTATGAAATTTCTATCGGTTGAAAGATAGTTATTTGAATTTTATGTAATGTCAATTTAAACGAAATATCTGATAAGCTGCTGAATTGAAGCATTTATATTCAATTCCCCAAAAATAATCTATCTATCGTAAACGTAAACGTTTACGATAACGATAGAAAAAGTTGATTTCATAAAATTCTCCTCTTTCTGAAGAGAACAAATGTTACTTATGTTTGGCAAAACAACTTCTGCCACATGAGAAAGCTTTACATTCATCTGTGTTGTATTTTCTTGGTTTTTTTAAATTTTCAGACAAATGAATTGGCCGCCCAATCCGTTAAAGTCACCGGAAAAGTAGTTTCATCCGATGGGAAACCCATTGAAAGTGTTAGTGTTACCGTAAAGGGACTGAAAGAAGCCTCCCTTACGAACGGAGAAGGTTTATTTACACTTACTGCTGATCGCAAGTCGGTACTTCAATTCTCAGCGATAGGATTTAAGTCAGTGCAGCTAACTGCTGGTGCAGAACCGATGTCGGTGATACTTGAATCACAAACTGAGTCTCTTGAACAAGTTGTAGTTGTGGGTTATAGTAAGCAGAAGAAAGTCAATCTTACAGGAGCTGTTTCTGTTATCAGCGGTGCTGAAATTGCCCAAAGGCCTGTTTTTAACACAACGGTTGCCCTTCAGGGAGCATTGCCTGGTGTTACAGTTTCTCAATTTAATGGAGTACCGGGACAGGCAGCTCAAATCCGAATAAGGGGTATAGGTACCCTCGGGAATAATGATCCCCTCATTCTCATTGATGGTGTAGTTTCAGCAATAGGTGATGTCGACCCCAATAATATTGAAACAATCTCAGTGCTGAAAGATGCTGCATCAGCATCCATATACGGTTCAAGGGCTGCAGCTGGAGTTATTCTGATTACTTCTAAAAGAGGTAAATCAGGTAGCATGAAGGTTGATTATGATGCGTTTTACGGTTTTCAGCAACCTGTTGACAAGCCCAAATATCTTGATGCGGAGGGTTTCATGAAAATGTACAACGAGGCCTTGACCAATGAAGGATCTGCACCAAAATTCACAAGTGATTATATCAATAATTATATGGCAAATAATGCCAAGGATCCAGATCGATTTCCAAATACCGACTGGCAAAAGGCAACATTCACCAAAGGATTGCAACAGCAACAAAGCATAACCCTCAATGGAGGAACAGATCGAATCCGACTTCTGGCAGCGCTGAATTATATGGATCAAAATGGAATCGTAAACAATTCAGGTTTCAAGCGATACAGCATGCGAATCAATGCAGATTATAAGGCATCCGAAAAACTGGCTTTTCAGTTTGATATTAACCTTAGAAGAGAGATCACAAATTTGCCGAGCGTGGGATACGGTGAATTGTTCCGCCAGGTATACAGGGTGCCACCTATTTATGCTGCAAAATTCTCCGATGGTTCATGGGGGCCAGGCTGGGAGGGAGGTAATCCATTGGCTTATTCTGTTGCGGGAGGTTTGAACAGTACAAATGGAAATACTGCATTGATAAACTTACAGGCCAACTATAAGCCAGTCAAAGGCTTAAATGTGAATCTAAATTATTCGCCCAGATTCTTTAGCAATTTCGGCAGTAATAACCAACGAAAAATTGACTACTTCAATTTTGATACGAAAGCCCTCCTTTTCAGCAATCCCAATAAAGTAGCACTGACCAATTCTCATAATAATGTGCTGACCAATTATCTTAAGGCACAGATTGATTATTCAACAACCTTCAAGTGGTTGGATCTGAATGTTCTTGCCGGTGCAGAACAAACCGACAACCGAAGCCAGTCGTTCAATGCCACCAGAGAACTTTCTCTTTTTCCTGACCTCGTTCAGCTAAATGCCTTTCCCTCTCTCAATCAAAACATGACTGGTGATGCTACTTCTTGGGCATTACAATCTTATTATGGCAGGGTTAATCTTGTGGCAAGTGACAGATATCTTTTTGAATTGAATGCTCGCTATGATGGTTCATCGAGATTTGCACCAGACTTCAAACGGTTTGGATTTTTTCCCTCACTTTCTGCAGGATGGGTTCTTTCCAAGGAGAAATTCCTGAGTAAGATTAATTGGTTATCATTACTAAAACTAAGGGCTTCATGGGGATCTCTGGGTAATCAGAATATAGGCGATTATCCTTATATATCTTCTTTGGTGTTAGGTCAGGGTGTTTTCAACGGGAATATTGTCAGTTCAGCAGCACAGACTGTCGTCGCCAACCGTAAAATCACCTGGGAGGCTACCAAGCTGTTGAATTTTGGTTTCGACGGATCTTTTTTCCGTAACAGATTGAATGTTGAATTTGATTACTATGTAAAGAATACCGATGATATTTTACTTTCGCTTCCTATCCCGATGATTGTTGGTCTTGGTGCAGGTGTTCAGAATGCTGGTAGTGTTCAAAACAAAGGATGGGATCTGCAAATCGGTTATAATGACAGAATAGGCAAAGACTTTAAATTTGGAATTACAGGTGTCTTTTCCGATGTGAGAAATAAAGTAATGGACCTCAAAGGTACCGGGCCTTATATCTCAGGTTTTCAGATTACCAGGGAAGGAGATGAAATAGGGGCCTTATATGGGTTTCAGGCGAAAGGACTCTTTCAAAAGCCGGAGGATGTGGCTGCTAGTGCAACACAATTCGGAGCAGTAAAACCTGGTGATATTCAGTATGTCGATCAAAATAAAGATGGCGTAATAAATAATTTAGATAGGGTTATCATCGGAAGCCGAATACCAAGATATACCTATAGTGCAAATTTGTTTTTTGAGTATAAGGGATTTGATGTGACACTGTTTTTTCAGGGTGTAGGAAAGTGGAATGGCCTTCAGATACAGGATGCAGCATGGGCTTTCTTCAATGCGGGAAGTGTTCGTGATATACATCTCGACCGTTGGAGCCTGACAAAGACACCAGAGGAAAATGCAAAGGCAACCTATCCCAGATTTTTTATCTCACAAACGAACAATACCCAAACCTCAAGTTACTGGGTTGATGATGCCTCTTTTGTCAAATTAAAAACAGCTGTCTTAGGATATACTTTCCCCGCAACAATATTAAAAAAGACACCTTTCTCACTTTTCAAGGTTTATCTGAGCGGACAGAATATATTCTCATGGGATAAGGTTCCTGGCTATGATCCGGAAGCACCGTTGGGTAATCCTTTCAATTATCCCCAGGTGGCCTCTTTTGTAGCAGGGGTAAAGGTTAGTCTAAAATAAATCACTAAAAATTTACATGATGAAAAAGTTCAATATTGTAACTGGGTTGTTTCTTGTGGTTCTTTTTGCAGGGTGCAACAAAAACAAACTGAATCGTTTTCCTGAAGACCAGCCCAACAGTGCAACATATTATACCACCACTGATCAATTGGTTTTGGCAGTCAATGCTGCATACAGCAATTTATCATATGCTCAGGATGGATATCCCTATCTGATGCAATTGGAATGCACTTCAGATGTGATGTGGCAAAGACCTACTACAGATGCCCAGGCAATCGGTTTGGGTCAGCACACTCCTGCAACTACAATGGTTCGAACCATATGGAATCAGTTTTATACTGGAATCGGCAAATGCAACATGCTTTTGGAGAATATGTCGAAAGCAAAAGCTTCTACTCCTGCATCTTTGTTCAGAAGGATCGAAGGCGAAGCCAGATTTCTTCGTGCCTATTATTATGGTAATTTGATTTCATTGTACGGTGACGTTCCGCTTGTCAATAAGTCAATCAATCCTGATGAATCTTTCCTGCCCAGGACAGCACGAGCAGAGGTCCTGAATTTTATTTTTCGTGATCTTGACAGTGCCATCGCGCAACTTCCCCTGTCCTATAGTGGTATTGATGTTGGCAGAGCGACAAATACTGCTGCAATGGCATACAAAGCGCGTATAGCACTGTATAATGAAAAATGGGATGTTGCAGCGGCGGCATCAAAACAGCTGATAGACCTAAACTATCATTCGCTTTATCCTAATTATAGAAATCTTTTCACATACGCTGGAGAAAATTCAAGAGAATCCATTTTTGCCTTCGATTTCAAGCAGACTGTCAGGGTAAGTGCAACTCCCCAAAACATGCAGGCTCGTAATTCCAGTGGTTTTTCTGGTATGGTACCGACTAGAGCTATGGTTGACAGTTATGAGTGTATTGATGGACGGACCATTGATAAGTCACCACTTTATTCCACTGCAGATCCTTTTAGAAACAGGGATCCCCGTATGCGACAGGCAATATTGGGTGATGGGGATACATGGTTTGGTACAGGGGGTATCACATTCAATATGACATATCATCCTGATAGTACCACTTGTACGCGTTATACACCAACTTTTGCCAAGATTACAAATTTGGAGGTAACCAATGCCTTCTCTTCCTTTTCGGGCTTTTTGTTAAAGAAATATCTCGATCCTGCAGATCTTGTACTGAATACACAATCTGAATTGGCCTTTATGTTTATTCGTTATGCAGAAGTGCTGCTTACATATGCTGAAGCAAAAATCGAATTAAATCAAATCGATGCTTCGGTTCTCAATGCCCTCAATTTGGTGCGGGCCAGAGGATACGGAGTGGCTGTTGGTCAAACCAGTCTCTATCCTGCAGTGACTAGCACCAGTCAGTCTGCACTGCGGGAAGTCGTTAGGAGGGAAAGAAAAGTAGAATTTGTTGGAGAAGGTTTGCGTTTGTTTGATATACGCCGCTGGAAGATTGCTGATGTAGTCATGAATGGGATATTGTTTGGGAAGGCAATGAACAGGACTATCTATTACACACTTCCTAAGCCAACTTTAGATGCAAACACATCTCCTAATTATTCTTCATTTAATTCTTTATTGAATGTGGTTGGTAATTTCAAGATCATGGATAACCCTAGGATATTCAAGCCCCATAACTATCTCTGGCCTATCCCTCAGTCTGAGATTGATGTAAACAAGAATCCTGGATTTGTGCAGAATCCGGGATATTGATGAGGTGGTTCTCAATTGATTGAATTATTTCCAGGGGTCATTTGATTTGTCGAAAAATAAAATGGTCTCTGGAAATATTTTCTCAGAAAGAAGATGATTGGAAAATAAGGATATGAATCTGATGGTGTGATTGGTTAGAATAACAAATATTTCTGTAAATTATGAGCTATAATTCTTCTGACAGCGTTGAATAATCAATTCATGAGAGGTTTTGTTTTATTAATTTTTCAATCCATTTTTTTAATGGCATCTGCTCAAACAGACATTGTTTGGTGGAAGCTACAGTCTCGCCAAAGTGCAGGACATTCGATGCGTTTCGTTTCTAATGCTCCTGAAATTATTGTTCGTTATAAAATAACTGCTTCCAAAACACAAAACATTTTCCCTGCGACTGCTGCAAATGGTGTTGATCTTTATGCCATTGACAGTGATGGATTATGGCATTGGGCTGCTCCACATATTGGAATCCCTGATTCAGGAAATTATATTTTTTCCCAGCTTCGTGCCAACGACAATTTTCACAAGCTGGGCAGGGAGTATGAGCTTTTTTTCCCGTTACATAATTCGATAGAAGATCTGCAAATTGGGGTGCCTCAAGGGACTCTTTTCAATGTACTTCCCATTCGTCCAGAAAAGCCCATCGTTGTTTTTGGTTCTTCTATCGTTAAAGGAGAAGGAGCTTCACGTCCGGGTCTTGCGTGGACAAATGTTTTGTCTCGTCAATTAGACCGAAATGTTGTCAAACTGGTATTTTCTGGAAATGGTATACTTGAAAAAGATTTGATTGAACAGGTCAATCAAATTGATGCCAGAATCTATGTTTTTGATGGATTGCTTGATTTGGCCAATGAATCCCTTGATTCAAGTCAACTATCGAGGTCTATTATTGAAACCATAAAGACCATACGAACAAAGCATCCCCAAACACCTATTTTGTGTTCAGAACATGCCGGTTATACTGATGGGTATTTACATCCCAATCGACAAACCTATGCTGATCGTTCTAATAGGGTATTGGCAGCAGCATTGAACCAATTCAAAGGTGAAAATATCAATGGGATATACTTGTTGACCCAAAAGGAAATCAATATTCAAATGGATGAAATGTCGGACGGAGCCCATCCCAACGACATAGGCATGATGCGATACGCAGCCGCTTACGAGAAAAAACTACGGGAGATATTCATGGAACCGGTTGGTACATTGAAAACGCAGATCCCCATTCGACAGCGCCGGACACCAGCCGGCTATGACTGGGAAGGTCTTCATAAATCCATGCTTTCATTGAACAAAACAGAATCCAATAAGGTATTGTTGATAGGAAATTCTATAACCCATAACTGGGGTGGAAAGCCAAATGCCAGGAGCAATGAATCCTGGCAAAAATATCTTGCCCCCTATGAGGTGAGAAATTTTGGATTCGGGGCTGATCGGATTGAAAATGTTCTCTGGAGGATTTATCACGACGAACTGAAAGATATCAGTCCGGAAAAAATATTGATCAATATTGGGACCAATAATCTGCGGGTCAACAGCAATGAAGAAATATTGGAGGGTCTTCGTTTTTTGGTGAGGGTAATCAAAAGCCATCAGCCCAAAGCTGAGATAACACTGCTGGGTATTTATCCAAGGCGCGACTATGAGGACCGTATTGTTGTTGTCAATAAAAATATGCGCAAAATGGCAGGATCAGAGCATGTTGGATTTGCACACATTGGAAAGGAGTTGTTTCTGGAAAGTGGAAAAGTCAATGAAGTATTTTTTAACGACGGGCTGCATCCAAACAATAAGGGCTATGAAGTATTGGGTAAGCAATTGCAAAAACTATTGAAAAATTAATCTATGTTCAGGAAAAATGTTTTTATATTACTCGCTTTCAGCATGATATTTTTACTTTCCTTTCAGCTTCCTGACAAGGAAACAAAAAAGATCTATGTTGCTCTTCAGGGAAAGGATTCCAACGATGGTTCTATTCAGAAACCCTTGGCCAGTTTTGAGGCTGCACAAAAGGCTGTTAGGATTGTAAAGCAATCTGGTTTCAAGGGTTCCATTGAAGTGATTGTGCGCGGTGGAACTTATTATTTCTCAGAGACAATTGAGTTTACTGCGGAAGATTCAGGTACAAAAGCGTCGCCAATAGTATGGAAGGCTGCGGAAGGAGAAAAAGTTATTTTGAGTGGAGGGAAACGCATCAGTGGCTCCTGGAAAAGAGGAAATGATGGCATTTGGTTTGTTTCAATCCCTGAAACAAGGAATTGGAAAAGAAATGACAACGAAGCAGAAAAATATTCAAAAAAGCCCGAGCTGCCCCTGAACTTTCGTCAGCTTTTTGTGAATGGTAAAAGGGCTGTTCGGGCCCGTTATCCCAATGCCGAGTTGGATAATCCTTTTCTTTATTCTGTTGCCAATACAAAAAATGAAGTGCAAATTCCGGTAGGGAAAATTAAAAAAAGCTGGGGTCTGGAATCCGATGCACAGGTCAACCTGGTGCCCCGCTGGCGTTTTTTCAATCAATGGAATGATGTAACAGCTGTCGATATTGAAAAATCAGTCATCAAGTTGGGCCCTCGGGAACAGCATGGTGAGATTGATAAAGGAAGTTGGTTTTGGATTGAAGGTGTCAGGGAAGAGCTGGACATGCCTGGTGAGTGGTACCTAGACCATCAGAAGGCGACATTATTCTACAAGCCATTGGAGGGGAAGTCGCCTAACGATTCAGAAATCATTTTCCCTTACCTCAACAGGATATTTTACCTGAAAGGAGATGTGGAAAAGGACATAGCAGTTAAAAATATTCATTTTCAGGGTTTTAATTTCAGTCATACGACCTATACATTAGGACAGATAGAGGCAAGGGTTCACACCGATTGTGCTGTAATGTTTGAGAATGCTCAGGACTGTGGTTTGACAGACTGCAGTTTCAATAACATTGGCGGGTATGCCTTATGGCTGCATCTGGACAGTCGAAATAATATTTTTGACAATAACACTGTTACAAACTCAGGAGGGGGTGGTGTGCTTTTAACTGGATCCCGCTTGTCATATATGGATGATACCAAGATTTATACTTCTGGTGAAAAAGCATCAACTGTATTCCCTATAATGAATCGCATCACCCGTAATACAGTTGAACATTGTGGTAAGATCAGGTATTATGGTGGAGGGGTTCATATCGACTCAAGACCAGCCTCTATGGCGATGTTGCCCGGTAATTATATCGCCCATAATCATTTTCGGGATCTCTCCCGAAACGGAATTTTTCTTTTCAGGAACCAGGGTGGCAATGTTGTTGAGTTCAATGAAATTCATGATTGCATGCAAACCACCATTGACGGTGCTGCTATTCATTTTGCCACCATGAATCGTTTGGCTGCACCCAATTTTATCATGAACAACTATCTCTATGATATCTGGGGATATGAGCAGTTGCCTGAAAGCAAACCCCGCCGAACCCTGGCAAATGGTGTCTTTCTGGATTGGGCAACCAGCCATACCACGGTAGCCAATAATGTTATTTACAATGCCGGTGACAGAGAGATCAAGCCTATCATGGGAAACTGGAATCTTGTTCTCGAAAACAACCTTGCTTCAAAAACTAAAATCCTGCCATTCATGCCCCAGGAAATTGGTCCCAAAGGATCTGCCTCACATTGTATCTATCCTGAACAACTAAAAAATACCGGTGCAGTGATCACATCATCTGATAAGCGACTGATCCGCTATGAAGGCAAGTGGCAACCCAAAAGAATTGCGGGATTGAGAAACCTTTTCAATTATGACTGTCAGCAGGTTGCTGCTGATCAACCTGCTTCCTGCACATACCAGTTGCAGATCAGTGAACCCGGATTGTACAAGGTATGCATCATGTATTTTCCAGATGAAAAGGCTGCGTCTAATGCAACAATAACCATTGGGCATGCCAAGGGAACTGAAAAGATGAATTGGAATTTCCGCAAGGGAGATAACCTTGGATTTTCTATCAGCTTAGGTGAATTTTATTTTGAAAAAGGAAAGCCGGCAACTTTCACCATATCCAACGAAAATGCAGACGGACATATCATTGCCGATGGTGTTGGTGTCATCAAACAAAAATAGCCGACTGAAAAAAAATAAATGGGACTATTGAACAATAACAATTTGAGGTGGAAAATGGCAGCATTGCTTTGCTTTGCTTCTGCGTTGAATTATATCGACCGAAACACACTGGCCATCTTAGCGCCGACCATCCAAAAAGAATTGCATTGGACGGATGTTGATTACGCAAATATTACTGCCTTGTTTGTTTTCAGTTATACCATTATGTATGCCATTAGCGGACGCATCATTGACCGGATTGGTACGCGTAAGGGATTCGCATATTCTGTTGGAAGTTGGTCTTTGGTAAGTGTTTTACATGCCTTTGCCAATTCAGTAGGTCAGTTCTCCATTGCCAGGTTTTTTTTAGGGATTACGGAATCTGCGAATTTTCCTGCAGGGGTGAAGTCAGTTACAGAATGGTTTCCCATGAAAGAGCGGGCTTTGGCGGTGGGTATTTTTAGTGCAGGTTCAGCAATCGGTGCAACTTTGGCTGTTCCCTTGGTAACCTTTATTGCCATTGCCTGGGGATGGCGAATGGCCTTTGTAATTACCGGTGCACTCGGTTTTGTTTGGCTATTGTTGTGGCTTCGATTTTACTACTTGCCAGAGCATAACAAACGAATATCCAATGAAGAAAAGGCAATTATTTTACAGGACGAGGTAACCAAAATAGATCAAATCCATTCAAGTGCTGTTGGTATAAAATGGATTCTGATGCGAAAGGAAAGTTGGGGTTGTTTTGCAGGTAGAATTTTTATCGATCCAGTTGTTTATTTTTTCATTTTTTGGATTCCAAAATACCTGCATGATGTTCAGGGGCTTTCATTGGCTGAAATTGGCGTTACTGCTTGGTTGCCCTATGCAGCGATGGGTATTGGAACCATCTTGGGAGGTTATTTCCCAAAAATCTTGATTGAAAGAAAAAACTGGAGTTTAAACAAGGCAAGGAAAACCATCATGTTGATCGCTTCTCTGGCAATCCCAGTTTTTTGTTTTGCGCTCACATTAAAGGTCAGTCCTATTGCTGCCGTTCTTTTTATGTCGGGTATCATGTTGTCTCATGGGCTTTGGTCAAATATTACCTTGCCCACTGAGGTATTTTCCAAAAAAATACAGGCTACAGTAACCGGAATTGGCGGAACCCTGGGAGGCATGATGAGTGTAATCACCCAAAAGTTGATTGGCATCACGGTTGGTAGTCATTCCTATTTGCCAATATTCATTTTTATTGGTTCTGCTTATTTGGTGGCCTTCATCTTGGTTCAGGTATTGATTGGTAAAATAGGGAAGATTCAAGAATTGCAAACACAATAATTTTCAGAACGAATTCTGTATGAGAACAGTTGAACATAAGTATGATTTTGTAGTAGTAGGTGCTGGGCTGGCAGGTATCGCTGCCGCTGTTACTGCAGCACGAAAAGGAATTAAGACGGCTTTGGTTCAAGACAGACCGGTCTTGGGGGGCAATGCGAGTACAGAAATTCGAGTGCCGCCGGTAGGGGCTACACAATGTAATTTTGCCTATTCCAGAGAGACGGGGATCATTGAAGAATTATTTTTGAACAATTTATTGCGAAATCCCACATGGTCTTCACAGGGCTGGAATACAGAATTGGAGAATCTGGTGCGCAACGAGCCCAACATTGATCTTTATTTGAATACAGCAGTAAATGATGTAACCACTAAAGGTGATTCATTCAAATCAGCCATCAATGATGAAGTTGAGATTGTTTCTGTCAAGGCTTATTGTGCTATGGCTGAAACCTGGTTTGTTTTTAATGCTGATTATTTTGCGGATTGTTCTGGGGATGGTATTGTTGGCGTTCAGGCAGGTGCTACTTTTCGCTACGGTGTCGAGTCCTTCTCAGAGTTCAATGAGCCCATGTGCCCTGAGGTGTCCAATAAGGAAACAATGGGTATGAGCCTGCAGCTCCGTGCAAGGGATACAGGAAGGTTTATTCCATTTGTAAGACCCAAGTGGGTTGATCTTGAACTTAATTTGGATGACTTTGGTCCATATCGTCCTGTTAATGAGCATTTTTTTCCTGATACAGGTGGCTTCTGGTGGTTGGAATGGGGAGGAGAGCTTGATACCGTCCATGATACACTCAAGATAAAAGATGAGGTGCAGCGCATCACCCTGGCAGTTTGGGATTACCTGAAAAACAGGTCACCTCTTTCAGCAAGACTTGCCACGTATGAACTGGATTGGATGGGTGCTGTGCCAGGCAAGCGGGAGTCCCGTCGTTTTGAGGGTGACCACATTCTTACGATGGGTGATATTGACCAGCAGGTTGATTTTGATGATGCCATTGCATATGGCGGTTGGGGCTTTGATCATCATCCACCAGGGGGATTTCATGATAAGGAAACTCCAAGTACACACCAATATCTCCGGGGTCCTCACAATGTGCCGCTGAGGTCACTTTACTCCCGTAATGTAAACAACCTATTTTTTGCAGGGAGAAACATCAGCGCATCCCATTATGCGCTTTCAAGTACAAGGGTGATGTTAACTTGTGCCCAGCTCGGAGAGGCGGTTGGCATGGCAGCTGCGCATGCCTGTAATGTTGGTTGTAACGCACGTGATCTTTCCTCCGGCGAAACGCTCAGTGCCATCCAGCAAGACCTGATCAAGGCGGACCATCATATCCATAATTTTGTTACTGCCCTTCCTTTTGATATTGCCCCAGAAGCAAAAACAATTGCATCCTCTGTTTTTTCCGACCATGATCCGGTGGAGAGTTGGGGTACGGAACCCCTTATAGAATCACGCATGCAAATGCTATCCATTCTAACTGATCATATCACCCATGTACAAATTTTATTGGATGCTTCTGGAGCTACAGAACTCTGCTATTCCTTTATGCAGGGTCCTTCAAATTCATCCACTTATCCAGAGAGGGAAATTATTGCTGGAAAAATAGAAATATTCCCTGGCGAAAAACAATGGGTAACGCTACCCATTGCCTGCAGTATTGCACACCCAGGATGGCATTTTCTTGTAATGGAGGAAAATGCATTGATAAGGCTTCATGTAATCGAATCTCCACCAGGCCAATTGAGATATTATCCTCGGCCGGAAGATCCCATTCGTCCCAATCCTCATTCGAAATGGACCTTGCGTACGTTGGCAATTGGCCAGAAAAGAGCTGCTGATGCAGATGGGGCAAGTGTTTCAGCACCTGTATGGAATGAACATGCCTATGCTTTTCAAAACATCAGTTGCTTTTTAGGATTTTCTTTTGCCTGCAGTGTCTTTCCATTGCAGCCAATTTATGAACCAGCGATGGTTGTCAATCAGCATTCTCGTCCAACAAATCTTCCCAATCTGTGGGTCTCCTCAAAAACTTCTTTTGAAAGACCAGAGTGGATAGAATTGTTGTGGGATAAGCCTAGGGATATTTGCGGTATCCAGATTCTATTTGATTCCTCCTTACAGTTTCATTTTGGACAAAGCTGGCAAGGCTATGCCGAAAATACTATCCCGACAATTGTCAAGGAATATGTTATTCTTGCAACCTTGGCAGATGGTCAGGAATTGGTTGTGGCAAAAGCAGATAACAATCATCAACGCAATTGTTATCATTCACTTGATCTCACCAATGTTCTCAGGATTCGATTGGCGTGCAAGGCAACCCATGGGGTAGACAGGGTACAAATTTATGCTGTGAGGGTTTTTGAAAAAAAATGATAGATAACCATTCATCTCAACCACGGACAATGAAAACATATTTATTGTATGGACCGAAGGATTTAAGGTTGGCCAATAAGCCGGTTCCCAATCCGGAAGCAGGACAGGTTTTGGTGCAAATTAAATTCACTGGAATTTGCGGATCGGATGTGCATTATTTTAATCATGGCTTTTGTGGTCGGTTTGTTCCCAATCGTCCTTTTGCGCTTGGGCATGAGTTCTCAGGAATCGTAAAACAGTTGGGTTCGAACGTACAAGGCCTCAGTGTCGGTGATGAAGTTGCAGTTGATCCTTCCATGCCTTGTGGAGCTTGCAACAATTGTCAGAGTGGTCATTACAATCTCTGTCTGTCAATGAAGTTTTTTGGCTCTGCCAGCTGTGATCCTCACATTGATGGATCCATGGGGCAGTTTGTTGTTGTGCCCTCATCCAACTGTCATGTTTTGCCAAAAGGAATTGATTTGTCGAAAGCATCTTTGCTTGAGCCGTTGAGTGTGGCTATGCATGCAGTGAGGCAGGTTGGTGACATCTCAGGAAAGTCGGTACTTATTACAGGCGGGGGGCCAATCGGTCAGCTGATTCTCAGGGTGGCGAGGGCATTTGGCGCATACAAGGTTACCGTCAGCGATGTGAGTGCATATGCCAGGGATTTTGCTTTGGCCAGTGGTGCCATTGCTGCCATCAATCCTCTTGATGAGCATGCATGGCAATCCGATAACAACTTTGATGTGGTATTTGAGGCTTCTGGCGTTCCATCTGCACTGGCCAATGGTTTGGAGGTTGTGCGCAGGGGTGGTGCTGTTGTTTTGGTCGGTACTTTACCAGAATTTTTCAGCTTGCCTGGTAATTTAATCATGAGCAAAGAATTGAAATTATTTGGTTCGTTTCGTTTTGCTCATGTGTTTCAGGATGCCATCAACATGGTAGCAGCAGGGCAAATAAACCTTGATGGAATTGTTACAGATATTTATGGTTTTGATGATGTTCCTATTGCCATGGAGAAAGCTTTGGCAAAAGATGATGTAATGAAAGTACAAATTGCAGTATGAAGTACAACCAATTGGGAAAAACCGGGTATGAAATTTCTGCGATTAGTTTCGGCGCATCATCACTAGGAGGCGTTTTTCATGAAATAGATGAGCACAAGGCCATAGAAGCAGTCCATGTTGCGCTTGAACTTGGCATCAATTATTTTGATGTTGCTCCTGCTTATGGCGGTACAAAGGCAGAAACTGTTTTGGGTCAGGCATTGAATGGTATTCCAAGAGGAAGTTATTATTTGTCTACAAAAGTTGGTAAGAATACATCTTCAGATGGTTATGGTGTAGATAGTTTTGACTACAGTGGTGATGGAATTAGAAAATCCTTGGATGAAAGTGCCAAACGCATCGGAGTTGATCATTTTGATATCGTTCATCTGCATGATATTGAATACAACAACCGAGTGAATACTGAATGGGCGCTCAATGAGGGCATGAAAACATTGTTTGCGCTTAAACAAGAGGGACGTATTGGAGCTATTGGTATTGGAATGTACCCTGTGGATCTCTGGGAAAGGGTTCTTCAGGAGGGACTGATTGATGTAGGACTTTCACATAATCTCTACTGCTTAAACGATACACGATTGCTTCCCTTGCTGGAACTCGCTAAATCAAAAGGGATCGGACTCATCAACGCTTCGCCTTTTGCTTCAGGATTACTTACTTCCCGAGGTGCACCGGGATGGCACCCTGCAACACGAGCGCAGAGGAGAATTTTTGAAAAAGCTGCAACATATTGCATAGCGCATGGGGTAGAAATTGAAAAATTGGCAATCCAGTTTTCATCTCAGCATCCTGATCTTATCACAACCATGTTCAGCAGCTCGAATCCAGAAACGGTAAGGCGAAATGTTGAATGGAGTTCAATGCCAATTGATGAAAAGTTATTAGAGGCTGTATTGAACATACTGACACCTGTCTCAAACCAAAATTGGAATTATTAAAAATGAGAATTGATACTCATCAGCATTTCTGGCAGCACAATACAACCGATTATGTATGGATGTCGGAAGAACACAATAGCTTAAAACGGAATTTTCTTCCGGAACATCTTCTGCCTTTGCTTGATGCTTGTAAGATTGATGGAACGATCGCTGTCCAGGCCAGACAAATGATGAAAGAAACAGATTTTTTGCTTGAACTGGCGGAAAATCATTCAATCATCAAAGGTGTTGTTGGCTGGATTCCTTTTTTTGATGGTTCCGTGGAGGGTTATTTGGACAAATATGCCATTCATGAAAAAATTGTTGGTTTTCGCCATGTATTGCATGATGAGCCTGATGACGAATTTATTCTTCGCACTGATTTTAATGCGGGTATCAAGTCCTTGGCCCGTTATCCATTATGCTATGATTTGCTGATCTTTGAAAAACACCTTCCTCAGACGATTAAATTTGCAGATTTGCATCCAGAATTATCCATGGTGGTTGACCATATTGCAAAACCAGTAATCAAAAGAAATCAATTTGACCATGTCTGGGCAGCAAACATCAGGCAGCTCGCAAATCGGGAACATGTTTGTTGTAAATTGTCGGGTATGGTAACCGAGGTAAGGGATGGTGCATGGGACGAACAAATGCTAAAGCCATACTTTGATGTTGTGCTGGAAGCCTTCGGCCCTTATAGGTTGATGTTTGGATCGGATTGGCCCGTTTGCACCCTGCAAAGCAGCTATGAAAAATGGGTTGATGCCGTAACATCATTCATATCACCACTAACAGCCTCGGAGCAGACTGCTATCATGGGTGGAAATGCAATGCGGGTTTACCTCAGTTGATGAAAGGCTAATGTTTGTTTTTCACATGTCGGTCTAATAAAAGCAATAACTGAAAATTATTTAGCGATGGAAACATTTGGTCATCAAAATAAAGAAAGAAACCCAAGAAGAATAGGGATGGTAATCAAGCTTCGGCCAGAATGCTTTGATCAATACCTTGCTTTGCATGCTGATTCCAATGTTGGCGTGAGGGATTTGTTAGCCAAATATCACATGAAAAATTTTAGCATCTTTCTTCATCAAATTGGAAATGACTGGTTCGAGTTTGGCTATTACGAATATGATGGGACAGATTTTGTGGCCGATATGGCAGCTTTGGAAAAAGAACCCCGCAACCAGTATTGGCTTGAAATCTGTAATCCCATGCAGATTCCTTTGCAAGGCGAATCAGGATGGGCTACCATGAAACAGGTTTATTACAATGAAGGCAAACTCCAGTAATATCATTTTCCTTACAGTCGTTAATATGAATACATTTGTATGATGAATAACCTGAGAAATGTATTTTTTGTAACCCTGATGCTGGCATGCTGTTGGCCTGCAGTTTTTTGTCAGGCCAACGTTAGCCCTTTGGAACTAACCTACAAGCAAGTGGATTCAGTGCAGCTGAAACTGAAGATGTTCTATCATTCTGGTTACAGAAAAGGGGAGTACCATCCAACCATGGTCTTCTTTTTTGGAGGTGGCTGGACGGGCGGATCAATTGCACAGTTTGAACCCCATGCAAAGCATTTTGCCAGCAAAAACATGATCACTGTGCTGGTGGATTATCGGGTAAAGTCAAGACACAATACAACCCCTTTTGAAAGTCTAAAAGATGCAAAATCAGCCATTCGTTATCTGCGGCAACATGCTGAGGATTTGGGGATTGATGCAAACAGGATTGTAGCATCAGGTGGTTCTGCCGGTGGACATTTGGCTGCAGCCTGTTTCACCAACGAATCCCTCAATGAATCAAGTGATGATCTTGCCATCAGTCCAAAGCCCAATGCTTTGGTGCTTTTCAATCCGGTAATTGACAATGGAAAAGATGGGTATGGTTTTGAAAGGATTGGCGAGGCATACATTACATTTTCACCCATTCATAATGTAAAGAAAGGGTTTCCTCCAACCATTTTTTTTCTTGGAACAAATGATAAACTCATACCAGTGAGTACTGCCCAAAATTTCAAGCAAAAAATTGAAGCTTTGGGTGGAAGGTGCGATTTGTTTTTGTTTGACAATCAGCCACATGGTTTTTTCAACAAAGAGCCGTATTTGTCTGAAACCATTGCCAAGGCTGATTCATTTCTCATGTCGCTTAATTACATAAAATAATTCTTGAGATACGCTATCAAATGCTTGTAGGGCAGGCGTTTGCAATAATCTTATAATTTTATGTATGAAGAATATATTGATCATTTGCCTTTTCAGCTTTTCTTCCAGCAGTCTTTTCGCCCAAACTGTTGTTGTTGTCGAGCAGGGACAAAAGGTTTCGCTCAGAGGGCTTTCAATGCCAACTGCATCGGTTGTTTGGGCAAGTGGCAGCAATGGCAAGGTGGCCAAGTCGGTGGATGGGGGCAACACCTTTCGGTGGATGACCGTTGAAGGCTATGCCAAGCGTGATTTTCGGGACATTGAGGCGTTTGATAGTTCTTCTGCCATCATCATGGCTGTTGATACTCCAGCCATTATCTTAAAGACTACTGATGGAGGTAAAACCTGGAGAAAAGTATTCGAAGATGTCAGGCCAGGCATGTTTCTGGATGCCATGGATTTTTCAGGGAACAATGGCGTCGTCATTGGAGATCCCATCAATGGGAAAACCTTCATGGCAGTGACCAGCGATAAAGGCGATAGCTGGATACCCAAGGAAACCCGTGATAGCATGATGGATGGTGAAGCTTTTTTTGCTTCCAGCGGTTCCAATATCAAACTCCTGGATTCCAAGCGGCGTTTTAAAACCTTGTTTGTTTCAGGCGGTATGCAGTCCCGGTTGTACTTCAATGGGAATGTCATCAGCCTGCCCATGCAATCTGGTAAAAATTCAACCGGTGCCAATGGATTGGCCTTGCATCCCAATCAAAAACAAGGAATCATCATTGGTGGGGATTTTGCCAATGATAAAAGAAGCGATAGCGCTGCCCTGCTTTTTTCACTCTATCCCAAAGCAACATTCAGTTATCCTGTCACACCGCCATCAGGATACAAAAGCGCTGCTGTTTTCTTATCCAAGACTTCCGTATTGGCTTGCGGAACTTCCGGCGTTGATCTTTCTGTGGATGGTGGGTTGAACTGGAAAAAAATCAGCGACATCGGTTTCCATGTTGCTGTAAAATCCCCTGACGGACGATATGCTATGTTAGCAGGTGGCAACGGAAGGATAGCAAAGTTTCAGTTTTAGGGATTCATGGATCTTTTGCCAAATGATTTATTTGTACATTTTCTCATTTGCTAACAAACTCTTTACCTAAATCTTTGTTCAGCATCACATGAACATGTTAGCTTTGCCCATCAACCAAAAATCCTAACTATGTGTGGAATCGTTGCCTATATAGGACATCGCGAGGCGTACCCTATTGTACTCAAAGGGCTTAAACGTCTTGAATACAGGGGATATGACAGTGCTGGTGTAGCCCTCGTCTCAGATAAAATTGATGTCTTCAAAAAACAGGGAAAAGTTGCCCGCCTTGAGGAGTCACTTTTGGGTACTCATCTGCCCTCAACCATTGGCATAGGGCATACCCGATGGGCTACACATGGTGAACCAAGTGATCGAAATGCCCACCCACACCTTTCTGCCAGTGGTAGGATTTCTATGATTCACAATGGTATCATTGAAAACTATGCTTCCCTCAAGCAGGAATTGTTGAACAAAGGATATCAGTTCAACAGTGATACAGATACCGAAGTATTGCTGAATTTTATCGATGATATATTGTCCAATAACCAGTGTTCATTGGAAGAGGCGGTACGCATTGCTCTGAAAAGGGTTGTGGGCGCCTATGTCATTGTAATGCTGGATGCTGAAAACCCCGACACGCTGATTGCCGCAAGAAAAGGAAGTCCTCTTGTGATTGGTATTGGGGAGAATGAGCATTTTCTGGCATCGGATGCTTCTCCCATCATTGAATATACCAAAGAGGTTGTTTACATCAACGATTATGAGCTGGCCATCATCAAGGGAAATGAGCTGGTGCTCAAGAACCTCGGCAATGAAACCATTACTCCATTTGTACAGCAGCTTGATATGGAGCTTGCCGCCATTGAAAAAGGGGGCTATGAACATTTCATGTTGAAAGAAATCCATGAGCAACCCAAAACAATTTTTGATTGTCTTCGTGGCAGGCTTGATGTGATGAATGGAGAAATCATCATGGCTAGTGTTCAGGAACATATTGAGGCATTGAAAAACGCCAAAAGAATCATTGTAGTAGCCTGTGGCACCAGTTGGCATGCAGGGTTGGTTGCAGAGTACATCATTGAAGAACTTTGCCGCATACCGGTGGAAGTTGAATATGCGTCTGAATTCCGTTACAGAAACCCCATCATTGAAAAAGGAGATGTGATTTTTGCCATATCGCAAAGTGGAGAAACCGCTGATACACTTGTTGCGATTGAGAAAGCAAAACAACAGGGAGCCATTATTTTTGGAATACTGAATGTTGTAGGGTCCTCTATCGCCCGTATTTCACATGCAGGTGCATATACCCATGCCGGTCCCGAGATTGGTGTGGCAAGCACGAAAGCATTCACGGCGCAATTGGTTGTGCTGACAATGATTGCCCTTAAAATTGCCAAAGCGAAGCAGACCATCAGTAATGATCGCTTCCTGCACCTCATGCATGAATTGAATGCCGTTCCTGGGAAAGTGGAAGCGGTGCTGTCCAATACTGATACTATTCAGGCCATTGCCCAAAAGCACGCAATGGCTGGCAGTTTTCTGTACCTCGGAAGGGGCTACAATTTCCCTGTAGCGCTTGAAGGGGCTTTAAAGCTCAAAGAGATCTCCTATATCCATGCTGAGGGCTACCCGGCTGCAGAAATGAAACATGGCCCCATTGCGCTGGTAGACGAAAATTTGCCCGTGCTTTTCGTCGCCACAAAAGATGCCTACCACGAAAAAGTCATCAGCAACATGCAAGAGATCAACGCAAGGAAAGGAAAATTGATTGCGGTGGTAACAGAGGGGGATCAGTCGATCGATTCACTTACAGGAGATTTGATTTTCGTTCCAGAAGCAGATGAACTCATTGCTCCCATCATCAATGTGATTCCGCTTCAGCTGTTGTCATACTATATCGGCACAGAGCGGGGGCTTGATGTTGATCGTCCAAGAAATCTTGCAAAAAGTGTTACCGTGGAATAGCCCCCCCAAATTAAAATTATGAACAATATTGTCAAAAGTCCGATTACCTCCATTGGATATGATTTTATTCCAAATGCATATTTGCCTGAGGGGAAAGATGAATACCATCTTCGAAACAGGTTTAACAAAAGTGGGATAGAGTTCAGAGGCCTGAAGGCTTCAGAACTGGAGATTCTTGTAAGGAATAACAATTCCTCTGATAACTGGAACAATGTCTTGGTTTCATCACAGTTTGATCCACATCTTGTTAAAGGCTGCAGTTTTTTTGGCCTGATCAGGATTGGCAAACTGGAACCACTTTCTCTCGAGTTTCACGGACTCAGGTTGCCCGTAGGACTTTTCAATTCCACCATCATCAATTGTGATTTTGGTGATAATGTCAGCATACACAATGTGAATTATTTTTCCCATTTTGTTGTGGGAAATGAAGTTATCATCGCCAATGTCAATGAACTGGCAACCACCAGTACCGCCAAATTCGGCAATGGTATCATCAAAGAAGGTGAAACTGAAAACCAGCGGATTTGGCTGGAGGTCTGCAACGAAAATGGCGGAAGGAAAATTCTTCCCTTTGATGGCATGCTGACTGCTGATGCTTATCTGTGGTCGAAATACCGGGATGACCATGCGCTGATGGATGCTTTTTATGATTTCACAGAGCAGAAGTTTGATGCGGCAAGGGGGCATTATGGATTGATCGGAGATCGAACCGTGATCAAGAATTGCAAGATGATCAAGGACGTGCAAATTGGTACTGATGCCTACATAAAAGGCGCCAATAAAATCAAGAACGTTACAGTGAACAGTTCTGCAGAAGCCTCTACACAAATTGGAGAAGGGTGTGAGCTGGTCAATGGCATCATTGGTGTAGGTTGCAGAATCTTCTATGGAGTAAAGGCAGTGAGGTTTTTTATGGCATCCCACTCACAATTAAAATATGGGGCACGCCTGATCAACTCATACCTGGGCAACAATGCAACCATCTCCTGTTGTGAAGTCTTGAATTCATTGATTTATCCTTTTCATGAGCAGCACCATAACAATTCTTTTCTGTGCGCTTCTTTGCTGATGGGCCAGTCAAATGTTGCGGCAGGTGCTACCATTGGATCAAACCACAATTCCAGGGCCGCAGATGGCGAATTGATCGCCGGCCGTGGATTTTGGCCTGGGCTCTGTGTGAGCCTCAAACAC
>JBIPNK010000079.1:0-12157 GCA_044373365.1 Chitinophagaceae bacterium
GGGCTTACTTCTATATGGATAAAGTTCGCCGCTTTGGTGATGTGCCTTGGATCGGAAAACCGCTAGACATTAATGATACCAGTGCATTGAATGCTGGACGCGACAAAAGAGAACTGGTTATGGACTCAGTATTGGCCGACCTTGACTTTGCCTGTGCTAACATTTCAACAGCAAACGATCCAAGCCGTACAACAATTACAAAATGGGTTGCCTTTGCTTTAAAATCACGGGTTTGTCTTTTTGAGGGTACTTTCAGAAAATACCATACTTCATTAAATTTGACAAGTACTGCCAACAAGTGGTTACAGGAAGCAGCTTCGGCAGCTGATCAAATTATAAAAAACGGCGGTTTTTCTATTAATACCGCTGGTGGTCCGGGTGTATCTTACCGCAATGTATTTACCAGCAATACCCCATTGGCCAACGAGGTTTTACAAGCAGCTGTTGCAGATCAAACCCTTGCGGTTTTAAGCGATGCTAACTGGTGGTGGACGAGTGGTACCTATGGGAGTAAAGCGAGTTTTACACGCGATTTCATCAATACGTTTCTAAATATTGATGGCACTCCTTACACAAATAATCCAGCATATACAACAATGCTTTTTAAGGACGAGGTTAAGAACCGCGATCTTAGGTTAAAACAATCCATCCGTTGCCTAGATTATAAACGAACAACCAATGGACTGCCAGTACCTGCACCGCCCGTTTTCTCCTACACATTTACTGGTTACCAACCCATAAAGCTTACTTTAGATAATACAGCTTTAGACGCAGGTAGACTCAACACCAATATAGTTCCTTTGTTTCGCTATGCCGAAGTATTGCTAAATTTTGCAGAAGCAAAAGCAGAGTTGGGCACACTAACCAATCAGGAGTGGGCACTTACCATTGGTGCCCTTAGGGCAAGGGCCGGTATTACAGGTGGATTAAGCATCAAGCCAACTGTAGCAGATCCTTATCTTGTAAAAAATTATTTTCCTAATATTTCTGATCCTTCCATTCTTGAAATCAGAAGAGAGCGTGGTATTGAATTGAGTTTGGAAGGATTTCGTTTTTCTGATATTCTGCGCTGGAAAAGAGGTGAATTGATGGAAAGGCCATGGAATGGTTTTCATGTTGCAGCACTGAATGTACCAATGGATTTGAATGAGGATGGTATATTAGACGTCGCATTTTACCAGGGAGCACGTCCTACACCTGCTGTAAGCGGAGTAACGTATGTGGATGTTTCAGCGCGAATTGGTACTGCTGTTAATTCACAATTATTGAAAAATGGTACATCGGGCGAGCTGAATTGGATGAATGAAATTCCAAGAAAATGGAATGAGCGAAATTACCTTTATCCTATTCCGCTTAACGATTTGCAACGCAATCCTAAACTGAAACAGAACCCAGGCTGGAATTAAACCAAAACAAATTTCTGTTGCAGGGAGGTGTATCAATCCCTTTTGCTAGTATTACCACCAGAGTTATAACTCAATGGTCCAAGCCAATTTAAATGTTAAAGAAATATTTTCTTTAACATTTACTATTGGTTCAGCCAATACATCAAATGATTCTTTAAAATTTAAATTCATTAAAGCATTCCAATAATCAAAAGCATTGGGTGTAAAATAGATAGCTCCTGGCAACAGCAAAAGAAATAACATAATTGATACAAGAATAATTGATGTGTATATATACTTAACTGTTTTGCTTGAGTCAATGATTGTCTTGATGCTTCCATTTTCCTTCATTGTTGATATCCCAACTATAGCAAGCAGGATTATAGCGATATAATAAAATGGAAAAATTATTATGATTAACACAATCAATAAAAGCGATTTCAACCTCATTTTTGAAGAATTTTAGAGGTAAATCAGAGGTATTGGACTGGGTTATTCACTTATAATTTATAGATATTTTATTGCTTTTTTAAATAATTTAATAATTCAGTATTTACATGTTCATTATCATGTTATAATGTATTACAGATAGATCTAATGCGTTTTTAATTTCACACAAGAATTCTATTAAAGCACTGTGCTGTATTTGATTTGAAATTTTGAATTAGCCTTGTTTTTTTATTATTTTTAGTCCTCTCTTTAGTTGGAAATGGATGTGTTTGGTTTTAAAGGATTATTGAATAACTTCAACTACATCCTTTTTTCATACATTTTTATTTTATGCTAATGAATACATCAAACCGAAGAAAGTTCATCAAGAATGCATCCCTTACAGGAATCCTTGCACCTTTTGCAGGACAGGTTTTTTCATTGGATAAAACTGATGAGCTCAATGTTAACCATACCAATCCTCCAGGAGAAAAAAACAATTACCTGGAATCCATCAAGCAGGAACTGGTAAAACAATGGCCCAAAAACAGAACGATCAATTTGGTCTTTCATGGGCATTCGGTTCCGTCTGGATATTTCAAAACGCCGGATGTGCGGCCCCTGCAATCCTATCCACATCTCTTGTTGAAAGAACTCAAGCAAGTTTATCCTTATGCAGTCATCAATACCATTCTCACCTGCATTGGAGGAGAAAATGCGCAACAAGGAGCCAAACGTTTCAAGCGTGATGTGCTCAACCACAAGCCTGATGTGCTTTTCATCGACTACGCTTTGAATGACAGGCGCATTGGTTTGGAGGCTTCACGCCAGTCATGGGAGTTCATGATCAAGGCTGCCCTGAAAAAAAATATGAAGGTTATTTTGTTGACGGCAACACCTGACCAGAAAGTAGACTTGGCTGATCCGAAAACTGATCTTCAATTGCTTTGCAACCAGATAAAAGAATTGTCTACCGAGTTCAAAGTTGGGTTGGTGGACAGCTATGCATCTTTTCAAAAAATCCATTCTGACGGGGGGGAATTGGCTGATTATATGTCTCAAGTGAACCATCCCAACGAAAAGGGACATCAGTTGGTGGTGGATGGGATAATGAATTATTTTTGATGTGTTATTGACCTCTGTTATTTTTGGGCCTTGAACATGAGGCCATCATTATAGATTGGCCTTCTCGTTCAATAATCCAGCAATGTGTAATAATGTGCTACATTTGACCAAAGCACTGTGATGAAGAATAAGCTTTCTGCAATTGATATTGAACCGGTCAGCCACCAAACCATGGCGGATATTGTAGAAAGAAGAAGGCTACCCATGCATACAGGTTATTGTGGCCCATTGGACCAGCCATCTGGACAAACGACCCATTGGTGAATCAGACTGCTGGCTATGTAAAATCAAAGCCAAAATAAAATCCTAATTTGGATTTCCAAGCTCATATGATTTTGGGTCTGAGTTTATTTTCCTCAGACCCTTTTATCTCACACAAACAGATGAATAAAAAAGTGAATGAAATGAAAATGAAGATTCAAGGTCTTATCGCTGCCGCTTTTACACCATTCAACGAGGATGGTTCACTGAACCTTGGTTTGGTGCCTGCATTGGTTGAAAAGCTTTTACAAGATGGGTTGAAAGGTATCTTTGTTTGTGGTAGCAATGGCGAAGGCCCTAACATGACTACTGAGGAGAGAATGATGGTGGCTGAGGCATTTGTAAAAGCCGCCAACAAGAGATTGCTGATCATTGTCCATGTTGGGCACAGCAGCATTGCTGAATCAAAAAGGCTTGCTGTTCATGCGCAGGCAATTGGCGCTGATGCATTTTCATCTGTTGCAGCCTTCTATTTCAAGCCTACTTCAGTAGAAACATTGGCGCATTGTATGGCAGAAATTGCAGCTGCTGCGCCCCAACTTCCCTTTTACTATTACCATATCCCCATCCTTACCGGTGTAGGAATGGACATGATCGATTTTTTGAATTATGCAGGTGATCTCATACCAAACCTAGCAGGAATCAAGTATACCTCTGCTACCATTCATGAATACCAAAGTTGTCTGGAACTTAAAAACGAGAAATTCGATGTGCTCTTTGGTTTTGATGAGTTGTTGTTGCCTGCCCTGTCTATTGGCTCAAAGGGCGCCATTGGAAGTACTTATACTTTCGCTGCGCCAGAGTACCTGAAAACGGCAGCACTTTACCAGCAGTGTGAAAACGACGCAGCAAGGGAAAACCATTCATTTATGGTAGAAGTGATCCGCATCTTTGCCCGTTATCCATCTGTCCCTGCCCAAAAAGCCATCATGAAAATGTTGGGTTTTGACATGGGGCCTTGCAGGCTTCCATTGGTAACGCTGAACAAAACAAATTACGACAAGCTACATGCGGAGCTGGATGCGGTTGGTTTTTTTGAAAGAGTTCCTTCCATTCCCATGGACAGAAAAGAATTATAACTGTTTAAAATTTTTCCAAAATGAAGCTGAACAGATTTTTGCCATGGTCATTTCCTTGTTGGTGTTCATTGCCAACGTGAATGCACAATCCTCAGCTGAAGTAACGGTGTTGCAAGAGCAATACCAGGTGCTCTTTTGCAGGATATAGAACAACTTGCATTGTACTATTGTAAAAATGATTTCACTGCAAGTGCATCATTGAATTTTTCCAAGGCGCAACTGTTTGGTAGACTCATTCAAACAATTCAACTGCCAATCTAAATGTATTGCAATGTGCTTCAACAATTGTTTTTACTTCATGAATGAGTTTGGGCAATGTGTTTGCCAGTATCGAAAGATACATCTGACCAGATGTGCCATCTTTCAATCCAATATCAAGGTCTGATTTTTCTTTGTGGAATGGGTAGTTCGTTGCGCCATGCATGCTAAATGTAAATACCCTCGTTTCTTCCTCCATCAATTTTGCAGTTCCACAGGTGCAACCCAATGACACAGGGAAGATCGATAATTTTATGCCTTTGGTTTTTCCGCAAACGTTATAGATACTTAAATTGAACATTTTTGACCCAGCGCTATTCAGCATTTAAAATATTTTGCGTAAACTCGTGTAATTGTAGAAGTCTTTAGCGCTTAAAACCCAACCAACATGAAAAGAAGGCAATTTGTCGGATATATAGGCAATACCAGTTTGTTTTTATTGGCAGCAAAACTGCCTTTGTATGCAAATGATAGCAAAAAGACCGCCTCTGAAGAGTTTCTCTTTGTGGAGGCAGAACAATTTGCCAAGCATGGAGGATGGGAGCTGGACCAACAATCGATGGAACAGATGGGCTCTCCTTATTTGTTGGCCCATGGTTTGGGCATACCTGTACAGGATGCCACAACCGAAGTTGAGTTTCCTTCTGCAGGAAATTACAGGGTATGGGTTCGCACAAAGGATTGGGTTGCCCCTTGGAATGCTCCTGGTGCACCTGGCAAGTTTCAGCTGAAAGTCAATGGGAAAGCGCTGGATGAAACATTTGGCACCAAGAGTGCAACCTGGCATTGGCATGATGGTGGAATGGTCAAAGTGACCAAGAAGTCAACCCTTGCTTTGCACGATTTGACAGGATTTGAAGGACGTTGTGAAGCCGTTTTGTTTTGTAAGGATCCCAAGTTTGAACCAACCAATGATATTGCACAACTGACGGTCTTCAGGCGCAAACTGTTGGGCTTGCCTGAAAAACCTGATGAAGGTGGTGAATTTGACCTGATTGTTTCCGGGGGTGGATTGGCAGGCACCTGCGCTGCCATCTCAGCTGCCCGCAATGGCATCAAGGTTGCGCTTGTACAAGACAGGCCAGTGCTTGGTGGAAATGGAAGTTCAGAAGTGCGGGTATGGCCAGAAGGACATACCAACAAGACCTTGTTTCCTCATGTCGGAGATATTGTGAATGAAATTCTTCCTCCGATCATCAAAGGACCTGGAAAAGTATTCAATGGTGTTTCCGCCAATTATTACAATGATGCGCTCAAGTTATCCATCGTCCGATCAGAGCCCAATATCACCCTTTTGCTGAACCACCGTGTGGTGAAAGTGGAAACTGAAGCGGATGTTATCAAAGCCATTGTGATACAGAGTACGCTTACATCAAGGCAGACCAGGATAAAAGGAAAATTATTTTCAGACTGTACGGGCGATGGCGCTATTGGTTTTAAAGCCGGTGCAGACCATGAGTACAAGGTGGAGCAATTGATGGGCAGCAGTAACCTGTTCAATGTCTTGGATGTTTCAAACAGCGAAGAGGTATTGGCCTGTGAATGCAAGGACAAGAGTGCGTTGGCCATGAAATGTGAGCAGGGAGATTTTGATCAGCCTTTTCCCCGTTGCCCCTGGGCCCTTGATTTATCTGACAAGCCTTTCCCTGGTCGGAAAGGCCAGAAAACATTTGGCAAGGAGGGGCTTGATTCA
The DNA here is from genome assembly GCA_044373365.1 of Chitinophagaceae bacterium. Classification (GTDB taxonomy): domain Bacteria; phylum Bacteroidota; class Bacteroidia; order Chitinophagales; family Chitinophagaceae; genus Pollutibacter. The sequence goes on from JBIPNK010000079.1 coordinate 6,231, forward strand.
TTTGCTAACCAGTGGTACTGGGAAAGTGGGTTCAACAAGGATCAGGTGAATGAAATAGAACTCATCCGTGACCATAATTTCAGGGCCATGTATGGCGCTTGGGATGCAATAAAAAATGTTGATAATATGTACCCCAAGCACAGGCTTGGTTGGTCAGCCTTTATTGCCGGAAAGCGTGAATCACGCCGCTTGATGGGAGATGTTGTGTTGGATGCACAGGATTTCAAGCAAAAAAGAAAGTTTGAAGACGGGGCATTCCCATGTTCATGGCATGTCGACCTTCATACTCCTAAAAAAGAGTTCAAGGAAGGATTTGAAAACATGGAATTTGTATCTGATTATACGCGTGGCGAAGAATACCAATATGGTGGAGAGTACTGGGCTCCCTACCGTACACTCTACAGCCGCAACATTAAAAATCTTTTCATGGCAGGCAGGTGCATCAGCGTAACAAAGACTGGCCTTGGCCCGGTTCGGGTAATGAAAACCTGTGGTATGATGGGAGAGGTAGTGGGTAAGGCTGCTTCGATCTGCATCAAAAAGCAAATTACTCCGCGTGAGGTCTACACAAAAGAGCTGCCAGAATTAAAAAGGCTTTTGGGAAGGCCTGGTTTTTCAAGGACTTAACTATTGGCTGTAAAACGAATGCAGCTGGCTTACCGGATAATTTAACCGGATGACTTGCTGTATAGATTACTCAACCATTCAACTACTAACCTTTATGTTTGGTTCAACTGCAACTTCGCTTTTGTTGATCTGCATCTTCATGAGCAGTTACGTTTTTTCACAGGAACCCTATCCGGTTAAACTATCTGCCAATCAATGGCACAACAAGGAGCAGGAGTTGCGGTACAAGCCCGATGGTAGCGATTTTGTAATTGTCAATGGGAAACGGCTGTTTACCCGGGCAATCTATGGAACCAATACTGCCTTTCGGGTAGAAGCCGGTGACCGGCCTGAATTTGCATTGTACATGCCAGGTATGGGCGGCAATTTCAAGTTTGGAATTGGCAATGGGCAACAGAGCAAATGGCTTACCCAGGCCAATACGATTACCGCGCGGTACCGCCCTGGTGCAATGTTGTATACCGTTGAGGATTCATTGTTGGGAAAAGGGAAACTATTTCTGGAGATCTTGGCTTTGGCAGACGGAGAAGGTTTTGTCATTCAAACAAAGCTTGAGAATACAGCAGCCCCGATTGATTTGTACTGGGCATTTGGCGGCGCCACAGGGAAAAAATTTTCACGTGATGGAGACATGGGGCCTGATCCGGAATCTTCTTTTTACCTGAAGCCGGAAAATTGTAAAGACAACCGATTTGTACTTGCTAAAAAAAATAGCTTTCAATTGACCTACGGTTCAGGCTTGCAGGTAGGACCGGATGGAAGATATTTTGTTGAGGACCTGAACCAGCCAGCAAAGCCTGCAAAAGAACTTGAATTGACAGGGGTTTTTGCTGAAGCGGCAACACTCAAATTGGGTGATGCAAAGCAACTTGCTTCACCGTCGCTGCTGTTTCAATCCACTGCGGCAATGGCTCCAGTGGTGATCGGAAAGATGACCATTAACAAAGGCAGTGAGCATTATTTTTCTATTTACAATCCCCATTCAAAAAAACCAATCACTTACAATGAGCTAAGTGTTGTTTTTCAACAAGCCCAAAAAGCAAGAGAAACAATTGCCAACAGGATCATGGTAACAACGCCTGATCCCTATATCAATACCATTGGCGGCGCACTAAGCATTGCATCCAATGCCATCTGGGAGAACCCCTCGTACATGCATGGTGCTGTAGGCTGGCGCATGCGGCTCAATGGTTGGAGAGGCCCGTATACTGCTGATCCCCTGGGTTGGCATGATCGGGCGAAAACGCATTTCAATGCCTATGCCTTGTCGCAGTTCACCAGCCCTGCAACTGGCCCCATTGTTCCTGATTCTGCCATGCATTTTGCGCGCAGTTGGGAGAAAAATAGCATTGGTATGTTCAGCAGTGGATACATCAGCAGATTACCCAATGCAGAGGCCATGAAGCCCCATCACTACGACATGAACCTGATTTATATTGATGGTTTATTGAGGCATTTTGATTGGACGGGTGATACCGCTTTCATCAGAAAAACATGGCCTGTCATCAAAAGGCATCTTGATTGGGAAACCAGAAACTTTGATGCTGATAAGAATCATTTGTATGATGCGTATGCCGCCATCTGGGCCAGTGATGCATTGCAATACAGTGGCGGCGACGTGGCGCATACATCAGCCTACAATTATTTTCATTTTAAGAAAGCGGCAACCCTTGCGGCCTTGATGAAGGAGGATCCTGCTCCTTATCTATTGCAGGCGGAGAAAATAAAGGAAGCCATGAACAGGGTATTGTGGTTGCGTAAAAAAGGCACCTATGCTGAGTTCAAGGATTTGCTGGGCAATAAACTTGTGCATGATGCTGCTGCGCTTTGGACCATTTACCACAGCGTTGATTCGGAAGTGCCGGATAAATTTCAGGCCTACCAGATGATGCGGTATGTTGATCTTCATTTGCCCCATATTCCCTTGCGGCCCAAAGGCATTGATGATGGTGGATATTATACCCTTTCCACCACCAACTGGATGCCCTACGTTTGGTCATTGAACAATGTGGTGTTGGCAGAATCCATTCATACGGCTTTGGCCAACTGGCAGGCCAACAGGCCGGACGAGGCCTTCAAGTTATTCAAGAGCGAGGTGCTTCAGTCCATGTACATGGGAGGGAGCCCTGGAAATTTTGTGTTGATTTCTGCTCATGATGCAGCCAGGGGTGAGTCCTATCGGGATTTCGCTGATCCCGTTGGAATATTTTCAAGAGCATTGGTAGAAGGACTTTTTGGCATTGTTCCTGATGCATTGGGCAAAAAAATACTGGTTCGCCCGGGATTGCCTGCTGCCTGGGAGTATGCTTCTTTTTCAACGCCAGACATTTCTTTTGATTTTAAAAGAACTGGCAGCACAGATGTGTATAAATTGGATACCAGGTTTTCGGGACCAATGCATTTGAATTTTCAGGCAATCGCCCGTGGCCAGGTGGAAGCCTTAATGGTGAACGGAAAGAAAATCCAGTGGAAAAATATTAGCGATGCGGTTGGGCTTCCCGTTATTGAAATCACTGTTCCATCTGCTGAAAAATATGAGATCAGGATTGTCTGGAAAGGTGCCCAACCTGTTTTGCCTTCAACGGAGGCTGCATACAAACATGGTCAACTATTGAATAAAAGTTTCACAACTGCATCAGTGCTCAAAGTTTTTGATCCTCAAACTGCGTTAAAGGGTACACGCACATCAGCCAATGGGTTCAGTGCAACAGTCAATGCTACAGTTGGAAAGTATACGGTTTTTGTTCAATTGAAGCAGGGTGAGTTGATTTGGTGGATGCCTCTTTGTTTTTCAGTTGCTCAACCTGTAGAATGGATAGCTGAAAACACCAATGAAGACAACAACAATCGTTTTCGGCTTCAAAACAATACCAATGTCAACGCCTTTGCAAAGGTTTATGTCAATGGATATTCCACAACTGTTCAAACTGTTTCCGGAAAAATATCTGAACCCTTCACCATTCCGCTGGATGCGTTGAATCCCGGAACCAACAAGCTGACAATTGCGTATGCAGATGGCAAAAAAATCAATAGCCAGCTGTACAACTGGAAAGGGGAAAAACAGGTGACACTAGAGATGATTGATCTTGGGGCTTTCTTTAACGACAAGGTTACGCAAATATTCAAAAACAAGTACCTTTCTCCAAGGCCTGCTGTCACTACATTACAGTTGCCATGGCAGGGGATTGGAGACTGGCCGCACCCACATGAGCATTTTGAAGTGAATGACAGTGGCCTTCGGAGATTGGCAGGAGATAAAAATGAAATAGTATTGCCCAAGGGTATTCGTTTCAATACTCCAGGCGAAACAAACAAGAACAACATCCTCTTTACTTCCCAGTGGGACAATTATCCTAAAACTGCAACCATACCCTTGTCCGGCAAGGCTTCCCATGTTTATTTCTTGATGGCTGGATCGACCAATCCCATGCAGAGTCAACTGACCAACGGAGAGATTGTTGTGGAATATGCTGATGGAACTGCCGATAGGTTAGCACTGCGCAATCCAGAAAACTGGTGGCCCATTGACCAGGACTATTTTACGGATGGATTTGCATTTGCACTGCAGCAGCCAAGGCCAATTCGGGTTCACCTAAAGACAGGAAAAATTGTTTCAGGTGAGGAATCAAAGGCAAAATACAATGGCAAGAAAGTTGATGGCGGTGTTGCCACAGTTCTTGATATGTTGCTCGATCCCATCAAGACTTTAAAAAGCATTACATTAAAAACAATCGCAAATGATGTGGTCATTGGATTGATGGGTATTAGTTTGCTGAGAGAGTGATTTCTTGGTTTGAACAATAACGCTTTAATTTCATTTATGTATGAACATAAAAAGGAAAAATTAGCGCCTAAAAAGGTTTTTTATTATAGGATATTGAACAATATTTTAATTGTAATTTCCATTATTTCAATTCTCTTGATAGTAGGCACAGCTGGATATTATTATTTTTCTCCCGGTGCAGAACTCATTGATGCCTTCCATAATGCATCCATGATTCTTTCAGGCATGGGGCCTACTTTAAAAACCGAGTTGACTTTTTCCGGTAAAATCTTTTCTTCGCTCTATGCCATATTTTCTGGTGTGCTATTCGTCACAAGCATAGGTTATATCCTGGCTCCTGGTGTGCATCGCTTCTTTCACAAGATGCATTTTGAGGAGTAGTGTGAAACATTTCTCTAAACTGTGATTGATATGTTAAAGTGGATTGAAGTGATTTCTGGTCATTAAACTTGAGATTAAAAAAGATGTCATAGGAGAAATCCAGCAGTATGATTAAATCTTTTTTCCAGTTGACTATTGCCGCATCCATTATCTTATTTTGTGCTTGCAAAAAGGAGGATACTGTCTTACCGAATTCTCCAACTGTGAAGGATCCCACATCAACTGTTGATGCATATACAGCCATCAAAGCATTTTTTGGCGCTGAAATTGATCCATTGAATTTATCCAATTATGCCAACCAGGGGAAACCGAATTATATCACCAGGGATAATACAGGCGTTAATCCCATTACCAATGAAAAAGCCACGATTGGAAGGGTGCTTTTCTATGATAAAAATTTAAGTATCAACAACTCAATTTCGTGTGGGAGTTGTCATAAACAGGCCTTTGCCTTTTCTGATACAGCATTGGTCAGCAATGGTGTATTGGGCGGAGTTACAGATCGGCATTCAATGCGGTTGATCAATGCCCGGTTCGGAGAAGAGTCCAGGTTTTTTTGGGATGAACGGGCCATTAGCCTTGAAGCACAAACAACCCAACCGATTGCCAACCATGTTGAAATGGGGTATAGTGGGCAGTTCGGCAGGGACAACATCAATACCCTACTGGCAAAATTGCAAAGAATTGGTTACTACAATGAACTTTTCAAATTTGCTTATGGGGATATTACGATAACTGAGTCGCGGATGCAAGAATGCCTTGCCCAGTTTGTGAGGAGTATTCAATCTTTCGATAGCAAATATGATGCCGGACGTTCGTTGGTCAACAACGCAAATCAGGATTTCAGCAATTTTACGGCCACTGAAAATGAAGGAAAAAGATTGTTCATGACGCCTCCTGTTTTTGATGCCAACAGTAGCAGGATTGGCGGGGGTTTGGGTTGTAACGGTTGCCATAGAGCGCCAGAGTTTGATATTGATCCCAGGTCAAGAAACAATGGTGTCATTGCTGTGGCTTCGGGCAATGGCCAAGATATTTCCGTGACCCGTGCTCCTTCATTGCGGGATCTGATGAATGCCGATGGTGTTTTAAACGGCCGCATGATGCATTCTGTAGGAGTAAGGGATCTTGCTAT
>JBIPNK010000129.1:0-3000 GCA_044373365.1 Chitinophagaceae bacterium
AATAGAAGTTTCCTAAACTTTAGATACAGGTTCGATTCCTGTCGGGACTACAAAAGAAAACCCTCTGAATACAGAGGGTTTTCTTTTGGTATACCAATAAAGCTTGAAATCAAATAGATCCAACTTCCTATCCCTTCAACACCTCCTTGATTTCCTTTACAAGAATTTCAGCGAGCAATTCATACCCCTTGGGGGTATAATGAACATCTTTGGGCTTTGAATTACTGGGGTGAATTTCCAGGGATGGCTTATAAAGATCTACCACCTGGATGTTTTTCTTCTTCATCACTTTTAACGCCACTTCATTGTACTCGGGCACCGATGCAGTTTTGCGGCCACTTGCACCTTCAGGAACCATGGTGGTTGTAACAAAAATTACTTTCGCCGTTGTTTCATTCAACTTGTCTGCAATCGCTTCAAGGTTTTTCCTGTACTCCTTCAAAGGAACAGCAATTGCTCCATTGACGACATCATACTTCCCACTGCTATCCTTATGCACCATGTCATGCAAGCCAAAATTGAACAGGATAACATCCCAATCACGGTTATCAAGCCATTTCTCTATGCTTTCCATTCCTCGCAGGGTTGAACCGCCATTGCCTGGATTATGGGCCACTTCAGCGTTTGGCGACAATGCAGTTTTTATAAAAGGGGTATATCCAATGGAAATGGAATCACCAATAACAAGTACAGTTTTCCCCTGGTGAGGCTTTGCTGCAAAGAAAAGAAAGGAAAGAAAAAGAAGAGAAGCTACCCTGAACTGATTCATATGAACTGATTTCTGTTTTGTGTGTATAGTTACAAACTGTAAAATACAGAGAAATATTAAAGGATGAGGTCTGGCGTCTTAAATGTTTGACAACAGTTTTAAGTCATTTTTATTAGCTTGTGGTATTGGAATCTATTTAAGCTACATCCAGCAATAAAAATTTTAGCATGAAAAATGGCAGCCTTGCTTTTGTTTGCATCTTGATATATCAAAGTCTAATGGCACAAGATAAATGGACTTCGTCACTTGTGAAAACAGATGAGAAAAACAGGCTGGTTTACAAGGCTGATGGACGTGGCAATACCATTCCTGATTTCAGCAGGGTTGGCTACTATCATGGTGAAAAAACAATTCCCCATATCGAAACAGTCATCAAGGTGTCTCCTGGAGTTGACGACCAAACCAATATCCAGCAGGCCATCAATCTTGTATCAACAAAAACCATGAACAGTGCAGGCTTTCGTGGTGCAGTTGAATTGTTGCCCGGCACTTACCGCATACCCGGAACCCTTAAGATAGACTCATCCGGTGTTGTGCTGCGTGGATCGGGCAGTTCCACTGTTTTGATTGCAACGGGAACTGTTCAACGATCCCTTGTCTTGGTTGGGGGTAAGGGGAACCCTATTGAGATCAAGGGCTCCAGAAAAAAGGTTACCAATGTTTTCATGCCAACCGGAAGTTTTACCGTTGACCTCAATGACACCAAAAACCTTTCTGTTGGCGATGAAGTCATTCTGCAAATGCAAGCGAATGATCAATGGATAAGGGCACTTCACATGGATAGTATTGTTGAACGTCCAGGCACCCAACAATGGAAGGCGGCTGGATACCGTTTTCAGTATCAAAGAAAAATTATGGCCATCGATGGATTGACAATTACCATGGATAATCCATTGATGATGGAATTGGACCAGCAATACATGGAGAGCCAAGTTTATGCCTTTCAATATCCGGGCCGCATCAAACATGTTGGTATCGAGAAAATAACTTTTGTTTCCGAATTTGAATCAGAAACTGCTGAAAATCATGGGTGGATTGCCATCCAAATGGACAAGGTGGAAAACAGTTGGGTACGCGAAGTGGAGTCGCAGTTTTTTGGCGTGGGTTGTGTTGCGCTGAAGACCCAAGCCAAAAATATCACAGTAACCAATAGCCGGTGCTTGGATGCCAAATCGATCATCACCGGTGGAAGAAGGTACTCATTCAGCAATGATGGACAACAGAATCTTGTCATGCACTGCTACAGCAGGGATGCAAGGCACGACTATGCTACGGGATCAAAAGTTTGTGGTCCCAATGTGTTTTGGAACTGCACAGCAGAAAATTCACACAGTGACATTGGCCCCCACCATCGATGGGCATCCGGTACACTCTATGATAATATCAAAACAGACGGCCAGCTCAATGTACAAGACAGGGGACATCTTGGGAGCGGACATGGGTGGACTGGCGTTACGCAGGTAATATGGAACCCAGTTGCCAAAACAATTGTATGCCAGGATCCCTGGGTTTCAGGTAAAAATTACTTGATTGGAGGAAGCTATACGCCGTTGGATGGATTCCTCAAAGGCAGGGTAAAAAGTTTTAATGAGGGCAATGGCAAAACAGCCCTTAACCCATCATCGCTATACGAGGCACAATTGAGACAACGGCTGAATAACTAAATATACAAGTTTGGCTTGGATGAGGATTATAACCAATTATCACCCAAACCAAACTTGTACCTGTTGGATAAATATTTCATCATGGAAGCAATACCTTATCAATAAAATGGATTACCCCATTCCTGGCAACAATGTTGAATTTTGTGACCTTAGCGGTATTCGTGTTATTCCCAGGACCAGAAAGGGTAGGCCCGGTTGAAGTGTTGGAGAGATCAACAACCGTCGTTCCACCTGAAATCATCGTGAGGTTGCCATTGGTCAAATCAGGGGAAAAAACCCGTCCGGCAGCTACATGAAGTTTCAATGTGGCAATCAATGTGGCCATCGGAATTTGTGTAATGTCTGTAAGACCAAGGCCAGTAAGCAGTGCAGTAAATGCGGCATTGGTTGGAGCAAATACCGTCAGCAATGCTGAAGAAAATGTTGTTGCTAAAGTTGGGTCACCTCCTGCACCAGTTGCTGCAAAATTCAATGCCTTAGCCAATGAATCCAATCCAGATGCAGCAGCAGTAACCAACAAATTACCAGAAGGTGGCAAAAGTACCCCCGCACTCAATTTATGCACTA
>JBIPNK010000139.1:0-2924 GCA_044373365.1 Chitinophagaceae bacterium
GCCCCTCGATAGTGCCAGGGACTAGATCATCTAGCCCGCCACCAGCGCCCTTAATCCGCCCGCCTGTAATCCGGTCCTTCAAGGCCATGAAGGCATCATCACCCATCACATTACGGAACCGCTCAATAGCTTCCTGTGGCTTAGGATGCTCACCTAACAATGCAGCCTTGGCTTCATTCATTAGATTGGCGGTTGTCTCTTGGTTGCCTTCCCGAAGATCGGCTAGACCGCCCTTGGCAAAATACCGATACTCGGGAGAATACCCCGGCTGATAGCTTGATGGTGGCGCGTTCCATTGGCGGGGGCTTGACGGGAACCTTTCTGGATATTTGCTTGGATCATACTCAGGTTCTCCCGGCATCTTCGGGGTATCAAGGGCGCCGGTAGCAGTGGCGTATGTGCCGCCAGCAAATATGCCGGATTTAATAGGATTAGCAACAATATTGGAGCCTAATTTATCCAAAGCCGCGCTAGGGTTATTCCCGATAGCAGACAACTTATCACCAAAACTCATAGGGGCTTGTGCCGCCTCTAAGCCGGGAGCCAAGGGCGTACTAGGAATACCAGAGCCAGCAACAGCAGGGATTGTGGTTGCTGGACCAGCGGCAGAAGAAGCGCCCGATGCAGCAATTTCACCTAGCGGCTGAACGGTAACAGCCCCACCAGCGGTAGGGGCGGCAGTAGCAGCAGCCTGCCCAGCGGCGCCAGCGGCCTCAGCCCCACCAGCAGCAGCCGCCTCTCCAACACCCGACAGCAACTGCCCTCCGGCATAAGTGGTTACGCCAGAAATCAAACCCTTGGTAAGTGCCGTCTCTGTGCTTTCACCTTGCGCCGCGCTAACACCGCCACTAACCGCGCCAGCGGCCAAGGCCCCAACCAGAGGATTACCACCGGACAATACAGTGCCGCCAATCCCAGCAACCACAGGCAGCAAGGACGCAAAGTTAAAGGCTTCCGGCAATCCAGTTTGAGGATTGGTTGTGAATTTCCGGCCCGTCAACTGTTCAATGCCAGCAAGTTCCTTGTCACTCACATGGACAAGATTATTGTCACCATTCCGGCCATATCTCGCTAGACCATTGGCTACATTCTTCATGACATTACCCCTAGATTGACGTAACCGTTGCTATAACAGATGGAATAGCAGGACAAAAAGCAGTCGCAGCTTCAGCTATAAGTTGAACAGCAGTATCTTCCACGGCCCACATAACCTCTAAGTAATCCCCACCAAGCAAAGGTATAACGAAATTCCAAGCAGGAATTAACTCAGACTTTGATCCCTGAATAGAAACCTTACTAGTTGAATTACTTACATCTATACCGTTTCTTCTTAACCATATCCAGACATAATGATTAGAACCACTACTCTGATCTATCTGCGCCGAAAACTGTAGGTTATATACCCCACGGTTCTTCACCGTAATGCGACTATTATTAGTTACACCTACCTGATTGGCGGATACGGTAGAGTTAAACCTCATGGCATAGGCAGTATTTGCCGCCGCCGCAGTCTGTGTCGTGGTGTCGTAGAACGAACCATAGTAACCAGAAGCCTCGGCAAAGTTAGGGGAACCCTCAAACGACCTATCTAGGTTTTGGTCTATGGCCCGGTGGAATTGCATGGCCCATTGGGGATCATAAACCTCCGGTGGGGTGGGTAGCCTCGCCCGGCCAATCATCGGCGCCCGTCCGTTCTAACGTCAATCCTAGGGATACCTAGGCGCCACGCTACACCTACAGCCGTGCTTTCCACCCTCAAACTCATCATGCGGCCTCGCAGCCGGAAATAAGTCTGGTCCGTGAATTGCTCAATCGGCAAGGTGGCAGTCCTGACCGCGTTATTGTTAGAAGTCTGTTTGAAATTCCCACCAGAATAGTCTTGGGTTTTCAATATGAAATTAACAGAAGGATTGGCATTAGCACTATCCCTGAATGTAATGTCAGGTATCATGCGCCATGCAAAACCGAATTGTTCACCATCACCAATCTCAAACGGGGCGCTTTCAATATATGCAGTAATAGGGGCAAGTGGGTTCACAGACCCATCATCCTGCCCTAGTTCATGGAAGTAGATGTATCCGTCCGTCGAAGCGGAACGGGGATAATCTTCAATCCCCCGGTCAATCCAAACCGTCCTGACAATGGACCCAACAAACCACACATTCTCATTGTAGTTATACACCACATAACGGTCATTCTCAGATGAATTGGCCGAAGGGTAGAACCACCAAACTTCATTGAACGCCATATTACTACCGGCTGTAATCTTCTCAGCCTGATCGTAGTTTATGTCATTGAAAACATAATCTTTAACGGAACAAGGCAAACCAGCAATGCGACCATTATAGGCATAGAACCCATTAGTCCCCATCCAGAATACCATGTCATTAGCCGCCGCCACCCCGCTAGGGGATAGAAGGGAAGTCAAGCCAATCTGAGCAATCGAGTATTCAAAGGGCGCCCCGATGTATCTCATTGAATGAACAGCAGCATCCGTCCAAACAAGTATTTCCTGGCGAGTCTCCAAGGCAGTCATAAACTCAGACCCGGTAGGAATCCTAATCCCACCCGCAGAATTTATCTCTGTCGGGGTCCAATCAACCGGATTCTCAGTGTCAGACCACCTAACCAACAACCTATCCTGCAAACCAGAAACAATATCAGAACAACCAAAGGCCAACACTTTCCGGTCCTGATCCGTCACCATAATCTGCCGGGCAACAGCAGGAACGTCAGACGCCCCAGCAAGGCTAGACAGTAGAACAGCCCTCACACCTAAACCAGAAGCATTAGACCAATAGTAGATTGGGCCATCATTATGATTGATAACCAAATCCTGCCCAAAGTTATCAGACGACCAAACTCTAAGTTTTTGCCCTGGTGTAAGTCCAGCAGCAGGAGAACCCCACCCCGTCCCTGAATAG
>JBIPNK010000137.1:0-2893 GCA_044373365.1 Chitinophagaceae bacterium
ATTAAATGCTTATCCGCTGAAGAAATCCGCCAGTTTGAATCTGCGATGTTGGACATTGGATGGAAGCACACAGCAACCATTGACCCTGCACGCTGGATTGAAGCGATGGCAAATGGGAAGGCCGAACCTTCTGATATGCTGGATGAACTTCAATTTTGTCCGCCTGATAATCAAGCGTAGGCTCAAGCAGAAGTTCGGCTACTTCATCCAGCAGTGATCAGGCCACTTGTCAGCCAACTCAGGTTCTTGCATTGCCTCTGTAGGACACCAGCACTTCATACGAAGATCGCAACTGCAAATCTGGCAGTTCTTCAACAGTGGATCGCTAGGCGTGTGCCGACTCGTCAAAAACTGGTTGATATGCCCAACAAGGCTACGAGTTGAGCAACTAACGCAGAAATCTACAATTTTATCCGTGTTCTTCGGGCATGTCGCGCAAATAGCCGCTCTTCGATTCGCCTCCTCTTGATCCACAAGCTGTCCAGCCAAGTAGGGCTTCACGGCGGAGTTGTAGAACCGCTTCATCATCTGAAACGCTCCAATCTTTGCCTCGCTGTCAGGATCGCGCTCGACACACAAGTCAGGACGATGCTGGCAAAATGCTGCCTGCATGATGAGGCCAAGATTCGCTGGAATCTCGATGCCATTTCCCGTCAGGTGTTCTTGAACTGACTTCGCCAGATCACGCCATCCGTATCTGATGAATACTGTGTTTGTGGCTTCAACGTGGTAAAAGAAGCCATAAGTATCACCCGTGATAACAGCCGTTGGAAATAGCTCACGCAGCTTCGCGTGGTTGAATTCCTTTGGGATGGTGTTCTTGCGGATGAGTTCTTGCATCACGTTGCTGGTTGATAGCCCCTATAAACCTTCTTTAGCGCCCTGTCTCGCACTTCGTCAGCTTTGTCCAACAAGAATGCTTTGGCGCGTTCTGTGGGCATCTGGAGCGCACGCTGACCGTATCGCAGAAGCATTTGCTTGTAGCCCTTGCCGGTTTCAAGGCTGTAGTTGTCAGCTTCTTCCTGTGTAAGGGAGCGACGACGAGCACCCTTGCCAACCATGCGATGTTCGGCATTGGCAGGAGTCAGCCAAATTCCACGGGAATTGAGAGCACCGAGAACCTTGTAGGCAGGATCGGTTGGCTTCACCATGAACTCGCGACTTCCAGGATACACATTGCGTTGGATTTGCTGGCCCAAGATGTCGTAGTACTCCTTGCCCTCGTAGCGACGGTAAACAGGGATGTGTGAGGCTGTCTTCTCCCACAGTGTTTCGTATTTACGCAGATTTGGATCTTGCGCGTAGTCGATGTCCTTCAAGAATCGAGGAACGAAGCCACCAGCGTAGCTTGACATCACCTTGGCAAAACGCTCCATGCGTTTCTCATTGGGGTCTTTGCTGGACAAGCTGTTGCCGAATAGCTCTTGGAACTGAGAAAGAGCAGGAATGTCAGCAGCAGCAGCAGCGCCAGACATTGCGGCACTTGCCATAATTTGTGCTACGTTTTTGTCGTTCCATTGATCTGGCGAGAAGCGGATCAAGTCAGAAAGACTTCCGATAGCTGCAAGCACAGATGAAATAGGCCAGTTGGCGTAATTGAATACCTTGCCATTGATGCCGATGGTGTACTCTTTCTCGCCAGCAGCTAGTTTCTGCTGCTTCTTCTCAGGTGTTAGGTTACCCCAGCCACCATTGATGAACCAACCGCGCTTTTCGTCATCCGGCTCGTCTGCGATGGCTTTCAGAATTTGATAGCCAGCAACGGATAGAATCACTCCAATAAGCTGATTGCGCCGAATTGAGTCGATGAATGCTTCTTTTCCACTGATGCGATTAGGATCAAATTCAGCCTCAAATGCGCGAGCGAAACCAATGCCTGGAATTAAGCTCAGACCTTGGTTGAATTTGTTGCCAGCGAAACGTGCGAAGCGAACACCGCCAAAGTTGGCTGCATTGTAAGCAGCGAACTGCATGAAGTAGGCGAATGCCAATTCAAGTCCAGAGAGAATCCTATCGCCATTCTGCGCTGAGTCATTCCATCCGCGTTGAGCTTGTTTCAGGAATCTATCAGCACCTGCTTCAGCATTGGTCACAAGCGATCTGATCGCACGATAGCCGACACCACCAAGTCCAGATGGATCAAGCGTCATAGCACCTTGTTGACCGAAGAAGTTGGCGTTCTCGGACACGTTGCCAAGTTTATCCAGTTCTGCCATCATGTCGGCCAGAGCGTAGGAATCAAGAATAGCCTTGTCGCGTGCAGACTTGGGAGGTGTTCCGCCGAAGTCTTGCCGAATAATGGCGTCCTTGTAAGGCTTCAAATCAGACTTCTTCTCAAGTGCTGCGATATTTTCAGGATCGAGTCCAATCTGACGGAATACGATGGAAAGCGAGCCTTCCTTGGTGAGTCCACTATTGAATACGTCGAGAGCGGTAAGCAAACGGCTAACTGTCCTCATAAACAAACCTGCGCTCTTGACGAGAACCTTGTCAGACTTCGCCATTTGTTCTGCCAGCTTGTTGCTCTTGCCGATATTTCCCCACTGCATGTTCTCTGTCACATCGTTCATAGATGGATCAAGAAACACTGGATCACCACTAACAAGGTATTGCCACGCGATACGGGCTTGGCGTCCATAGGCACTCAGCAATCGAGCGAGTGTTTTATATGCACCAGCAAGCTCAGATGGAAGCTGCTTTGGATTAGTGAATCCAGCGATGAAAACGCGAGACAATGCCGTGGAAAGCTCGAATGCACCGCTGGCAACAGCAAGACCAATTGAGACGATAGTATTTGGACCAGAGAGCACACTGGAAACCCAGAAGTCAGCGAGCATCTTTACCACTGGAATCTTGAGTTCGCCTTGCAGCACTTCAAGCAGCTTGTAGGCAG
>JBIPNK010000130.1:0-2889 GCA_044373365.1 Chitinophagaceae bacterium
CTTTTGATGGTTGCCCTGACCTGAGAGGCGGTATTTTGTTCCTGTACTTTGTTGGGAGATACGGCCTCTTTTACCGGCACCAGGGTAAGACCTACTGAAGGCAATACCTTGCCCATACTTTTTGCACCTGTTGATGTTCCGGTGCTGGAGATGATGGTGCCCAACATGGCAGTGGATGAACCGGTAATGTCAAAGCCCGTTCTCGTATTTTTTGTTTTTTTGATGTTTGTGCTGATGACAAAAAATGTCAGTTTAAGGTTGGTGACATATTTTTTCATTTCATTGGTAACCTGAAGATGTTCCTGGTTTTTTTGAGGGTAGTTGATGCCAGGCCGGATAAAAACCCTTACAGTTGCCGTATCGCTGTTCCTGAATTTGTCAGTTCCAATGAATTGAAGCACAAGGATTTTCTGGCGGGCAGTATCATTTTCCCGGATAAAATCGTAAGGAACCATCCAGCCAAACTCATCATCGCATTTGTTGACTGATTTGAAATTACTGATGGGCAGGTTGGAATTGATGGTGATTTGCTCAACAGGAAAGCTACCGGTTTCACACTGAACCCTGAATTTGATAGAATCACCCTCTTCAAGGAGAACAGTGTTGCCAATGGTTGGCTTTAACCTCGACACAACCACCTCAGTACTGTAAAACATGATGGTAAAACTTTCCTCCATGCGATCTTTTGCATCCCTTAGGTTCTGTACACCCACCTCAACCTTGTATGGGATATCATATTTAAGTTTTCCGCTTTTGAAATATGATTTTTCTGCTTTAAAATAAAGCAAACCAGTATTCTTGTCTATTTTAACACCGATAGGAGCGTTTTTAAGGTACCAGAAATAGAATTCAGAAGGTTTGTTGATTTGGAGGTCATAAATCAAAGTAGAGTCTACCTGAAGCGTGAAGAATGGATTCAAGTTGATGATCCTGAGTAGGGTGTCAAGGTTGATGGGCTCTGCAGGCACAGGAATAATAGTATCCTGCTTTACGATCAAGGTGTCCTGCTTGACAATCAAGCTGTCCTGCTTGGTTTCCTGAGAAAATGCAGTTCCCAATAGGAAAATGGCTATGAAAAAAACAAGTATGCTCTTCAAATCAAACTTTGTTTGAACGAAATTAACTCAAAACCGGCAAATGTGTAACTTCGCTTAAAATCTTAACAATATGTATCCAGCAGAAATAGTGATTCCAATGAAAGAAGAGCTTACAGAGAACGGTTTTGATGAACTTTTAACCCCAGCATCGGTAGATGAAATTTTATCTACCCCAGGGACAACACTTGTTGTTGTTAATTCTGTTTGTGGTTGTTCAGCCGGTAGCGCCAGACCTGGTGTACTCATGTCTGTTCACAATTCCACAAAACGCCCCGACCATCTGACCACAGCTTTTGCCGGCTTTGATCTTGCAGCTGTTCAACGTTTAAGAGAACATCTTTTGCCTTATCCTCCCTCTTCACCAGCTGTTGCCCTTTTCAAGGATGGCAAACTGGTGCACATGATTGAAAGACATCAGATCGAAGGAAGGCCTGCACAAATGATTGCTCAAAACCTCATGGCAGCCTACGAAGAATACTGCAATTGATCCTATGTATCCTAACCTTTATTTTTTCCTGAAGGATGCGCTAGGCATTGAACCCTGGGGCTTTACCCAGTACATCAATACTTTTGGATTGTTGGTTGCCATCGCTTTTGTTGTTGCTGCTGTAATTCTCTCAAAAGAGTTGAAACGCAGGGAACAGTCAGGGCTGCTTTCCCCAATGGAAGAAACCATTGTGGTGGGTAAACCAGCAAGCAAGGCTGAGCTGATTTTCAACTTGGTCTTTGGCTTCATTGTAGGATATAAAATATTGGGTGTTTTCCTCAATGACAGCCAAGTCAACCCTCAGGATTATATTTTTTCCTCGAAAGGAAGCCTTCTTGGAGGATTGCTTCTGGGAGGCCTTTTTTCATGGTTAAAATACCATGAAAAGAAGAAACAGGCCTTGGCTAAACCAGAGGAAAAGAAGGTGAAGGTATATCCCCATGAAAGGGTTGGAGATATCACTGTTTATGCCGCCATTGCTGGCTTCATTGGTGCAAAAGTATTTGACAATTTAGAAAATTGGGACAGGTTTATCCAGGATCCGATAGGCAATCTTTTGGCGCCCAGTGGCCTTACTTTTTATGGAGGTTTGATTGTTGCTGCCGTTACCGTTATTCTTTTTGCAAGAGGCAAAAAAATAGGTACCAGGCATTTGATTGATTCCGCCGCTCCAGCACTGATGATTGCCTATGCCATAGGCAGGATGGGTTGTCATTTTTCAGGAGATGGAGACTGGGGTATTTTCAACAGTGCCTATAAAGTTGGGGAGGACAATACCATTGAACTGGCCACCCCTGGTGATTTTGACAAATCCCTCCTGCAGTATCCTGAATACACTAGGCAACTTGTTGCTGAATACGGCAGTATAGACAATATCCCACATGCTTCTTTTGAAGGGCCCTCATTTCTACCCAATTGGTTTTGGGCCTACAATTTCCCCCACAATGTCAACGGAGTAGGGGTACCCATGAAGGACTGTACTGGTAACTACTGTGCACAGCTCAGCCCACCTGTTTTTCCAACCACCTTGTATGAAATCATTGCCTCAACATTGCTGTTCATTTTGCTTTGGTCTCTGCGAAAAAGAATTGTGGCCCCAGGCAGGATGTTTGGTCTTTATTTGATGTTGAATGGAATTGAACGATTTCTCATTGAAAAAATACGTGTCAACTCAACCTATGATTTGTTGGGAATGCATCCTACACAGGCAGAACTCATATCTGTTGCGCTATTTTTGTTTGGCGCCTGGTTATGGGTTGATTCAGGACGGAAATTCACCTTAAACACTAAATAGCCAATCTATGC
>JBIPNK010000081.1:0-11657 GCA_044373365.1 Chitinophagaceae bacterium
ACAAGGGAGAATGCAGCAGAAGCCTGGAAATATGCCTTGCAAGGTGATCCGGAAAGCGCTTTTGGCGGTGTGCTGGTTTGCAACAGCACCATCGACATGTCAACAGCTGCACAGATCAATGAAATCTTTTTTGAAGTACTGATTGCACCTTCATTTGATGCAGATGCACTGGAAGTATTGACGACTAAAAAGAACAGGATCCTGCTCATCCAGAAAAAAGACCATCTCGCAACAAAGCAATTCAAATCGCTCCTGAATGGCGTCTTGGTTCAGGACCAGGACAAAGGAAATTTCGAAAAATGGGAAGAGTCCGGAGCAAGGGCAACCACAGAAGCAGAAAAGACAGACCTGATTTTTGCCAACAAAGTATGCAAGCACCTGAAATCAAATGCAATTGCCATAGCTAAAAACAAACAATTGATTGGAAAAGGTTGTGGACAGACATCCCGCATTGATTCCCTCAGGCATGCGATTGAAAAAGCCAGGCAATTCAATTTTGATTTGAAGGGTTCCGTGCTGGCCAGTGATGCCTTCTTCCCTTTTGATGACTGTGTAAAAATGAGTCATGCAGAAGGAATTGAGGCCTTTATCCAACCCGGAGGATCCATACGGGACAAGGACTCCGTTGCATACTGCCAAGAAAGCGGATTGGCCATGGTGATGACAGGACTCAGACACTTCAGGCATTGATGTCGGGCCGGATGCAGATCAGCAAATCAGAAAAGTCCAAAGCCCTTTTTGCCGTTGGTGTGGTTTCCATCCTGTGGGGTACAACCTGGCTTGCCTCCAAAATCGGGGTAGAATACATTCCCCCACTGCAGCTTTCCGGACTGAGGCACTTCATTGGTGGCGGCTTGTATGTAATCTACTTCACGTTTTTCAGGAAAATGCTTCCCCAAAAACACCAGCTCTGGCAAATCTTCTGGATGTCGATCCTGATGTTTGTGATCAGCAATGCGTTTAGTGTTCTTTCAGTAAAATACATGCCGAGCGGAATAGGCTCAGTTGTTGGCGCCATCATGCCCATCTGGGTTGTATTGTTTACCGGACTGGTTTTCAATAAAGTCAAATTCAAACGCAAAACCATTGTTGGCATTGCCATGGGGTTTGCAGGAGTGGTCATCACCTTTTTTGACTTCATTGAAAACATCATGTACACCGATTTCTCGCTGGGGATCCTGTATGGTGTGATTGCAAGCATTGCCTGGGCGCTTTCTTCCTTGTTCACCGCCAAGCAAGCAAAAGACATGGATCCCTATTTTTCCCTGGGATGGCAGATGTTTGTCAGCGGCTGCCTGCTTTCGGTCTTCTCCTTGATTACGGGAAATTTCGTTCCAGTTTCGCAAATACCCATGAACGCATGGTTGTCAATAGGATACCTGGTATTGATTGGCTCAGTGATTGCATTTGGCGCCTATATCTATGCCCTGAAACGTTTGCCCACTGCACTGGTAGCTGTACATTCCTATATCAACCCCATTGTTGCCATTATCCTGGGAAATATCTTGATGCAGGAAAAGTTAACCGCCTTTATTGTAGCCGGAACAATGATTACGCTTTGGGGAGTTTACCTGGTCAACAATAGTTTTAAGAAGGCTTAGCATTTTCTTGCTTTTCCCTCCAAAGCTGATTGAAGGTTTTGGCAGGAAAATCAAGGTCTGCACGCTGTCCGGTCCATCCCTTGAACAATTTATTGATCATCCAATTCTTGATCTTGCTGCTGCCAAGATTCATCATTTTCCGGTGAAGCATTCCCTGCTGCCAGGTTGCCCAAGCAATCTTTTCTACCATGTTTCCCTGCCCGGAACGGACCGCCTCTCTCCTGTTGTACAACAGAAGCTCATGCAGGTTGATCTTTACCGCGCATACTTCCGTACAATTCCCACAAAGGGAAGAAGCATGGCTCAGGTGTTTCCATTCACCAAGGTCTTTGAGATTGGGTGTAATGACGCTGCCGATGGGGCCACTGTAGGTAGTTCCATAACTATGCCCCCCAATATTCTTATATACAGGACAGGCGTTCAAGCAAGCTCCGCAACGGATACAATAAAGGCTTTCCCTTGATACGGGATCCTGCAGGATATTGGTTCTTCCATTGTCCAGCAGGATAACATACATTTCATCGGGTCCGTCCATTTCTGTTGATTGACGTGGGCCACTGATGATGGAATTGTATACTGTCACTTGTTGACCCGTTCCGTAGGTAGAAAGCAGTGGCCAGAAAAGAGCAAGATCATGCAAGGAAGGAATCACTTTTTCTATCCCCGTGATGACAATATGTGTCTTGGGAAAGGATGCGCTCAACCTTGCATTGCCTTCGTTCTCTGTCACTGCAATACTGCCTGTTTCCGGAATGATGAAATTGGCACCAGTAACGCC
The DNA here is from genome assembly GCA_044373365.1 of Chitinophagaceae bacterium. Classification (GTDB taxonomy): domain Bacteria; phylum Bacteroidota; class Bacteroidia; order Chitinophagales; family Chitinophagaceae; genus Pollutibacter. The sequence goes on from JBIPNK010000081.1 coordinate 2,380, forward strand.
CACTTCCGCTTCGGCATATTTTTTCCTGAGCTTTTCCCTTGCTACAAGGGTGAGCTCCTCTGGCGTAAGGTCAAGCGGTGTATGCAGGTGCTCGTGGAAAACACGGGCAACATCTTCCTTGCTTTTGTGCATCGCAGGGGTAACAATATGATAAGGAGGCTCGTTGTCCAGCTGTTGAATGTATTCCCCCAAATCGGATTCAATGCTGTCAATACCATTTTTTTCAAGGAAATCATTGAGGTGAATTTCTTCCGTAACCATGCTCTTGCTCTTGACCACCGTTTTGCAATTCTTTTCCTTGCAAATCCTGAGGATGGCTTCATGGGCCTGTTCTATTGTTTCGGCCCAAATCACTTTGCCACCATTCCTGAGAAAATTGATTTCAAATTTTTCCAATTGAACATCCAGGCTTTCAAGTGCTTTCCATTTGGCATGTTTGGCTTTTTCCCTGGCAAAATTGATGTCTGAAAACTGTTTTTTTCCCAGCGGTACAACTGCATTGTACTTTCCGATATTGTGGTTGATGGTTTTGCGATGGGATAAATCCACTGCTTTTACAAAACTTTTCTCCTTAAAAACCGAAGCTGGATTTGACATGGGTTAATTATTTGTTCAGCTTTTTATCACCATTAAAATATTCCTTTGCCACCTGATCAAGTGCATCATAAAATCCTTCACCGTAAAGTCTTGTGATGGGTTCTTTCAGAAATTTATATACTGGCACTTTCAGCTCCGCACCCAAGCTGCATGCAGGGCTGCACATGTCTTCACGGGGTTCATAGTTGAGCATCTCATGGTTGGTATACCGGCTCTTGCTTTTTTTGATGGGATAGAGATGGCAGGAGATGGGCTTTTTCCATTTGATCTGGCCTTTGTTGTAGGCCTCTTCAAATACACATTTTATGATCCCTTGCTGATCACGCACCCCATAGGTACATATTTTGTTTTCAACTGTTGGCGTAACCCAGCCAAACTCACGGTCGTAACGATACAGTCCATTTTTTTCTACTTCTTTGATACCTTCCTTTGTCATCAGTGGCTTGACAATTTCATAGCTCTTGTTTACCTCATCAAGTTCTTGATCTGTCAGTGGTGCGCCCGCATCACCGTCTTCACAACAGCCTCCTTTGCATTTGCTGAGGTTGCAAACAAACTGCGCTTCTACAATATCATCGCTAACCAGGATATCATCAATAACAATCAAAGTGAAGAATTTATGCAAAAATAAGGGTTAATCAGTCGCCCCGAAAAGCATGTTTTGCACACTATCAAAGGCTCATCATCTCCTTGAACCGGACAGCCTGGCGCCTGGATACTTCAATCTTTTCTCCTCCCTTTATTTCAAGCAATAATCCTCCATTGAAAAACGGCTCAACCCTTTCAATCATGCGCAGGTTTACAATGTGCTTGCGGTTGGCCCTGAAAAATGTTCTTGGATCAAGCCTTTCTTCGAGGGAATTCAGTGATTTCAGGATCAAAGGCTTGTTCGGGCCAAAAAACACCCTTGCATAGTTCCCAACAGATTCAAACAACCTGATTTCTGCCAGTTTCACAAACCAGCATTTTTCTCCATCTTTAACAAATACTTGGTCCGATTCTGAAAGGGAAAGCCTTATATCTGACCGGTTTTCAGAAAACAACATCTCCTTTTCGTCGATGGCCAAAAATTTTTGAACAGCATCGGAGAGGCGCTTGGGGTCGATGGGTTTCAACAGGTAATCCAGAGCATTCACTTCGAATGCACGGATGGCATATTCGTCATACGCGGTGGTAAAGATGACGGCTGGCAGCTTTTCCAATTCCTGCAAAAGATCAAATCCTGTTTTCACTGGCATTTGAACATCCAGCAAGATCAGGTCGGGATTCAATTCATTGATCAGGTTAAGTCCTTCGTCAGCATTGGCAGCCTCTCCGATAACTTCTATTTCAGGATGAAGGACAAGCATTTTTTTCAATTCATTTCTTGCGAGTCTTTCATCGTCAATAATGATGGCATTTTTTTTCATAAGTTCCTATTAAGAAAGCGGAATAATCACTTTTGCCTCAACCATGTCTTTGTTCAACTGCCTGATCGAAAAACTGGCAGCCTCACCGAAAATCAACTGCAGCCTGTTGGATGTGCTTTGCAAGCCAAACCCATCATGGCCTTCCTTTATTTCTAGCATACCAGAATTGATGACAGACAACACAAGTTGTCCCTTGGTTTCATGGGCCATTATGGAAATCTCCCCCTGGTGCACCGTTTTCCCAATGCCATGCTTGATGGCATTCTCAACCAGGGTCTGCAGCATCATGGGAGGAACCTGATGATCCAAGGTCCCATCATCGATGCTATATTGCACATCCAGCCTGTCTTCAAACCTAATCAACTCCAACGCAAGATAATCCTTCACAATATTCAACTCTCGCTCCACTGTGATGGTTTCATGCTGATCCGAAGACATGCTGGAGCGAAGTGTATTGCTCAATGCCGTAACCGCCTCACGGGCCCTATTGGGATCTTCATCAATCAAGGCCCGGATGCTGTTCATTGCATTGAAAATAAAATGCGGATTGATATGGGACTTGATGGTTTTGAGTTCGAGAGACTTTACCAAGGCCTCTAATTTCAGGTTGTCCAGCTGGTTTCTTCTTGATTCTGCTACATAATGGTAGATGAAATAAATACAGTTCCAAATGAAAAGATAGATGAAAGAAGAGAAAACATTGCTGCTGATTTTTTGGGAAATCGCCCATTGGGCCTCCTCCTTGTATTCAAGCCCTGCCAACATGCTCAGGTAGGTTTCACCAATGCCCAAAATGATAGCGAACACAATTGAAACCAGGATAAAGCCCATCAACTGGTAATTGATGCTGCGCTGCATCAGTTTCAACCATTTGATGGTCATCCGCATGAAATGGGACATCAGAAGACCAATGGCAACATATACACCCAACCGACCAATGAACCGGACATCAAAAAGCTTGTAGGTAAGCGCAAAGAAAATATTGATCCCTGCAAACATCATCCAGCCCATACATTGGAAAAGCCAGTATTTTGATATGTTCCGTAGATATAGATCCATGCATTCCAAAGCTATACAATTGAACAAGAAGGGAAAAATGGTTTTTTACAAGAGGCTTTTCAGGCCGGTTGACTGGTAAAGCCACCAGAAATAAGGGTGGGAACCCACCATTGGATAATGCGCTTTTGAATGGTATAATCCTTATTTTGACTAACTTTATGTATTCGAAGCAAGGGCAAGCCCGAACAAATAGCATCAGTCCTTGTTTAACCTTATATCGCTACAAACTGCATTCTATATGACACAAATCGAGGCTGGTGCATTGCTCAAACAAATCAACTCCCCTGATGACCTAAAGAAGATAGGGAAAGATGAACTGTACAAGGTTTGTGAAGAATTAAGACAATACATTGTGGATGTGGTCAGTGTGCATGGCGGTCATTTTGCCGCCAGCCTGGGTGTTGTGGAACTTACGGTAGCATTGCATTATGCCTACAATACCCCTTATGACCAATTGGTCTGGGACGTAGGCCATCAGGCCTATGGACATAAAATACTCACAGGAAGACGCGACAATTTCCATACCAACAGAAAATACGGTGGACTCAGCGGATTTCCCAAAAGGACAGAAAGCCCCTATGATGCGTTTGGCGTAGGCCACTCTTCCACATCAATTTCTGCCGCCCTTGGGATGGCCATTGCCGCAAAATACAATGGTGAAAAAGACAGGAAATCAGTAGCGGTAATCGGAGATGGCTCAATGACAGCAGGCATGGCCTTCGAAGCCATGAACCATGCAGGTGTAACAGACGCAGACATGCTGGTCATCCTGAATGACAATTGCATGAGCATTGACCCCAATGTAGGGTCATTGAGAGAATACCTGACAGACATCACCACTTCCCATACCTACAATAAACTGAAGGATGATATCTGGAACACCCTTGGAAAACTTCCCATAGGAGGAAATTTCAGCAGGGAAATGGCCAGTAAGCTTGAACACAGCATCAAGGGCTTCATCAACAAAAGAAGCAACCTGTTCGAGTCCATGAACATGCGGTATTTCGGCCCTATTGATGGGCACAACATTACCAAACTGGTTGATACACTGAAAGACCTGAGGGACATCCCGGGCCCCAAGCTGCTCCACATCATTACCACCAAGGGAAAAGGATACGCACTGGCAGAAAAGGACCAGACCAAATGGCATGCCCCAGGACTCTTTGATAAAGTGACTGGCGAGATTTACAAAAAAACATTTGATACACCCCAGCCGCCAAAATACCAGGATGTATTTGGCAAGACCATTGTTGAGCTGGCAGAGAAAAACAAGAAGATATTTGGTATTACCCCAGCAATGCCATCCGGTTCATCCCTGAAGTTCATGATGGATGAAATGCCTGACAGGGCCTTTGATGTTGGCATCTGCGAACAACATGCTGTTACGTTGAGTGCAGGCATGGCAACGCAGGGATTAAAGGTCTTTTGTAATATCTATTCTTCCTTCATGCAGCGTGCTTATGACCAAGTAGTGCATGATGTAGCCATTCAGAAACTCCCTGTAGTATTTTGTCTGGACCGTGCAGGACTGGTTGGTGATGATGGGCCTACGCACCACGGCGTATATGATATCCCCTATATGCGATGCATCCCCAACATGATTGTTGCTGCCCCCATGAATGAGGCGGAGTTGAGGGATCTCATGTATACTGCACAACTTGAATCAACAGATTTGCCATTTGTCATTCGTTATCCAAGAGGCGAGGGCATGATGCCTGAATGGAAAACAACCATGAAGGAAATCGAGATAGGCAAAGGGCGCAAACTCAAAGAAGGAAAAGAGATTGCCATCCTTTCATTTGGGCATCCGGGGAATTTCGCTGCTGCGGCCATCAGAAACCTGATGGCAGATGGCATCACCCCTGGTCACTACGACATGCGTTTTGCAAAACCACTGGATGAAGAAATGTTGCATGAAGTATTTTCAACATACAACAAAATCATCACCGTTGAAGATGGCACTGTTGTTGGCGGTATTGGCGCAGCCATTTTGGAATTCATGGCTAACAATGGCTACAAGGCTGATGTAAGGATCCTGGGAATTCCAGATCGCATTGTTGAACATGGCTCACAGAAGGAATTGCACAAGGAGTGCCATTACGATGCAGAAGCGATTGCTACAACAGCAAGGGAGATGATGAAAGCTGTTGTCAGCGTTATTCAATAATGGTGACCAACTGATCTTCAGGTCGTTCATCATTGTATTCAATGATGAAATTGTTCTTTCCTTCACCAATGATGATGGCCAGGTAGCTTTGTTGAACAAGTTCCAGTACGGTGAGGAACAGAAAAATGGCATGCAGCCTGTCCTGACAAACGTCAAATACCTTTTCAAAAGACATGGTCTTTTCCTGGGCGCTGACTTTCAGAACATACTCACGGGTTTCATCCATGGTATAGTTGTACCTGTAGACAACATGCTGCGGTTTGTTCTGGCGATCGTGTACCCTTTGCATCACCTTTTCAAAGACTTTCATCAGTTTGAAAAGCGAGATGGATTGTATCTCCGTTCCTTCTGAAGACTCCTCTCCTATGGCATGAAGATCTTGCTGGAGGTTGCCCCTCTTCACCATGAACATCCGCTGTTGTTCAAGCTCCGCAAGCTTCAAAGAAGCTTCCTTGAATTTTTTATACTCAAGAATTTTATCAATCAATTCTTTCCTTGGATCAATCTCATTACCCTGGTCATCCAGCTCTTTTCTGGGAAGCAACATTTTTGCTTTGATTCTGATGAGGGTGGAAATGAAAAGAATGAATTCACTGCTCAATTCTATATTGTCCTCCTCAGACTTTTTGATAAAAGCCAGGAAGTCATCAATGATGCTGGTGATGGGGATATTGTAAATATCTAGCTCATCTCTTTCAATGAAGAAAAGCAAAAGGTCGAACGGACCTTCAAACTGAGGCAATCTGATCTGGTAAGAGGCAGTGTTCAAAACGGTTAAGTTGAAGTAGGTAAGGCGACAAATATAGGAAATTGATGCAAATAATGAAGATGGGTAGGCAATTTTAACGACCTTCACCAACCAAAAATCGTTTAGCGTGAAATGGATCCTGTTTATCATTCTCTGCCTCACCTGGGGAAGCTCCTTCATCATCATGAAAGAGGGAATGGAAATACTGAGTCCATATCAACTGGCTTCCATCAGGATTATCTCAGCTGGCCTGGTCATGCTTCCATGGATTAGAACCGCCTATAGGTCTGTTCCGAAAAAAGCGATACCCGCCCTGATCCTTTCTGGATTTTTGGGAACCCTTTTTCCTGCCTACCTCTTTTGCATTGCCCAAACCAAAATTGACAGCTCGATTGCTGGAATCCTCAATGCACTCACACCAATTTTTACCCTGGCCATCGGGATGTTGTTCTTCAACCTTAGGGTAGGATGGATCAAATGGGTGGGCATGTTGCTGGGTTTTGCCGGAATGCTGGTCCTGGTGTTGGGTGCTTCAAGACAAATCAACATGCAATATATTGGTTATACCTTTTTCGTTATTCTTGCCACCATCTGTTATGGACTGAATGTAAATGTGGTGAACCAGTACCTTAAAGATGTTGCCCCCTTGCATATCGCAACCATTGCCTTTACGGCATTGATCATACCCAACCTGATCATCCTGGCCTCAACTGGCTATTTTGCCGACCCCAACCTTTTGAGCGGACATTTGACAAAAGGTACGGTTGCCGGAGCGGTTCTGGGAATAGTAGGCACCTGCCTTGCATCCGTTATTTTCTACACCCTGATGAAAAAAGCGGGACCTGTTTTTGCATCGATGGTAACTTATGGCATTCCATTGGTGGCCATGGGATGGGGCTTTGTAGCCGGAGAAACCATCACTGCTGTACAAATCATGGGAATGGTCGTAATCCTGGCAGGAGTGCGGCTGGCCAACAAATAGACCTATACACTCATGATTTCCTTTTCCTTGGCAGCGAGGTGCTTTTCAATGAGTGCAATGAACTTATTGGTCATCTCCTGAATTTCCTTTTCGGCATCAGTGGCTATATCTTCACTCAATCCATTCTTCTGCATTTTTTTGACTTGTTCAATGGCATCCCTTCTGATGTTGCGGATGGCAACTTTGGATTGTTCGCCTTCATTTTGAACCCTTTTTACTATTTCTTTCCTCCTTTCCTCAGTCATGGGGGGAAGAAAAATGCGGATAATGCTTCCATCATTTTGTGGTGTCACACCAATATTGGCGGCAATGATGGAACGCTCAATCAGTTGTAACATGTTCTTCTCCCAGGGCTGAATGGTAAGGGTTCTGGCGTCAGCAACAGAAATATTGGCCACCTGGGCAATTCCGGTTGGCGCACCATAATAATCCACTGTAAGGCCGTCAAACATCTGAGGATTTGCCCTGCCGGCACGTATTTTAGTAAGCTCTGATTCAAGATGTGAAATTGCTTTTTCCATCGTGGCAGTGGCATCTAACATGTGCAATTCAAGTTCTTCAGACATAAAGGGAAATTTTGTCTGCAAATCTACTGAATGAAAATAAAATGAGAAATATAAAACTGAGGCTAATTGTTCAGCTCTGTCTTGGAAGAAATGTTTTTAAGGATAATGGTGGGCTCATGATCCCTGACAGATGGAGAAGCGTTGATGCCATGGGCAGTTTTAGACGAAGGCAGTGGCATTAATTTGCAATAGGCTGCGATGGATGTGCCAATAAAGAAAAGGCCTGCAATCACAAAATTGATGCCCATTGACTGGGTGAAGATGGCAAAAGCAATGAAACCCATCGCCATGAGCCCTAGCAAACCTGTAATCTGCATATGAGAAAGACCCCTTTTCATCAACAAGTGGTGGATATGGTTCACATCAGGATCAAAAGGGGAACGGCCCCTGTACACCCTTAAAACAGTCACCCTCAATGTGTCCATCAGGGGAACGAAAAGTGCTGCAAAACCAATGGCAGGAGCAGCTGAAAATTGCAACACGGTTCCAGGCAAACTTGCGGTATTGATAAACCTGATCACCAAGACTGCATTAACCAGACCCAGCAACAATGAGCCGGTGTCGCCCATGAAAATTTTGGCAGGAGAATAATTATAACTGAGAAATGCAAAGAGGCTTGCTGCCATGGAAAAAGAAAGAATGGCAAAAGAGAAATCTTTTTCTATAGCAAATACCACACCAAAAAATAACGTGGAAACCAGCCCCAAGGTACCTGCAAGACCATCAACCCCATCGATGAGATTGAAAGCGTTCACTACAACCAGGATGGTTATATAGGAGAAAAGCATAGAAAATATGGGAGGCAAAGCAGTAAGGCCCAGAAATCCATGCAAAGATGTCAATTGAAAATGGCCTGGATAAACCAACAAGAAAGCAGCAATCAACTGCCCTGCAAATTTTTTCATGGGAGAAATCAACAGGATATCATCTTTTAACCCAAGAAAAAAAATGATGACTGAAGCCCCGAGAAAATACTGAAGACCAGGATTTTCTGAAAAAGATACCATCATAGAAACCGATAACATGAGCGCAGCAAAAATCCCTATACCTCCCAAAGAAGGAATGGGTGTAAAATGTATTTTCCGCTCATCCGGGAGGTCAAATAATTTTTTTGCATCAGCAATCTTGATGACCACTGGAATCGATGTAAATGCCACAATAAAGGAAAGAAGAGAAGCCAAAAGTACTAAACCCATTGTCGATATTTTAGGTTATGCAAAGCATGAACGGGTTTTTCGACTAAAATATTGGCAATAATAAGGCAATTGAAGATAGACAAAAATAAACGTAAAGTGGATTACCAAATTGTGTTTGAAAATGATTTTTAATAAATAAATCTAACAGATAGCGTAAATTTCCCAAATGCATTAGTTTTGCGAAAATACTCATCCCATGGCTTCATTGCAGGAAACAGCCTCCCAGATCAGAAGAGATATTGTGCGCATGGTTCATGGTGTTCAGAGCGGGCATCCTGGGGGCTCTTTGGGATGTACTGATTTCCTTACAGCCCTTTATTTCAAGACAATGAAACATGACCCCTCCTTCTACATGGATGGGGTTGGTGAAGATCTTTTTTTCCTTTCCAATGGGCATATCTCTCCTTTGCTTTATTCCTGCCTTGCCCGCACGGGTTATTTTCCAGTCAGTGAACTGGGAAGTTTCAGAAAATTAAATACCAGGCTACAAGGGCACCCTACCACCCATGAACACCTGCCCGGCATCAGGATTGCCTCAGGATCATTAGGGCAAG
>JBIPNK010000082.1:0-11599 GCA_044373365.1 Chitinophagaceae bacterium
CCGACAGACTGCTGCACCTCAAAACCCGTATTGTTTGACTCTGTGAGGCTTGACCATTGGAGCAGTCTGCCATCCTCCATTGGCTTGACATCAAAAGATCCAAGGGTCACGGGCAAGGCAAAGAGCTGCTCAGAGATCAGTAAGTCCTGTGTTTTAAAACAGGTATTTTGGCTGACCAACACCAGGAAAAGAGGCCTTAGTTTGCGATAACCCTGCGCATTGGTATAAAACATGTCTTGCGAAATAGCCATGTTCAGGTAAATGGTATTGGATGTTTCAAGCGTTTTAGACATTCCAGAAACAACCACTGGATCTGTGGCATCAAGCACCCCATTGGGTTGGTCGTTAAGCCCTCCCTTGTCATAGTACATGTAAAATATAGGATTGGCCAAAGCAACGGTCATCAGGGTGTTTAAAACAGTATACTTTACATAAAGCTTTGTCGGAATGCCGGCAGCGTTGTAATCAAAGGTCGGACTTCCATCAGGGATTCTGCTGTTGGTGACCACATAAAAATCAGTTGCATGTTTTGCGAACGTATTTGATATTTTGTATTCAACATCCCAATAATCAAACTGAGGTGTTGATGAGCCAGAATTCAACGCACCCTTCGTTTCTGATGAGGTTTTCGTCCAGGGGTAATCAGCAGTACATCCACCGGGTGAATAAATAAAGGAAAAAGAACTGCCAGCTCCCGCACTTTGGTTTGGAGCGTTCAGGTTGGTCAATTGGATATAATTGAATGTCATGCTGAAGCCATCTAAACCAATACCAGAAGGGGTAGAGAAGGAGGTCCATGCATTGATGGCAGATTGCGCTTTCATATGGGGAGTTGAACCACCAGATATGCCTGTAACCAATGCATCCAACACTTTGTTGTTCTTCACCAAAAAAATGAAATTTTCACCGGAGGATTGCAATATTTGATTTGATTCTGTAGCTGTGAGTGCTTGCGACACCCCAGCCCAGCTGATTTTTTTTATCTGTGAGGTATTGACCCAATTGACATTGCCATTGTTCTCAACAACAAAATAATTATTGGCATTTGCAGTGCCTGAAAGGCTCATTAGGTAGAAACCAGAATCTGTTGTGGATAATTTGTACCGAATGGCCAGGGTATAGTTGGAGAGGGAAGCCCCCGAAGAAAACAGCTCAATCCACTGCTTGTTTTGCCCATTGTTGGCCGGAAAAATTTCATTGAGACGAACCTGAGAAGAAACAGAAAGACTACAAATCATTGCCAAAAAAAATACTACAACCTTATTCATACATTTTATTTTGAATGAGAAATGAGGCTGATCAGAGGATTAGGATTGGTTGCGGTAAACATATCCTCCTGTGTTTTACTGGACTATGACATGGGGCAGATTTTCTGTTGTTTTATGTTTTATCGTATTTTAAGGTGGTGCTGCATAAAAAAACTCCTCCCGATGGGGAGGAGTTTTGTATGAAATTTGTCTGCTCGTTGATTTAAAATGACCTTCCCTCTGTGCGCATCATCCCGCCAGACTGGCTACCACCGCTGGTCTGGGCACCGCTGAACTTGTTGAACCTGTATATAAAGGTCATGAGGAAATAGCGGGTAAGCCTGTTTACACGGGTGTCAACAACGTTGTTTCCGTTGATGCTTCTGGCAATCGAAGTGTTTTGCTTGAAAATATCATATCCTGATATACGGAATATGCCATTCTTTTTCTTGAAAATGGTTTTCTCGAAGGAAGAATTCAACAAAGCAATGTTCTGGTTCACGCTGGTGGAAAGTCCACGGTTGATGATGTATTCCAAATCACTCCTCAATACCCAGCCACCCGGGATGTCGATCCGTAAGTTGTTGGTGAGGGTCCAGCTACCATAATCAACATTCTGCTGCCCGGGCAAAGTATACCTGACCCTGTTCAGGCCATATCTTCCACCAAAATCAATTTCAAGCCACTCTTTCCAGTTGAACTCAAATTTAATACCCTGGGCCAAAAGCAGGTTCTTGGCCACATTGCGTTGGCTGTCAATCAATGATATATTGTTGTTCATTGCCGCAGTTCCGTTAAACGACACAATATAGGTACGGTTCTTCCAAGGCTTGCTGAAATTATAAAATCCACTCACTGTATAGTTGCCGTCTACATTCTCAAACGTAGTGAGCTGGCTTCCGTTGCCGCCCACCCTGCTGGTGTTGTTGACGATCTGGTTGTTAGTGAAATTGTAATTGGCTCCTATAAAGAAGGTTTGACCTGTCAGGAAGTTCAGGTTATTGAAAGAAGTACTGAAGATATGCGCCACAGCAGGCTTCAACAAAGGATTACCCTGTGTTTGGTACTGCGGATTGGAGATGTCTTTTACAGGCTGAAGCTGTGTGAAGCTTGGCTGGTTGGCATCGCCATTGTAGAAGAACCTCAGGGTCTTGTTTCTGGTAAAGTTGTACGCAAAGTTGGCAGAAGGCAGAAGATTCACCCGCTTGATAGGATTATACGCACTGTCTCGGGAAACCGAATACCCTTTCTGGTTGATGGGCTGGGCATTCACCCCGAGGGTATAATTGTACTTTTTCTTCACAGTCCTGAGGTTGGCACCAATGCGCTGCCTCAAGAAATCCGTTTCAAATGCATTGCTCAGTGTGGTAGAAAAAGTCTCCAAGCCTTGAGGATCTACCACATACGTGGCCCTGTCATTGCTGTTGAAGGACTGACCATACTGGTAAATCAGGTCAAGGTAACGTCCTTTCATCAAAGGCTCAGAGTAGTTGAACCTGATGCTGAAATTATCGGCATTGTTGTCGGTGAAAACATTCTGGTTGAGAATGTTCGTGCTTCTAAACGGCAAATAGTTGTTGGTAACATTGATTTTATTGGCTTCCCCATCCGTTGAACTATAGCCACCATTGATATTGACAGAAAGGTTTCTTCCGGGCTTTCTGAACTTGTGGTTAAAAATCAGGTTTCCTGAGAAGTTGGGTGCAATTGAGGTTGATTTGTTGGTATTGCTGCCCTTGCTGGTTGTATCCAGGTTGTTTCGGATATAGTCAAACAATGAATTGGATGCACTATTAGATTCCCTTGTGGTAAACTCCGGTATGAATTTGACATAATTAAAGGAGTCAATGTTCCACTCAAAGTTCAGGGAAGCCCTATGGCTTTTGGAATTGCTGAGGGATGAGCTGACCTGGTGGTTCAGGAATTTGGTATTCTGGAAAAAGTTTTGTGAGGCAACATCCTGCTGTACATCCGTCTCGCGGGTGGAATAACTGTAGTTACCATAAATGGACCCTTTTTTATCAGCAAGATCATTCCTAAAATTAACCCCCAGTGAATTGGCAATCCTCAACCCCTCGTCACCGCCGAAACCACCTTGAGCATTTCCGCCAACCCGTACCTGGAATCCACGGCCACCGCCGCCGGAGCTTCCACCACCGCCACTACCATCAAAATTGAAGGTGCTGGTATTGTTGTTGTTGGCGCCGCCGAACACGGAAACCTGCTTGTTGTTGTTGAAAAAGTTGACATTGGTACCCAGTGCATACCTGTCGCTGGAGCCTGCTCCAACGGAGGTTCTGCTGAAAATCCCCTTGTTCCGGTCTTTTTTCAATTGAAGGTTGATGATTTTGTCTGGCTCACCATCTTTAATACCAGAAACATTGGCCAGGTCTCCATAATCATCGATTACCTGGACCTTGTCAATCATGTCTGCGGATAGCTGTTGTGTTGCTGCCTTGGGGTCTCCGCTGAAGAAATCCTTTCCGTTTACCCTTACCCGGCTCACTGATTTACCCTGTGCGGTGATATTTCCGTTCTTGTCCACCTCAATGCCCGGCATTTTTTTCAACAGGTCTTCCACCATGGCATTGGGCTTCATCCTGAAAGAATCCGCCTTGTATTCTACCGTATCTTCTTTTACAATGATGGGAGGAGTGGAAATGACAATCTCCTGCAGGGAGCTATACTCTGGATACAACTTGTAATTCTCCAGTTTCAGGACCTCTTCCCCCTCTGGAATTGAAAGTGCCTTGAGGTTGGTGCCGTAACCGACACTGGTCACCATCAGCACAAATTTGCGTTGAGGGATTCCCTTTACGAGGAAAAAACCGACATTATTGGACACTGTCTTGATGGTATCTTTGGCTCCGGCGATGTAAACACCCACGGTAGCCCTCGCGATGGGATTGCCTAGGGTATCGACCAAACGGCCATTGACCTGAAAGCCATCCTGTGAAAATGCACTGAAAGAAATGACCAAAGACGCTAAAAACAACTTAAAAAATCTGCTCATATAATTGTATTCGTGGAATTGGATGCCAAAAGTACTTAAACACCTTCGGTCGAAAATTGTTAAAACAAATTAACCTGTATTAAATAATTAAAGTTCAAGGCAGGCATGGGTGGGTCAACAAGTGGTCAAAAAGGATTAATTTTGGCCCTTAGCAAGAACAGAAGAACATGTTTAAATTCATATCGGGATTATTCGGAGGCAGCAAATCAGAAAAAGACGTCAAGGAAATTCGTCCGCTTGTTCAAAAAATCAATGAACATTTCGCCGCATACCAGGCGCTGAGCAATGATGCCCTCAGGTCAAAAACAAGCGAATTCAAGTCAAGAATCAAGGTTTCGCTGACTGAAATCGACAACAATATCAATGCCTTAACCCTGCAAGCAGATCAACTTCCTGTTGAAGACATCCTGGGAAGGGATGACTTATACAAAGAGGTTGATGCACTCAAAAAAACAAGGAATGAAAAGATAGAGGATGCCCTGAAGGAGATTCTTCCCGAGGCTTTTGCCCTGGTAAAAGAGGCCGGAAGGCGCTTCAAGGAAAATGAAGAACTTTCCTCCACCGCTACCGAGCTCGACCGCGAACTGGGGGTAAGAAAAGACTATATCACCATCAAAGGAGACCAGTCTATCTTCAAAACCAGCTGGATGGCCGCCGGAAGCCTGGTGAACTGGAACATGGTTCACTACGATGTGCAATTGATTGGTGGTACCGTTTTACATACAGGTAAAATTGCAGAGATGGCCACCGGTGAGGGAAAGACCCTTGTTTCAACCCTTCCCGCCTACCTCAATGCACTTGCCGGAGAAGGAGTACATATCGTTACCGTTAACGATTACCTGGCCAAACGGGACTCTGAATGGAATGGCACCTTGTTTGAGTGGTTGGGATTGACTGTGGATTGCATAGACAAGCACCAGCCACACTCTGACGACAGAAGGAAGGCCTATCAGGCGGATATCACCTATGGTACCAACAATGAATTTGGATTTGATTACCTCAGGGATAACATGGTCCACACTCCGGATGAGATGGTACAGCGCAAACATCATTTTGCCATGGTGGATGAGGTGGATAGTGTGTTGATTGATGATGCCAGAACACCATTGATTATTTCAGGCCCTGTTCCCAGGGGGGATGACCAGCAATTCCATATCCACAAACCCAAAATCCAGCAACTGGTTGAAGTACAGAAGCAGGTGGTGTTGAAATCCCTCCAGGATGCAAAAAAAATGATTGCAGAAGGAAAGGATGGTCCTCAGGATGGTGGACTCCAGCTGATGCGCGCCTACCGTGGACTTCCCAAAAATACAGCCCTCATCAAGTTCCTCAGTGAACCAGGCATCAAGGTAAAACTGCAAAAATCTGAAAACTATTACCTGGCAGAACAGCAAAAACACATGCCGGAGGTGGACGAGGAGTTGTACTTCCATATTGATGAAAAAAACAACCAGGTAGAATTGACAGACAAGGGATTGCATTTCATCACCAAAGGTGGTGAAGACCCCAATTTCTTTGTTCTCCCCGATCTGAGCCTTGCCATTGCCGAGATTGAAAAAGCTGCTTCAACAGCGGACGAGAAATTGGCCATGAAAGAGGGTCTGTTGCAGGATTATTCCTCCAAAGCAGACAGGATCCATACCATACAGCAATTGCTGAAAGCCTATACCCTCTTTGACAAGGATATTGAATATGTAGTTATGGACGGTGCTGTCAAGATTGTTGACGAGCAGACGGGCAGGATCATGGAAGGCAGAAGGTACAGCGACGGTCTTCACCAGGCCATTGAAGCCAAGGAAAATGTGAAGATTGAAGCGGCCACCCAAACCTATGCCACGGTTACCCTTCAGAACTATTTCAGGATGTACCATAAGCTGGCCGGTATGACCGGAACGGCAGAAACAGAAGCCGCGGAATTGTGGAACATTTACAAGTTGGATGTGGTTACTATTCCAACCAACCTGCAAATGACCAGGAAAGACCAGGAAGACCTTGTGTTCAAAACCAAGCGTGAAAAATTCAAGGCGGTCATTGATGAAATTGAACAACTCCGGGAAGCAGGCCGACCCGTGCTGGTGGGAACCACCTCAGTAGAGGTGTCTGAGTTGCTGGGAAGAATGTTGCAGCAGAAAAAAATCCCACACAATGTATTGAACGCAAAACAACATGCCAAGGAAGCCCAGGTGGTGGCCGAAGCAGGTTTGGCGGGCAATGTAACCATCGCCACCAACATGGCGGGAAGGGGAACGGATATCAAACTGGGGCCTGGCGTGAAAGAAGCAGGTGGCCTTGCCATCATTGGTACCGAAAGGCATGAAAGCCGTCGCGTAGACAGGCAGTTGCGTGGTCGTGCAGGTCGTCAGGGTGATCCGGGATCATCTCAATTCTATGTATCCCTCGAAGATGATCTCATGCGCATGTTTGGTAGCGACCGCATTGCCTCTTTGATGGACCGGATGGGCTACAAAGAAGGGGAAGTGATCCAGCACAGCATGATCACAAAAAGCATCGAACGTGCACAGAAAAAAGTGGAGGAAAACAATTTTGGCATCAGAAAACGTTTGCTTGAATATGACGATGTGATGAACAAGCAACGCAGTGTCATTTATGGCAAAAGACAGCATGCCCTCTTTGGAGAAAGGCTGGCGCTTGACCTCGACAATGCCTACTATGCAGTTGCAGCCAATATCGTAAACCAATTTACAGGAAGCAACGACCATGAGGGTTTCAAGCTTTCTGCCATCCTGCATTTCAGTGTAGAAACCGCCATTACCAAGGAAGCCCTTGAGAAAGGAAATGCTAATGAACTGACAGAACAATTGTACAAAGAAGCCATCGAACAGTATACCGCCAAAAAATCTCTTTTGGCCAAACAATCATTGCCAGTATTCCAGAATGTACGCATTACACAAGGAAACCATATTGTCAATGTAGTGGTTCCTTTCACAGATGGTAAAAAGACCATCAATGCGCTGACCAACCTGGATAAGACCATCAGCACAAAGGGCATGGAACTGGTTTCATCCCTTGAAAAAACCATCACCCTTGCCATCATCGATGACACCTGGAAAGAGCATCTCAGGGCAATGGACGACCTGAAACAAAGTGTGCAAACGGCTGTGTATGAGCAGAAAGATCCATTGGTCATTTACAAGCAAACTGCTTTCCAGCTGTTTGCTGAAATGGATGCAGAAGTGAACAAGGATATTGTTTCTTTCCTCTGCCACGCCTCACTTCCTGTTGAAAATTCAGGGGCTGGACTAAAAGAAGGCAGAGAAAGCAGAACAGATATGAGCAGGATGAAAGTAAGGAAGGATGAACTGTCTGCATCGGGTGCTCCAGCTTTGGCAGAGGGAGACAACCAATACCATGATCCTTCTGAGGCATCAAAACAGGAACCAGTGAGGGTTGGACCCAAAGTTGGCAGGAATGATCCTTGTCCTTGTGGCAGTGGAAAAAAATTCAAGTCCTGTCATGGTCGTGACGCAGAGTAATCGAACATCATCAAAATAGCAACATGTTCAGACCACTCTATTTGTATCTTCTGGCACTGGTGATGGCATTGGGTGTATCAGCACATGCACAATTTGCCAAAAGCCCTTATGTGAAGAGGGATCCAAGGGTGGACAAACTGGTAGACAAACAAATCGAACTGAACAAACAGGCACTAAGGGTCAGAACAACACTTGAACCTGGATTCAGGATCCTGGTGATCAGTACGAACAAAAGGGACCTGGCCATCGATGCTAAATCAAGGTTGTTGAAAATATACCCCGACCAAAAATCATACCTGTTTTACCAGTCCCCCAATTTTAAGCTGCAATTCGGCAACTTCAGAACGATGAAGGAAGCTGAGTTGATGAAAAAGGAGCTGGTACTGGCTTTTGGAGAGAACCTCATCATCATCCCATCTCAGGTGGAGGTGAAGGGAGAAAAACAGGAAGCTGAAAATTTTTAATCTATTCAACATGCTCAGAGAAAAAATCAAACAGCTATCTGCCCAATACTTTGAAGAGTACCGCTCGATCCGGCACCATTTGCATGCCCATCCTGAACTGAGTTACAAGGAATACAATACATCAAAATTTGTACGCGACCACCTCACCCATCTCGGCATCCCTTTCACAGTGATGGCTGAAACGGGCGTCATTGGCATCATTGAGGGAAAGCGATCCAACCGTGTCATTGCCCTCAGGGCAGACATGGATGCCTTGCCCATCCAGGAAGAGAATGATGTGCCGTATGCATCCACCATCCCCGGTGTTATGCATGCCTGTGGCCATGATGTGCATACCACCTGCCTGTTGGGTGCAGCCCGTATCTTGCATGAATTGAGGGATGAATGGGATGGCACTGTAAAACTTATTTTCCAACCCGGAGAGGAAAAAAATCCTGGAGGGGCCAGCTTGCTGATCAATGAAGGCGTGCTTGAAAACCCCGCACCTGCCGCTATTTTTGGATTGCACGTGCATCCACTGTTGGAAATTGGAAAAATGAGTTTTGCTTCTGGTAAAGTGATGGCCAGTGCTGATGAACTCTATATTACGGTAAAGAGCAAGGGAGGACATGCAGCAAAACCTTACCTGACAGCCGATACCGTGCTCACTGCCTCACAGATCGTGGTTGCACTGCAACAGGTGGTCAGCAGAAACAACAACCCTTTCTCTCCTTCCGTGCTGTCGATTTGTTCGATGCAAGGAGGATATACAACGAACGTTATTCCATCTGAACTGAAAATGATGGGAACTTTCCGCGCCATGGATGAAGGCTGGCGTTTTGAAGCCCATCGCCGCATCCGGGAGATTGTAGAGCAAGTAGGCAAGGCTTGTGGAGCAGAAGTGGAACTGGAGATCAGCGTGGGCTACCCTTCGGTTGTCAATGATCATGCACTGACCCAACATGCAAGGTCATTGGCGGAGGAGATGATTGGAAATGAAATGGTGGAAGAAACAGAATTGAGCATGGGCGCAGAAGATTTTGGTTATTACTCACAACAAATACCGGGATGTTTTTACAGGCTCGGAACAGGCAACAAGGCCATGGGCATTGTATCTGGCGTTCACACTCCAACCTTTAACATTGATGAATCTGCCATTCAAACCGGCATGGCGATGATGGCGTATTTGGGGGTGAAGGGGTGAGCTTGCCAGCCGAAGGCTGGGGGTTTAAAGGTTAAAGGGTTTAGAGGTTTAGGGGGTTAGTGAGTTAGGGTAATTAAGAAAGGGACTTAAATAAAATTTATGCAAAAAAAAGATTTGAGAAGAGAACAGGCCCTTGAGTACCATGCAAAGGGAAGGCCTGGAAAAATTGAAGTGATTCCAACCAAAGAGGCCAAAACCCAGCGGGATCTTTCTTTGGCCTACTCTCCGGGAGTTGCAGAACCCTGCATGGAAATTTTCCATGATATTGAAAACGTATACAAATACACGGCCAAAGGCAATCTGGTAGCGGTAATCAGCAATGGTACTGCTGTACTTGGTCTTGGCGATATTGGCCCTGAGGCTGGTAAGCCTGTGATGGAGGGGAAAGGTGTACTCTTCAAAATCTTTGCAGATATCGATGTGTTTGATATTGAGATCAACGAAAAAGATCCGGTCAAATTTGTGGAGATTGTTAAGGCATTGCAACCCACCTTTGGCGGTGTCAACCTCGAAGACATCAAGGCCCCGGAATGTTTTTATATTGAGCAAAGGCTGAAGGAAGAGATGAACATTCCCATCATGCATGACGACCAGCATGGTACAGCCATCATCAGTGCTGCAGCACTGCTCAATGCACTGGAGCTGCAAGAAAAAAAGATTGATGAAATTATTATCCTCGTCAATGGTGCAGGTGCTGCTGCCATGGCCTGTATAGATCTTTATGAAGCCCTTGGGGCCAAGCGGGAAAACATCTGGATGTTTGACTCAAAAGGCCTGATCAGAAAAGACCGTACTGATCTTGATGAAAGAAAATCAAGGTTTGCTGTTGACAGAAAAGACCTCTCTCTTGATGAGGCATTCGAAGGTGCGGATGTATTCATTGGCCTTAGCAAGGGCAATGTGGTTACCAAGGAAATGGTGGCGAAAATGGCCCCAAGGCCAATTGTCTTTGCAATGGCCAATCCAGATCCTGAAATCACCTGGGAAGATGCCACTGGTATCCGGACAGACATCATCATGGCAACCGGAAGGTCCGATTATCCCAACCAGGTAAACAATGTTTTGGGCTTCCCCTATATTTTTAGGGGTGCATTGGATGTAAGGGCAACACAAATCAATGAGGCCATGAAACTGGCTGCTGTAAAGGCGCTTGCCGAACTCACCAAAACAGCAGTGCCCGATATTGTCAACATGGCCTACAATGAATCTGCCATTGCCTTTGGCCCCAACTATATCATTCCAAAACCATTGGATCCCCGGCTGATCAGCACCATTTCACCTGCAGTAGCAAAAGCTGCCATGGAAAGTGGTGTTGCCAAAAAATCGATCACCGATTGGGATGCATACGAGATTGAATTGAACAAGCGATTGGGCATAGACAACCAACTGATCAGGGCGCTGGGAAGCAAGGCCAGAAAAGATCCCAAGCGGGTTGTATTTGCCGATGCCGAAAATGCAAAAGTGTTGAAAGCGGCACAAATTGCATTGGACGAAGGCATTGCCATTCCTATTCTGCTTGGAAATCCTGACATCATCCAAGACATTGCAGAGATCAACAACATCACCATTGAGGGAGTGGAAATCATCAACCCCAAGAGTGAAGACGTGGTCAAGAAACGCAAGGAATATGCCGATATCTTTTTCATGAAAAGACAACGCAGGGGCATCAACAAATATGAAGCGGGTAAACTCATGAAAGACCGCAACTATTTTGGGTGCATGATGGTAGAAACCGGAGATGCAGACGCGATGATCTCCGGACTGAGCAGAAACTATCCAGATACCATAAGACCGGCGATTCAAATCATAGGAACAGAGGATGGTGTAAAGAAAATTGCAGGCATGTACATCATGCTCACCAAAAAAGGCCCATTGTTCCTTGCAGACACCACGGTTAATTTCCATCCAACAGCAGAAGAACTTGCAGATATTACACTCCTTGTTGCAAAAGAAGTAAAGAGCCTCGGCATCACCCCAAGGATTGCGATGTTGAGCTATTCGAACTTTGGCAGCAGTGATACGCCCGAAGCCGTTACCGTTCGCAATGCAAGGGCCATTGTAAAGCAAAGAAATCCATCCCTGATTGTAGATGGAGAAGTGCAGGGCATTGTTGCGTTCAACAAGGAAATCCTGCGGGAGAATTATCCTTTCTCCGAACTGGTAGACAATGGAAATGTGAACACCTTGATTTTCCCGAA
>JBIPNK010000132.1:0-2805 GCA_044373365.1 Chitinophagaceae bacterium
AAAAGAACATTATGCAGATTATTTTAATTCAAGACGTTAACAACCTTGGTGGAGCAAATGAAGTGGTAACCGTAAAAAATGGTTATGCACGTAATTTTCTTATCCCACAGAAATTCGCAGTAGAAGCCTCTACTTCAAACCTCAAACAACTTGAGGAGCGCCTCAAGCAAATAAGGAAGAAAGAAGAGAAAATGCTTGCTGAAATCAACAAGGTTATCGCAGCATTGCAAGAAGGTCCCGTTACCATTGGCGCCAAAACAGGCACAACTGGAAAGATCTTCGGTAGTGTTACCACTGTTCAGGTTGCCAAGGCAGTTCGTGAGCAGAAGGGATATGAAATCGATCGCCGTCGCATTCAATTGCTTGATGAAATCAAGGAATTGGGAAGCTACAAGGCCAAGGTTGATTTTGGAAACGGAAACGAAACCGAAATCGCACTCGAAATCGTTGCGGAATAATATTAACGCAAAACTTTAGCAAGCCCCCTGTTTACAGGGGGCTTTTTTATTGCATACATTAATGGTATGAGATGTTATACCCTTCTCTTACTTATTATTTTTTCTTGTCTCAGTCAGCTAAAGGCCCAGGGATTTGAACCCATATCCAAAGACACTGTCTCTTTCAAATTCATTTGCTATCTAGGTCTTGAAAAAGAAATCATCCGTTATCAGCATATTGAAAGGGATGGCGGATGGAATAAAATACATTGGAAAAAAAAAACCATACAACTGGGTGACAGCAATGAATTGGTAAAGCATATTCGGAGACGTCTGGCAATTACAGATGAAGCGAATAAAAAAGATACGTCAAGCATATTTGATAAATTTCTGGAAATGGATATCATTGGATTCCAAACAAGAAATGGATTAAAACCTGATGGAAAAGTTGGGTTGGCTACCCTTAATGCATTGAATGTTTCCGTGCAGGAAAGAATCCGTCAAATCAAAATAAATTTGGAAAGATGTCTTGAATTGCCTGAAAATTTTGGCGATAAATATATTCTTGTAAATATTCCAGCATTTGAATTGATTGCCATAGAGAAAAATACTCCTGTTTTCAGCAGCAAAATTGTTACTGGAAAAACCTCTGATAAAACAGCTATATTCAATAGCACAATGCAGTATGTTGTTTTTGCGCCATACTGGAACATCCCCAAAACCATCATGTATAAAGAGATCTTGCCAGCAATAGCAAAACACCCTGGATACTTAGAACAGAACCAGATGGAATGGTTTGATGGGAAAATAAGGCAAAGACCAGGTCCATGGAATGCGCTTGGAGGTGTTAAATTTATCTTTCCCAATGCCTACCACATGTACATGCATGATACACCGGCAAAAACACTCTTCAATGAACATACAAGAGCATTTAGCCATGGATGTATAAGGATTGAAGAACCTGTAAAAATGGCGCTATTTTTGTTAGATGATCAGAAAGAATGGAACCTGGATAAGATAAATATAACGATGAACATGCAAAAAGAAACCGTGGTATTTTTAAAGGAAAAAACAAATGTATACATCCTTTATTTCACGGCATTCATTGATAAATATGGACAACTACATTTCAGAAAAGATATCTACGGAAGGGATCGGTTATTCTTGAAATGAAAACTATTAATCATGGATTAAGAACCGATTAAAATAGTCATTGGCGGTATCAGCAATTGAACCATCCGCCTTGACATAAACAATGTGTACACCCAAATCCTTGGATTGATTGGCAAGTTTTAAAGAAGATTGAATGCCCATGACCATGAACCCATTATCATAAGCATCTGCAGTAATGGCATCATTTCCAATTACGGTAACAGATACAATACCATTGTCTACTGGTAAACCTGTACGCGGATCAATAATATGACTCCAATATCTATTCCCCATTCTCTGAAATTTTTTCATACTTCCTGAGGTGGTTACAGCCAAATTGGACAGCGTAATCTTTTTTGCTATAAAATGTTCAGCATTTGTGTAAACATCAGATCCCTCAATACCAATAATCCAATCTTTATCTGCCAAATTTTTACCAGATGCAAAAACTTCTCCTCCCAACTCAACCATAAAATCGGAAATTCCCTTTCTTAGCAAAAACAATGATAATTGGTCAACGGTATAACCCTGTGCAATACCATCACAGTCTATCATGGTATTGGGATTGTTTTTTAATAAGCTATCCTTGTTGATAGACAAATGATGGGGGCCCACAGCTTGGCTTGTTTTTTTTAGCAAGTTTTCAGAGGGAATTGATTTGGGCGTGGCAGCATTGAAACCCCAAAGCATTGAAAATGGTTTTGCTGTTATATCAAAACAACCATTCGTAGCAGCACTGATCACCAAGGAAGAACGAACTACATTCAATAGATGAAGATCCGGTTTTATACCACGTTTGGTCAGATTAAACTGACTGATCAAAGAAGTTGGATGATAGAGAGAAAGCGATTGATCTATGTCAGATAACAATAAGTCTACTGAATTCTTTTCTATGATGGCTGATGTATGGATGTATTTGATGGTATACGTAGTTCCTTGCGCCTGTCCTGTTATAATAAATAATGATTTGGGGGGATTCGTATTGATTAAATGAATAAAACCTGAAGAAGAAAGAAGAATGAGGATAAAAAGAAAAGTGATGCTTTTGTTAGACATGAATATAAATGTAAGCTTAAAAAACTTTTCTTCAGAATTAACTATGTAAGAAAAAATCAAGCTTTAATTTTTGGGCAAAAAAAAGCCCTGATCTTTCGATCAGGGCTCAATAAATATGGCACCTACCTACTCTCCCGGGACGAATCCCAGTACCATCGGC
>JBIPNK010000156.1:0-2800 GCA_044373365.1 Chitinophagaceae bacterium
GCAAACTATAAAGAGGTTTTTAAGACATCTCCAAACGTCATCACTTGGCAATGTCGAATGCCGCATTCATGGACTTCATCGTTCGGAAATAATGTTCTGCATGTGGAGAACTCTCTTCTAGCACAACGGGCTGGAAGTTTTGTGGATAGTAGAGGTTTTTTCTCGCAGTCTTCTCTATGTAAGGAGAAGCATTGGACGCAATCATTCAATGTGGATTGCGAAGATTTCGCATCAAAGCATTTACGAGCCAAAGCATTTGCTGGCGGTGATCAGAGTGGCCCTATACTTTTTGCTCTCCAATGCAGAAATGACTGCAATATTAATTTTGAGTTCCCAATAGCTCCGCGAGGTGATCGTGTTGAATGGGTTCTTGACTCAATAATTAATATGATTCCGGCGAATACGAACCTATTGATTCGTCCTCATCCGAGAGAGCGCAGTCTATTTGAAAAACATCCAGCAAGAGACAAGTTTACATGGTCAATGGATGGCGATATGCGAAGCCTGCTTCCAAATTGCTCAGCCGTAATAACGGTTAATTCAACAACTGCATCCGAGGCTTGTCTGCTTGGTCTTCCAACGGCAGTACTTGGAACTGGAGCATTCACTGGAAGTAGTGCTGTTTTTGAATGCCATGAAGATATTACGCGAATCATTCAATTCTTGAGCAATCCAGTGAATGACATAACAGCGCAAAGGCGTTACTGTGAGGCAATATTAGGCGCTCACTTTCTTCCATACAAAGGAACAGAAACAAGATCTTGTTCTGAGTTTGATAGGTGGCTAGAAAAACTGATTTAAGCAACGTGCTTCCACGTTTTACGAGTAACAACTTGGTGAATAGTTTGTTGGCATAGGCCAAAAGTTTGCGCTATTTGAGCCTGTGGTATTCCACGTCTAGCCGCATCACGAATTGCCAAAACACTCGTCTCGTTCAACTTGGATTGTGGCAGTTGCTTACCAATAGCCGGATTTCTGCGACCTTTTTGCACTGAGTCGGCTGTATTCTCCTGAGTAGTTCCAAGTTTGAGATGAGCAGGATTTACACATGCTCGATTGTCGCATAGGTGCATTACTATTTTCCCAGTTGGTATGTCGCCATTATGAATGATCCACGATAGCCTGTGTGCAGATAGACACTCATTGCCAACTTTGGTTTTTCCATATCCGTCTGGAGCTAAACTTCCAGACCAAAGCCAACAAGCATCAAGACCTGCATAATACGGTTTTGATTGATCTGGCTTGTGTCCGACAAGATTGCGAGTCCAAAATAAACGAAGCGTGTTGTGTGTTATTTCCATAGGTTGTTGTTACAACAACATATAAATCTGTCCACAACTATTTTATGTGGAATAAATCGAAGTTTACGCTACCCACAAATCCGCCAAAATCCCCCTTGCCCATCCAGCCATAACGGTTAGAATCGGTGGAGATGTCCACCGGCCTAACAGTTGCGGATGTCAGGTCAATGATTGGCAATGCCATCTTCCCTGGCAATCCTAATTCAGAGCTTTTCCTACCGATTCTCAATCAGGGAGTCGAGAGGATCATCAACTCTGGTTTGTGGAAGAATATGTACGGCCAAGTGGATTATCCGTCCACGACTGGATATATCACTCTTCCAAGGCGCTACGAGTCCATTGTTGGCGTCACTCGCGTCAACTGGCCCACGATGCCATTCTCGCGCATGCAGGAGTTCATGACTTCTGGACCTGGCTACATTGACGAGACGACGAGAGATCTTCGCATAATCTTGGATCAAGGCGATGTTTGCACGCAGGAATATCAAGCTGACGCTGGATTCATCGAACTTGCAATCGACAATTCATACGACGCAGGGCAAGTAGTGCGACTATATGGTCACGACGCAAATGGCAACACCATTTTCGATGCTAACGGTGTAGAGGGCATTGACCTAACGCTCGCTAATCCAACGGCAACCACTGCTGTTGAGATGTTCGTTACTCAGGTGGTCAAGCCTCTCACTACTGGCAACGTCACGCTGTCAGTCGTTGTTTCTGGCACTCCGACTGAGCTTTCCGTCTATGAGCCAAGTGAAACGAATCCTATTTATCGTCGTTACAAGGTTGGCACAATCGAGGCTAGTCCAGACAATAAGCCAGTGCTTCGATGCCTTTGTAAGCGTCGTTTTGTTCGACTCATTCAAGAAACTGATTTGATCTGGCCTGATAACATTGGTGCGCTGAAATTCGCAATGAAGGCGATTCAGCTTGAAGACAGTGGGGCCACAGAGCTTCAACAGTCGCAGCTTTTCTGGCAGAAGTGCTACGAAGTTCTTAACCAAGGGCTGAAACAAAACCGAGGAGCTATCCGTCCTAAAATGGCGATGGACTGGTCCTTCTCAGCCGGACAAACTCCACAAACTCGATAATTATGGCATACGAACCACTCAGATCAGGTCTTAATGATTTCAATAAGAAGCAAACTCTTCCATCAGCATACAGTCTCAATACAGGACAAGCTAGTAAGGGTGAGTTGGCAAACATGCAGCAAAATTACAATGAGCTGCTGCCACCATCGCTGCAACGCTCAACGCCAGTTGGACGCTCTCGCAACTCTCCTGACCGCATCGCTGAGCGAGAACTGCGTGTAAAGTCGCGCTTAATTGACCAAGCCCTTTCTCCATTTGCCCAATCTAATATGCAGTCTGAAGGAATCTCTCAGCCTCAAAAGATGTCTCGCAATTCAGTTTTTGGAGCGATGAATCCAGGATTAATCACCATTTACCGCTAAAAAACATGGCTACCACAATCGCTGGTGACACGGAATCACCGACATT
>JBIPNK010000084.1:0-11348 GCA_044373365.1 Chitinophagaceae bacterium
AATGGCATCTGCAACCTGTTGTTCCAGAAACTCAAGCTGGGATTGTCTGCTGATGGCACCTAGATAAACCCCGTCTTCTAATGGGTTGCCGATTTTCCAGGACTGCACTTCCTTGAGAAAAGCATCAACATATGCTTCATACACTTTCTCATGTACATAAATCCTTTCCACCGCACAACAACTTTGCCCATTGTTGTAAAAAGCACCATCAGCCGTGCCTGCTGCAACAGCCAGGACATCTTCTACATCATCAGTTACATAAAGCGGGTCTTTCCCCCCAAGTTCACACTGGCAGGGAACCATCTTTGGTGCAACTTTTTCATAGATGTATTTGCCCGTCTTGTAAGAGCCGGTGAAGAAATATCCATCAAGCGGAAGGTTTAGCAATATCTCCCCAGTTACAGCACCACCAATGGCAACCTGAAAAACATTTTCTGGAACGCCAGCCTCTTTCAAAAGCTTTTCAATCTGCAATCCCGTGAGGGTCGCAAATTCTGAGGGCTTGTAAAAAACGGCATTGCCTGCAAGCAATGCCGGTACAAATACATTGGTGCCAACCAGGTAAGGGTAGTTCCAAGCCGATATGTTGCAGACCACGCCAAGGGGCTCATAACGGATCAGCTCAGTCATTCCAGCGGAGGCACTCATGATTTCTTCTGCAAGGTATTTTTCGGCGTTGTTGGTCAGCCATTCTATCCTTGATATGGATCCATTGATTTCATTTCTGGACTGTTGCAAAGGCTTGCCAACTTCGTCTGTTAATATTTTTGCCAATGTTTCAATATGCGCAGCCAATAATTTGCTGTAGGCTTGTATTGTTTCTATTCTTTTTTGCAGGGGAACTGCAG
The DNA here is from genome assembly GCA_044373365.1 of Chitinophagaceae bacterium. Classification (GTDB taxonomy): domain Bacteria; phylum Bacteroidota; class Bacteroidia; order Chitinophagales; family Chitinophagaceae; genus Pollutibacter. The sequence continues at coordinate 849 of JBIPNK010000084.1, forward strand.
ACCATTGTTTTTGCCCTTCTTTTAAAGTACTGTACATGCTGTCGAGGCTGGTTTGATCGTCCTGTTGAACTGTTGCAATCATTGCTCCATTTGCTGGATTAACTATGTTCATTTTCATTTTACTGTTTTGTTGACTGCATCAAGGAATGCCTTTTTTATGTTGATGGAAAGCGGATTGATTTGTTTTTTTTCCATCCGCTCAGGATGCCATTGCACGCAGAGCATAAAACCTTTGTCGGAGGGATCGCTGTATTCAATTGCCTCAATGGTATGGTCATCCGAAAATGCTACTGCCTTAAGAGATGCAGGGAGGTGTAAAGGGTCGATGCACTGGTGATGGGCACTGTTCACTTCTCCTGATTCCACACCTGAAATGCTGTGAAGTAAAGAGGACGCAGCAATTTCGATCGAATGTTTTTTATCCGCTTCCAATTTCCTGTGCACTTGATTTTTTTCTTCTCCCAGGTCTTGGGTCAGCCTGCCACCCTCCAGGATGTTGACAAGTTGTTGCCCCCTGCAAATGCCGAGGATAGGCAGTTTCAGCTGTTTTGCATGCCTGTAGATCTTCGATTCAAAATTGTCGCGCTCCGGTTGAAATGTGTTGGGCATGTTTGGATACAGTTCATCACCATCATAATTGGATGGATGAACATCAACTCCTCCCGTGAGAATAAAGCCATGACATTGAAGCATGTCTTCAATGTTGTTTTCTTCAAACGAAAGTGTTACCAGCTCAAAGGAACTGCCCAAGTCGTTTTCATCAAACCACTGCCAATAGTTGGGATAATTGGTTGCAGTAAAACTCAGCCCAATCTTTTTTTTCATGCTACAGTGCTTTGCCGTAGAGGGTCCTGAAATTTTCCCTGCTGACAGGTTTGGGGTTGTTGGGATGCGCAAAATCTGCCAGGGCAAGATCAGCCAGCGTGTCCAGGTGTTCTTCTTTAACGCCTATTGACCGCAGTTGTGACGGTATACCAATCTTGCTGTTGAGTTCCTGCAAGTAGGCAACCACGCCCTGTCCAGTTTCGTTGTTGAGTTCAAGGGTTCTGGCTATTTTCCTGAATTTCTCTTCAGAACCTTCAATGTTGAATTCCATCCCGTAGGGCAGATTGATGGCGTTGGCAAGCCCATGGTGTGTGTCTAACAAAGACGAAAGGGGATGGGCCAGTGAATGCACTACGCCAAGGCCTTTCTGAAATGCTACAGCACCCATGAGTGATGCAATCAACATGTTGCTGCGGGATGCGAGATCTGGTTTGTTGACGGCCCTTTCAATGGATTGGCTGATCAATGAAATACCCTCCAGTGCAATGCCTTCGCAAAGCGGATGAGGCATTTTGGCGATATACGCCTCCATGTTGTGTGTGAGCGCATCCATGCCGGTTGCAGCGGTTACCGCTGGGGGAAGCTCCATGGTCAGCATGGGGTCTGCAAAAATGATTTTTGCAAGCAATTTGGGTGAGAACAATATTTTTTTCTGGTGGGTTACATCATCTGCAATAATGGCGGACCTGCCCACTTCACTGCCTGTTCCTGCAGTGGTAGGAATGGTGATGAAATGCGGTACATCGTTGGTTACATAAACATCTCCTCCAATCAGGTCATCGTACACAAAAAGGTCTTCCCGGTGGTTGATCCTCAACGCAATCGCTCTGGCAACATCAATGGCAGCACCACCGCCAATGCCTATGATGCAATCACTTTTTGATTGGTCGTACGCATCCGCACCTTTGTAAACATCTGATTTTACAGGGTTTTTGTGGATGTCAGCAAAAACATCAACAGCGATATTTTTTTGTTTGATGTCTGTGATGATTTTCTTGAAAAAATCCAGTGATGCTACCAAAGGGTCGGTAACAATCAAGGGTGATTTCAGGTTGTTTTTGACAAGATAATCGGGAAGTTCATTGACTGCCCCTGCTCCAAACCTGATGGTTGTTGGAAAATTGTATTGGTATATTTTATCGAACATGTTCATGGTTTAGATGATCTCAAAATAGCGTTTGTATTCCCAGTCGGTGACGGCTTTCAGGTGTTGCCGCCATTCCCATTCACGGCTTTGTACAAAATGATTAACAAATGCCTTTCCGAAAAGTTCTTCTGCGATTGGGGATGTTTTCATTTGCATGGTGGCATCAATCAAGGTATGGGGCAGGCTGCCGTTGGAATAATCGCGGTATCCGTTGCCCACTGTTGCTGGTTGCTTCAGCTTCATTTTCTTCCTGATGCCATACAATCCTGCGGCAAGGCAAGCCGCCATGGCCAGATAGGGGTTTACGTCTGACCCAATCACCCGCGTTTCTATCCTGCAGGCGTTGTTGCTGCCGTTCAAGATGCGCAGCGCAGTAGTTCTGTTGTCGATGCCCCAGGTCAGTGTTGTTGGTGCCCATGCTCCTTCTACCAGCCTTTTGTAACTGTTTATGGTAGGGGCAAACATGGGGAGTATATAGGGCATGCAGTGCAGCAGCCCCGCAATATAGCTTTTCGCTGTATCGCTCAGGTTGTCTTTGTCTTTGCCATCAAAAAACAAATTCTTCTTGGCGGCTTTATCCCAAAGGCTTTGGTGCACATGTCCACCGCAACCTGGAAGGTTTTCATTGATCTTGGCCATGAAAGTGGCCATGATGCCATGTTTGTAGGCTATCTCTTTCACGGCTGTTTTGAACAACACTGCACGGTCTCCGGCTTCCAGTATTCCTGAATGCGCGATGGCCGCTTCATAGGTGCCTGGTCCGGTTTCAGTGTGCAACCCTTCAATCGGTATGTCAAACTTGGAGAGCAAGTCAAAAAGATCGGAGAAAAAAGGATTTTTAAGGGTAGACCTTAAGACTGAATAACCAAACATGCCCGGTGTCAATGGGGCTAAATCCCTGAATCCCTTTTCGTTGGCTGATTGTGGTGTTTCTTCAAAGTTGAACCACTCAAACTCCTGGGCAAACATGGGGGTGAAACCCATGCTTGAAGCCTGGTTCAATACCTGCTTGAGCAACTGCCTTGGGCAAACAGGGGATGGGCCTCCCTTGTTGTCATTGAGTTCTCCAAGAAAAAAAGGAAGGTCGTTTTCCCAGGGAATTTTTCTGAAACTGTTGAGGTCTATCGAGGCTGGGCTATCAGGATAGCCTGAATGCCATCCGGTAATGGTAGATTTGTCATACAAAACATCCGCCGAATCCCACCCCATGATGACATCACAGAAGCTGGTCCCTTTTTCAATGGCGGACAGGAACTTGGCTGTTGAAATGTATTTACCCCTCAAGATGCCGTCTATGTCTGCATAGGCGATCTTCACTTTCCCGGAGGGGTGTTTTTTAACATAACTGATGGTGTCCTTCTGGTTCATGTGCTTGAATTAGGGTTAAAAATTAAGCATTATTTCAGGGAACCTTTGCTAAAAATTTTAAATATGAAAAAGCTTCCCAGCAGTATCAAAAAATAGATTCCTCCCAGGTGTTGATTGTAGACCAACATGGCTACCAGCGCCCCAATGGCTATGGTCAATGCAATGAGTGGAAATGCGGGGTAAAACGGTACGCGAAAAGGCCTTTGCAAACCAGGTACTTTGATCCGCAGCACAACAACAGTTATCATGGAGATGATATATAACGTGATGGCTCCAAACACAGATATGGTGATGATATCAGCAGTTCTTCCGGTCAGCAATGCACCTATACCAAGCAGCATGTTCAACAGCAGTGCATTGGCAGGTGTTTTGAATTTTGGGTGAACCTTGCCCAGGATGGATGGCGCATAATTAACCCTGCCAAATTCAAAGCTTGCCCTTCCTGCAGCCAGGATAAGCCCATGAAATGAGGCTACAAGCCCGAACAGTCCGATGGCAATCAACAGATGATATAGGGCATTTGACTCTCCAACCACCCGTCCCAGGGCCAGTGGAAGTGGCGAGTCAGACGCTGCTCCATCGGCCTTGTATACAATCGCTTCCCATCCAGCCACACCAGTGGAACCAATGAAGGTGATGATGCACAGCAAGACCAGGGTGGCAATGGCTGATCCAAAACCAATGAGGATGGTCTTTTGGGGCTTGATGGTTTCCTCCGCTACATTGGCAACGCCTTCAATGCCAAGAAAAAACCAGATGGCAAAAGGGATAGCAGCGAACATGCCAGACCAACCATTGGGAAGTGCGTTCTGTTTGAGGTTGGCCATTTCAACATGGGGCATGGTGATGCCTGCAAAAAGCAAGAGTTCACCCACTGCAAAAACAGTGATGATCAGTTCAAACATTGCTGCTGCCCTCACGCCATAAATATTTAATCCCGTGAAAAGGATGTAGCTGAAAACGGCAATATAAATAATCGGAATCTGTGGAAAAAAAAGATTGAAATAGGCACCAATGGCAAATGCAATGGCCGGTGGCGCAAAAATGAATTCAATGTTCTGTGCCATCCCGGCGATGAATCCCCAGTTGGGGCCCAGCGCCCGCTTGGCATAGTCAAATGCGCCACCAGCTTTGGGAATGGCAGAGGCCAGTTCACAATAGCTGAAGGTGAAGGTCACATACATGATGATGATGAAAAATGTGGCAACGGCCAAGCCAAGCGTTCCGCCTTTTTCCAGACCAAGGTTCCATCCAAAATACATCCCGGAAATCACATAGCCTACACCAAGTCCCCACAGCATCAGTGGGGTCAAGGTTCTTTTGAGTTCACCTGTATTCATTGGTTTGTGGTTGTTTGTGATGGGTTAAATATACTGAGATCAATTTTTGGGATAGGCTTTATTTCCTTTCGTATAAAACCAGATCACTTTATTCATCTCGTCATCCCTTCCGCCATCGACTTCCTTGAAGAGTTCATTCTGGGAAAGTTCGGCCAATTTTCTCTCTTTTCCACGCAATGCATTCAAGGGCTTGTTCATTTTGTCAAGCGGGACATTGTTGGGGCGGGCTACATAAATGGATTTGTTAGGAACGGATTGAAAACAGTCTGTCATCAACCTTGAAGTGGCATCCATGATGTTCATCGGGGGTATGCCCAGAATCTGTTCAATGGTCCGGAGCATCGACACCTGGTTGTAATGGGTGGACACGAGTGTCCCACTGCTGTAAGGGCTTGCAACAAGGCCTACCGTTCTATATGCGGAGATATGGTCCCATCCTCCCTGAGAATCATCCTGGGTGATGAACACCACCGTTGAATCCCAGTATTTGCTCTTGCTGATCATTTCCATGATTCTGCCAACGGCCAAATCATTGTCTGCTACCATGGCGTCGGGTGTAGGGAAATTGGGGGATGTTCCAGCACTGTGGTCATTGGGCAGCGAAAGCACCATGAGGTTGGGAAGACTGTCACCTGCTTCATGTTTTTTCCAGTCTTCAATGAAAATATCGGCACGTTGCTGATCACTGAAAACATAATTGTCGCAATCGGGCATTGTTGGGTGGATGATCGGATTGAGCCTTCCTATGGTTGTCTTGTTGAACCAGTCTGGCTTTCTTCCTGCTGTATAATTTGTATAAAGATCTCTCCATTTGAGCTTTGTATCATAGACCGTTTCACAGGCCTCTCCATAGACCCTTACAGTCTTTCCATGGTCCAGTGCATGGTTCCAGATGAAGCCCGTTTTGTTGTAAACAAGCGCATCTTCCTGCCGGTGGGGGTAGCTCCTGAACCATGCCCGAACATTTTTTTCAACATAATCAGAAACTATTCCAGCATCTGTCCATTGGTGTCCTTCTGCCGATGATTTTCCAGAGGCATTGTAATCATCCATCCATCCGAATTGTTTGGCCAATGCATGCATGTTGGGGGTAATCTTTTCTCCAAATACGCAAAGACTGCTGTCACCCCTGCCATCTTTCATGTCTCCATAGACCTGGTCGTAGGTCTTGTTTTCTTTGATGATGTACACCACATGTTTAAAGACAGAAGGCTCGCCAATCCGCTCTGGAACAGGCTTGGGAAGTGCATCTGCGCGTGGAGCCAACGATAAAGCGTCCAATCTGTTGGTGAGGTTGAGTTGTGCCACTTCAAGTGAATATGCTTCGAGCGTTGGCTTGTCTGGATTGGGAATGATGCTGACTGAGCCGAGCTCATGGTGTATGGACCTTGCTTTTTTCTTGCTGTCTACCACATTGGCGCCATCTGATTCCAGGTTGGCCACCACCAGGGTATTGTTGATAAGTTTCAATCCCGCAGGGTATGCTTCTGTGGGGATATAACCCACTACTACAGATTTCCCCCTTCCAGTGGAGGAAGCATTTTTTCCCAGCTGCACCACAGCCACCGCATTGTCCAATCCGTTGGATACATATAGCTGGGTACCGTCTTTATTGAGTTCCAGGCCATTGGGTGTACTGCCTTCAAATGCATGCTTGCCCCTCATCAATCCAACATCAATTGTTTCTGCCAATTTGTTTTCAGTGGCATTGATGACAGAAATATTGTCACTCGAACCATTGGCAACGTAAACGTATTTCCCATCGAGAGAAGCCTTTACCACGTTGGGATGCAGTCCTACCTGAGTTTCAGCAATTGGTTTTCCATCTATAGTATTGAATATGGATAAAGATCCTCCAGCTGTTGCGCCAGTGCTGGGGTCAGTATAGGCAAGCCCCCACGGAACGCCAGCCCTTTCTTTTGAGGGGTCTGTGGCTTTTTCGCCAGCCCAGTTGCTCACGAACACCTTGTTGTTGGCAACAGCAATGCCATAAGGTGCAACACCTGTGGCTGCTGTCCAGATTGTTTTTCGGCTGCTCCAATCAATTTTCTGGATGGTATTGTTCCCATTTAATACGACATACAAAAAAAGGCCATTCATCTCTCTTGAAACGGCAATTTCGTTGGGGATGGCGTTGCTGGCCGGTGAAACTTTCTCAAATGGTATGTCCTCAATATTTTTCAGTCCGTTGTTCCATTCGGCAATCATAAGGGAGGACTTGCCATTGCTTTTGTCTGCGGCTCCCCACACAATCCAGGTTTTCCCGTTTTCAATAAATGTTTTGATCCCTGAATAGGTGCTCATGAAATTGCTAAACCTTGGTATATCAGTGAACCGCCATTGTCCTATAACCTTCTTTTGATCGACGTTTATTGTCGTGATGCCATACCTGTCTTCAACAACCGCATTGCCATTTTCATCCAGCGAGGCCAGATCCAATGCGTGGTTTTCCAAGTCTGGTTTCCCAAAACGGATTACTTCTCCGGCAGAACGGATGATCCTGTTGTAGGGGAGAAGCCGGAGTGAGGTGTTCCTTTTGGTGAGGTAATCAGAGAGTTCATTGATCTTGTCGGTATTGATGAAATCAATCTGGAGTTTGATCATTTCTTCCCAGGCCTCCGGAAAGTCTGGACTGGCCCAGAGCCGGATGGGTTTTTGCAGCTCATGGGCCTTTTTAACCGCAGCAGCAATTTTATCACGGTCTGCATTTGAGATGGGCCATGGATTTTTCCAGTCAACAAATTTGCCATAACTGTCACTGAGCAAGGCAATTTTTTTCAGTTGTTGGTCTGTATAGGTCTTGTCCAGCCGCCCATCGAACCAAATGAAAGAAGGATAGTTGGCATAGTTGTTTTCATCAGGCCTGTTGCCTGAGATGACAATTTTGATCAACGGATTTTTGGTGATGAAGGGATATTTCTTGAGTACGGCTACCAGGCGTTCGAGGGTTGGAACGGCGGCTGTTTTTATGTCAATAAGCAGCTGAAGCTTTCTTTTTTTGTCATTGTATTGTGATAGTGGTGTCAGGTAAAGGCTCTCCAAAGTTCTTGCAGGCCTAAGGTCTTTGTTGTCATGGCCTACCAGAAGGTTTCCTTCAACCAGATGAACATCTGCTTCAATCGACCCAAATTGTTCATTGTAGGCTTCATGAAATGGGTTCTTTTGTTCATAATCATTGTGGGAATGGGCATTGGCTTGGGAGTACCCTTTCACTTGGGCAGTTGCAGCAATAGCAGTGATAGCGAAAAAGAAAAAGATGATCAGTCTCATGGTAGTCAAAATTGATCACCAATACTAACCATCTTTTTCCAAGCGGTCAAAAAGGAAGTATTAATTTTGTGTTTCTGCTTTATAAAAGGATTCTACTTCATCCATTTCATCATCTTCAACCCTTACCGTAAGGTATTTTTTCATTCCTTCCATTTTGACCACCCATATGTTGCGTTCAGTAACCTTGACGTTGATGGCCCTGGTGATTTTGTAATTGTCATAAACCTTGTTCACCATCTCTTTGATTTTTTCAGGAAGGTTGTGTTCATATCCATAACTGATATCATATTTCATGACGCCATTTTGCCTGAAACGGGTATTGTGGTTCATGTCTTTGGTGATGAATTTTGCCAGGTATTCCTTGTCGTATTTATACCAGCTCAGGTCTTCCGCATCAGGGAAAGCTTTTTTAAAAGACTTGTTTACATTGGGTGCCACCAGTGCGATTGAAGTAACGGTTACTTCAGGCAGGGTTACCACTTTTTCCTGTGCTGTTGGGCTGCCGATAAAGAATATACATGCAAGTGCTGGAAGGATAAGGTGCTTGGTCATAAAAATGTTTTTCAGCGTGATGAAATCGATTGGATAGTTATCTAATCCTGTGCAAGATAAATTTGCTCATTCCGCTATTCAATGACCAACATCAAGGAAGGATATGATTCTTGTAGATTTCTATTAAAACTGCTTTTGAAAGAGCAGGTTGCCATCAACCCCATAGTGACTGAATACAATGGTTGGTTTGTTATCGATCCTGTTGGTCTCGACCCTGAGGAAGCCACCTACAATATTGAGATACTCGTGTTCGGGATATCTTTCATCTTTCTTCCATCCACCCGCATGCTCATTGCTGGCAGGTCCGCAGGCAAACTCATAGGTTCCGGTTTGGGCATGTTTTGAAACGTATTGCCAATGCCTGTCTCCACATATTACGAATGTATTTTTATTTCCTGCTATCAGATTGCGGATGAGGTCACCTTCAAAACTGAAATTAGCATTAGAATGGTTGTCTTTTTTTTGAGGACGATCGGGGCCAATGATCGGGGTAGGGCTGATCAGTATTTTAAAGCTTGCATCGGAGGCCGCATATCCCTGCCTGAACCATTCCAGTTGCTCCTTGCCCCAGATTGTTTTGTCGGGTCCGTCGGGCATTTCGTTTGGTTTTCTGAATTCCCTTACATCAAACAACCAGATCTCCAGGTCTTTGCCCCAGCGGAAACTGCGGTAAGGTTTTTCACTTGAGGGGACTTGCTGGCGAAACAATTCAACCCCTTGCTGGTAGGTGAAATCGCCCATGAATTTATTGGTTGAAGCAGGATGGCAATCATTCATCCAGGTATCGTGGTCATCCTTCATGAAATAACATGGCGTGTTCTTATAAAATTCAACATAAGAGGGGAGGCTGCTCATTCGTTGCCAATTCCATCTTGCAAGGGCAAGGTTTTTTGCCTTGTGGTCGTGGTACAAAACATCGCCCGTATGAACCAAAAACTGTGGTTTGAGTTTCTCCATTGCTTTCATGATCTTGAACCCTCCCTCATTGGGAGCATCCTGGTCATTGTATTCATGACAGGTAGTGACCATGAAATTAACCGGAATGGCATCATTTTTTTCTGCTGCTGTGCTGAAGCTTCCCTCCACCTGATTGGTGGCCTTATCATTGGTCTTGCCCATTACCCGTATTTCATAGGCAGTAAATGGTTTCAGTCCGTCTATTGCAAATTGGCATGTATAATCGGTTTCCTCGTCTACAGCCTTCCAGGATGTTTTATTCCAGTTGCCAGTACCTTTTATACTATAGTGGATGCTGATAAAACCTTTTTTGCCGGGTACAGCACCATCCAATTGTTCTACCGTGGTGCCCGCAGGCATGTTTACCTGCACCTTTCTGTCGGGCCTGTCCTCTTTGTATGTTGATTTGAAATACGCAATGTCATGCCATTCATTTTTTGTTTCATCCAGGAAGAGAAAATTGGGTTGTTTTCCCACGTCAGCTACCCTGATCGCATCACGGGTCAATCTGGCCCATACAACTGCTGAAGTAGAGGTGATTTCTCCAATTTTTATGCCTGTAGTAAAAAAAGGAAGATCCAAGGCAGACAAATGATCAAATGCCGGAATGGCTGCAATAATTCCCATTGAACTGTTGGCGATGAATTTTCTTCTTTTCATGATTGGATAAATATCCTACAATGTACTCAAAACTCAACAGAATAAGCAACAGCGGTTTTGTTGATATTTTCTAAATTCGTTTGATAAATATAAATATGACCCAAAAGCTTTTCATGATCCTGATTGGATGCAAACCCAAAGGTCGTCACACGGAACAACATGATATTTTTTTCGGTATTGCTGCTCAATTGAGGGATCTCATTCCCGAGATGTTGTCATTCTGGCCGGAGGCTGAAGGAGACATGCATGTTGATGGATGGCGTGAAGTAACGCAGGTTGATGGTCAGGATATTAAAGTTGTCGGTCGGGATGAAGTGGTGCCTGAAGGTCATAAAGCATTATTTTTCATCAACCTCGGAGGATACAAAAAAGACGAGTTTG
>JBIPNK010000175.1:0-2785 GCA_044373365.1 Chitinophagaceae bacterium
CTTAGTTTCTTCTTGTCGTATCCTGGTGGCTAAATAATCGACGTAAAAATAATTAATCTTTCGTCTCATTGTCTCCTCCATGTATGCCAGGTTCAACCGTTGGAGTTTCTTTTTTACAACCAACTCTTGCATCATTTTCGTAATAAGTTTTAGAAATTAACGCTATTTGAAAAGCGTCTATTTCGTCTTGAGATAGTTTTTTATTCCCATGCACCTCTAACTTCATTGCTTTTATGACTGACATACAGTAATCAATAGTCCATTTGCTGCCTTTGTGCTGCGGTGAAATACCTTTTACTTTATGGCCATTTAATTCTAATAAGTCAATGATAGTCCTGGATGCTCCTTGATTCATGCCTACGTTTCGGCTAATCTTGTTACTTGCTTTTACATTTGCGTGTTTACGAAAAGTGATATTTTGGAGGGAAGAATCTTCTACACAAATAGCACAATCTCTCTCCCATGTAAGGCTATCCATTATCCATGCAGCCAGATTCTTATACCTTCCAAAATATACTTTTTTATCATCAATCACGCATACTGCCAAACCATTTAGCCTCATGGCTGGATCTATGCCTACGAATTTCATCATAATTTATCTTTTTATTTAAGAAGTTACGTTTAACGTATTTACTTACAAATTTTAGTAAACCATGATAGTCATAGTATTTTTTACCATGCTTCCATATTCCCATTAGTGGAAAATATTCTAATTGCTGTGTTCCAAAAGTCATGAATAAGCAGTTATCATAAGTAGTCCTTGAATAACCATCCCACAAGTTTATGCCATCTAACATATCATAGTGAATAGTATCAACTGTGTAGCTATCATCAGCTTCACTATAATAGCATCTTTCCAGCATCTTATCTCCTATCTTTTCAAGGCTCATGGTGTTATATGCCATAAAGTGATTATTCTGCCCATTTACAGTAGTTACTGCCAATACTAACATAATAGCTAATGATAATTGTACACTACGCACTGTAGTGTTCATTTTAACGGGCTCTTTTTCCTTCTTCGTTGTATTGCGCTTTCTTGGTGCTTTCATGCCAATACCGTAGGCTTCTATACCCTTCTCGATAAATTGAATCTCTAAAAAATATCCAAAGCAAATAACAGTGCCTATAAAAATAAACATTGCGTAAAATTCTGCACCAGTGCTTTGACCTTGAATAGAAAAATACAATTCTAACAATGCAACTACGGTAGCACCTGCAGCAACCTTGGCAGGATAAGGTGATCTTTTCTCACTTGGATTTAAAAAGTCAATAAACACAATCGCAAATCTGCCAAACTGCAACATAAGAGAGGCAGGGATAGAGAGCAGTAGAGGAAGTGGAAGGAAGTACACATTTAGTGCAGCTGTGATAAGGTAAGTTAAAATAATACCTACAAAAATAATCTTTGGCATGGATGAGGCGATGTCATTAAATAGCCATTCAAAAGTTTGATTGTTAAAATTTCTTTTCATTTTGTTGTGGTGTTTAGTGATTGTCATAATGACATTACAAAAGTAATATAAAATAAATAAGTTGTATATATTTATGTAAAATAATTATAAAAAAAAGTGCTAAGAAATAATCTTAGCACCTAAATAATTGCTACTTATGCTTAAAATACCTAAATTTTTGGTTTGTTTTTATTAAACATCTCCCAGGATGACATAACCCTTATTTCTTTTGTTGCAGTTTCAATCCGCAATTCTTTAAACCTATCAATAGCTTCTTCAAGGTTCTTTGCGCTTACTGATACGCTTTTGCCATCCTCATATTTGATGACATATTTATTCATTTCTACTTCCATAATAAATCGTATAAATAGTAAATAATCCATAAAGCAGTTACTACTCCACCAACGGTGACAATGCCTTTAGCTGCCATGTTTGCCAATTCTTTATTTTCTTCACTCATCTTTATTTATTTAAATAATTTTTACTTGCTACTGGTTCACTGCCTTGATTAGAATATTTAGCATCTTCTTTTTTATCATAAGTAACTTTCGGCATCTCGCTAATTTCATGGTAAACAATTTGGGCAATCTTCATTCCTGGATAAATCCTAATTCTTTGCACTGCAATAAGTTCTAATGTCCAAAATCCTTTAAAGCCAACATCTCCAAAGCCGGCAGTAACATGAACAAATAATCCTAATCTTCCGAGGCTTGATTTCCCTTGCAAAATTGGCACATGGCGCAGTGTCTCCGTATATTCGACAGTAGAGGCAAGGTAAATAACATTAGGCTGCAATATTAATCCTTCCGGAGGAATCACCATCGGTGCGCTAAGATTCTTCTTTCTTACATCTAATACACTTTCAGTATAAAGAACTAAGCTATTTGACAAGGTAAGGTCATAAGAATTACTTCCTAAATTGTTAGGGTTAAATGGCTCAATTACGATGTTACCTTCGCTAATTTCGTCGTTAATTGTCTTGTCGGTTAAAATCATTTTATTTTGTTTTTAAAAGTTTTATTGTAATATTCTTCAAGGGACATATTATTTTCAATGTGTATAACAGCCGCTTTACCATCATTGTAAGCTTGTTTTATATTCTCCTTTTCCATTTCTTTGGCTTTTATAACGGCATCTCTTATAAATAAGTCTTGCGTAACTGTAAAATTAACTCTTCCAATAATTTCACTAAATTCTTGTAATAAATATTCAACTGCCGTTTGTTTCATTTCTCGTATTTTTTACGGTTATCAAAATCTTGTTTAGTAAAATAATATTCGGTGAGCATTGCAGCATTAGCCTGTAAGTGTGCAGCGTGAAGTAGTCCCGATTCT
>JBIPNK010000143.1:0-2782 GCA_044373365.1 Chitinophagaceae bacterium
TTCCACCACGAACTGCCTGCCGCGACTGGGTTCCCGTATGTTTAATCATCCCTAGTGACAATACAAATGGGACTCCTCGTACATGCCTCGATTCAGACTGCCTACGGACTTTCCGTGCCGAGCGTCAATTGTCGGATTTCGCGAGTGATCTTCGACCCAATCGGGTCGGGGCAATATAGTATCACACTGACCCCCAATCTCTTTGTGTCGCGCGAGTGTCGGCTGGATGGAAAAATGCCGCTCCCAACAGCACTTCTCCCGTCGGGTCTCACTCTTCCCGGGACCTTCGGCGACATGGCGTTTCTCTATGGACTCCTCAAGACCCACCTGGAGGCCCAGGGCTTGACGGTGGAGGATGTGATTGAGCCCCCCACACCTGAGCCCGAGCCTACACCCGAAGCTTCTCCACAATCTTCCGAATCGACACCGTCGACACTCCCGACACCTCCGACACCTTCTGAATCTGCCCCCCCAGAATCACAGCCAGAACCCCAGCCACAATCGTCTTCGGAGTATGCTCCAGCTCCGGCAGCGCCTGAAGCATAAGGACCACCTTGTCGCGCTCCATGTCGCCCAGCGCAAGGTCGGCACACATGCGCTCGGCCAACCCCAATTGCGTATTCAAGACCGAGGACTCCTCGCCCTCAAACTTCGCCAGCGCCTTGCAGAGCGCCCGAATGCTCACCCGGAACATCCCCGCCAGCTCTTCATGAGACCGCGTGGCATCGTTGCGGCGACAGGCGGTGAAGACAGAGGCAGCCATCAACGCCCGACGGGTTTCCCCTCGGGTCTTCTGCGCATCCACGACGTGCTTGAACAGCCCGCACGCATCCACCACAATCGCTTTGGTGAGACCCGCGCGGAGTGCCGTCGCCTGGATCCCATCAAAGATTCCCATCCACGATCTCTCTCCATGGTTCGAGAACGACCACGCCGAGAGTTTGGTTAGACTTTTCACTTCTTCAGATTGGTTCGGCATCCGCTTTCGCATCATCATAGAGCCGTAGGACGAGTTGGGAAGGAGCTCAGAGGTAATCGTGCCCGTGCGAGACGGGTCGTCTTCGGTGTTGGAGTAGACACGCCACTCGGCGCCTTCATCAATGAAGCTTCCGAGGATCGCGCCACAGCCCGTGCAGATGCGCTCCCCACAATCAATTTCAATGTCGGTATGATCACACTCCATGGTGTTGGATCGCGAGATCCTGTCCAAGTCCGTTTTACCGCAGGACACTTCCGATGTCTGTGGGGTTGTACACTTGCGGCCGGTAGTTGGAAATGAGGGGTGGGCGGTAATTGGGCTTCTGGCCGCCCGGAACCTTCATCCACGAAATGAACAGGTATTTCTGGTCCACGACCCAGACCAAGAACCCTGAGGTCTCCAGGGTCTTGATCAGGTAGTCGCGGGCTTCCGTCATGTCAAAGAGGGCATACCCCCAGACATAGGTCGGAATCTCATAGACGACATACGGGGCTTTCGGGTCATGAATGGCTTGCTGCCGAATCTTGGCAAAGAGCTGCGAGAGGACAGGACGCATGGCGGACATGCGTTGTTCGCGGCGCGTCTCTTGTTCATCCCAGACGTCACGGGCTTTCAACATGCTTACCTCACTTCAGATAGAATGTTTCGCAGTCTTGCACTCGGCGGAGGTGGCGTTCGGGCCGGCCTTCATGTGGGCGCCTTGACAGCGTTGGAATCCCTTCGGGGATCGCTCGTGTTTCCAGACGGCATCTGGGGGTGTTCAGCGGGCGCTGTCCTCGCCACGGCGGTGGCCTTCAAACTCTCGGCGGCGCAAGTCGCCGATCTCTACCGGAGTCACATGGACATCTCGGCGGTGATTCCGACTCCCAAACTGTCTGCGCTCGCAGACCTTGCGACGTCCAAGGGCATGTTTTCCATGGAGATCTACGAACGTGCGATTGTCACGGCGTTCAAGACCCACGGGATTGACTTGACAGACAAAGTGATTGCAGATGCGCCTCAACCCCTCTACATTGTGGCGTCCAATATGACCACGCACAATCCGACGGTGTTTACGAAGCAAGTCCGCATTCTAGATGCCCTCCGGTGTTCCTCCTGTCTTCCCATCCTCTTTCAACCCCAAGTCCTCTACAACCACGTCTACCTGGACGGCGGTCTCTTTGTGGACTGCCTGTCGTCTCTGACGCCTCGCGATTGTCTCGTCCTCCACATCTCGGATCCCGGAGAGAAGCTCTATGCCTCTGAACTAGAGACGCTTCCCCTCTCCACGTATCTCCATCGTATTTACCGGTCTATGCGCGGTCGTCCCTCGGCGCCCAATGTCCTCTGGCTCCAGAACTCCTCGGTCGGTCTTCTTCAAGAGATGACGCCCGAGCAAAAGGACGCCTTGTGTGCCCAGGGCACCTCACAGACTCTTGCGTTCATGTCCAAGCGTCTCGCGAAGGAACGTCAGGAATCCATCGACGGTGCGCTTGCCGGAAAAGTCGGAGAGGATGGAACTGGTCTCTAGTTTGATGGTCGGATAGCCTTCCACGCCATAGAGACTTGACGTCGCGCGATCGCGGTCTGCATCAATCCGAACGGCCTTGACCCGCGTGGTTCCGAAGACCGGAGACTCCTGGAGCTTGGCCTCCAGCTTCTCCCATTCGGGCATCGCCTTCTGGGAGTAGCCGCACCAGTTGGTATAAAAGAAGTAGATCGTCGCAGTGCCCACCGGAGTCTCACGCTTCGGGGCCACCGTGAACGGCTCCCAAAACCGAGCGACAGTTACGGCGAGAAGGAGAAAGGCCAGAAGGAGAATGA
>JBIPNK010000148.1:0-117852 GCA_044373365.1 Chitinophagaceae bacterium
GTGATCAAATATTAAACCCTTTTACTGATTCTGCTGTAGTAGAAAATGTAAAAGAAAAATATTATGATTTTGACTATTTACCAGATGATGAGTCTGATGATAATAGTGTCTCTGATGATGAACCATTTGATGATATAGTAGATATATCATTAGATTAGGTTAATCTTTCAATTTAAATTTTATTGGTAATAACTGCTGTAGGATATTCTGCAGTTAGAATTTTTATTTATGATTAAAAAATGTATAAAACTATGGAAAAGTTAAAACAACAGATTAAAGATTATCAGTTAAATGCAGGTAAAACCTACATGAGTTATCAAACTGATGGGTATTCACAATACCAAAACTATTTGTACAAAAGAGCACTATATGGATTAGATGCACTTTCTGAACAAGAACTAGCTACTATCTGTAGCAAAAAGAAACAAAGAATTGTTAATGTGTATAAGAAAGCTCAGATTACACTTAACAAGTTTAAGCAACAGGTTACTATTCAATACAGTAATTTTGTTTTCAAAACTTTGTTTCCAAACAGTCCTATTACAAGTATATTACTTGCTGATACTGAAGTAGATGAGAGCTTTAAGAATACTTTAACTTTTAAAGAGTTAGGTATTAATAAAGATCAAATTATTACTATCTTTATCAATGAAGGTATTCTTCCTAAAAACTTTTTAAGTTTAGATAAGGATCCAAATCAATTACCAAGACTAAAAAATGCCAAAACTTGATGCAATGTTTGAAGAAAATTACATATATGGTACAGGTGAAGGTAATCTTGGTCATGGTCTTAATGTGTATTTTACTGACATCTTTGGAAAATATACTATAACTCCCGTTAAAAATAATGGGAGTTCTGGTTTTCATTATGCAGTTGACATTATTTACACTTACGGTTATGAAAGTGGACATCTAGTGTTCAAGTCTAAGAAAAAAGCCATGCAGTATGTAGTAGCAGAATTATTCATTGAATTATTTGATTATGAACAATATTTTAATAAACTTAAAAACTAAGATTATGACAAGAAATGAATTTTTAAACAAATTTGAAGACTTAACTAGACAGTTAGAAGATCTAGTAAGTCAATTACCTTCTATACCTGAATTAGAAGAAGATATTTATAAAGAAGATGAAAGCAAGATTGCTGTATCTGCAGACATAATGAACTTAGAAACGAGTGTAGATAATTTATCAGACTTATACTTTGATCAAGACTAAAATTTGTGATGGATGTGGTCTTGAAAAACCCATCTGGAAAAGTAGTGGAACCGGGGGATTTAAGTATTGCAAATATTGTTGGAGTTGCCAGAATCCCAAGAATAAAGATAATATACAGAAACCAACTGATTATAAAATCCCTCTGGTTTCTTCTAAAAGAAAAAAGAAAGATGCTGAGTATCTTAAATTAAGACAAAGATTTCTTACTGAGAATCCATTATGTGTGGTGAAGGTGAACGGATGTGGCCATGGTGCCACTGATGTTCACCATACACACGCTGGAGCTAACAGAGAAGCTTTTTACTTAATTCAATCAACTTGGTTATCTGTTTGTAGAAATTGTCATGATTGGATTCACAATTCCCCAAAAGAAGCAAGAATACTAGGTTATTTAAAATAAAAACTATGAGAAGTGATATTATATATGATGAATGGATTCCATACATTGACTATGAGAAAGCTGAATGTGATGTTAAGTTAAAAGATGGTACTATTGTATATCATTGTTGGCCAAATGCCGGTAAGTTTAATCCATTATGTTCTTCAACAATAGATTTTGTTCCTGAAGAATTAGTAGTAGAAATCCGTTACAGAAGATATTATCCTGATAATTTATGTAAAAGTAACTGCAATGGTGATAATCCTAAAGGTGACAGAGATTTACAACTAGTAGATCTTATAGAACCTAACAAAGAAATAAATTTAGATGCACTTACAGATTGGAAAAGTTATAGTGATACTACTTATAGTAACATTCCTATGTATAATCCACCTTTTATAAGAGAAGAGCCTAAAGTTCAAAGAAATGAGCCTTGTCCTTGCAACTCAGGAAAAAAATACAAAAAGTGTTGTATCTTGAACATCCTACAGAAGCAAGAGAAATGGGTTGGTTAAAATAAAACTATGACAGAAGAAGAACAATTAAAAATAATTCAGGCTAAGCTAAACATTACTGACAAAAGAACAGTAAAGCAAATCTTAGCACATAAAGAGCTTTGTGAGGACATTATAAAAAGAGATGTTATATCTGAACTAAAGCTGGTGGAAGAATATCAAATTCCTCAGAGCCATTTAAAAAGTTTAAAACAACAGAATAAACTATCTTTCTTTGCAAGTACAGGTGAAGTAAATAAAATCAGCCGTGGATCTAAAGTATATTATTTTGTAGATGAAGTGAAAGATTTGTTTGGATATAATATCCGTTACAATAAATCTCATTTTTTTAAGAAAAGTATATTTAACAAGTTAGTAGTTGATATGTCAGCAGAACTATGTACAAGTACAGAAGCTGGAGCATTAAAAATGTTTCTTATAAATAATTTATCAGTTGAAGAAATTGGTGAACATTACATTATAAGCAGTGAAAGAACAAATCAATTAATATCTAAGGCTTATAGAAGAATTGTTAGTAAAGTGTTTCAGCTTAATAAAATGTTTAAAAGCTATAGAACAAATCTTGAGTATCAAACTGAAAATGAGTTATTAAAAAAACAAAATACAGAATTATACAATAAGTTTTTAAGAGTTAAAGAAAATGATGTTCTTAAAGATCTTAAGTCTAATACAAATGTTGAACACTTTGTTAAACATGGTTATGATGTTAAAGACTTAGTTAAAGGCTTACATGAATTTAAAGAATATTTGTCTGTAAGAGCACTTACATGTTTAAAAGATGCTGGTATTCAAAATCTTGATGAGCTACTTTCTTATCCTAAACGTGATCTTAGGAGATTAAGAAACATGGGTGAGAAGACTGTAAATGAGATTTGTGATTGGTTAGAAGATAAGTATAACTGGGAATTAAAATAAGAAGTATGCCAGAAGTTCAAGTTACAACTACAGTAGATATTGATCAATATGTTGATGTAGATATTGCAGATATTTTAGATGAGTGTAGTGAAAAAGAATTAGAAGCTGTTGTTGACTATCTTGTAGATAATGAAATAATTAAAGCAAATAGAATTTTGCCTAAATATATTTCTCAATCTGAAGAAGACTTTAACAAAAATGTAGAAAAGCTATCAGAGCTTTATTTAGTACTATCTAATGAAGAGAGTGCTATAATAGATAGTATATTAAAAAGATACTGAAATCATTAATTAAAAAACTATGACAAAAGATAGACAAGACATACAAATGGAAGCTCTAGCTACTACTGATGGTAAGCAAAAAGTATCCGTAGTTTTGGGAACCGGAGTTGGTAAAACCTTAGTAGGTTTAACTCATATGGATAGAAATACTACACCTTTGATGAAATGTCTTGTTGTGGCACCTAAAAAAGCTATATTTCAATCCTGGAAAGATGATGCTGTCAAGTTTGATATGCATCATCTACTAGGTAGAATAGTATTTACTACTTATCTCAGCTTAAATAAGCATGATCCTAAAGATTATGATGTAGTATATCTAGATGAGATGCATAGCTTGAAAGATAGCCACAGAGGATTTTTACAGTTATACAAAGGTAAAGTACTTGGTCTTACTGGTACACCTCCTAAAAGAGATTATTCAGAGAAAGGTAAACTAGTACAAGAATTCTGTCCTGTAGCATATACATTTCAAGCAGATGATGCTATTGAAAATGGTATCCTAAATAATTACCAAATTATTGTACATAAGTTATATCTATCAAAAGATAAAAACTATGAGACAATTGCAGGTGGTAGATTATACATAACTTCTGAAGATGCTAATTATACTTACTGGTCAAGAAGAATTGATGTTGGTGGTGGTAATATGCATATGATCAGAGTTATGAGAATGAAAGCTCTTAAAGAGTATCCTACAAAAGAAAAGTATGCTAAGCTATTATTTAATAGTATAGATACTAAATGTCTTTTGTTTGCAAATACTCAAGATCAGGCTGATAAATTATGCTCTCACAGCTACCATAGCAAGAACAAGAGTTCTGAAGAGAATCTCCAGTTGTTCAAAGATGGCAAGATTACCAAACTTTCAGCAGTAGACCAGTTGAGTGAAGGTATTAATATACCTAATCTTAGACAAGCTATTGTCATGCATAGTTATGGTAATGAAAGAAAGTTTAATCAGAAACTAGGTAGATTACTAAGACTTAATCCTACTGAGACAGCTATTATTCATATACTATGTTATATGGATACAGTTGATGAAGTCTGGGTAAAAGAAGCAGTAGAAAACTTAGACCAAGAGAAAATTATTTGGAAAGATTTTAATATTTCAGTATCTTAGAAGTATGGAAGATATCAAAACACACAAGATTAGTATTTATAATGATGCTATTAATGAATTTGGTTATATCATAGCCTGTTTAATTAGGTTTTGTAATCATGAACCTTTGCAGGCAGAACAATGTGCTATTATAGCAGATAATGCTGGTAAATGTCATGTAAAATCAGGATCCTATGAAGAAATGCTTAATATTAAAACTACTTTTAAGAGATTAGATATCAAAACTAAAATTGAAGAATATGAAAGTAGTGTGCATTAACAACAAGAACAAGCCAAAACAAGTATCTTCTGCTGAATGGTTAACTGAAGGCAAAGAATATACTGTTATTAATTTAAAATCAATGAACCTACAAAATGGTAAAATTGGTTATTTATTAAAAGAAGTTCAATTATCAGAGTTATCATTTCCATATGAGCTTTATGACTCTGAAAGATTTATTTCTGCTGAAGAATATGCATTACAAAATGTAAATTTTAAGGAATTAGAATTATCTATCTAAGCTGAAAAGCTGTATTTATAAACTTTTAATTTATTTATTGTCATGGAGTATATCAAAGAAGATGTAATAAATGCTTTATTGGCTTTAAATTTAAAAACAAATGCTAGAGTTACTGTTGATCAAAAAAGCTATTTAATAGGTATTCTTGCATATAAATTTATGATGACAGAACACGGTATTGCTAAAGAACTTGATATTAATAGATTTACTGTTAATTATAGTAAAAAATTAGCATTACAGTTTTACAATGATAAGTTATACAAGCAAAATGTTTATGTACATTCTCAGTTATTTCCTTTTGACTTTAGTGTTATAAAAAAGTTTTCTGATACTAAGAGAAATAAACAAGTTGAACTAATATTAGATAAAAAGTTTTACAATAAATTGAAAAAAGTAGGAGATGTTTTAGGTCATAAAGATATTAGAACTACTATCCAAATGCTTTTAGAAAAAAGTTTAAAGTTATGGGAAGAATGAAAGATTTATACATGGATTTATTACATGCAAATAATGGTCACATACCACAAGAAGCTACTATAGCTGATTTGCAAAGAATGAAAGATTTAGAAATTTTTGAATGGAAGGAGTATGAGCGACAACAAGAGAAAACAAGATTACAGTTCTTTGAATCAGAAGATTCAGCTGAGACTGCAAAGATTGAGCAAGTCAATAAAAAGTTCTCAGCTTACTATGGAGAAGCCAGAGAAGAAAAAAAAAGTAAACAATGAAGAAGGAGACTAGAACTTGGAAACTAAAGGCTATGGTAATAGTCTATTGTTTCAGTATTATTGGTGTAGTTGGGGTTTATTATAACTGCCTTTTTAATGTAAAAATGAATGAAATAATTCTATTTTTAGCTACTATAAGTACTATGCCTATAATAGCTGTATTTGTGTTTCAATTAGTAAATTTATTAACCAGAATTTTAAAAAGAAAAAGATGAAAAAATTAATTTATTTAACAGCTTTAACAATTACTCTTTTAAGCTGTAAAAAGTATGAATCTAAAAAAGATTGTACTTGTGGAGTTATAGCTAATGATGGTGTAGATTATAATAATGGAAATTCTTGTTATTGGTTAGAGATAAGAAATAGTTGTTCAAACAACAAGAAAAAATTCTGCTTTGACCAAGATGTATGGATTAGTGCATATGTTGGTAGTAATTTCTGTGTTTCAGGTGTACAACCTTGGTAAATATCTATTGGTATGGATAAGTCAAAACTTATCTGTACCATTTTGGATGGTAGGTCATGTTCACTTATCTGTTAATGTATATGAAGATATTCATGAAATAATAGCATCCTGTGGTATGAACTTAATTGTTGCTGCAGGATTTATTATTGATTACTTAGAACAAAAAAAGAAATTATGAAACTAGTTAAAAGAGAAAATGATTATTGTCTTTACAATGAATCAGAAGAAACTATTGCAGCATCTTGGGCTAATGTAACTGGTAAAAAATTATCACAATCAAACTGTGATGAGATATTTGGAGTTGTTGATGTTGAGAAGTTGGCTGAAGAACTATATAATGGTCATGCTATGGCTGTTGATTGGCAATTAGAAAAGAGTGGATTCAAAACAGGCTTCAACAAAGCAATGGGGTTGTATCAACCAACAGAAATAGATGTTGAAATTGAGATGGAATGTAAAATAGGATGTGATAATTTTATTTTCAATGGGGATAAATCTATATGTTGTGGTAACAAAATAAAAAAATTAGACTCAAACGGAAATTTAATACTTAGAAAATTATGATAAAAGATAAATGGAATAGACTCAATAAAGAACTTGATGATGCTTTAGAAGAAGAATTTGGTTCAGAAGAACCTAAACAAGAAACACTTGAAGAACTTGCAAAAGAGTTTTACTCAGATGAGAACCAATTGATGGAAAGAATTGCATTCAAACGTGGTTATACAGAATGTAAAGAAAATAGTTATAGTGAGGAAGAAGCTGGTGAATTAGTTTATACTATTATTGGTCAATATGGTAGACATTACGGTATTATGATTGATGGTGCAAAACTCAATGAATTATTTAAAGAATTTAAAAAGAAATAAGATGGAAAATTTACCAAAAGAAAAAAGCTTTTATATAGGATTTATTGTAGGATTTATCTTTTTAACAAATTTTGAAATATATTTAGTAAGAGAAGGTAACAATTATCATTGGTTAATGATTCCTGTGTTTACTATTTGGAATTTAATAAGTTGTTATTTTTTAGGATTAACTGCTTGTGGTAAATTTAAAATATTTTAAACTAATTAAGTTTGAACAATTCAAAAAGAAATAGTATGGAAGAAACACTTAAAGAAGCAGCTAAGAAAAGATATATTGAAGGAGTTTATGTTATAAATGGTATTGATATATGTGACGTATCAAGAGAATGTTTTATTGAAGGTGCTAAATTCCAAGCTGAGAGGATGTATAGTGAGGAAGAAGTAATAGAATTATTAACAGCAAGATGTAAACATTTTGGTACTACTATGACACCTTTTAGAGAATTACTTCTTAAACAAGATTTAGAATGGTTTGAAGAAAATAAAAAGAAATAAGATGGGAAAAGTAACAATAGAATTTGATACTGTAGAAGAAGCACAAGATATAAGAGATGCTTTGGATGGATATAAGTGGAAATTAGCTGTATGGGATTTAGACCAAAAATTAAGAGATACTACTAAGTATGGAGCTAGTTTAATTGGTACAAAACCAGGTGCTAGTGCAGAAGAACAAGATGTTGCAGAAAAAGTAAGAGATTTGATAAGAGAATGTTTATCAGATTATAATCTTGAAATGGAATAATATGAGCACAACCTTTGGAATACCAAAAAAACCTATCAATATAGAGTTAGGTGATGAAGATGGCGTATATGAACATATTAATTCAGAAATATTTAAAAAAATATGGTTCAGAACTATGAAAAATAGTAGGTGGCTAAGTGATTCAGCTAAATTATTACCTGATGATACTAGAGTGTATGCTTTAGATAATAGTCAACAAGGTATTTTTACAATTGGAGATATTAAAAAAGCAATGGAAGAAATAATATGAAAGACACAGCAGTTAAATTTTTGATAGATGAAATCTCATGTAGATTTATAATATCTGAGGAGCTAAGAATAGCAATGTATAAGGCTATTGCAATGGAGAAGGAGCAAATAAGTAAGGCTTACGAACAAGGGAGTGAAGATGGTTATTGGCATCCTGAAAATGGATATAGTAATGAATTTGAATCAGCAGAACAATACTACAACGAAACCTTTAAATCAGAATAATATGGCTTGGATATTAATTATATCACATATAGGGTTTGCTCTATGGTTTTATGCAGGATATAAGATTGGTAAAAGAAAATAATATGGAAGAAGAAATCAAAGAAGCTGCTGCTAATTTAGCTGACCCAAATGTAGACAAGACAGATAATTGGATTGCAGGTGCTAAGTGGATGTTAGAAAAGTTACAAGACTTTGACACCTGGAAAGAGTGGAAAGATATAAACTTTAAATCAGAATAAGATGGAAGAAGAAGAATGTTGTCCTAATTGTGGTGAATGTGAAAACATTCATACTAATTATGACTGGAGTAAACCTGACAGACCTGTAGAGCAGTATCTGTGTAATGAATGTGGAACATATTTTCCACCTAAATCAGAATAAGATGATAACTCAAATCTGGTGGAGGGATAATTTTATAAATGTAAATCCTGATAAGGCACCAGCTGATGAGAGACAATTAATTTCTTTCTTAAGGTATAATAATGCTCCAGCATGTTTTGTAAAAACAGGTAATGCATGGAGGAAAGTTACCAAAGATGGTCAGCTAATTGAAGTATCAAGAACACTCTATCTCCTATCATTTAAAGATTGGTTGAGAATTGCTCTTGATGATTGTTTTATTGAAAATTAATAAATCAGAATAAGATGGACAAAAGACAAATAGAAAAATACTTAGAGAATAGAGGAATGAAACCAAAAGCTAGACTTGAAAAGAATGGTGGTGGTCAGTATTTAGATAATTTCTTAATTGAGTTTGCTCAAGATATTAAAGAAAAAACTATTAATGATGCTGTAACTACATTAAAAAGAATGATATTTTAATTTAAATCAGAATAATATATATGCTACTTAGAGATACAGAACTAATAGGTAAGAAGCTTGTAAAGTATGGATTTTCTAGATCAAATACTGATAATCAAAATTACATTTTTACTTCTTATCCAAATGTAATGACAGTACATTTTGTTAGATATAGTGGTATATGGCTTGCAAATTTTGTTCACTATATAGATATTAATACTATAGTTAAATGTGATGGTCATGAAGCTGTATTTACTCCAGAGTGGGTAGTAGAAGAACATGAGAAATTACAAGCAATGTTTAAATTTGCAAGATTATGACAAAGAAAGAGAAAAATGATTTAGGTAAATTTTGTAAACAAATCTGTAATGATCATTATGAACTTTTAAAGGATGTAAATAGTAATATGAGTTATACTTTTAACTTATATGCTAATGGTTCTTATAATGGTCAATACAAGAAATTTATGTTTTATGCTGAGTTAAAACTTAATAAAGTATTAGGTTTAATTACTGCTGAAGAAGTAGAAAATGCATATAATATGATTATGTCTTCAGATGAAGATAACTTTTATATAGCTTATCAAATTATAAAACACTTTCTTAAAGAAAGACATAAAAAGTTTGGAGCTATCATGGATTATAAAGGTTATGACTATGCTAGAAATAATTACACAGAAGAAATCTTAAATCCAGAAGACTTCTTAACTAAATTACTAAACCGATGACAGAACAAGAATTAATTGAATTAGGCTTTGAAAAAGCATCTGTTACAGATGATGAAAGCCAGAATGGATATGATTACTACTACTACCATAAAGAAGTTTGTGATAATATAGTTTTACATAGTGTAGATAGTGCAGAAGTTAAAGATGATGACTGGTATTTAAGATGTTGGGAGATTCCGGCAATAAGAATACACAGTAAATTACATTATACTGAGTTTCTTGAAGTATTAAGTAATATAACTTGTTAATATGCTATCAATTAAACTAATAAAAAAAGATGGTAAGCTAGGTTATTTAGATGAAAAATCTAAATTAGCTTATATGATCTATGCTGATAAATTAGCAGAAGGTCAAATGGTAGAAATGTATTTAGATTTTGCAGATGCAGATCATAGTAAAGCACAACTTGCAAAAGTACATGCTTGTATTAGAGAGTTAGCTAAAGAATCCGGCTATACTTTTGATGAAATGAAATTAGTAATAAAACAAGCTTCTGGATTAGAAGGTAAATCTTTTGCAGATTGTAGTAAAGATGAATTAATGCTAGCTATTCAAGCTTGCATACAAATTGGTAAAGAAAACTATAATTTTAATCTAGGGTAGGAGCAACATAACCTTCATCTCCTGGTTGAAGAATTTCTTTTTCTTCAAATAAATTATTATTTTTAGCCTCTTTTTCAATTTCAGCAAGTAAAAGACCAATAGTATAAAAAGATCTTTGACCTTCATCAAGGTCTTTGTATTCCTTAGTCATAGCTTCTTTTAAATATTGTTCTTTATCTGTACTATCAATTGTTTTAAACAAATGAAATAATACAGCTTTAGTCATTAGATAGTATGACTTATTTACTTTGATGTCTACAATAGCATCATCTTTTAATTCTTTTACTTTAACTGGCATTGTTGTTAGTTTTTAACAAAAATAGAAAAAATATGAATCAAAAAATAGATCTTGAAGAGATTAAACAAAAATTGTTTACCATTTTAGAGCCTTCAGGTTGGGGTCAAGTTCTTAAACCTTTTATATTTAGTGGTGATTTTGATAATATATTAGCACAACTTGTAAAATTGTCCAATGAAGGTAAAAGATTTACTCCTACACTTAAGCAATTGTTTAAAGCTTTTATTGAATGTCCATATAATGAACTTAAAGTAGTTGTATTAGGACAAGATCCTTACAAAGAACTTGAAGTAGCAGATGGACTTGCTTTTAGTTGTGGTAATACTAAAAAAGCACAACCTAGTTTAAATTTTATACTAGAAGAAATTAATAGAACTGTTTATAACGGTCATCCTGGAAGTTTAGATCCAGATTTAACTAGATGGGCTAATCAAGGAATACTTTTATTAAATACAGCTCTTACTACTGAAGTAGGGAAAGTAGGTCAACATTATGAAATCTGGAAACCCTTTTTAGCATATTTACTAGATCATCTGAATTGCAAACAAACAGGTCTTGTATATATTTATATGGGAAAACAAGCTCAAGAATGGTCTGATTCAACAAGTGAGAATAATTTTAAGTTTATGATTAGTCATCCTGCAAGTGCTGCTTATAGAAAATTACCTAGATGGGATTCTGATAATGTATTTGTAAAAACTAGAGAAATAATTGATAAACAGTTTAACTATTCAATACATTGGTAAATGACAGACATATTTAATAAACTTACAGAAGCAGATTTAACTCCTAATACATACTATGTATTGTATTGTATTAAAGAGAACATAATTCCTGCTTCTTTTGTAAATAAAGATCTTGAATGTAAAAGATTACAAACAGGTGGTTGGTTAAAAGATAACTTGCAACTTACTACAAAAAGTTTTATCTTTATACAAGAAATCAACAGTTTCTTTAAGAAAACCAAGCCTAAAACAGCAACAGATTTAATGGGTTCAAACTTTAGTGATAAAATAAAGGAGTATCTAGAAATATTTCCTAATAGGAAACTACCCTCTGGAAAATATGCTAGAGTAAATCCTAAAAATCTTGAAGCTGGGTTTAAATGGTTTTTTGAAAATTATGATTATGATTGGAATACTATACTAAAAGCTACTGAAAAGTATGTTGATGAATTTAGTGTTAGAAATTATGAATATATGAGAAATTCACAGTATTTTATTAGAAAACAAGGAGTAGATAAATCTCTGGAATCAGATCTAGCAACATATTGTGATTTACTCAAATCTAATCCTGATGGGGAAGGGACCTCTTATTTTAAAGAAAGAGTTGTATGAAAGGATTACTAATCCTAATGGCTATAGTAGGTAGCTTATTTGCGTATACAGTAATAGATTTATTTATTATTGAGATGCCTATTGGTAAATTTTTACTAATTGAATTGATAATTAGTGTTTTGCATGAGTTATATAACTATGCAAAAAATAGAATGCTTTTAAATCTATAACAAAATGTCAGAATTATTTAATGGTGCCAGACCGTTATTACCTGTAAGTGAGAGAGAAGCTTTAAGAAAAGCTATTCTAAAAATCAAAGCTAGAAGACAGGGAGAGTTACAGTCACTAAAGAGTGCATGGCCTAAGTTCAATGATGCTTTTTGTGATGGATTAGAATGGAGAACTATCACCATAGTAGGTGCTAGACCTGGAACTGGTAAAACTTTATTCATGGAACAGCTGATTAGTGATATTATAGATCACAATCCTGAACAAGAATTTAGAATACTTAAGTTCCAGATGGAAATGGTTGATGAAACCAGTGGAGTAAGAAAACTAAGTCTGAATACAAGTTCTGATTACAATACATTAATGAGTAAGGGTGGAAATCTTGTTGACAAGAGTGTTTATGACAAATGTGTGGATTACTATAATAAATCATCTAATAATGATTTTATTAATGTAGTTTATGATGCTTGTACAGTAGATGAAATGTGTGCCACAATCCATTATGAAATGGAAAGATACAAAAAAGAAGATGGTACTTACACTAATATGCTTGTAGGCATTGACCATTCAGCTCTGTTTAGAGTAGGTAGAGGACAAAAGGATAAATTTGAGATGCTTAATTCTCTTGGAGAAGCTCTTACTATGATGAAAAAGAAATATCCTGTAGCTTTTATAGTGCTAAGCCAACTAAACAGAAACATAGATGCTCCTGACAGACAAAGAGATGGTGAGTATGGAAATTATGTATTAGATTCTGATATCTATGGGTCTGATGCTTTATTGCAACATGCTGATGTAGTTATGGGTATTAATAAGCCTTCTATTAGAAAGATTAGACAGTATGGTCCTGAAAGATTTTTAATTAATGATGAAGATATTCTTGTCTTTCACTTCTTAAAATCTAGAAATGGTACCACAAGGATAAGTTTCTTTAAACTTGATAGAACAACTATGAGGATTGTTGAAATAGATACACCAGCTCAAGCAACAAAGAAAATATCAATTTAAAGTAAAAATTATGAGTATTAGAAAAGAAAAAGAAAAAGAGTTTTTTGTTACACATATGCCAACATTCTTAAAGTTGGGTTTAGCAGATCCTCAATTTGTTATTAAAACTGCTTTTTTCCAAAAAGGAAAATATGGTAGACAAGTTCAGTTCTTTGAGTCAGAAATTGGTAAAGGTGAAGATGTTTATGTTGAATTTTATGACAATGTAAATGATCAGTCAGGTAAAATGATTGATATTAAACCATTTACAGAAGACAGACAATTGTTTAAGTATAAATACAATCCATTTTATGCTGAAGAACTAGAACTGAAAGAAGGAACTACAAGCAAAGGAGAACCCTATGTTATGTATACAGTTCCTGTATCAGAATTAACTGCTGTATTATCAAATGGTACAGAGGTTACTTATGCTGCTTATGAAAAAATGAAAGAAAGATCTCAACTAGAGATTCCAAAAGAACAAAGTTCATTATTTCCTGATTTTGAAAAAGAATATATAAAACCTAAAGAGGTTGATGTACCTAGTTTTAAAGTAAGTGAAACAGTGGCTCCTGTTAAACATGTAAGTGTTGATCCTATGGATACTACACTTAATGATATTACTCTTAGAGATTTAGCAGCAATGTTATTCTTAACTCCTATTAGTAAAAATCCTGAGTTAAATGAATTAATAATAAAAGCAAAAAATAATCTATGAGTTTTGTTCTTCCAACAACAAAAATAAAAGCAGAATTGGTAAATCCCAAGAGAATTGTGATTTATTCTAAACCAAAGACTGGTAAAACATCAGCTTATGCTGGTCTTGATGATAATCTAATTATAGATTTAGAAAATGGTACTGATTATGTAGATGCTATGAAGATAAAAGTTAGTTCTTTACAAGAATTACTTGATGCTGGTAAAGCTATTAAAGCTGCTGGTAAACCTTACAAGTATGTAACTATTGATACCGTAACAGCATTAGAAGATATGATTATGCCACTTGCAGTAAAATTGTATAAAACCACGTCTAAACAAAATGGACCTATTAGTAGTAATATTAATAGCAAATCTCTCTAATTGCTGGAAAACCCATTGCATATTAAAATATATTTTATACCTTTACGGGTAAATATAAATATTATGAATGGACAATCAGCAGCAAAGGCTTATAAACCAAAGAAAATGATTATACCTGGTACAATATTCAATCAAGTAAAAGTAATAGATTTTGCTTATTCAAACAAATCTAGAGCTTATTATTATACTGAATGTATGAGGTGTTATGCAGGATCAATTAGAAGAATAGATCACATAAAAACTAATCCTGAGTATTGTAATTTTTGTAAAGAAAAAATGACAGCAAAACCTAAAGTTGAATCTGTTATTAATACAATATTTGCAGGATATAGATCAAATGCTAATAATAGAAATGTATCTTTTGAGTTAACTAAAGAAATGTTTAAAGATATTGTTAGTAAAAATTGTTTTTATTGTGGTCAAGAACCAATTGAATCTGCTTTTTCTAAAGGTAGAAACAGAACTAATACTAAATTTATACACAATGGTGTGGATAGATTAGATAGTAAAGTTGGTTATACAATTAAAAATTGTGTACCTTGTTGTAGTATGTGTAATCTTATGAAAAATAAATTTTCTTTAGAAGATTTTATAAATAAGATTAAACAGATCTATGTTTATAAGCAATGTTCAACGACTATGCCGGAAGGCAGTACACTACAAGCTAATGGTAGTGGAAATGGGAGAGATCCAGAAATGGATCATGATATAGTCTGATCTATATGGTAACATATAGCAGTTCTTTAGAGAACGCAGTAAACTGTTGCGGGTTTATTGGAACACAAATGATGGGTAAAAACTTTGATGGTGATAATGTAACTACTCTAGCTAATGGTGCTGGATATTTATATATCCGTCAAGCATTTTTTCAGGTATTAGATTTTATTGATACTTTAGCACCCACAATTATTTTATCAGGTCATATTAAAGACAAAGTGGTAGATGATAAAGGTGAAATGGTTATGGCAGCAAACATTGATTTGACTGGTAAAATTAAATCTCTTATCTGTGCAAATGCTGACGCGATAGGTTACATGTATAGAAAAGGAAACAAAACTATCTTAAGTTTCAAAACTAATGATGAGGTAACTTGTGGTGCAAGACCTGTACATCTTAGAAATGAAGAAGTAGTAGTAAGTGAAATGGTTGATGGAGTTTTAACAGTAAGTTGGGACAAAGTTTTTGTAAACAATTAAAAATAAAATAAAATGTCATTAAGTACAAAAGATTTAGCAAGTGGTAATGGATTACCAAAAACAATTTCTCCAGGAAATCTTAAATTAAAAATTAATAGCTTAGAGCTTGAGGATTTTTCTTTTATTCCTGGTGCAATGCACTTATTATTACATACTGAAACAGAACCAATTGAAGGTTTTGATGGGTTTATGATTGATAAAGATGATGCAAGTAAAGGTCACTATGCTGGTCAAATAGGTAAAGTAAAAGCAAGTCAATATGCTTTTGCAGATGGTGAAACTAAATCTGGTATAAAAATTCAAAGAGATAAATCTTTATTGATTTTCTTGAAAACATTATCTAGTAACTTAGGAATCAGTGAATGGTTTGAAAGTCAAGATGGTAAACATGAAACAATTGAAGATTTTGTAGCTGCTTTCAACAAAACGGCTCCATTTAAAGATATCTATCTTGAATATTGTATTGCAGGTAAAGAATATGTTGGTAAAACAGGTTATACAAACTATGATATGTATTTACCTAAAGCTGACAAAGGTAAGTATGCATTTGGAAAAGATTCTTCTAAAGTTATTACTTATGTTGAAGCATTACATGTAAAAAAGACAGAAACTAAAGAAGTTAAAAACTTTGGTGATGATGATGATTTATCTGTACCAAATAAAACTTCTACTGATTTTAGCTTAGACTAATAGTTATAGTCTAAGGGAGTCAGGTGTAATGTCTGGCTCCCTTTTTTAATTCTTAAAATTATGATTTCAACTAAAAACATAGTTAATGATTTAAACTGCATACCTAGAGAATGGGTATTTGAGCACTATTTGAATTTAAAAGAAAGACTATCTGGTCAAAATATTAAAATGTTATCTGTATTTAATTCTTCTGATAAAGCACCATCAATGTTTATATATTATGATGCTGTAGCAAAGTATTATAAGTTTAAAGACTTCTCATCTGGTTATAGTGGAGATCAGATTAGATTAGTAGAACTTATGTTTAACTTATCTAGATCTCATGCTGTAGTTAAAGTAATGAGAGACTATGAAGATTATGTAAACTTAAATGGTAATGTTAAACTACCTGAGTTTAAAATACATGATAAGTATAAAGTTACTGATTTTGAAATGAGAAGCTGGAATACTTTAGATGAAAAGTATTGGTCTGGTTATAAAATTGGATCTAAAATTCTAGAAAGATATAATGTAGTACCTCTTAAGTTTTTTACTATGTCTAAAGAAGATTTAGATGGTAGCATAGCTTCATTTACTTTTAATAATCCATATACTTATGGTTACTTCAGAAATGATGGTAGTTTATATAAAATATATACACCAAAAAATACTGAAAAAAAGTTTATTAAAGTTGAGAATTATATTCAAGGTTTAGAACAGTTAAATTATGATTGCAAGTATCTAATGATTACATCTTCTCTTAAGGATCTAATGAGTTTTGTTAAACTATCTATTGGTAATATTGAATGTATTGCTCCAGACAGTGAAAATACTATGATTACTTCTGCAGTATTGAAAGACTTAAAAGCAAAATATACTAAGATTATTTTATTATTTGATAATGATGATCCAGGTATTAATGCTGCTAAGAAATACAAAGACTTGTATGACTTTAATTATGTAGTTCTACCTTTAGAGAAAGATTTATCAGACTCTGTTAAAATACATGGTATAGAAAAAGTTAGAGAAGTATTATTTCCGTTATTAAAACAAACATTATGAAAAATCCTATGTATGATTATGTTTTTAAACATAGAATAACAAAAGCAAGATTAAGTTTTGAAAGTAGATCTATAGAAGAAGCAACAATAATACTTGCAAGAATGGTAAATAATGTTGCAGATTGGGACATGAAAAGATATAGACACAAATGAGTTGGATATATCAAGGTAAAGAGTTTAATGAATTGTGTATACCAGAACACGGTATTGGGTTTATCTACATTATGACTGCTATTATAGAAGGGAAATCTGTTGCCTATATTGGTAAGAAGAATTTCTTTAGTAATAAAAAGAAACCTATGGGTAAAAAAGCTTTGGCTATGTCTACAGATAAAAGACTGAAGAAATACACTAGAGAAATAAAGCCTGACTTTATTAATTACTATAGTAGTAATACAACCTTGAAAGAAGCTCACAAAGCAGGAGTTATGATTAAAAGAGAGATACTTAGAATATGTTACTCTCAAACTGAATTAACATATCAAGAAGCAAAAGCACTTTTTGTTGAAGAGGTTTTAGAAAATGATATGTATTTAAACCAAAATATTTTGGGCAAATTTTACAAAACAAAATAACTATGAAAACAATTAAATTTATTAGCCTTAGCTTAGGATTAGCTTTGGTAATGACTTCATGTACAGAAAACTATTCTAATGGTGAACGCATTGGAATGATAACTAAGTTCTCACAAAAAGGACTTGTATTTGATTCATGGGAAGGAACATTGAATACTACTCAAACAGGTATGAACTCTGCTCAACCATTTGAGTTCTCAGTAGATAATGATGTAAATGATCCAAAAACAATTGCTAAATTAGATTCTGCAGCTACTTATGGATGGAAAGTTAAGATCAAATATCATGAAACATTTGGTAAAAACTGGTTTAATAATAGAGGTGAAACTAACTACTTTGTTAATGAAGTTGAAGTATTAGACAAAGATCCTATTGGGAATATGTTTGGTGATAAAGCTACTGGATCCACTGGAGGAAGAGTAGTTGATACTATTTATGTTGTAATAGATAAATCTAGAGATTAATGGCAACTGACAGACATATCTGGGAAGGTTGGACAGTTCAAGCATTTATTGATGAATTAGAACCAACATTTAATATGATTATAGATAATAACTCTTGGCAAAAACCATTTAAGAGTAAAGAGGAAGTGAAAGCTTGGTGTAAGGATAATCAACCTTACTACAAAAAACACATTCCTGAAGTAGCAAAATATTTTATTCAAAAAGCAAAATTATGACAGAAAATGAAATGACAGGCCTTCTACTTAAGTTGGCTGATCTTGGTATTACTGGTATTAATGTATATTACAGTGGTGGAGGAGATGATGGTGCTATTGAAACCATTGTTTATACTAAAGAAAAACTAAGTAATGATGAAGAAGCTTTTGAAACAATAGCATCACTTGATACTTGGGGAGAAACCGCACTTAACTTAAATAATTTAGACTCTGGTTTATATAGTCTTATAGAAGACTTTGCACAAGATAAACTTTTAAATGATATTGAAGATTGGTGGAATGATCAAGGTGGTTATGGTAGTTTATGTATATGTATTCCTTCAGGAAAATACATTATTAATAATCATATAAATATTACTCACACTGAAGATTATACTCATGAAGGTAGTTTATTAAATAAAACAGAAAATGACTGAAGAAAAAAAAGCAGATGAACTGTATAATTATGCACGTGTTCTACATGGAACTGAAAAAGCTAAAGAAGAAGCTTTAAATACAGCTAAAGCAACATATGCTTTAGCACCATTTAGAGATGGTAGAATGAAAGCTAGAAGTTACTGGGAAAGAGTTATTGAATATTTAAAAAAGAAATAATGGAAGATTTTGAAGATTGGTTAATAGATGAGTTAGAGACTCAAACATTAACAGATGAGTTAAAAGATATGATACTTGAAAGAGTTAGAGAATTACGTGAAGATGCTCAAAGTGAAGGATATAGTGAAGGTTATTCTGAAGCAAAATATGAGATTATTGATCATATAACATACAAAATGTAATGGCACATCCTTTAGAGCATTGTAAAACATCTGTCAGAAAATGGAAAGGTCAAGTATCTGATTATCAGGCTATTCATGAATGGCTAGATGAAACTAAAGCCTGGATTGGTCATAGTATGCATAGAATGTTCCGTCACCATAGTGAAGGTATATTTGAATGTGAAAGAGTATTTGGAAAAAGTTTCATAAATTCTGATGGTAAAACTGTATATACAAGATATGTTGCAGAACAACATGTTAAAGAGGATTGCAACAATTACATTCCAACAGCAAAGGAATGGGTAGATATGATTGCAAGTGGTAAACCTGAAAAATGGGCTATAAAAACTTTAAAAATTGAAGACTAATGGATAGAGTAGAACAAATTAAAGAAAAAGTAGAAGCTTTAGTTAATGAAGCTATAGACCTTTTAGAATCTAATTATGATATAGAAAATGCTAAGTTTAATAATCCAGCATACATGACTATGATGGATTTAAACAGTGCCTTAATGGAACTAGATTGTTTAGATGATGAAGACTTAAAAACTGAAGACTGATGGAAAAAATAACACATGAAAGTTTGTTAGAAA
Organism: Chitinophagaceae bacterium; assembly: GCA_044373365.1. GTDB lineage: Bacteria > Bacteroidota > Bacteroidia > Chitinophagales > Chitinophagaceae > Pollutibacter. Next base: position 19,737 of record JBIPNK010000148.1, read on the forward strand.
ATGACTGGAAATGTTCTGATGTAAAAAATCAAAAATATAACCATGCTTTTTATCCAGATATAATATTATTTCTGACTAAGGATTATGGTATTGATAACAACTATATGATAAAATTATTATCAGCTCCGGATATTGGAGAAACTGTAAGTTTAAATATAAACTGTTTAACTATTAATGATTTAAGAGGACTTGCCCATTTATTTCATAAAGTAAGTGCTGTGGGTTTAATTAAAAGACTATTGATAAATTATTAAATAGAAGACTGATGAGTAAATTAAAATTTGACAAAGAAGAAACAAAGAATTTATTAAACATGCTAAAGTCAAGTGATTCTGAGAATCATACTATAGCATTCCAAGCATTGAATAATGCTGATCTTAAAAACTATAAAGGTGAGCTACTTGTATTATATAAGTTCTCTAAGTTAGGAAAAGCAACTTGGGAAAAAGAAGCTCCTAAAGCATACAAAACACTTAGTAAAGAGTTTATCATCAGTGAAAATGGATTAACTAGTGGTAAGTGTTTATCACTTATGACTTCAAATAACTCTAGTAAAGATTCAATAGAATTGTTTTTAGAGAATTTTGTAGTTGACATGGTTGGATTCTTAGGACAACTAGGTTATCCGGCAGATAAATTTGACATAAATATTAAACTAAAAAACTAATGGACAAAGTTCAGAGTTTGAGTAAAGCTAGTAAAGACTTAATGTTGAAGGAGCCCTATTACGGGTTCTTTCTCATTATGTTGAATAAGCTTTGGGACAATAAGAGAGTACCAACAGCAGGAGTTAGTAAGAATGGTATTAATTATCAGCTTGCTATTAATTCTGATTTTTGGGAAGGTCTTAATGATGACCAGAGACTTGGTATATTAAAACATGAATTGCTTCATATTGCATTTGGACATCTTACTACTTTCTTTAAGTTTAGTGATAGAAGATTAGCAAATGTTGCAATGGACATGGAGATTAATCAGTATATTGAAAGTTCTTGGCTTCCAGGAGGAGAATATTCTGCACAAGAATATAAGACTATTAAAGAAGCTGTAGAAACTGAAATAGCAGAAGCTAAAGAAAGAGATGCTCCTATAGAAGAATTACTAGAGATTGGTAAAAAGCTTCCAGGTAGAGGTATTTTTATTGAGGACTATGAAGATATGAATCTAGATCTTAAAGCTGGTTGTAGATATTACTATGATAAGCTTAAAGAGTTTAAAGATGAGAAAGACAAGAATGGTACTTGTGGTAATGATGCAATGGATGAATTACTAGATAATATAGATTCTGGTAATGTTCCTGATCATAGTACTTGGGAAGACTTTGAAGATCTTACTGAAGCTGAACAAAAGTTAATTGAGAAACAGTTACAGAAAGTATTATCTGATGCTAAAGAACAAACTGTTAAGAAACGCGGTAATGTTCCTGGAGAGATAGAAGGAGTAATTGTTATTGAAGAAATAGTCCCTCCTAAATTTGACTGGAGAGGCTTTATCAGAAGATTTACTGGTGTAAGTACTAAAGTATTTACAAAGAAGATCAGAAGAAAAGAGAACCGTAGATTTGATGCTAATCCTGGTCTTAAAGTAAAGATGAGACAACATATGTTGTTGGCTATTGATACTTCAGGTTCTGTAAGTGATAATGAGCTTAGAGAATTTATGGGAGAGATGCATCATATTTATAAGTGTGGTGTTGATATTACTGTTGTACAATGTGATACAACTATCAGATCAATTGAACCTTATAAAGGTAAATTTGAGATGGCAGTACAAGGTAGAGGTGGGACTGAATTTGATCCCGTCCTAGAATATTTTAATGAAAACCTGAAGAAATATACAAGTCTTGTGTATTTTACTGATGGTGAATGTAGTACATCTGTAAGACCAAAAGGAAATATTCTATGGGTTTTGTCAGAACAATCTTATATGAATAATGATCTTCCTGGAAAGGTTATAAAACTTGAATTATGAAAAAGTATAATGGTAAAATAGAAACTAAGTTTTTATGGCTTATTCCATTTTTAATTGGTGTAAGTAAGAGTGTTATAGATGATAAAGCAAAAGTTTTTGCTTTACATATTACACCTCTGTTTGAGATTGGATTAAATTGGAAATATTAATTAGTAAAAAGAAAAAGATGAGTCAAGTACAATTAAATGTTGAAGAGTTAAAAAGCTTTATTAAGCACATGGTTGGTAATAACCAACACATTCAAAAGGAAGGTAAAGTTCCTGTAGCTGTAAATATTGAAGGTGATGCTGGTTTGGGTAAAACTTCTGCTATTATGCAGTTGGGTAAAGAAATGAATATGGAAGTTGTAAAGCTGAATTTATCTCAGCTAGAAGAATTAGGTGACTTAGTAGGTTTTCCTGTAAAAGAATTTCAAATTGCAAATGCTGATGGTAAAACTACTTGGATTAATGAATCTCAGATATCTGCAGCAAGTGCTAAAGGATACAAAGTTGTTGGAAAGAGAATGTCACATGCTGCTCCTGAATGGATTCAGGGTAAAGGTGAAGGTGGTTTCTTAATCTTAGATGACTATACTAGAGCTGATCAAAGATTCATGCAAGCAACTATGGAGATCTTGGATAGACAAGAGTATGTATCTTGGAAATTACCAAAGAATTGGCATGTTATCTTGACTACTAATCCAGACAATGGTGACTATAATGTTACTAGTCTTGACGTAGCTCAGAAAACAAGATTTATCTCTGTTGAGTTAAAATATGATTCTGATGTATGGGCTAAGTGGGCAGAGAAAGCACAGATTGATGGTAGATGTATCAACTTTATGTTAATGCATCCAGAACTTGTAACTCAAAGAGTAAATCCAAGATCTATTACTACATTCTTTAATGGTATTAGTTCTATTCCTAAGTTTGAAGATAGCTTGCCTTTGATTCAAATGATTGGTGAGGGTTCTGTTGGTGTAGACTTTAGTTCTATGTTTACTATGTTCATTAACAACAAGTTAGATAAGATTATTTCACCTGAAGACATCTTGACTAAAGATGAGCAGTACGTGATGAACTCTTTGACCAATGCTGTTGGTAGAGATGATGACTTTAGAGCTGACATATCTAGTGTAATTGCAACAAGATTAATTAATTATTCATTAGTATTTGCAAACACTAAACCTGTTCCAGCAACTATGACTCAAAGATTAATCAAACTTACAACAAACTGTGATGCATTTACAGATGACCTTAGATATTATATTATCAAAGAGATTGTTAATGGAAACAAAGTTAAGTTTGCTCCATTGATGATGAATCAGGACGTGGTGAAGATGGCTGTTAAGTAATTGAACATTAATCAGTTCCCACTAAAAGAAAAATAATTTAAGTATAAACAAATATAAGGGGAGATAATACTCCCCTTTTTAAATTTTATTCTATGAAAATGTATTTAAAACTTAAAGTTGAATCATATTCAACAGAGGTAGTTTTTAAATTAGAACCCATGAACTGTTTAGATAATAGAAATGAACTATTATTAGAAAACAGAATTAATGAGTATTTACCAACAAAAGGAGATAAACTTTATTTCTTAGAGGGTGTAAATGTTCCAAGAATTAAGCTTAAAGATTTAGCTTTAAAATATGGTATAAAAACAGTTAGAGATGTAAATGATGCAACTCATGTATTTGCTAGTAAAAATACACAAGCAAAAATATGTGATAGTAATTGGTTTTATTCAATAAAAAAAGAAGATTTTAAAGCTATCTGTGATGATACTAGTATTCATATAGATGACAGATATAGAGAAAATATTAGAGAAGCTTTAGAAAATTATACAGAAGATAGACTTTTATTTAATTATGAGGAGGCTGGTGTAATTAGACATGGTGATAATGATGCATTAAATGAGCATGCTGATAAAATTATAACATCAAATATGTATTATAGTGTTGATTCAGAGTATGTTAAATTATCTGAAATACTTTCTACACATAATCTATATGATGAGTCTGCAATCTTAAAACATATTAATGGTGATGATGCTACTGTTATAGATGAATCTATGTATGAGCAAATACACCAAATGTTTGAAAGTTCTGATAAAGACAATCATATCTTAGCAATGGAGATTATGGCTAATTCTAATTATACTGAATCTTTATTATATTTAGAAATGTTGTTTAAAGAACATAGTACTGCTATGGGTAACTGTCATACTAGAAATCATGTAAACTTTAAATCTTTAGTTAATTATCTAGGTAAAAACAAAACTTATCTTAGCACTAGTTTGGATAAAATTGTAAGATCTCTTATTGAGAAAAAAGTAATTACAAAAGATATGATGGATGTTTTAATGCGAAGATATGCTGATGAAATTGCTGATGGTGGAGACAGCACATATTTTAAAGTTAAAACTATAACTCTTAATGAAGATTTACTTAAGTCACTAAATGTTAATTACACTTATGAACATGTTGAAGACTTCATTCCAGAAAGTATTATAGAACTGGTTGATGTGCAAAATGAATCTGCACAGGTAGAAGAGATAGCTGATGAAGATATAGAAGATGCATTTGTTAGGATTGAAAGAAATGAACTCAAGTCAGAGTTAATAGCATTGGAAGCAGCAAATCCTGTTTCCGAATCTGAGTTAAATAAAAATGAAGAGGTATCTGAAACTATAGAAGTTGCTACTGAAGTAGATGTAGTTCATGTTCTTTATGGTGTGGATAATTACCTTGATAATATTGAAGTTACATTACCAGTAGAAACTGTATTAATTAATCAAAAAATAGAAAAAAATGAGTCAGATGATTTTGAGTGGTTCTGATGAACTAGAGTTGTTTTATAAGAAAAAGTTTTATTTTAGTTATAGTGGTATTAATAAACTCTTGTTTTCACCAGGGTTATTTTATAATCATTATATCTTAAATAATAGAGAAGACAGTACTGATACTCACTTAGTTGCAGGTAGAGTATTACATTGTCTTTTACTGGAGCCTGATAGTTATGATAAGCAATTCATAAGTATGCCAGGTAAGTTTCCAACAGATAGTCAGAAAAAAATTATTGATACCATTTTCAAACAACATTTAGTTATTGGAAATGATACATTAAGTTTATCTGATTACTCTAATGATATACTTACACAGCTAGTTACTAATAACTTATATCAAACACTTAAGACAGATCAGCAAAGACTAGACAAAGTTCTTACAGAAGAGAATAAAGAATACTTTGAATTTCTTAAAAAAAGTTTAGATAAAACTGTAGTAGATCAGACAATATTGGATGGCTGCAATATTTCAGTTGAAATACTACGGCAGAATGTTCAAGTAAGAGCTTTGTTACAATTAGATCCTGATGACCAAGATGATTCAGTAAAGGTTTATAATGAGTTGCATCTAAAAACTGATCCTGAAGAATTACCATTTGGTTTTCACGGAGTCTTAGATAATGTAGTTGTTGATCACAATTCAAAAACCATCTTTATCAGTGACTTAAAGACATTAGGTAAGTCAATACAAGATTTTCCAGATTCTGTTGAGTATTATAAATACTGGATTCAAGCAGTAATTTATGTTACTTTAGCAAAAAAAGAGTTTGCAATTGACAAAGATTGGAACGTTCAAGTTACTTTTATAGTAATTGATAAATACAATCAAGTTTACCCTTACCAAGTGTCTACAGCAACACTAGCTAAATGGGAATTAGACTTTGAAGAAATAGTAAAAACTATTAAGTGGCACTATGAAAACAAAAGATATGATTTACCATATGAGCTAGCATTAGGTAATGTAAAATTGTAAAATTATGGGTTTAACTGCGCTTTATACAAAGTACTTTCAAAAGTCTAAGATATTCTTATATCCGATCTTAGGTATTAAAAAGGGTCTTAATATTGTACCTACTGAAACTTATTTCAGTTGGTATAATAAATATAGTCCCGAGGATATGAAACTAATATGTGTTTATAACACACCTAATACACCAACCTTTTTGCATTTTGAGAAAGAAATTGTCTTAAAACATAACAGGTTGTGTGACTATTGTAAGGTGGATAGCACTACTAGTATATATGTATTTGATTTTTCTGATTTAAAATCTGACTGGCACTACATAATAATTGGTGCCTATAGTAAAATCAATGATGAGCTAAAGCGCAAAATACTAAGTTATTTCAAAGATAATACAGCAAATGTAATTTATATAACAGGTTATTTGTATCCTGAAAAATACTTTGCAGATTATGCAAAAATATTGGATGTTGATATATCTCTTCTTAAAGAAGTAGGAGAATTATGTAGTAAACCTAATATGGAAAAAGAAAAATTATTAATTGATGTATCAAAGTTAGAGTCTATTTCAGATTCTAGTTTATCTTTGTAAAAAAAATCCAACAAAAATGAGTGAAAACACAATGATGCTTGTTCAAGCTACTTGGCAAGAAAAGCAAACTTTTAGAATGATTCCAATTGCGGATTCATGTCCTTATGTAGAATGTATCTTTGACCCTGACACTAAGGTCTTTGTCATCATTTCTAAACAAACCAAACAGTCTTTGCATATGTTACCTAAATTGGATGACAATGGTGATCCAATGCAAATTAAAAATGCAAGACCTAATGGTAGAAACTTTAGAGAAGAAAGACACAAAATTGAAGTGTTTCAAGAATTTTATGTAGAAGACAAATCTGCAGTTGAAGACTTGATTAAACTTTTTGCAGTTAATGCTAAGAAGTTTGATTATAAACAATTCTTGGGTGAACCAAGTAAAGAAGCTGCTAGTGAGTAGTTTTTAAATTAAACAGGAAAAGGGTAAGTAGAAATATTTACCCTTTTTTTTATTTACTAAATAGGGGGAACAGCTTAACTGAACTGTATTATGAGAACACATTGGGTAATGGATCTAGAAACAATGACGAATCTTTTTGTTGGTGTATTCCAAGATTATAAAACTGATACTACTAAAACTTTTGTTGTACATCCTCCAACTAAAAGAAATGACATTAAAGAGTTAATTAAGTTTTTAAATGAAAATGTAAAATTATCAGAATGGCATGTTTCTTTTAATGGTTTAAGTTTTGACTCACAAATTATTCAAGAAATTTTAGAAAAACAAAAGTATTTTTTAAAATGTTCAACTGAAGATTTAGTTACACAGTTATATGACATATCACAAGAAACTATTTTTAAAAGTAGAAATAAAGAATTTTCTAAATATCCTGAATGGAAATTAAGTATTCAACAACTTGATGTATTTAAAATAAATCATTGGGATAATGCTAATAAAAGAACTTCTTTAAAATGGGCTCAGTTTAGTATGGACTGGTTGAAACTACAGGATATGCCAATTCATCATACTACTAATGTATACAGTCAGGAAGATGTAGATCAAGTTGTTAATTATTGTATTAATGATGTTGAGTCAACTAAAAAAATAATGGTATTATCTAAACCATTAATTGATGTAAGAATTAAAATTAAAAGTAAATATGGTTTAAATTGTTATAATTATTCCAATACTAAATTGGGTAGTGAACTACTATTAAAATTATATTGTGAAGCTACCTGTAAAGATAAAAAAGAAGTAAAAGAAAGTAGAACTTACAGAGATGGTGTAAAAATATCTGACATATTATTTCCTTACATTAAATTTGAAACAGCACCATTTCAAATGTTTTTTGAAAAATTAAAACCTAAAGTTATTTATGATACTAAAAATGATTTTAAATATCAGTTAAGATTTAAAGGTTATGAATTTTTCTATGGTGCAGGTGGTATACATCAATGTATTAGTCCTGGAATTTATTTAGCAGATGATGAATACATTATTAAAGACTTAGATGTAGCATCACTATATCCAAGCATTGCATGTGTAAACGGTATGTATCCAGCACATTTAGGAAAAGAATTTTTCCAAGTTTACAAAGAAGACATTGTAGATGTAAGGTTAGGTGAGAAAGCTAAACCTAAAGATCAAAGAGACATGGCTATTATTGAAGGGTTTAAAGAAGCTGCTAATGCAAGTTATGGTAACAGTAATTCAGAATACTCATGGTTATTTGATACTTCTTATACTTTACAAACAACTATTAATGGTCAGTTATTATTAAGTATGCTTGTTGAAAAGTTACTGATTGAAATTCCAAATGCTGTATTGTTACAAACAAATACAGATGGTGCTACTTTTAGGTTTAAAAAAGAGTATTTACCTATTTATGAAGAAATTTGTAAAGAATGGGAAAAACTTACTAAACTAACATTAGAGTATGCTGATTATAAAGCTATGTATATTTGGGACGTAAATAATTATATTAGTGTTTATACTGATGGTAAAGCTAAATGTAAAGGTAGATTTGAATGGGAAGATTTAGAAAAACATAAGTACTCTCATTTACATAAAAACAAAAGTAATCTAATTGTAGCTAAAGCTATTTATAACTATTTTGTTAATGGTATTGATCCTGAAACCTATTTAAAATCTAGCACTAATATTTTTGATTACTGTAGTGGTGTAAAGATTAAAGGTGATTGGGAGTTTGTAGAACACAAGATAGAAAATGGTACACATGTTACAAAACAGTTACAACATACTTTAAGATATTATATTTCTAAATCAGGAAGTAAAATACTTAAGGTTAATAGAAATGATAATAGACAAATTCAAATTGAGGCGGGTCCTTGGATGCAGACTTTGTATATTGATCATGAAGAAAAGAATATCTCTGAATATAATATTAATTATGATTATTATTTACAAAACATAAGAAAAGAAATAGAAGGTTTAGAACCTAACTCACAACAATTAAAATTATTTTAAATGCCAAAGAAAATACAAAACACAACAAAGGCCACTTTAATTAGTGTGCCTTTACCAAATCATGCTGCTACTTACACTGTAATTAGTCACCAATTTGTAATAGATTATGCATTCCAATCTCTTGCTGCGGCAGGGTTTGGAATTATAGAAGAGGAGTACAGATGTACTGCTGATGGACAAATAGCTCAAGGAATTTACAGATTAAATTTTAATTCTGATCCTGAGTTATCAATGATGTTTGCTTGGACAAACAGTTATAATAAACAAGTAAAGTTTAAATGTGTAATTGGTGCTTATATGAATGAAACAGGATCAGTAATGATTTCTGGTAATATAGGTAACTGGGTTAGAAAACACACTGGAACTGCAGATACTGAAGTAAAAGATACTATAGACCAATATGTTTCTAATGCACATATGTACTACACTCAATTGTGTTCTGATAAAGTTTCTATGGAAGCAGTAATCTTAAATAAAAGAAGACAAGCTCAACTTTTAGGAGTATTGTTTGCGGAGTATGAGATTCTTACTACAGAACAAGCTAGTATTATTAGAGAACAAATGAAGAAACCAAAACAAGTATTTGCTAATACAGATAGTTTATGGGCATTCTATAATTTTGTAACTAATGCATTACAGTATTCTCATCCTAGAACATGGTTAGAAGATCAAAGAATTTTACATTACTTTATTGGTACTATCTGTAATTTAAGTGCACCACCTCAACCTGTTAGTGCACCAGTTCCTGCTTTAAGTACACCACCTCAAGATTTAAGTGCACCAGTAGAAGAAGTAGATCCTTTATATGTTATTCCTAATCAGACTAATATCTTAGATCAGATTGCAGATTTAGAAGCAGATGAAATAGATGAAGATATTAGATATGCTGAAAATGATGACACCTATGATGACACCTCTGATGAAAATGATGACACCTCTGAGAATGATGACAATGAAGGTCCTTTTGATACAGGTATAGATTATGAAGAAGATTCAATAGTTGATCCATCTGACATAACTTTTCCAGAAATTACTGTAGAAGATGATTTACCTTTACCTAATGATACAGTTGTAACTTTTGAAGATGCTTTTGGTAATACATTTGAAGCTCCTATTGTTCCACCTTGTGCTGGTCATGATACTGAGACAGAAAAAGAAGAGTTCTTATCACTTACTCCTACAATGGCAGATATTGAGGAATATGAAGAAGAACAAAGAAAAGAATTCATGGAACCTAGTGAAGCTAATTTAGATATTACTGTTGAAGAAGTAGAAGATGACTTTGATTTAGATTTTACTAGTAATGAAACTGAAGAAGATCAGGATAATACTCCTGACTTTTTCTAAAGATCCTTGCTTAAATAGGCTGGGTTAAACAAATAATCAATTAAGGGATGCAGAAATGTATCCCTTTTTTTTAATTTTACATTATGGAAAAACAACTTAAAGCAGTAGAAAAATTTCATACAGCATTTGGACAAGAAAATGGTAAATGGCCAAAAAACATTTCAGCTGATGGATATGAACTTAGACATAGACTTATGTCTGAAGAGAATGATGAATACTTAGATGCATGTGATGAAAATTCACTAGTAGAAATTGCTGATGCTCTTGGTGATCAACTTTATATTCTTTGTGGTACTATTCTTAAACACGGTATGCAACATATTATTGAGGATGTTTTTGATGAAATACAAGCAAGTAATATGAGTAAACTTGGTGAAGATGGTTTACCTATACTTAGGGAAGATAAAAAGATCTTAAAAGGACCTAATTACTTCAAACCAGATATAGCAAAGTTTATTAAAGTTGACACAAATGCATCCAACAACATTTAAAAAACATATGGTAGCTGCTTATCTAGCAGGAGCGGCAGCTGTCATTGATTCTGATATCAGAGAGTATCCTAGTAAAAAGGAAGCTAATGACTGGTACATAAATGAATATGGATTAACAGTAGCAGAAGAAAAATGTGACTGTTGTGAAGAAAATGAAGATGGAGACACTTAAATGTTTTACTTGTAAAATAGATAAACCATTAGAAAAATTTGCAGACAACAGAAGAAAGTATCAGACTAAGTCTTCCAAAGGAAAATGTTTAGTATGTAAACTTTGTTCTTTCCAAGATGCTCTTAATACTTTAGGAGTAGTAAGATTTGATTATGCTGATGAAACTTTTAAAGTAATCAAGTTTAATAGTAAACATGAAGTTGTAGACTTTTTTGAAAAAGAAGGAGGTGAGTTTTGAAATGGTATGTAATTAAAAATCCTCAATGGAAACATGCTAGTGGATTTCCAGTAATAAAAAGTGGTTATGGTAATGGTTATGTAGCTGTTCCACCTACCCATCCTGCTTATAAAATGGACTATGATACATTATTGTATCCAATAGAGATACATGGGGGATTAACTTATAGTGACTTTGGAAATGGTGAAAATGCACCAAAAAATTGGTGGGTATTTGGATTTGATACAAGTCATTATAAGGACAGTCTAGAAAACTGGCCTAAAGAAGCTGTAGAAGCTGAAACAAAAAGATTATACTGTCAATTACTTGACATTGAATGGGGAGAACTGTAAAAGGTTCTCCCCTTTTTTTTCTTATCTATTAAAACTAGCTTCAAAACCTTCTACTGCTTCAGCAGGATTAAGATTATTACCTGTAAGACCTATCATTTTTAAAAAATAAGCCCAAGATTTATTATCACCTTTTTCAAAAGCACCAGTATCTTTTTGATATACTAAATCTTCTTCATTCCAAGTTAAGAAAAATTGATTAATAAACTTAGTAGTTCTATTAACACTACTCATAGCAGCTGTTGGTGATTTTAATACTTTCCAAAGATCTGGTAAACCTATAACAGGATAATAAGTCATAGTTTCACTTCGCATTCTTATCAATTGATAGTAGACATGATTAAATGCTGTGCTTTTTTTCAACTCTTCATCATCATCTGCAGCAGAAGCCATAATAAATATTAAAGCCATAGCAGAAACTACAATAGCTAACTCTCTTAGAGTTCTGTTTATCTGAGCTTTTTGATAAGGACTGTAATTACTCCATTCTTTTATTATATTTTTCTTATATACAAAAAGATCTTTTACCATAGTATTCCAAAAAGTTCTATAAAAACCTTGTGTAATGTCATCTAACTCATAATCATAAGATAATGTTTTAAACCTTCTCATATAAGCAGGAACCATGTGTTTACGGTACATTAATAAAACTCTACCTAAAGCATATCTTTGAGCAGTACCTTTATCAAAATCATTGTATACACCTTGTAATCTTTTATTTATGGCATGTAATCTATTCTCAAAATCATCTTTTCTTTTTAAAGTAAAATTGGTATTATCATGAACACCATCTCTACCATATTTTTTATGAGCTTCAAATAAATTTATTTCTTCACCTGTTTCATTATCAATTACTTTTTCTGCATCCATCAAAGCAAACATAGTAGTTACTTGAATTTCATGTTCTGCAGCATGCATATTGAAAAACAAAGTATTTGTATTGAACAATCTTAAGAAAGCTGTGTTAGATATTTTTTTACCATATTGATCTTTAAACTCTCCTTGCATAGCATCATAATACTCTACAAGTTTTCCTTCTAAGCTTTTGGGAATTGGTTTACCAAAGTCTTGTAAAAAAGGGGCTCCTAATTTATAATTCTTTTTAGCATTAAATAAATTTTTAGAACTAAAATAATCTCCTGCAGCTGCTTCAATAACTAATTGTATATTACCTTGAAGGTTATTAGCAACACCTTTCATAGCATCTAAAGCTAAGCTAGTAATAGCAGAATAACTAATTATAGTGTCTGTAATTTTTGCTACATCCAAACTCATGAACTCTTCAGCTTTATTCATTTCTCCATAGACAACCATGTCTATAAAAGCATCTAAATGTTTTTTAGAATAAGCTTCTCCATTTTTACTGATAAATTTTAAGTATCCTTCTTTTTTAGCAAAAGCATCTATTAAAAGCTCACCTTTACTTGTAGAACTTACTACTTCTCTTTTACCAACAATAGCTTTTAACATAGTAGTCTCTCCAGCTATCTCATTCATGGCTTGATAATTTTTAGCCATTTGACTGAACAAGAGTACAGATCTGGTTAAATCTAAACTAATATCTTCAGGGTCTATTTTTTGAGTAAAATATGTAGGTAAGAACTTAACCTCCATACCACCTAATGTAGATAAACTAGTTCTTTCATTTAAACCTTTTTCATTTTCTATATCTTCTAAATCAGAACCTTTTTGTTCATAACCTACATCATATACTTGAGTTTTAAATTTTTCTTGAAAACCTCTTTTAATAGTTTTACCTATACCATTTTCAATTAATCTTTCAGTAGATGTTTTAGGTATGTTTGGTAAAAAATAACCTAATCTTTGTTTTTCCGGAATAAGACTTTGAGCATCTAGATACTCATCTAGTAACTTTTTATGCAGTTCTCCTTTTGCATTTTTAGCAGTACCATCTAGATTATACAACTCTTTCCAGTTATCATTAATCCATTTATCAGAAGGTTCAGATAACTCTCCTTTATATGTTACTTTACCTTTATAACTACTATATACACTATTATACCAAATATTATATTCTCCAACTGTAATTACACCAGCATCTTTTAGTTTTTGTTTTTGTTCTATAAGTCTATCTCTTTCTTCTTTAGATTTAGGTTGATTATTTTCTCTAAACCAAATATCTATTTTTTTATAATACTCCTTTTTATCTTTTTCCTTTTCAGGCTTTGGACCTAAATTATCAAAGAATTCTTTCTGAGCTTTTCTATGTCCATTAATGTTATATTTTTGAACAAAAGCTTTTCTTTTAATTGCTTCTTTAGTACCATCTTCTTTAGTTAATGTGCTATCTAATAGTTCATAGATACCTTCATTAAAACTTTTAGGATTGTCTTTGGCTTTACCTGATGTTTGAGCATAAGCATCAAATTTTTCCATTATTTCATCTCTAACTTTTAGAGATTCCATTCTAGCTTTTGTAAACTGAGACTTAACAGATTTAGCAAATAAAGACAATACAGCATCTGGTGAAGATATAAGTGGACCAACTAAAAACTGTAAAGCTCCTTCATCTTCTAAAGCTGTTTTTAATAAACTTTCTAGAGATTCTTTATCTAATACTAAACCATTTAGTTTTGCTATATCTTTTTTTAGAGTTTCAATCTGTTTAGCTTTTTTAGCATCCATTTCTCCACTGCTAGTTAACTCAACTAATCTTTTTTGGTAAAACTCTTTTAAGCTATCTAAGTTTTTAGAATCATAATCTGATTTATATTGCCATAAGAAGTCAGCCATTAATGGAATACCTTCTTTAATGAACTCTCTTTTTATATTCTCTCTTATGTTTATAGCTTGTGCTAGTTTAAATTGAGCTGTAAGTTTTCCTTCAGAATCATATATTACACCATTGTCTTCTTCAAAAAATTTATTTACATTGACATTAGAAACTTCATCTAATATATTATAACCATTAGCAAATTCATAAAAACCTAATAAAGTAGAAATAGCTTCTTTTTTAGGTATAGAATTTTTCTCATCTAAAAACTTTTTATATCTATTTTTAGCTTTAATAGATTGATTATAAGCTTCAGTAATAAAAGTATCTACTGCTTCAGCTTCATCTAAACCTTCAAGTTTATCTAATATAGTTTTAAGTCTACCTTCTTTTTTAGTTTGGTCAACAACTACTTTTCTTTTTAAAATAGCAAGTTGTTTTTTCAAATAAATTCTAATTTCTGATATTAAGTTTTTATACTCAGTATTAGTATCATCTGGATTGACTTCTTCTCCTACAGTATCAGGTTTCTCAGAGTCAGTATCTTCCTCAATATCTGAAGTGATAGGTTTTTCTGGAGCACCTACTTTTTCATTATATATTTTCAAAGCTTCTTCTTCAATACCATTAGCTTCAATTAAAGCTTCTCTCCATTCTTTGCTGGATTTATTTGGACAACTTAACATACTTTCAATAATAATTTATACATAACATTATCTATTTCATCTGAAGACTTTGCTTTAATTACAGCTTCTATGTAATCATTAATATCTTCATCTTTCAGTGCTAAAAGTACATCTAAATAATTATTATTTACTTGTTCAGATATATTAATAATAGCATCTTCCTTTTTTTTCTTTAAAACAGCAACATCTTCAGCATATTGAAAATCTATAACTGTTTGTCCTGTTCTAAAATCTATATTTTTAAAAAGAATAGTATTAGTTTCTTGTTCTATTAGATTATAATAACCTTTTGGATTCATTACATATTTTCTATCCTCAGAAATAAACATATCTGGTGCTACATCATTTCTTCTTTTTAATATATCTAAAAAAGTTTTTTGATCAAGATTAAATTTTGAAGCCTCATTAAAAGTTTTTATTGTATCATCTAAATATTCTTCAGGCTCATATGCATTAAAATCATCTTCTAAAGCTTCATAACCTTCTCTTATATATGCATTTTCTGGATAGTATATACCTTTAGCAACATCTATTCTATGAAACATTTCTGTATTAGGTACTGCTTTAAGACCTCTTTGTTCATCATAAAAAAGCAGTCCAGGAATACCATACTCTTCATTATATTGTTTTGATAATTCTGCATTAAATTTATTAAACTCTGCAAATTTATATTTAGCAATGTTTAATTTATCATCCATCAAACCTTTTTTTCTATAAAGACTTTTTACTGTTGCTTCAGTAGTAACATAGTCTACATTTTCAACTAGACCATATCTTTTGACATACTCTATTTCAGCATCAAAAGGATCTCCAAATTCTCTTAAAAGATCTTGATACTCTTTACTATTAGGGTTTACACAAGCCATGATCTATTTAAAACAGTTATTTAATAATTCTATAGTAGTATTTCTTTTTTCAGGGTCAGCTAATTTAATATTAATTTTTGCTATTAAGTCATCATTTGATAAATTACTATAAGCATTTTTATATTGAGGAGCTGTTCTAAAATGGTCTAGTATTTTAGTTTGTTCTTCTACTGTATAAAGGTCTCCCATTAATTGTGTAGTTTGATTAGGTGAGCTACTAATAAAGTTTTTAAAATCTTCTCTATCTTCTTTACCACCAAGTATGTATACTTGTTCTGGTTCAAATACACCATAATTATCTGACATGTATGGATCAAGAATATTTTTAAATATTACTGAGTCAAATTTACCTTTAGATTTAGCAGCTTGATTAGTAAGTTTACTTGCTTCATATTGAGCTCCAGCCTCATATGCCTGATTAACAAAAGTTTTACCTTCAAAGTCTTTAACTAATGGTTTTTGTACATTAAGTAATACTCTATAAAGTAAAGGGGTGATTTTTGCCTTAGACATTGTAGTGTTAAGTTCTTCAATACCAGCCTTATAACTTTTTTCACCAACATTTATAAGTCTATCAAACTCTTGACTTGATAAGCTTGTTATATTTCTTTTATTGAATTCACCACTCTTTATTTCTCCATCATTATATATATAAATACCCATTGCTAACGGGCTTCCTTCTTTATTATAGAATGATATTCCTAAATCAGGTTTATCTTTTATAAATGAATTATGGACATATCTACCAGAGATGATATCTTCTTTTTTATTTTTTAAGTCTTGGAGCTGTTTACCTAATTTTGTATAATTATTATACATATTTAAAAATCCAGTACCTAAATCTTTGTTTACTTTATTATATTTTTGATATAACTCTTTTATATAATTTTTTAATTCATCTGTAGAAAGTTCTTTTTGTTTTTCTTTAAGATGATCTGCAAGTTCAGGAGAATATTTTCTTATATCTTTAGCAGATGACCAGTTAAGCAATGTGTTACTTAATACACTTGTTAAATTTTCTATTTGTTGTAATCTTCTTAATAAACCATATTGTTCTGAAACAGATGGTTCTGTAGAAAAGAAGAAAGCATTAAGTGAATCTATTGGTGTTTGCTCTTCATCTTGAAAATAACCATCACCTGTTGCACTTCCTCTTTTAGTTTTATCAAATGTATCAAATTCTTGATCTGATCCATGATAAAGTATATCAGTAACTTTAGTACCAGCTAGTTTACCTTGTGTAGTAAGATAATTAATCCACTCAGTATATTGTTGTGGTGTACCAATATTAGATAACTCAGTATTAGATTCAAATAACTCTGACACACCTTCTTTAAGGTTAGTAGGTTGAGAATCATATATTACAAGTTCTCTACCAGCTTCTTGTATATCTTCATCAATCCAACCAATTAAAGAATTATAACCATTAGAAATCATGGCCTCTCTTACAGCATCATTTGAATCTTTCATAGAAGCAAATGTTTTTCCTTCTATTGCAAATCTTTTAATATTCATAAACTTAGTCTGACCTTCTGTTGTAGTAGCATCTAAAGTTTTAGATGGATCATATGTTACAGTAACTTCTTCTACAGGATTTTCTGCACCCATTTCTTGGAATGGTTTATCTAATGCATAGTAAGATCCAGATCCGCGTTGTGCATAGTTTACTTTAGATGAGAATGTACCTGATGTTCTGTAAGCTTTAACTCCAGTAGGTTGAGTAGATGATTGAGAAGGAGCTTTAAATGTATTTTCATACACATCTCTAATAGCTTGTTTAGCTGCAGCTTCTACTTCAGGTCCTTTATATTGCTCTCTTGGTACCCATTTACCTTCTTTTTGTATATTATAAGATTCAATATCTCTTGAACCTATACCGGCAAAGTTTTTAGTAAGAGTAGGTGTAGGTGTTTCTATCCAACCATTATAATTCCATTCATGTTTAGTTTTATCATAACCAGTTTCAAGATACTCTGTGTCTTGTGTATACCATTTCTTAGTATCTAAATCAAATACATATACAGGTTTACCTAGTTTTATACCTAATTGAACAGCAGTATTTGTTCCACCAAAAACTCCAGGCTTTGTACCAGAATCTATTTCAGCAATAGCATATACAGCATCAGCATTAGCTACTTGATAATAATTTCTTACTTGTAAATTTCCTTGTAAAGTATCTGGATATTTTTCTCCAAGTAATCTTTCTACTTCAGTACGGGCTTTATCCATTTGTTCTTTAGTAAGAATAGTAGCTTGGACACCTGCATTTTTAAGTTTTTGAGATAAATTAGCATTACCAGCATCTTTATAATGCCTTTGATCAGTAACACCGTATTCTCTACCAATTATATCCCAGAATGTATCACCACCATAAGCACCACCTGAATGATTAGTATATTCTGCTGGATTTGTGCTAGTAGATGATTGAGTAGGAGTTTCTTTAGATAACTTTTTATTAATAATATTAGTAAGATTACCTCCTCCTGTTAGAGCCATAAACTGTTCTAATTCTTCAGAACTAAATCCTTCTAATTCAGATTCTAGTTTCATTTCTTCTAATCTTTCTGTTATACCAGAATCAGTTTCTTTAGGTAAGTAATTTTTAAACCTTTGAGTTTTATCTAATACAGTAGCATATATGTAATCTAAAACATTATCAGAAAACTGAGTCTCCAAAAAGTTATTTGAAGCTTTTTGCATTTCTTTAACAAATTCTTCTGGGTCATAAATTTTTGTAAAACCTAATGGAGAATAACCTACACCGTGTTGATAAAACATAAACATTGAAAAGTTTGCAAATACATCTGTTATGTATTTATTATCTTCTGTATTATTAGTTTTTATTACTGACAGATCTCCTAGTTGTTTTAAGTTTTTATAATACACACTAGCTTGAGGACCTATTGCTAAAGCTTTATTATCTAATTGAAGTATGCTTCCTGTTTTTACAGTAGTAGACTTAGATAAGTTATTTAACACAGAGTACTTTTCTTTAAGATTATATTTTGGATTATTTATAACTTCAAGTACTTGGTCAGTGTATTTATATTTAGTAGTACCCATGATATAAGCTCTATTGAATGTATTCATCAAAGTTCTTTCTGATAAGAATACTTCATAAGCTTTAGCTAAATCATTTTGATTATTATTTAAATGAATTTTAAATCTAGGATTGTCTGTTAATGTATCTACTGGGAAAACAGATTTTAGATATTGTTTTACTACTAAGTATTTAACATAATCATTAACATTAGCAAATGGATTCTGAGCTGCTGTAAATACATCTCTAGTTTGATCAGTAGTAAATCTTAAGTTTTTATAGTCTTCTTGTATTTTATTCAAGTTTACATTTATAACTCCTTTATTTAAAACAGCATCTTCAGTAAATGTATTAGACTCAACAATAGGTACACCTTTATAATTACTTGGTAACACAGTAATGTTACCCTTTTCATCAAGCATACTAGATGAATAGTTTTGGAAAATATAATTTACTAAACCATTATTAAAACTATTAGTAAATCTGTCTCTACCTTGTAAACCTGTCCCAAATACATTACTAATAAGTTTATAGTCTGTTTCTAGTTTAGTTTTTAGAAAGTTTAATGTTTCTTCATTAAGTTTTAATGGGAAAACATTATCTACTAAGTCAAGTATTAAATCATTTTGATAAAAACTTGATATAATTGAATTGTCTAATAAGTTTTTTAATGATTTTTTATCAATCTTGCTAGTACTTTCTAATTTATCTAAAGAGTCTTGTTTATTTATTATCTGTAATGTAGTATCTACAATACTTGTATCTGGACTAAAAGCCATTTCTAAATCATCTTGACCTTTAAATTGTTCTTCAGCCTGAACTATGTGTAATAAAACAGCTAAAGATTTCATAGATGTTCTATCTTTTTCATCTATAATATCAGTAAGCTCATCTTCAGTTGCTGTATCATTACCAAAACCTAATTCCCAAGCAGCTTGTGCAGCATAATAATAGTTTTCTTTACCTAATAAGAAACTATTGTTTCCAGTAAAATTATTATTTTGTATATATACAACATCATAATTTAAACTTATTTTTTCAATATCACTATTAATTAGTTTAGTTTTTATAAAGTCTTCTGCAGTACTAGAAAGTTTTTTTCCTTGATATACATACTGTACAGTATAATCAGTATCTTTTAAAGACTCTTTAATTTCATTAATTTTTAACTCTTGAATTTTAGATTGTAATATTTTTGGATCATTATACTGAAAAAATTTATCTAATAATGGAACTAAACTAGCCTTTTTAATAGCTGATTTAGATAAAGGTTCCGTTCTATTTATTTGAGAAATAGCACTATTATTATATACTTGATTTCTAATATAATCATCTACTAAAGGTGACTTCATCATTTTTAATACAGAAGGTACTGAAGCACCTGCTTCTAAATAATGATTCATTACAGGTAATGCTTCTGTTACCATTTGTACTAAAAATGGCCACGGATCTTTTGCTCTATCTAATATTCCTTGTAAAGCATGGGAGAATACATCACCAATTTTTACATTATCAACATTGTTCTCATTTGCTATAGATACATTACCATCTTGTGTTCTGTTTACCGGTAATCTAAATACCATCTCATAGTTAATGTTTGACTCTTCAAAAGTATTATCTATAAAATCCCATACTAATTTTTTATAAGTTTTAGGTAAAATAAAACCTATAGTTTTCATTAAAGTATGCCATTTGTTTTTCTTAGCTAATATACCCAATGGTTTATTACCAGAAAGATTTTGCTCAAACTTACTTAAGTTATATTCAAACTCTAAAGCAGTTGTTCCAGGCATTTCTTCATAACTAAAAGTATTTAGATCTTCAGTTACATCATGTACCTTTCTCTTAGGATTGTATTCAGCAGATTTTCTAAAGTAGTCAACATAATCTTTTACCAAATACATTTCATTTGGTTTAATCAAACTCACAAAGTTATCAGGTAGTTGAATAATATCTCTTGTATTTTTAACAAGTTGATTTTGTAAATATTTTTTTTGTTGTTCAATCAATGAAGAACTTTTTCTACCCTTATAAGTTTTATCTAAAGACAACTCATCTGTTTCTTCTAATAGAGTAATAAAATCTTTTTCTTCTGTATCTAATGATTCAATAAGTGTTCCATCACTATTTAAATTAGGGAACATAAAGAATATTTTATCAGCATCATAATCTGAACCTGCTTTAGCAACTATTTCACTAGGTACTACTACTGTATTACCAAAGGATTCTGCTAAGAAATGCCAGATTTCTGCAGCTTCAATAGAGTTAACAGCATCTGTAGGGATTCTTGGTCCAGCAATAGTTATTTTATCTCTGTTTTCTTGTAACCATACATCATCTTTAATTAACTCATTTAATCTATCAACAGTACCAATAGTAGTTTCTAAATTAGCTGGGTCAGGTAGATTAAGTAAATTTTTAAAGTCACCTTGCAATGCAACAGCTACTTTCATTAAATCTGTTACAGCTCTTTCTCCTGTTTTTTTATTAATAATAGCACCTCTTTTATAAAAAGGTAAATTATTAGTACCAAGATATTTTTGAATTTTATCTAAGTCTGTTTCTAATTTATAAGCATTATCCCAAATACCATTCATAAATGTAGTTGGAACCTGAACTAAGGATTCACCTTTAGTTTTTTGTTTTACTATGCTTTTTTGAATTTTGTTGACAATAATTTTTTCAATAAGATCTGATTCTGGATGTATAGAAAAATCCATTGTTAAATCTCCTGCTAAGTTTACATCAAGTAGTCTTACCAAATGTTCAGGAGTATCTTTTAATTCTAATTCATCCCTTACTAATTCAACAAACTTATTTAGTTTACCTGTGTAGTTACCATCTTCATCTTTTTTAAACCCAATTTTATTTAAAAGTTCTGTTTTTAAAATAGAAGTATAGTCATTTACTGATTTTTTATATGAGTCTACTACTTTTTTATTTGCTGAATTTTTTAATTTACCAGCATCAAATAAAGCATCTAATACTAATACTCTTTTTTGTGTAGGTACGGTAACTTCTTCTTTAAACTTAGCAGCAATTGCAGTTACCTCTTTAAAATAATTTAAGTAAATAATATTGTTTTGAACTTTAGCATCAGCTTTAATTGAAGCTTGTTTTTCATCTGCAAAAATATCATCAAACTCACCAGTTAATGATAGTGTAGTAGCTTTACTACCACTACCAAACATAGTGTATTGAATATTCTGTTCTAACATCCAATTGTGTAAATCATATAATGCAGTTCCTGGTACAGCAATTAATGGATTAATAGGAGCTACAGCAAATTTATGCATTGCTCTAGCATTTAACTTTTTAAAGTTACTATTACCTAAAGGTCCATAATAATGAAGTTTACTTACAGGGAAAGTTTTATTGAACTTCTGTAAACTTACATCTTTACCATTAACAATATCTTTATAAAGTTGATCTTGTTCTTCACTCCAGTCATTAAATAATTTTTTAATAGCTCTGTATGCATCAATAGTAAGATAAGCAGCACCATCAGACTCTTGCATATTTGTATAAGCTTTAATATCTTTAGCAACTAATTTATCAATAGCTTCTTTACTTAACTCAGGTCTAGTTTTATAATAGTCTTCATATAAAGCATTAGAAATTTCTGGTAAATAAATACTAGTTCTTATAGCATCTTTAATAACAGCAGAGTTAAAAGTACCTTGAATGTTTAATAGTTGTATTTTATCATTTTCTTTTTTCTGTTGACCAGCATAAGTTACTTCATTAAAGCCTTTAATATTATTGATATAATCATAAGCAGCTTGATCAGTAACAGGAATGATACCATCAGAACTAGCTCCAGGTATTCTTTTACTTGCTTCTTCTTTAGCATGATTGTATTGAACTAAATCACCTGTAAATAATGTGAAGGACTCAATCTTAGAAATCATATCATTATATAAGAAAGCTTTAACTAAAATTTTATTTAATTCTTTTTTATCTTGATTAGCTAAAGTTTCTTCTGAAACACCTAAAGAACTATACAAGCTATCTGCAACAATAGGCATTTTGTTAAAATACATTTCTGTATATTCTTCTTGTCTAGTATTAAAATAAGTAAGAATGTCTTTAAATATTTTCTTTCTTAAACCATCATTTTCAGCTAAAATATCTTCTAGTTTACTTGGAGAACTAATAATACTATATAAATCATTTTTAGTATTCTCAGAAAGCATTTTAGCAAATAAAGAAAATTCTTCACCAGCCATTTTACCACTAGGTAAAGGTCTATTAAAACCTATTACATTTTTATATAGATCTTTATTATTAGTAAATTCTCTAACTCTGTCAAACTCTGCAGCTAAATGAGGAATTAAATAATAACCAATACTGAATGTTTCACCATTTGAATAGTCTGTACCCTTATATTTAGAAGCAAACATATTTAAGTTAACCCAATGATGATCACTTTCTTCTTTAACAATATTATCATAAACACCTCTTTGAATTTTACCTAAAGGTTTTATACCAAAAGCAGATTTTTTCTCAGCAGCTCTTGTTAACTCAGCAACACCTGCTAATAAAGTTGTATGGAATTCTTGGAAGTTTTTACCAATTACATCTAAGTCAGCTGTATTTACTCCAGATATATCAGCAATCTGAGTACCTGCTGTAAATAAAAACTCTAAACTTTTACCTGTTTTTTTGTTACCTTTTGGATCAAATAAATGAGATAGTATTTTACTTCTATAAACATATTCATCACCTACTTTAACAACAAAAGCATCTGTATCTAAAAGATAATCTAAATGACCATACTTTATAGCATTAGATTTAATTTCAGATAAACTAGTTAAAGTATTTAAATCTGTAATTACAGTACTTAATAAACTATGATTTACATTAGCAAAAACTTTATTACCATCTGGTAGTAAAACTCCTGGATTAGCTGAATCAAATCCATACTGTACTTGTATATCAGCTAATTTTTTAATGTATCCAGAAACATCTTTAACTTTACCAGTAACAATACCTTTAGGTATTGGTTTACTTAATACTTCAACTGGATTTAAAAGAAATCTACTTAAATAAGTTCTTTCTTCAGCAGTAGCATTATCTAAGTTATCTTGAATTCTTTGAAAATCTTTTACAATGTTATATATTAAAGATACTCCATTGGTATTTATGAAATTATCAATGTTATCAGATGACATCATATTTTTAACTTCAACAGTAGGGTCTAATTTAATACCTAATGTTTCTAAAAATTTACCTGCATTAGCTTTATCAAAATAATTGTTTTTGCTAAACTCTTTTACAAATGCATCTAAGACAAGATAATTAGTATTTTCAGCATTCTTTTTAATTATATTACTAGTCGGTGCTGAATTAAAATATGCACTAAATTTTTTAGCTGTACTTGAAGTCTCTAAAGAACTATCTGTAACTACAAAACTTTTCTTATCATTTCCTTCTTGATCTTTAGTAAATACTGTTAACTGTTTATAGTTAACACTTGGTAAAGAAAAAGTATGGAAAAAAGCAAAACTTAATTGTACTGCATATTTATTTGTAGCTTTTGGATTTGGATATTTATAATCCATAAGCTGTTTAATTTCAGGATGTATTTTAGCAGCTTCAAGTAATCTATCATAAGCTATTTGTCTATCTCTGATACCACCTGTAGTTTTAGATAGTATATTAAATAGTTTTTTAAAATCTGCTTTTTCTGGAAAACCTAATTTGTTTAATACAGTTTTACCTTTTTCAATTTTAGCAATACTATTTAATACATAAATTACTTCTTTTTGAGCTAGTTGTAATACAGATTGTTTACCTGTTTTATTATCACTAAATATATCAGTATCATTATCTTCTGCATTATTAGTATCCTCATCATTTTCCTCTTCTATTTCAACAGCTTTTTTAGTAAGCTCATATGTAGAATTTTTTAAATGATAAGCAATAACTCCTTTTGGAGCTTCATCTTTTAATTCCCATTCAGGATCTCCAAAATTATCAATAGTTTTTTCTAAGATTTTAATCTTATCTAATATAATTTCTTGTTCTTCAGTTAAAGCAGGTAAATTATTATTTTTAATTTCAACACTTGTATATTGTTTAGCTCCTCCTTTTACATAGTTATTATATTGTATCTCCGCATCTTTAATATTTGATACTACAATAATACCTATAGGTTTACCACCTTCTGGTTTAAAGTCATAATAGTCACCTACTATTCTGATACCATGCCAGTTCTCACCTTTAATCCTATCTCCGCGTTTGATATCTGGAGTTAGATTTTTAAAGTTATCAATCTGAGATTTTAAAAATACATACTTATTACCCTTGTCACTTTTAATAATAGCAGCAGCATTATCTTCTATATTCTGTTTAGTCTTAAAAGAACTGAATAAAGGTATGTCTTCTTGTTTTTGATACTGTTTTGTATAATAGTCTAATCTAGTTTTTAAAACATTTAAAACATCAGAATATAATTTACTTCTATATTCTTTTTTAAGTAATAAACCTAAAGCAGGACTTTGTACATTTACTGGGTTAACTCCTTTAGAAATTAGTTCTTTTACTTTTTTGTTCATTAAACCAGATATAATCATATCCATACTATCAGATATAAGTATACCATCTTCTTCATTTAATACAGATTCTCTACTATTAAAAACATTAGTAACACCTCTATCTAATGATGAAAACATCATGTTTTCTACAAGAGGTTTATAGTTTTTAAATACTCCTGGTTTATTAGAATTAAAGTTTAAATTTTTAAACCATTCATTTATTACAGGTACTTCCATTACACCTGTTATAAAGTCTTGAGAATTAGATTGTTTTTTACCAAATAAAGATTTTAAGAAATTTAATATTCTTCTAAATAAACTATTTCTTTTAGGTCTATTATCTTTTCTGTTTTCAGACTTCATATAAGTTCTAAAGTCTTCAGCAATCATTTCTTCTACCTGAAAGAAGTTTAAACCTTTATAAGGTTGTTTACCATTAGCATCTTTAAAATTCTTAACCTCATTATAAAGATCTGTTTTTTGTTGTTTAGTTAAATATAATTGAGAGAAAGCATGCCATGCTTCATGGTAAATATCTACAAAAGTTCCTTTATTAGTATTAAGAGCAATGGTTGCTAAATTATCTGGATTAGCTAATGTGGCACCAGATATAAAAAATTTAGCAAATATATCTGAGTTAGCTAAATTAGTAGCAGAAGTTAAAGTAATATGTTTTTGTAACATTTTACCAAACTCAGTATTATTCCAAAAATCTTCTGCTCTATCTAATTGTTCTTGAGTTACTGTATCTGCAGTATAACCAGCTCTATATAAATCAGAATCATCATCATTATCACTAGGGGTATCATTTACTGGGTTTATATCATCATTAAACTGAACATCAGTTTGATCTTGAGAAGTATTCTCTTCATTAAAAGTATCTGTTTGCTCTTCTGTAGCAATAGGCGCAGCATTATTTTCTCCAGGTAAAGTATCTAATAAACTTTCTAAAGAACTTAACTGATCTTTTGATAAACTAGGATTTCCTTGAAAGGATTTTAATTCATCCCACTTATCAATTATAGTTTGTAATTCAGCTCTAGTAGTTATGTATCCTGTTTTAACTGCTTGTTTTACATTACCTAAAAATATATATGATAGATTACTACCTAATGCATTAGTTTCATTTTGAGATTTACTTAATAATGAATCATATGTTACAGGTTCAGTATCAACTTGTTGAGAAGTTTCTTGTGTAGTTTGAGCAGGTTTTAAAAAAGGTTTTTGATATACTTCTTTGTCAGCTTTACTAAATAATACTTGTTTACTAACAAACATACTAGGTAAAGTAGATGTATATAAGTAAGGATTAAGATTTAATATAAAATCATAATAACTTTTAGTTACTATGTTTCCATTTTCATAAGCTAAATATGTACCGTCATCTTTAAATAATTCAGGTCTATAAGCCATTGGCATACCTTTTTTAGCCCAAGCAGTACTTAAGGCATCAAAAAGTTTTTGTTTGTATTCAGCTAATTTAGCAGTGTCTAATGTTTTTAAAAAGTCTTCTGTTATATTTAGTTTATAATCTAAATCTTTTTTATCAGAATTTTTAAATACACTTAGTTTTAATGTACCAATTTCTTTTTCACTTTCACCAATAAGTATTTTTGAAAGATTTGAATTAAAAGGAATAAATTGTTTAACAAATGTAAATTTAGTTGCACTACTTAAATCTTTACTAAATACAACATCTGTTATTTGTTGAGCAATATCATTAGGTAAATGTAACCTATCTAATTTATATGTTTGATCACCTATTCTTACTGTAGTAGTACCAGATTTAAATTCTGCAGAGTCTTCTAATTCATTTCTCATACTCTTTAATACAGACATGTCAGCTTGTTTACTTTTAATAAACAAGTCAAAAGGTACAACAGCACTTACTTCACCACTTGGGATACCTAAACTTAAACCTTCAAATTTTACAAGTATCCTATCATTCTTTGCTGTTGGTATTTCATTAACTAATTCTTGTAATTCATCAATACTATCTTGTATAATTACTTCAGCTTCAGCAACACTAACCTTATAACTTTTTGCAAATTGTACTGGTGATATTAATGCTTCAGTTTTACCATTAAAATCATAGATCTTATTGTTTTGAACATTTCTTAAATACTGAAATAAAACAACATTCCCTGATTCCCATTTATCATTAGATATTTTTAAAGGAGGTCTTGTGGTGCTATCATTTACATTACCATTTTTATCAAAAGTTACAATATAACCAGAAGGATTAGTTACAACAATTATGTTTCTGTCTTTAGGTTGTAAATGATTAGGTGTTTCTGGAATAGTTACAAATCTTTCTTTATTAGTAATTGGATCTAAATTATTAACAACCTTTTTAAGTACACTAACAGGCATTACATGTAATGCTAAGTCTTTACCTCTATAGTTAAAATAATTAGAATTAGAACTATCAAAAGATGCTTGTTCTAATTCTGCAAAAATGTTCATCATAGACATTCTTGTATCATCAATAGTTTCACCAAATGAAATATCTGTTTCTTTTACATTTGGATTAACAGGCTTAAAGATTGATAATACTCCACTTGCTGCTGTAAGAGGTTTAAATACTTTAGGTTTAATAATTTTAGAAGTGTCAAGTTGTTCTGTGTTTACAGGAACTTCTTCATTTTGTTTATTAACTATTTTAATCATATCTGCTGTATCAGCAGGATCTAAAGTTTTACTAAAATATTTAATTACATTTTCTAAACCTTCTGTAGGATTATTAAAGTTTTTTCTTAAAGTTGCTAATGATATATTAGGCTCAATAATAGATAAATCTTTTTTTAATTCAATACTTCTAATAATCTTTGGTATATGCTGTATAAACTTAGATGCTGTAGCAATATCTTTTTCTTTAACTATGTCATCAAATAAATTTTGCATAAAAGATTGAGAATTAAAATTATCTCCATCTTTAATCATTGATTTATATACATAAGTATAAAGGTTTTCTATTTGTTTTTCTGATAAAGCACAAATCATTATAAACAGTTTAAGTCATCAAATAAATTCTTTCTTGCCTTTGCTAAATCTATAGCATCTGCTTGTTCTTCTACAGTATTAATATACTCAGAATTATTTAAAAACTCATCAACATTAGTTTTATTTTCTGCTGCATTTTGTTTTTCATTTTCTGTTGGTGTATATGTAGATTTTTCAGTTGGAGTTTCTACATCTTTATAAGATGAGAAGTTTTCCATAAATTCTGTTAAACTCATAGTTTGTGGATTAGTATTACCATTTGTATTTTGAATAGTAATTGTTTGTTTATCTGCATCTAAATTTAACACAACTACCTCTGAATACTGTTCTACAAAGTTACTATTTAAGGCATAATATTTACTATTTATTTTAGGTAATTCACTAACCTTAACTGGTAGATTACTTTCATAACTTCCTACTTCATTTATAACATTGATGATAGCATTATATAACTTACTTGGTGTAATACCATCTTTTTCAAAGAAAAGTAAATCATCACTCATTACACCAGGATAAATATTATCATGAAAAGCTTGTAAAGCATATTCAGCACCTTTAGTTTCAGCAAGAGTTTGCCAAGATTTAATTTCTGCTAATTCTTCTTCAGTAAAAGTAACTTGTTCTGTTGGAGCTGGTGTTGTAGTTTTAGCTTGTGGTTGAGCTTTACCTTTAGTTTTCTTAATAGGATTAACTGGAATAATTTTTTGCATTATTTCTTTTGCAGTTAAATTTACTACAGTACCATCCTCATTAATAGGAATAATTAAATTCTCATCTAATGTAACATTGAAAGGTTTCTCATTAGGATCCCCTATAGGTTGTTTTTCTATATCTAATACTATGTCAGGTCTACTAGCATAAGCTATCTTTCTACCTTCATATTCTAAAGCTACCGGTAATATAGTGATACCATATTTTTTACCAATAGTATTCTCAATTAAATTAGCATAACCAACTTGTTGTAATGTGTTTTCAGCTCTTTTGTTAAAGCCGTAACCACTATCACTTTTATATTGAGTCCATTTTCTAGCATCTGCAGATTTTAAATCCACAATAAACTTATTACCCTCTTTATCTACAAAGATAAAATCTATCTCTCCAGCTACAGGCTCAAGCATATTATCATTATCATCTATTAGAGTATCAGAAGCTACTATCAAATCTTTAGCATATACCCATAATTCACCAGAGTCTATTCTTCTTCTTATATCTGTAATGAAACCATTTGCACCAAAAAGAGCATCAAATGCTTCTTCTGATATTTTAGCAGAATCATATGGTATGTCTTTACCATCTAAGAAGCTTTTAGTTAGTGTATCTAAATAAGTTCCTCCTTTTCTTTTATTCTCATAGGTATTTTCATCAATAGTATTTACTATATAGTTCTTTAACTCTTGGTCAGATAGTATTTTCTCTTGTCCTTCTTTTAATTCAGATTCTAATTCTTGTCTTTTATTTTGTAAAGCTTTGACTTGTTTAGCAATAACACTTTGTTTTAAAGTATCATTATAGATCAAATTAGCTATCTCATTATTAAGACTATTAATTTTAGCTTTAAGAGCAGCACTACCTTGAGCTCTAAGATTAGTAGACTCTTCTGAAGTTTCTTCTAAAGCAGCTAGTTCTGCAGCGTATTCTTTATTAATTTCATCTATTACACCTTGTTTGCTGTTTGCTCTATATTTTTCTTGCCATACATCATTTTTATCCCCTCTTGACTTTAAAGCAGAGATGTAATCACCGTACCAACCTTGTGCTTTATTAGAGTATTCTTTTACTGTTTTTAATGCTTCATTCTGTCTTCTTTTTATATCAGCTTTAGTATCTGTAGTACCTAAAGCAGCTAGTTTTGCATCATATTTTCTTTTTAGATCAGCTAATTCACTATCTCTTGCATTGGCCAGATTAATTGCATATCTAAACTTGCCTACTTTTTTAATTTTAGAAGCATAGTCTTTAACTATAGAAGCAACCTGATTATCATATTCTTCTTGGGATATATTTTTTAAAACTAAAGGTTTTGACAAATATTCTAGATTTAATAATCTTTGTACATAAGCATCTTCTATTTCTTTAATACCTTTATCTATACCTGATTTAAAGTAATTTACAGAACTTTCGTCTAATAAATTTAAAGCTTCTAATCTTTCTATATCAGCTTTAGCATCTGTAGAAACAGGAGTATAATCTTCAAACTCAATATCATTATCAAGAATTCTTTTTTGTTCTTCTTTACTTAAATTACTAATTAAACTATCTTTATAACCTAAAGTATTTAATCTAGCTTTTAATTGAGGATTAATAACAGCACCTACAGATATCTGTTGTTCTGGAACAATAGATTCTAATTCTTCTCTAATAGCTTTATATACTTCTTGATCAAATCCTGATGCATCACCATACTCATCTTCTAAAGATTTCATAAAAGCTTTTAGACCATCTTTAGTAAATCCAAGTTCACCAATAGTACTATCTACTAACTCTTCAACTTTTGTTCTTTTAAGACTTGTAAATAAAGACACCTTAGATTTAATAGCATTAGACATTCTTTCATGCTTAGTACCATCTATGAAATAATTAGTTTTAGTTTGTACTATGGATTCATATAGATTAGCTAATTCTAATATTTCATCAATAGACTTTTGCATAGCTTCTGGTCTTGTAGAATCAAAGTCTTCTTGTTCTTCTTCTAGTTTTTCTCCGTATTTTTTCTTAACAGCTTCTACATCTTCAGGATTAGGAGCCATATCTATTTTAAAAATGGTAATTTTACTAATAGGAAATTCATCAAAAGATTTTATTTTTTCAACAGAAAGTTCTTCTTTTGTTGGTAAAAATTTATCATCTTCTCCAAACTGAAATAACTTATCATCTTCTTTTATAAATTTTAAAGTAGAATTAAAACTTTTACCATCACTAGCTTCTACAGTCATGTAGTAACCATTAGGCATAACTTCATAAGCTTCTAATATACTATAAGGAGTACCATCTTCTTTTACTAAAACTTGTTCATCTACAACTCTTTCTTCTTTAGGAAGATTAGCTATTTCAGCTTCCATTTTATCTTTAAAAGTTTTTCTAGTATCATTTAAGTTTTTCTGTTCTACTTGAGGTTCTGCATTTTCCTTAATTATTTCTAAGTAAGGAATAAGATATTCATCAACAATTTCTTTGTATCTAGAAGTACCTTTATTTATTGCTAATTTTCTAGTATCATCATAAAACTCAGACGGTAATGTACCATTATCTCTTAACTCAGTAAAATCATCCATACCCATGTAAATGTTTTTTTCTGCAAGCTTATTTAACAAAGCATTAGAAATAGCATTATTCATTTGTTCATTTACTAAATTAGTAAAGTACTCAGCACGAGTATTATACATACCTCTCATCCATTTTAAATTGGATAGAACAGTATCATAGAATCCTTTAGGATCAGCAATAAAGTTTGCAAACTTAGCTACATCTTTACTTTCTTGTTTTAATTTATATAAGTCAACTAAGTTTTTAAAACTTTCATCTAATTCATCTTTAAATAGAATAGTATCTGATGATCCAGCAATAGCATTAAGATAATTCTCATGAGCTTTTTTAAGTTTTGCTACTGCTTTATCCTGATTTGTTATATCACCTTCTACACCATACTCTTGTTCCATTCTTTCTTGAATAGCTTCTGGAGTTGGTTCAATTTTTTCAGCAACTAGTTTAGCTTTAATATCTGCTATGTACTTAGTTCTATCAAATACTTGATTAAACTCTTCATAAGCACTTTGATATTCAGTAAGAGTTTTTTGTTTTTTACTTAATAAATCAATTCTGTTTTTATTAATTACAGGGTCTGTACCTTTTAAAGATACTAATTCTAAATTTATAGAATTTATAGCATCTCCTAATCTGAAAGGATCAAATAAGTAACTTACATCTGTATTAGATAAATTTTTAAGATTAGGTGTATTTAAATAATTTTGTTGTATACCATTGATTCTTGTTATATTATCTTTGTAAGCTTCATTAAAGTATACAAAGTTTTTTTGAGCCATCTTCCAAGAATAATACATAAATTCTTTATCATCTTTATCTATGTCATCTTCTTGTGGTAATGATACTGGATTAGGTAATAACTCTTCTACTTTATTAAAAGCATTTTGAATACCTTTTAACTTAGCAACAGATTTATCAATTCTAGTTCTGTATTTGTTTATATCATTAAGTTGATCTCCTTCAAGTTTTAACTCATCAGCTAGTTCTTCATCTGTTAATTCTTTTAAAGATTCTATTTTTTCAATAAAAAGATCAGAAGTATTAGTACTCAACATAGTATCAACTTGATTTATGTATGATTCTAATTCACTATCTAAACCTTCTTTTTTACTTCCAGATTCTTTTATTATAGATAAAGTATCTTGCGCACCTGCATTATAATATCTGTTAGATAAAAATTCTTTAACAGACATTTGATTTAAATTATCAACTAAACCTTTAGCTACATTAGCTTTTGTTTCTTTCCATTTAGAATATGCTTCTTTATCAAAAGTTCTATTCCATTGTGAAGATAGAAAAGGTATTGCTTGATTCATAGGAGCAGCAAACATACCCATTACAAAACCTGATGCAAATGTTTCTAAACCTTGTGAACTAGCTTCTTTACCAAGTTCACTAGTATATACATCCAATGGTGTATTAAAGATGTCTCTTTTTCTATTAATAATAGTATCTTTAACTCCAGACTTAGAATACAAATGAGCTTTTAAGTAAGGACTTTGATAAGATTCTGTATAATACTTTTCATTAGCTCTAGCAATAACTTCTTGTAAGTTTTCTTGAATACCTTCTGCAAAGTTAGCTTTAAAATAACCAATAGTTTTACTTGCTGTTTTAAAACCTGGATTCTTATACCAGCTTTTAGCAAGATTTTTAAGATTGTTTTTTTCTAAAACAAATTGTTTGCCTGCTCTATCATATAATATTTTACCGTATTTACCAAAGTTTTTTTCTCCTTGTTTAGAAGCAACTTCTAGTATGTCATCTGTACTAGACTTAATAAAGTTTCTAAGACCTCCTCTAGGATTAGTGATGTTACCAAAAGTAATTTTATTAGACCCATAGATTAATCCAGCATTCATATAAAAAGTTTCTAAACTAGCTTCTTTAGACTGTTTAGTCATTTCATATTGTTCTTCATTAGTTGGTGCTGTACCATTTTTTTGGTAATAATCATTGTATAATTTATCATATACTTTATTCTCAACCATACCTGCTTCTAATCTAGCTTCAGATACAGCCATGTTTATACCTCTTACATCTTGATAAAATCCACCAGCTGTTTTAGAAAGTAAAGCTAAATTACCTATGTTATCTAATTTCTTAGCAGCTTTAAAAGCATCTACAGTATTTTCTAAAGGATTAATAAATCTACCTATTGGAGAACCTACAGCTTTTTTTGTAGCTTCCCAATACTTTCTAGCATCATAAACATTATCTAATGTATTCAGTGTAGTTTTTACAGCTTTATATCCATCTTGAAGAGTACTTAAACCTTTAATTCCACGGAATATATTTTTACCAGCATTAGCAGTAGTAGCAAAGAAACTTAAACCTCCTGTAACTGGAGCTAACACAGCACCAGCAACTTCTTCTACTATGGCTTCACTCATGATACCTGCAGTATAACTAAAGTTCATAGCAGCATTACTTACAAATCCTCCTACACCACCTTTAGTAGATTGACCAATAGCAGCAGCTTCTTCATATGCTCTAGCATCTTCTAAATCTCCACTGGTAAAATCACCCTTTAACATTTTAGCTAAACTTTTAGGTCCAGATACAAAACCTCTTGTAAATAAAGGAACAAATGAATTAGTCATCATTCTTTTCCAATCATCTGCAATTGTAGTTTGAGCATTAAAGTTTGCTTCATTATCTCTTGTAGGACTAAAACCTACTTTATCAAATAATTCAGGACCATATGCCTTATACCTTTTATAAAAACTATTACCAGAACTACCAGCATTATATGCATATAACTTATTATAACTATCTTTAGTTTGATTTGACTGTATTACATTATTAATGTAATTATTTATAGAAGCTTTTTTATCTTCAGCACTCATACCAGTAGTGTTCATCCTAGGTTTATTAGGAGGAGCACCAACCATATTTCTTTTAATGTTCTGACCTTGATTATCTAAACTTCCTGCTGAAGGTATAAATGACTGAAAAGACTTTGGAAAATTAATTTCAGGCATTTTTATCCTATCTCCTTCAAAAGGTTGCATGCTAATAGGATCTAGTCTTGGTTGATTTATATCTCCATATTCCGGACCTAGTGGGTCTAATGGACTAAAACCTTCATTATTCGCCATAAGTGCTTAAATTAAAATCTGTAATAAGACCTTGATATATTTGTGGATAAATACTATATAACATTTGATCTCTAGTGTTTAAAAGATTATCTCCTAACAGCCCTACTGTACTAAAGTTTCCTTCTACTTCTTTACCTTTATCAAAAGTTACATATTTACCCTCAAAATTATAAGTACCATCTTGAGACATTTCATTTTTAGAAATAGATACTGACCATCTAGGATCTGCTAAAGTTTGAGTATATACTTTATTATCTCCAGAATTTAAATACATTGCTATAGGATCATTAAAATAACTTTTGTATATCTGGTTATTCATTTCTTTTGCAGGCATTAAATAAGATACACCATTATTCTTAGCAGCTTGTGCTTGTTCTGGTGTAAATATACCAGCTTTAACAAGTTTACGGTCATCTCCTGTTCCTGTAAAAGTACTTGTATTAGCATCAATCCATTCACTTGGAGGTCTTATAATGATAGCTCCTTGATTAGATTTACCAGATGTGTTAGGTAAAACACTTACTGTAAATTGTCCAAATTTAGTTTTTGGATTATTCATTTCTCTTCTGATAGCATCTAAAGTACCCATACCAATATTACCTCTATCATAACCTTTAGTTCCCATTTTAGCATAGCCTGTTTCTCCTACACCTAATAAAGATACATTGTATTTACTTTTATCATTAAAATCTATTTTATTAAGATCATTAAATACATCCATCCAACGGCTTTTATTAATACTATGACCTTTTAAATTAACATCTATAGTTTTATCTTGATTCATTGTACTTGTTCCACTACCAGAACCTAAAATAGCTGGTGGAGCTTTTAAATTTAAATTAGAGTTACTATAAGCTTGTGCTGCTGCTTGACGGATGTCATTATAACCTATATCAAAAGTTTCTTTTTTAGCAGGATTACCTTTTTTATCTACATAATAAGAAGCTCCAGGAGAAGGAATCATGTTAATAATATCCCGAGCTTTTTTAAGAACTTGAATTAAACCTGTACCATATTTTTGTATATAGTCAGTATCTCCTATTAATTTTACAGCTTCATCATAACCAGCTTTACCAAACTTTTTTTCTTTTCCCGCTATATATTCTGCTAGTTGATCTTTTGAAAGAACTTTATTTTTAATAAGAGTACTCATAAAATCTTTTTCACTTCTAAAATTACCATTATCATCATATGCATATTTAGCATATTTTCTTAATTCAGGAGGTAAAGTTTTTTGCATATGGTCAACAACAACAGGAGCTGTTTTTTGTCTCCATTCTTTATCTGCATTAACTGCTAAATAATAATCATTTAATCTAGCACCAGCTTGTTCTGTTTTATTAAATTGTTCATTACTTGGTTGAAATTGTGAAAGTTTTGAATTTTTAGCTACATAATTGTCAAACTGTTTTTTAATTCTTTCTAAACCTTTAACACCAATTTTATTACTTATATACTCAGCTGAATATTGACCATTTAAAAGTACTTTAAATTTATCCCAGTTTACATCTGTTTTATCATTATATTTAATAAGTTGTTTTAATTGAGCATCACTTATTGCACCTTTGTTTTTAAGATTATCTAACATACCTATCATACCTGATAAATAAGGCATAGCATACTCTTTAGTATAAATACTAATACTATTTTTACTTACTTCTTTTATATTTCCAGCATCTGTAGCGTCAACCTTTCTACCTTTAGTATAAATATTATTTAAACCTTCAACAGGAACAGCATTACCATTCTCATCATATTCATGAGTACCTAATTGTTCAACTAAGTATTTATCTCTATTTGCTTTAGATGTACCTTGATTTCTTAAAGCAGCAGCTCTTTCTAAACCAGCATTTCTACTAGCTATTTCTGACATTCTATAACTATGATCAATTTCTTTTACTTTATAGATATCAGCTTTTATATCAACTTTATAATCTCTATAAGCTAAATATTCTGCAGCTTCATTAAATTTTTTCATCATTAAGTCACCAGCTACAGCATTATCTACTTTCCATCTTAAAGATTTAATATCTCCATAAGGATTCTTAAAGCCAGTCATAGTTACAGTACTTTCAGCTTGATTGGTATCAAGGTCATCTTGTTCTTCTTGAACTCTTTGTAATACCTTATCATTAATATCCTTATTCATCTCATAAGCTTTTAGCTCTTTGAGTGTACTAGGAGTAGCAGTTTTATTTTCAATCTGTTTTTTTAAGTCAGCTATTCTAGCATCATAGGTAACAGAATTTTCTTTAAGTGCTACATATCTTCTTTGATTTTGTTCTTTTAATTCTGTAAACTCAGTCTCAAGATATTTTAATTCAGCTTCAGCTTCTCCTCCTTTAAATTGAGCAGCATTACTAGCAGCATAGTTTTTTCTATTTACATAAGCTTGTGTTTTATATACAGCTTGTACACCAGGGTCTGAACCTAACTCAGCTTCAAATAATTTACTTAGAGGTTCTATTAAATTTTCCCCATTTTTAGTTTTAATTATGTATCTACCATCAGGACTCCAGCTTGGAACCTCAATAGATAAACCAGAATCTTTTGCTAACTTTCTAGCTTCTTTAGTAACATTAACAAAGGGTGTGTATTCTACATTACCAAAACCCATAGCTTCTTCAGCTGATGCATTTTTAAATTCTTGTCTTTGGTAATCCATTGCCATTATTCCAGTATCCCAATACTGTTCATTTTCCTCTTTATTTATAGAACCTTTTAAAGCACTTGCAATACCTTTTTGTCTATTAAAATTTTTAGTATAAGCCATGTCTTTCATTAATAGCTTATCTTCATATAAAGGTTTAAATACTTGTGTAGCTTGAGTAACATTTTGTTCTAATGATAAATCTAATTGAGATACTCTTTGTAAATTAAAAGTAGCTTGTTTAATATAATTATCTTTTTTTTCAGCAGTATCTGTTCTAGATAGTTCAGCATTATAATACTGACTATACATCTTATTTAAAGCTTTCCAGTTTGTATCATACTGAGTTTGCTTTGTCTGCAATAAATTATTATATAAATTTAAATCAGGCTGATATGGTTGTATTTGTGGTATGTAGTCTTGAACACCTTGTAAATAAGTAGACATATTGTATTTTTTCTTATTGTTGTAAAACTATTAAAATTTTATAAGTTTATTAAACTTAAAATGTTTAGAATATGAATGGATACATCATATCAGCATATACATAACCAGCTTTTTTAGCTTGCCCACCTTTTTTAGCTTTAGGAAATTTTCTATTAAATAATTCTTTTTGCATAACATCACTTAATTTAGAACCTTTTAGTTGTAAAGCATAATCTATAGCTTCTTGACTTTCTGCTTCAGGATTAGGGGTTTTCATATTTGGTTTATGTTTTAATCTTCCTTTTCTGTTAATAGCAAAATCTTCATACATATCATTCATATTTAACCTATTAGCTTCATTTGTGATACCAGTGTTATATAAATTTAAAGCTTGAGCTTTGTCAGCAAGTCTGGTGTTAGCAAAGTTTTGATTAGCTAATTCTACTTCATCATATTCTTTATCAGCAAGTTGTTGATTTAAAAGTGATTCTTGATTTCTAATACCTACTTGTTGACCTTCAAAATTGTCAAATATGCTAACATTATCATTATTATATCTATTCTGCATTGCAGCAACATTATTAGCTAAGTTAGCTTGATTAGCTATTTGATTGGCTCTGTCAGTTGGACCAGAACCAGCTGTAGCACTTAAACCTTGTGAAGTAACATTTGCTAATGCATTTAATTGATTTGCTTCTGAAGTTATATCTTTATATCTAGGTCTTGGTTCTTCAAGATCTACTCTAGGAGACCAAGGTTGTCCTTTTCTTCTACTCCACATAGTACCTAAAGCACCATACAAGTTATTTACATCTTGAGGATACCAACCTTCATCATTTTCATAAGGTTGTTCTATAGCACCTTGTACATTTTCAGTAACTGTTTTTTCACATTCACATTTACCATTTACCATTGGTTTTTCTACTTCATTACCATTTTCATCTGGGCAGTAACATTTTTGTTCTACTTCTCCTGTTTCTTCATTTATTACTGTAACAGGTTCTGTTTCTACAGCTTCTTCTATATCAGCAGCTCCTGCAATTTTTTTACTACACGCATCAATGTAAGACACATTAGATGCATCAATCAATCCTGCTGCTAAAGCATCTTTACCACTATATCCATAGTAACTACCTCCTTTTTGTTGAACCCAACTACAAACATCATCTTTACTATATCCAGGACCACCTTTTACAACAGGACCTCTTTCTTCTTTAGTTTTAACTTTAGCTTTACCTTCTATTTGTCCTTTTTTTGTTCTATACTTATACTCACCCTTTTCATCTTTTCTTGTCTCACCTTCCCATTTATTATAATCATCTTTACTTATTGTCTTAGTATTAACAGGTCTTCCATCTTTTGCTTGCGGAAGTTGTCCACCATAAGCCATTTCATTTGGATCATTATAGAAAGGCATATCATAACCACCCATGTTCATACCATACATAGCCATAGGAGGAGCCATCATTTCTTCTTGAGGCATCATTTCTTGTGGTTGTGCAATAGGTTGTCCATCTGGCATTTGTTGTGGAGCTTCTTGTTCTTCAGGTATTTGTTGTGCCATCTGAGGTTGCTGTTGTTTCTCCTGTGGTATAAGTTCTTCTTCTGCTATACCCATAGCTTCCATATAAGGTTTAGCCATTTCTGGTATACCTTGAGGAAATCCTTTTTTAGATTCTTGAGCTAATGCTAAAGCACCTAATTTCATTACAGCATTCTTAATCATCATCTCAGCAGTTTTTCTTGTTAACTTATCTGAGTTAGGATCTTGAAGAAGAGCTCTGTATTTATTAATATCATATTTTTTAGATAGTTCTGCAGGTGTGTAACCTTTTTTAGGAGATACTCCAAACATTTTAAGTATAGCAGGATCTTTAATAATCATAGATTTAGTATCACTAAATATAAAACTATCATCAGGAAGACTTAGTGGTACACCACCATTAGTATGTCTTGGTCCTTTTATATCATAAAATGAAGGCATACCACTACCATCAATATTACCCATTACAGTTTCACCACCTTCAGCTTCTAGATTAGCTTCTTCTCTAGGAACAGCTGTCATAGTTTTTTTAACACTAGGATTTGGTTGTCCTATATATGCATTATAGTCAGCACCTCCCATAGATGGTACATCATTAACTAGACCACCTCTAACTTGGTATCCAGTTCTAGCCTGTGGCAATTTTTTAATTCTTACTTTCATGGTTTCTTATTATAAGTATTCTACTTCACCTCCATTAGCAAGGAAATCTGCTAAATCTTCTTCTGTCATATCAACTTCTTCATCTTCATAGTAGTCATCCATAGCACCACCATATTGTTTACTTTGACTATAAGCTCTTTGACCCATATCACCTGCTACACCACTGTTGGTATCTTCATATCCTTTATTTGGACTTGGATCAACAGCAACAAGATTTTCTATATTTAATTTATCATACATTTTTCTTTTTCTACGTTTATTTTTAAACTTATCAATTAATCCAGCAACACCTGTTAAACCAGCATTTATCATAGGTAAAGCTTCACCAAGATCTCCAGCAAACATATCTTTTCTTTTATAATCTTTAGTATATTCATCTGGTTCATAAATACCTTGATCCATAACCTTTTGTTTACTTTGATCATATAAACTTTGACCAGCAACTTTAGAAGATATCATAGGCATAGGTTCAAATCTTTCATCTTGAGTTACAGGAGTTTCTAAACCAGGTTCAGCTTGTGGTAAAAACTTATGAAGACCTCCGTATTTATTTTTAAAATAATTATTTGCAGCATCAAATTCTTCTTGAGTTTTATAAACTGGTGCTGCTTTTTGATAGTAACCATCATCTGGTAAACCACTGTTATAATAATCTTTATAAGCCTCATAACTTTGTTTGTAATCTCCATATTTTGGATTTCTTTGTACAAAGTTTGGATTATAATTATTATTAATGGGATATTTTACATTTTGACTTTTAAGTAATTCAGAAGGATTTGTAATCCAAGAAGGTGTATTATTTACAGGTTCTCTTTTTTCTACTTGATTAGCTTTTAAACCAGGACCGTAATATTGTGTATTTGCTGATGGAGTATTTTGATATGACCAGTTTCTATTTTTAGCTTGTTGCATATACTCAAGATTTCCTAATCTAGGTGTAGTATCAGTAGTTTCTGGAAACTGTTTTTCTCCTCTAGCTACTTGTCTAGCTGTTCTTCTTTCACCTCTTCCAATAGCACCAGTTGTACCGGCACCTAAGTCTTTAGTGTCAGTTGTTCCTTTTGGTGTAGTCATACTAGGAGCACTACCTGCTAATCTTCTATCTTCAGGTTTACCTGTAGGATTATTATTATATGTAATACTATATTTTTTAGGTCTTCCTAACATACCTGTCTTAGTAACATTAATATTACTAATTTGAGCATTAGGATTAAAACCTTGCATTCCGGCAAATTGTTGACCAGTACGTTTATCATAAGGAGCTCTCATAGTTTTATCCCATGAACCCATATACTGAGGCATTCCTGGTAAAGCTCTATTATTAATTAAAGGATTATATCCATAACCTTCCATTATTTTTTTACCAAAGTTACCCATCATATTTGGTGTACTACCAAAAGGATTTTGTCTTTGCATAAACTCTTGTTCCCATTTCTTTTTTTCTTCAGCTAATCTAGTTTCATAATCTGTAGCTTCCTCTTCATCTTCTGCTTCTGCTTCGGCTTTAGATTTGGCTTCTGCCTCTGCTTTGGCTTTGGCCTCCGCTTCTGCTTCTTCGTTTTTTCTTGGAAAACAATTAGTAGCTCCTGGAGGACAGTCATTTTCATCAGTTTCACTTCCTTCTTCATCACCTGCATACTGAGTTAACCCACCATATTTAAAATAAGGATCAGTAGTATCTTTAGAATATACATCATCTATGTCAGCTTGATCTATATCATTACCTCCATAAACAAATCTTTGTAAGTTACCGTAAGGATCTGACATAGGATTATCTACCATACCTCCTATTTGGTACATTTTAGATAAAGTATTATTAGGTGTACCTAATAAATTTTGAGCAGGATTTAACGAAGCTCCTTTGATTGTAGGAGTAGGTTTTTTATACCATTCTGGTTGAGTTCCTTCTGACCATACTTTTTTATCAGGATCAAAACCAAACCATTTATTATCTTTTGATCTACCCCAAGCATCTTTATTAGATGGTTTTACAACCACATCATTTTCAGTATCTACTAAATTTTGTGAAGTATTTTCAGTAACAGATGGTGGTGTATAACCCCAATCTCCAGCAGCTGTTGCTGCAGCTCTCATTTCTTCTAATGTAGGTTGTGCAGATTTTTTTGTAGCATCTGTAGTGTTTTGAGAAGCTACTTCTTCTGTAGTTTTTTTATTAGTAGTTTTAGCTTTAGCTTCTGTCACTATTTTACCTGGTGTTTTAATGGTTTTACTTGTAGTACCATATCCATACATACTTGACAAATATGGATTATTAGCCAACTGCATTAATGGACTCATACCAAACTCCATAGAATATTCTTTAGGTCTTCCAAAAAGCCCAGATCTTCTAACATCAAATTTAGTAACAGGACCTGTCATACCAAAAGGTATTTTTCTCATAGCTCTGTTAAATTGTCTCATTGCTCTTCTTTGTCCACCAAACTGCATATAATCTTGTTCTTCAGGAATAAAGTTTTGTAAAGCTAATTCTTGATTATAATTATTTTGCATTGCTTGTAATTGCTCATATTCTTTTTCTGCTTGTTCTTTTGCTTTAGCAATTATAGATTGATTTTTTAAAGTACCTACAAAAGATTGTTTCATATTATCTCTTACATCTTCACCAATAGGATCAGTATCAGTTGATTTAGCATCTCCGCCTAAATTTTTCTTTACTAATTTAAGTACAGAGTTTACATAGTTTCTTTTGCTACCACCATATTTCATTATTAAATCTGCAGCAAATTGATTATCATCTACATCTTCATAAGTATCTTCATTGACTAGTTCTGCTTCTTCTTCAGTTTCAAAGTCTTCTTCTGGTATTATATTTTCTTCATCATCTAAAGAATTACTTGAAGTATTAGTAGTAGCAGCCATTTCTTCATCTTCCTCTTCTTCACTATTTACTAATGAAGATTTAACAGAATTAATAAACTGTTTAGCTTGAACAGGATCTAATTTATGAATAGTAATTAATTTAAAAGCTATTTGTTGTTCTGGTACTTGATTAGATAAATCTGTAATTACAGAATTCATTAACATATCAGGAGACATCTCTTGTTGTTCTTGTTGTTGAGAAGGATAACCTAATTGTGAAATATCA
The DNA here is from genome assembly GCA_044373365.1 of Chitinophagaceae bacterium. Classification (GTDB taxonomy): domain Bacteria; phylum Bacteroidota; class Bacteroidia; order Chitinophagales; family Chitinophagaceae; genus Pollutibacter. The sequence goes on from JBIPNK010000148.1 coordinate 62,719, forward strand.
GGAACACCACCCATGTCCATCATCCATTTTGCAGTCTTATTAATATAAGCTCCAGTATCTCCACCAGCTTTATATATTCTTACTTTTTTCTTCATGTTATTGATTATAATATAATATACTAAATTTTAATTTATTAAATAAACTTTAAATGTTTATTACAGTTTAACTATAGTATAGCCTTGAGACTTATACCAGTCTATTTCTTCATCTGTTAGTTCAGCATCTACATAACCTCCTTCTTTAAAACCAACAGCAGAACCAATAGTTCTAAGCATATAGGGATCAGGATTTTTTAAAAATTCTGAAGGTGAATTTATACTTTCATTAAAACCTTCTATAAAAGCATCAGCTCTTGTTGGTACATAATTACCTGCTCTCCTTACATCTTCTATAGTTTTATTATTTTCTCTCATAACTTGTTGACCTGATTCATCTATATAATCATATGGATTATATGTTGCAGCAGCACCAGCTGCACCTAAACCTCCCCAGAAAGCTGAATTCTTAACAAATTTTTCACCAACATTCTGTAAACCAGCTCCTGTTGTTGACCATTGAAATTCATTATTTAAAAGTTTTTGTTTATCAATAGGAACATATCTATTTGAAAAAGGTAACCTTCTATTTAAAGATAAACCTTCATCTGATAAAGATATTTGTGATAACGGATTACCTGTTGTTTTAGATTGTAAAGGAGATAGGGCATTTTTTTTATTAAAAGTTCTACCAAGAACTCCTTGTTTCATAGGGTCTCCTAAAACTATATCAGAATTTTGTACAGCATCATCAAACTTTGCAGAATATATATCAGCATTAGATCTATTTAATTTAGTTGTTATAGGTTGATCAACACCTTTACCTACTAAACTTTTAGCTTTTCCTATAAGTCCTTTTTGTTCAACAAGATTACCGTTTTTAATATTCTTGTTAATTACATTACCTAAAGGTTTAACAGCTCCTTCTAATTTTTTACCATAACCAGGAATATAATTTAAAGGACTGATTTTATTTAAAGTCTTATTAAGAAAAGGTGCAAAATATGCTTCATCTGCTAAAGTAGCTGCTACTTTATTTGAAGGACCTACTGCATTTTTAATTAAGTCAGGAGATATACCAGCATTTAATGTACCACTAGTATTTCTACTAACATTACTAGCTAGTTTACTTACATCATCTCCAGAAGTAGCTAAACTTTTAAAAGCATTACTCCCAACATTTTTAAGAGCTTTTGCACCTTTACCAGCAAGACCTAATCCAGGTACAACTTCTAAAGCAGCCATTGCTGTATTACCAGCTCCTTTTAAATAGTCACCTTCTTTAAAATTTTTATATGCTTCTGGTATAGTTTCAGTTACCGCGTTGTATCCACCATAACCAGTTAATCCTGCTTGTACAAAAGGATTTGCTAATACTGCTTGAGTTCCTGTACCTAAAGCTAAACCAGCAGCACCAGCCGCACCAAATAAAGGAGCGGCTACAGCTGCTTTATTTACCATACCTGTAAAATCTTGCCAATCTTTACTTTTACCCCATTTATCTTTTGCTTCTTTTGCTGAATATTCAGCTCCTGGACCTACCCCTTCTTTTACTTTAGCATCATATTGTTTTCCAAAATTGTCATAAAAATCTTTAAAACTTGCATCAGACATTTTACCATCTTTATAAAGATTTCTTAAAGCATCAACTCCTTGTGAAGACATTACATCTTTAAGTTTTTTATCTTTCCAATTTTCTGGATCTTTTTTTTGTAAAACATTTAATGCTTTTTGCGCTCTATCATAAGTTTTCTTTTCTTCTTCTAGTTGATTTTTATATTCTTTAACCTGTCCTTGCAAAACACCAATAGAAGAAGCTCCTTCATTTTTTAATCTTTGTTTAGTTAAACCAGCATTCTCTCTATAATCTTGATAAGCCCTTTTAGCTTGAGCATATTTATCAATTAAAGAACCTTGTAATTTTCTTTTAGCTTCATTTCCATATACAACTTGTTCTTGTAAATCTTGTTCTAATTCAGGTTCTCCACCATTATCCATTAGATTTAAAGGACCGCCATATTTTTTTAAACCATAGGTTGCTGCCATTGCTTTTGCAAACTGTTGTTTGGCTTCATACTCCTGCTGTTTAGCTTCATATTCATCATAAGCTTTATTGTATCTTCTTTGTACACCTATGTCTTGTAATGAAGTAAATCCTTTAGGAACAATTCTACCTTCTACATCTACATACTCTTCCTCATCTAATGGTTCATAACCACTTAAATATTGTGTCATAGCTGCAACAGGATTATACCTTGATGGATTTTGAAGTTTACCTCTATATTTTGGTTTAACAGGAAGTCTATATGTTGATGGTTCATGATGACTAAAACCAGGAGGGACTAATTCAGGTTCTTCTTGATACTCTCCTTGTACTTCAGCTCTTGACGTATCTATAAGTTTTGGTGGTAATAGTGGTAATCTTTCTGGTATAGGCGCATCCTCATACACAGGTTCAATAACTGTTGTTACTTTTCCTGTTTTCTCATTTAAAGTTTGTATTTCTTTTGTTCCTACTTGTATTTTACCTGGAGGTACTGGAGTTACTATAGGTTCATCATAACCTGTAGGATATTGATTTTTTACTGCAACAATTGTTTTTGGTTTTACACTAGGTTTTTTAACAACTTCTTTTGGATACTTCTTTCCTAATATAACAGGTTGTTCTGGTTTTTTGTAAATATCAACTTCCACATTACCTTTAGTTCCACTTTCATTATTTAATAGTTGAGAAATAGGATTTATATTATTTCTTGGAAATTGTCTATGCTGATTAAAATTAATAGAGGTACTGACAGGTCTGTTTTTATCAAAAGGTTTATTTTTTACAGATTTTTGCCACTCTTTTACTGCCGCTATTGCAGGAGCAACTGTATTATACAAATTCAAACTATCATTATAAGCAGCTTTTCTTTCTTCATATTCTTTAGGATCTTTAATTACTTTAGCTCCTTTAGGTATTTTAACACATTTTTTACCATTATAGTAATGTCCAGGAGGACAACCAGATGCACCTCCTTTATCCATTGTATTTAACTGTGGTACAGATATATCTTCTACTACATACCCGCCATCTCTGTATGCTTGAATTTCATCATCAGATAATTCTGCTTCTATAAAACCACCATCTTGAAAGTTTGGTGAGTTAGGATCAAAGATTACATTCTTCTTAGGTTTTTTAAAGAAAGCATGTTTAGCAAAAAGTTTATTAGTAGCCATTAAACTTCTAGAAGTTTTGTTTTTCTTTAAACCTCCTTTTTTCATTTGTGGATACTCATCTACATAATTTGCTTCTGGAAAGTTATAGTCTTGACCTGGTTGCATCATTTGTGGTTGACCTACATTAGGGTAAGCTACTACAGGATATGGTACTCCTTGCATAGTAATATTACCACCAGGTATTCTAGTAGGTTGCCCAGGATGTGCCCATTGACCCATAGGATCATAAATTATGTCTCTAGGTTTAGAAGGAGTATTTACTTTATTAAGATTTTTTGTAGCTTGAGATAAAACTTTTTTATTACTCATTATCTAAGAGATATTTGATTTTTAGAATTAATTAATTTAATAAGCATATTCACATTTCCTGATACATCTTTTCTTAAATGTAACAAATTTAAATAATGTCTGAATTTTTTTCTTTGCAATAATGATTTATTTACATCTAAGTTATTAGGATTTAATATTTTAACATAACCATTAGGTTCTGTATTCCATAAATACTCTTGATTATAATTACCAAGTAATTGCGTAGTTCCAGGTATAAGAGGTCCTACAGGTGGATAAGTGGAACCAATAGGAAATTCTCCACGGTCTTTAGTAATATCCCAGAACTGATTGAATCTATATTTATTTTCTTCTTTAGAAAAAAGAATATCAAAACCTACAGATGCAGGTAAGTTAGGTTCAACAATAATTGAGTTATTTGCTTTTGGATACTGAAGACTTAATGTAATATTATTTTTAGGAAATATATTAAGATTTAAATATCCAGAAACTTGTTCTGCATTAAATACAACTGCTTTGTCAAAGTTAAAATCTAATACTTGAAACTGATCTACACAATTATCACTTCTTTTGTAACATTCTAATATATACTCCATAGATTTTAGAGTAGTGACAGTTTGCCCTGTTATAATAGGTAGTTCTATTTCAAAAGGATAATCAATACCATAGTAGTTACAGAACTCATTACAAGAATAATTATGTGTCCAACCAGTATTATTTTTAGTAGTTAAAAATGTTCTTTTAGTAGGTATAACTAAATCAGGATGCCAGTCATGAAAACTAATCCAGAATTCATTTTTAGGGTCATAACTAACTGTCCAAGAAGCATTTTTAAATAATAAGTTTTCTTCTAACCTATATCTATTATTCATATTAACAGAACCATCTGGATTCTTTATAACAAAAAAGTCTCCTTCACCTTTTCTTAAAGTTGTCTCATATATTCTAGTTTTTCCTACAGTAACTAAAGGTATGTACTCTATTAATGGTGCACCTGTTTCAGGATTAATGTATTCTGGTCTTAGATCATAATCTTTTTTAGCAAAGTATAATACTGAATTTAAATTATCATAAACACTTTGAATTCCAATACCGGCTACAGGATTATCTTGCCAAGGATAGTTTGGAAAATGTTCTGTTAGTTTATATCTTAAAAATAAACTAAACCACCATTTAAGACCTACTTGAGAAATTTCTTTTAACCCTTCACCATAGCCAAGTATTTTAGATTGATTTTGAGATACATAAAATAAACCAGCAGGAGTATTAGCTATAGACAATCTATTTTGAGAAGAACCATACTCATAAGCTTTATCAGCATTAGATACAGACTGTCCAGGTTGAGAGAATAATCCACCATCACCTATTGTTATTTTAGTTCCTAAATCTGTTTGAAGTGTATCAACACCCTGGAACATTTGTGGACTATCATTCTTAAATGTTATAAATAAACCTGACTTGTTAATTGATTTAACTCCAGATACTTGAGACTTAAACTCTCTATAATTATTAGCTAAATAAACAAACCAAGAATCTTTAAAAGATTCATCTTGTTGTTGTAAAGAATAATAAATTCTATCTGGATAATAAGTATAACATAACTTAGCAATTTCTGGATCATAGTATCTAGATTGTAAATTACCTTGTGAAAAATATTGATTATATAATTTACTTATACTTAAAGAATAATCATATCTATAAGTATTACCTTTAGTAATATTTTCCGGATCAATATTAAACATACTAACTAAGTCAGTATATCTATTTGCATCATAGTTTTTATCCCACTCATAATCACCCATGTCTCTAAAGTCAACTAGTACATCTGACTCAACATAAAAGTCTCTAACACTGGATACAGCTAAATAAAATTTAGATTCTTTAGCACTAAATAATCCTGGATAATTAACTTGAATGGGATCACTAGTATAATCATAATTTTTAAAATCTAATCTATAAAATCTAGTAGGTAAAGCTCCTGTTCCAGGAGTAGGATTACTAAAGTTACCAGGAGCTAAATTACTTATATCATATTGTGCTGAATTAACCCAGAATCTTGGGTTAGGAATCATTTTTCTAAGATTGTAATTATATTCAAATCCATCAGGTTGACCAAATAACCAATCATAAAACATAAACATAGTATTCTTTTCAGTATATCTATTTATGTATGTATCTCCTCCAAAAAATAAAGGAGTTCTTCTTACACTATTAAGTCTTAACTGATTAGGAGGATCACAAACAATAGAAGTAATAGCATTATTAATATAATTTGGATAATCAGATAATTTTTGTTCACATGGACTAATTACTATTTGTTTTACAGAAGGTAATTGTCCATATTGATTTCTTAGTCTTACTTTAATACCAGCATAGTGACTAGCAATAGGTAAACTAAAAGGTATATCAGTATTTTCAAAGTCAGGTGCTTCTATATTAATAAATAAAGTGCTAGGATCTATTAAACCATACTGCTGTATAGTTCCTAAAGTAGTTAATGATTGATCTATAAATCTACCAAAGTTATCAGTTATGTATTTAGGACCTGTATTTAAACCATTAGGAAATGCTGGATTAAGATATGGTCCAGATTTAGTTCTTAATACAACTGTGTCAGATCTTTTAAGATTGTTAATAGTATAGTTAAATGCATTACCAGTAGTATCTTGGTAATAAGGTACTTGTTGAAAGTTATCTCTTATATAAAAACTATCATCTAACTTAAATCTAAAAGTGTCACCTGTTGCATTACCTATCATGTTATTATAGAAACCATGAGATATCATTTGCAAAGCATATTGTCTATATGGTGTAACTGATAAAAGTAATTTTTGAGCAACATCAGCTCCTTCAGAAAAATAATATAATAGTTGATTTATCCCACCTAATGCAGCTAAAGGACCTAGATAAGCATTATCAGACATAGATTGAGAATAATTACCCGCTCCAAAACTAGCTCCACCTAATGCTACAATAGAACTCATATTAAAGTTATGTTGACCATCTATTAAATTAAGAGCAGGTGTTCCTAATCCAACTATGCTTGATAAAGTATCTGTTAAAAAACCTACACCTCCATTAAAATAATTTTCAATTAAAGGGTTATAACCAATTCCTGGAGCATTATAAAAAGTTTGTGCTGTCAAAGAACCTGATAATTGTGTAGGTACACTTGTTCCTGCTGCTAATAAATCAAAACCAGGTGATGTATATGTTGGTGCATTAATAGTATATCTACCTCTTATGGATATAATAGCTTCTAACATACCAGCTAAAAATAAAGGAAATAATACAGCATCTGCTAATAATTTAAACTCAGGATGTTGATTAGGTTCTATAAATTGCTGAGAAGTTCTTCCTCTTAAATATCCATATACTTTTAATTCAGTAGTAGTTAGTAAAGGAGATCTGAACATTGTATCAGGAGAATGAAAAGACATCATATCTAATGGTACTTGTTGATCATCTACATTATTTCCAGTAGGGTTATTAGGATCTGGTATCCTAAAATAAGGGTCATTATATTGATAGTTATGGTTAGAAGGATTATTAGTATTATAAAAAGGACGTATAGTATTAAATGGATAGTTTGCATAAAGACCTTTTTTTATTGTATTAGAACTTGGGCTAACTCCCGCATTTCCTGTTAAGTTATATGTTCTAAAGTTATTTAACATACCTTTAGCAATAATAGATTTGTTTCCTTCTCGGGAACCTCTTAATATTTCATAACCTACTATACCTGGGATGTCATTACCTTCATTATCTTTAGGGAATATAATATTTTCAAAATACACTCCCATTAATCTAATGTTTAATATGTTATCTCCATTATTAGTTGTATCAGGAGAAAAGTGAATTGTATCATTAGTTAAACAGTTATTAGGAAACTTATGATGTCTAATTGGTTGACCGCATAAATCATAAACAGGACTAGGTATAGTTTCACCAGTCCAACAATTATAACTTGCATTATATATATCAGGTCTATCATCAGGATATTTTTCTGTAGATTCCCAGTAAGCCATATTACCTGTTCTTAAAATAATACCACCATCTGGTAATAAATATTTACCTAGAGTAGGATTAAATGTACTATTTGGAAATACTGTGATACTAGAGTCTTGTGTAGCAGTATCAAATACTTCAAAATATCTATCATCTGTTGTAAGTGCATTTATATCTGTACTTCCTGCAGTTTCTCCAGATGAAGGAGCTCTTCCTGGAATATGATATGATGCAGACTTATCTCCTGTATCATAAACCCAACGGATAAAGAATGCATATACTTCATCTCTTAAATAACTTCCTTTATTTCCTCCTTGTACATAATAGTCAGAAGGATACTGTACTGAAGCCCACTTAGCTTTGATAAGATTAGCTAAAGGTTGATAATTAAAATCAAACTTAGATGTAGGACCAACTCTTAGTAAGTAATTATTTACTTCAGCTATTTGATCACACTTTTCAAATATTGGAGTTTGAATAGGTATAAACTGAAGAGGTACTGATATTAAATCTTCTTTAATTTGATCTAATGCAATTACTGTAGTTCTAGAAGAATATATTCCAATTTGCTTTGCTACAGTTCCTTGATTAATATTCTGTACTATAACTAAGATAAACTCATCAAAGTTTTTACTATCAGCATTTACTTCAAGTATCAATGAACCTTGAAAATCATCTGGGTGCCAAACAAACTGATTATTACTTTGAGAAAAATAATCTGTAACTTTTTGACCTTTTATACTATATGCTATAGTAGCAAAGTAAGTACCATTTCTTAAAGTACCTCCTGATTGTCCTAATGTTAAATTAAGACAAGGTGTTTCCATTAACCTAGCTAATCTTATTTTATCACAGTTAAGTGAATTAATAGGTTTACAACTAATACAAGCATTTATAGAAAGAGGACAATCTGGTGACCATACTCCAGGAGATACTTGTGTACATCCTGTTGTAGTATCAGTACATATCTCAAACCATTCTACACCTGGCCATAAAAAATCTGTATCTACACCATTAGAATAATAATTCATTGTACTTAGTCCACCACCAATCCAATTATAATCTGGTGTTGGCCAAGTTTGTGGATCACCAACATTTAGATATCTATCTGGATTTAAACCATCAGCCCAATATACTTGCCAAGTACAATCTTCTTTTTCTCTTGATGCTCCTGAAATAAGATATCTTTTATCAAAAGCTAAACATGCATCTTGTACTATAGGTCTGTATAAACAACGTTCTTCTTCAAATAAACCTATTTCTGACATAACAGGTCTACCGTTAACATTATGTCCTGCAGTAAATATAATCCACTTATCAGAAAATAATTGAATAGCTCCTATTATTTTTATCTCAGTAACTGCAATTGGACCTGTAGTAGGCATAGTAGCCCCAGTAGTTAAACATAAATAGTTAGATGATTCATTAGATAAAGTACCTAGGTCTCCTTCAAATGTATTATTACTTACATTACGTGCGTGTGTCCACATACCTTCTTGTACATAAGAAGGATCAGAATCTTTATTTAGACCTTTAATAAAACTATTAGTAATAGTTTGATTTGTGTTTTGAATTTCTTTTCCCATTATCTTACTCTAGTGTTTGATATTGCTTTAAATAAACTATTGTTAGGAGAATAACTTTTAAACATGTCATAGTATTTACTATACATTGCTCTTCTATTAGTCCACCACATTTGTTCCATTTCTTTAAAGTTAGGTGTGTTAACTAAGCTAAGTGCTTGGTTTCTAGCAGCTCTTAATTTTTGTTCTATTAAAGATAATCTTTGAGTTACATCTTCACCATTCATGAATAAGTTTTCAAGTATTCTTTGTTTTAAAGCATACTCATAATACTCATTAAGAAGATCATGGTCTGGAACAAGTAATTCTCCATTCTCATTGGTCATCTCTCCTTGATAGTTTAAATATACACGGCCTGTTTCAAAATTAGTAAATAAAAAACCTTCTTTAAGCCAACCTTCATCTCTAGTATTATAGTGTATATTTGGACAGTCACAATGTATGTCTTGTGATTGTCTCATTCTTAAAGGTCTAAGATTTCTAAAAGTTCTTGTGGCACCTGTTTTTACAATTTGAATTAACTCATACTTATCTCCTTTACAGTTCATGAATACTCTTGGTCTAATACAAGTATCTCCATAAGGACTGTTAGGATCAAATTCTGTAGGAATATAATTTTGTGGTGGACGCACACTACCCTCACAAGCTGCTGTGTTGTTACAAGGATTATGATTACATACTGAGCAGTTTACTGTTGGTGCAGCACATGTATCTACAGTAGCAGGAACTTCAACATAAGGTACTTCTTGTATATTAGTTCCTCCAGCCATACCATCATAACCTACATTTTCTGTATACTCTCCACAAATAAGTGCATGGTTAAATACATAAAAATCATCTGGTAATTTAACTCTACCATGGCATACTTCTAATACAACTTCTCTAGTTTGATTAATTCTTAAACCCAAGTCATAATTAATTTTTTTAACTAACTTAATTAATTGTTGAGGCTCAATCATATTTTCAAGAGCAAATGTATTTAAGTCAATACTTACATCTTCCAGCAACTGGTCAAATGTTCTATAGCGGAGGGTATAATTAAAATCCATTATCTTAAGGTATTTTGACTATCATCAGCACCATCAGATGGTACTTGTAAAGTCATGGTTAATTCTTTTATTACAAATTGCTCTACCTCAGCAAATAAATATTCAGGTAAAACAAAAGTATCATCTTGTCTAAGTGCACATGGATCTGAATCACATGTATCTAATTGACCATCAAACATTGCTTCTATTCTAATAGCATCCCAATCTATATTAGGACAATATATGTAACCATTAAGATACCAGAAATAAGGTCTCTTATTATATTTAAATGTTGTAGATTTAGTTATTGATACCCAGGTTCCTGGATCAGTACGGAACATTTCTATGGATCCATCTATAGAAGATGTAGTACGGATAATAGGACCAAACATACCATTAAGTATATTAGGTAATTTATCTTTAGATCTTTTAAAGTAACACTCTGAGTAAACTCCTACACATCCTGCTTCAACTTTATCTACATCTATAAGTTCTACATAAGGTAAAACTTTAAAGATCTGACTCATCTTCATTAACCTAAACTGATTGTCTTCTCTTTTAATAAGAGTCTGTGCATATTTAGTTAAAGAGAAATAAATAGTTCTATCTGTTAAAAAAGGATCTTCCTTAACAGCTTTTAAAGTATTTCTTACTCTTGATATTGCTTCACCTATTGTTGTCATATATTAAATTCATTATATGTTTGCAGTCCTTCTTCTGTTTTTCTTTTCAGCATGTCTTTATATGTACTTGCTGTATAAGCTTTATTTATTCTTACTGTAGGTTCTACTACTAAATACATTGGCCAGTTTTCAGGATATGTTTTAGCTACTAGTCTTTTAAAATTTCTACAAGCTGTAAATCCCCAGTATTCTCTATTAGTCATCTTTATTTTAGAAGCATAATTGCTGTAAAATATTTTAGCAAGTTTACCATCTGAATCCCAATTTCTATTTGTTACTTTAGCTCCATATTTATGAGACTTAGCAAAATCTATATTTTGTTTTTTAGCTTGTTCACATGTACCAATAAATAACCAACCTACTAAGTCAGGTAATGCAACACCATCTCTTTTATCTATTACTGTATGATATATTTGTTCATTACAAGTCTTAACTAATTTTTTCAAAACATCATCTTCTATATGCTTGAACTTAGAATACTTAGTTTTAAATTTCTTTGTAAGATCTTTATTAAAAAAATTATAAACAGCAGGTCTAAATCTAGGAGCATTAAGATCAGGTTTTTTGATGGTTTCCATAGTATAATATAATAAAAATTAATGATTTAAACAAATGTAGTGAAAAAACAAAACCCCCACAAGTGTGAGGGCTTTGCCGTTGTTGTTACAGAAACCAACAAACCGTAACTTCTTTATATACTGAATTTTCTTACCGCACGCACATAGTAAGTGGAGTTCTTACTGCTGGTGTCGGCATACCCATTGACGAAGGTGAAGAGCCACGCGTTGCTGGTGTCGTACTCCGTACTACTCCAATAACTAACAAAACCAATTTGTGTTGGAGTACCAGGAATTGTACCAGCACTTGAAGCACCTGATAAAGTTCTATTCACATTAAATCTATTTTGCCAAAGTAAACTTAATTCATCAACAGCTGGTAAATACCAATCAGTAATAGTACCAACTGAATATGCTAAACATAATTGAGCAGCACTACTTGTTTCACCTGGTTGTCCATCAATAGCATTAGAATTACTTAATCCATCCCATGTACTTTGAGCTGTTGCACCAATTGCTATATTATTTATATTTGACCAGACTGATGATGTAGATATATTATCTATACTAACAACTAAATAGTTTTCATTTGCACCATCTTTGTATCTATGAAATATTACACCTCCTCTTGATTCAACATACTGTCCTATTTCATAAGTATATTCTGGAGCTGGTGTTTTATTACAAAAATAATCTACTATATCAACAAGGGCATTAGTAACCGTAGTTCCACTTTCAACTACAACATCAGCATCACATTCAATATCTGTAGATACAATAGTTTCTGTACAGATGTAATCTACTATACTTTCTAAAGCTTCAGCTACTGTATCATTAGTATTTACAATAGGTCCTGTAGGTTCAGGTGCAGCATTAAATGTTTGAGCTACTACTGTACATGATAAAGGTAATCCTGTATATCTTACACATTGTGCATCAAATATTTCAGAGCAAGGTTGCGGAGTAGGACATCCTACTGGAGTTGGACATGGAGCAGGACTAACCATAAAGCTATCCTGACATCCGCATTTTTTACAAGTATTTGTTGTTGTCATAGTTACGCGGGTATACATTCATTATTTTTAATATCTAAAGTACAAGGATCTACATAAGCTATTAAACCATCTAAAGATACTTTAAAACCTCCTACTTGAGTTCTATCACCTGCATTACATGTTACAGGCCATTGATAGTTAGTACTAGCTTCAGATGTAATTGTTCTATCTGGAGATGCTGGAGCAGGACTTGTAGTAAATGAATGTAACTCAGATGCTGCATTTAAATAGTCTGGTAAATAATTACCTGTTACAACATTACTTGTTATATATCTTAAAGCTGACATACCTATTTCAGTGGACGTATCTATTGTATTTAACTCTAAAACATCTAAAGTAAATAGTTTTAATTTTTTATTACTATCTATAAGAAATAAAACAGAAGCTGTTAAGTAACCATTACTAGTATTACCACCATCTACAACTTGAATTTCTCTTACAGCCAAATTACTTGATGATCTATAAACACCATCTAAATTTGTACCTGCATCTAATACTGAAGCTGGAATAACACTAGTATCATTATTAAATACAATTCTATTACCTACATCATAAGTAATACCACCACTACCTGTAAAAGTACCTACTTGATAAAATGTTCTGTATGAATTATCTGCAGTTAAATTTACTACTGAACCAGAGCCATTATCTAATGGTATATAAGCAAGACCTCTAAAATGTATTACATTTCCAATTCTTCTACACTGAGGTTTAGCAAGACTACCTGTATAAAAATCAAAACCTAATAAATCTTTCCAACCAGTATCATTTACTTTAGCTGTTAATACTCCAGCAGTAAAATCTAAATTAACAGAACTTGTATCAGTTACAGTTATAGATGAGCTATTTAAATAACTATACATATCACATAATACAATCCAAATATTATTGATTGCATCTGCTACTGTATCAGTAAGTGCCATAGGGATCCAAGTTCCTAAATATACCTGGGCAAAAGTTTGAGCAGGATTAGACAAAGTTAAATCTCCATCTACAACACATTGTGATTGTACAGCATTAACTATATCTGAAGGGTTTCCTGTAGCAGCTAATAAATTACAGTAACCGTTTACATTATTATATATAGCATCTAGGGCTACTTGTAAACTGTAAGGTCCTGCAGCTAATAAACAACTTATAGTTACAGTTGGTAAAGTAAATACTGGAAGATTATCTATTTGAGTTTGTAAATCATTAAGTGTATTATTAATTACACTGATTTGACTATTGATACTAGCAATTTCTGAACCTATACTACATACTCTGTTAGCAATCATTTGAACATAATCTGTCAATTGCATAGTAGTAGCTGTACCCTGAACAAAACATTTAGCAACACTAACTACACAATCTGGACAACCACTTATAGATTTAGTAGTATCTGTAACAACTCCATTAGCAGTACAAATTCTATCAATTAATAATTGAATTAAAGCTTGAAAATCATCAGGAGGACATGCTGCTAAATTAAAGCAAGATAAATCATAGTTAGAAACATTTAACTGTTCCATAATAGTACATAACTCTGTACCTAATTTATATACAATGTCAGATATAGTATCTCCTGTACATAATTTAATACATGGAATATCTGGTCCTTGCCAAATAACACAGTTACTTGATATTGGGCTACACGGTCTATTATCTAAGTTTAATGGCTTCATATTTATAATATAATAATTATTATTGAGAATTGCAAGTTTTAAGTGTATTACACCCGCAATCATTTATAGGTTGATTACAACAAGATGTAACTGGTTTACATATATAGTCAGGATCTCTTAATGCATCAAGATCTATTAGTTCTTTTTTAATTAACCATTTCTCATCATCTTCTGGACAGCAATTACTAATACCATATCTTAATCTTATTACTTGTTTGTATAAAATCTCAGATGACCGGCATGTAATCTTTTCATATTTTTCTATGTCACAAGTAGGTACAGAGTATCCAGGTTTTACTTTTCTTTTTGGATATACTACTGGTGGGCATACTCCATTAATACAATTACCAAAATATTCTATATAATTTTGTAATGGTGCTTTTCCTAACCATTCACTTAAACAATACTTCTCAGAAGTTTCCCCTGGTTTTATAATTCCTGTATCTAATGATATACCTGTACAATCTAAATAAGCAAAACTAGTTGCTTCACCTGTATCATTTCTAAGTGTACTACATACACAAGGTACTACACTTTGACAAGCTACACAATCATCATAACTTTTTAATTGAGTTACCGTAGTAGGATTAATTGGTTCAGATGTTTCCGTTACTATCCAACATCCCGGACATTCTTTAATACTTACAATAAAACCTTCACAATTACAAGCAATAGTTGATACAGTATTAAAAGGAGTTCCTTCTACAAAAGACCAACTTGTTGAAATAGGAATATCAATATCAGAATTTAGTTGATATTGAGTAGCTTCAATACCTATATTTAAATACCAAGTATCTGGATTAAATGCTAAACTTATTACTTCAAATGTATCAAAACCAACATCACTTATATAAAAGTAAACACTTTTACCATCCTCTTCTCCTGTACTTTGTAATGTATATTCAATACCATCTAAAACTACTGTTATGCAAGGATTTGATAAAGTAATTAAATTAACTGAAATATTTGTATAACCATTCTCACCTGTCCAATTTATAAAATCAGGACTTGTAGCAACTATAGCTGTTTCATTATTCTCAAAAAAAATAGTCCATAAATTTGTATCTGATACATATCTTAAAAAAAATATATTATTATCTAAATTATTTGTATAAACATATATATTTTCATTATCTATATTACCCACATTAGATAAATCTTTTACATATTCAATACCTTCATAAGTATAGGTAACTCTTGCAAATTCATTAGAACAATCATTATTAACAGTAGGGCTTGTATCAAATGTAGATATTTGAGGAGCTATTAAATTTAATGCAGAATCTGTATAAATTATTTCAGTATCATCAGTACAATTAGTTAATTTATAATAAGTCTTAGCACATGCTACACATGAATCAAAAGTAAATGTAATATTAATAGTTTGTGTACTTGGTGGATTATAATTTATTTCAGATACAAACCAACACTCACCACATTCTAACTTTACTGTTTTTCCTACATATTCTGAGTAGTCTTCAGTACTATATCTTATAATAGATTGATTATTACAGTTAGTAAATTTATAATTTACAATTGGTAAACAAGCAGGACAACTAGCATAAGCTGTTAGTATAGTAACACTAACAGGACAATCACAAACTTCTGTAATATCTATACTCCAACAACCATCATAACCTTGTAGTGTAACTACTTGTTCTTGAGCATAATAAGGAATTACAGTAGATGAATTAGATACTACTAATATTTCACTAGTTTGACAATTAGTAAATTCAAAACATATTTCAGGACATACTCCACCTACACATAATCCTAGTTCTACTACATAACCTATAGCAGGTCCAGTAACAATAGGTGTAATATAAGAACATACTTTACCTCCACCTAATTGTACAATAAGTTCTAAATCAGAATTAATATATGTTACTGTAGTAGGGTTACCAGTAATTTGATAACAGTTGATAGGACAAGGTGTTACATCAGCAAGTACTACTGTAATATCATTTACAGCATTTTTACAATTTCCTGTATTTTCTAATACTAACCAAGTACCTGCAACAGGACCTTCACTGTTACTAATAGTAACCCATGTTCCAACATTACTTGATAAATCAGAAGTTGTATTAAAATTATTACCATCACAATTATAAAGTGTGTAACAAGGTATTGTACAACTAGGACATTGTGCTATATAATTAATACAATCAGTATCTTTATTATTTATAGAAATAAAATTAACTCCTGCATTATAAAGAGGTGGGGATGGTAATGCATTATAAGCAGCAATATCCGGAACTGTAGCATCTCCAACAATACCTATCTCAATACCATAACATTTATTTACTAAACCATCTACAGGAATTCCAATGTATTCTTGTACACCATAATATAAATTTGCATCTATACCTTTAAATAAAATAGTTTCTGTAGTACAGCAATTTGTAAAGATTAAGTATTGTAAACCTAATTCACAAGCTGGACAAAATCCATCATTTATAGCAGCTTCACAATCTCTATATGAACCTAATCCTGGTTCTAGATCTTCACAAGGAGGTCCTACATTATAAACACCATTATCAATACTTTGAATATTGTAACATTGTTCTGATTCAAATACAAAACCACTATCTGTAACAAAACCTGGACCAGTATATTTATAAGTAGTAGTGTAAACACCACACCCAGAAAAATCAATATTAATATTTACAACATTAGCTGTATCACAACATGCAAATACTGAATATGCTTCAGGTAATGCAATTTCACAAGCAGCACAGTTTATATTATTACAGTCATTATTACTAACAAATGTTATGTCAGCTTGATTAAATGCTGTAGGATAAAAACTAAAATTAGTTCCTAAATATTCTACAGTATAACAATAACCATTATAAAACCACATCCCTGTAGTTGATTCTTCAAAAGATGTACCATTATATACATAAACACCATCAGCAACTAGACCACTACTAGGTATGTTAAATACATCAGTAGAAACATCTTGTTCACAGCAACTAGTAATTCTATAACGTCTTACACCTCCCATTACTTATTTTTTTAAAAACTTGTGTAAATTTTTGTATCTATTTGGACCCCAAGTATTAGCTGTAGGTGCCGTTGTATTTTCTATTTTTTTTACTGAAGCTTGTGTTTTGTTAACACAGTTTGTACAAGCACTTTTTCCATCAGCTGTTGTTCTTTTCTGACAGCCACAAGAAAGTTTTGTACCACAATTTGCACATGTTGACATAATCTATTGGTTTTAAGTTATTTACAATTTGTACAAGTCATCTTGTTAAGAAGCTTCATAGCATAGTTATATAAACTCATACCTTTTTGAGGCTCATGACAAAATTCAACTTTTCCTTTTGCTGCTTGAAGATACATAAAAATTAATCTTAGTTCTTCAAGTCTTTGTTTAATTTTAAATGGGGGATCACATGCAGCAACATCTACATCACATAATACATTATAGTATTTGTTTAATGCTTGTGTAATTCTCATATGGTTATATTCTACATATACTGTTTCATTAGGAGATACACTATACTTAATAATATATACTCCATCTGGTATGTCTACATTAACAGTTCCGCAGTCTGTAGTTTGTAACTGTAAGTCACATGCAGTAATTGTTTCTGCAAAATCTTCTGTAACATCTAGTTGTACAGAATAACCAAATCCTGGTACTGTAATATTTAATGTAGGACAAGTTACCGGAATCAGTTTTGAATATATACTTGTATCAAATATCTTTAAGATACAAGGGTTCATTACTGTAGGTACTTCTAAACTTAGTATATGATTAGCCATAATTATATATTAAAAAAGGGGAGGAGTTTGAAACTCAGCTCCCCTTATTATTTTTAATTTAATCCTAAATATTAATCACAAACTTGTAATGTATCAGGACTGAAATTAGGATATGTAAGTGTAGGGAAATTGTAAATAGGTTCACAATCTGTAACACAATTTTCAACTTGTACATTAGGATCACATACTCCAGCACATCCATTATCTAACCAACTTTCAACAAATGTTTCAAATGCATTATTTGAACCACAAGTGATAACTTCTAACAAGTATTGATCATTGTCAAATGTACTAGTTGGGTTATTGAAACGTGGTACATTGTGTTGTAAGAAGTATCTTGTATACAAAACATTTCTGTTAATGTAATCAAACACACTGTAACCTTGAGTAATCTCACGGATACGGAAGTCTGAGTGGAAGAAGTTTTGTCTGTATTGTTCAGATAAAATTACATCACGTGCAACTGATTCACCAAGACCCATTGCTTGTCTTCCTTGACATTCTGTGATAACACAAACACCATCAAAAGTACATGGGTCACCATTTAAGTCTACTTCAGAAGCATACAATCTAACTGGCTCAACTTCATAGAAGTCAGAAACTTGGAATGTACAGTTTTGGAATTTAGTATCTACATAAGCTCCGTTAAGAACTAATCCAGCACAACCATCAGGAGTGTGTCCTGGAGATACATAATGATCCCAAGTATCAGCTCCTTCATCAGCTAAGAAAGCAGCATCTGTTCCTGGTGCATACCAAGGAGTACCTGCTTCATCAACTAAGATGATTTGCATGAATGGAGAGATAACTGGATATCTTGTGATAGCCTCAGCCCATTGTTTGAAGATTAAAGTAGAGTCAATTACTGTTGGAGCAATGGCACCATCAGGACAACATCCACCGTATGCAGAAGCAATGATATAAGAGTTGTGGTTAAGTAATCTTAATGCAGGAGAACCTTTAACATCAACACGTAATGTATAAGTTTCACCACATAAGAATTCTTTACAACAGTTAGCACCTACACCAGCAGTTACAACAAATATAGGTTGTGTACCATCACCATCTTCAGGAATAAGTTCATCACTAGTTGTAGCTGTATCAGCTGTCGTCCAATCTGAACCACCATTTACAATTTCTACAAAAGTAACTTCACCACCTACTACAGTGATATTAACTACTAAACCAACTCCTGTTGAAGGACCAACTGCATCTAATGGAATATCTGTGTATACACCATCAACTAAGTTAGCACCCGGATCACCAGCACCAGCTGTTGATAAACCTAAAGCTACATCATCTGTGTAAGCTGTATTACCAATGTGAATTACATTGTTTTGTGGAGTACATGGATCTACACGGTAGAATCTACTTACATACTTAGGATTGATTTCTTTAGACTTGTTAGTCTCTTTGTATCCTCCGTGAAAAGGACCAATTTTATCATTTTGATAAATTGAACCTGCAGCAAGTACAAGGTTACAACAGTTTGTTGGAGCGGTAGTTTGTAAAGCCCAAGTTTTAGCATTTACAAATGCAAATTCTCCACCTTGTAAAATATTACCTGGTGTACCTAAATGACCACTAAGGGTATTTACAAAACCATTTGTTCCCACAAAGGTTTTTCTAAAGGCATGATTAAAATAACTCATTTTGTTTTTGTTTTAGTTAATAAATATATAATATAATATAGTAAAAGTTTTTGAAATAACAAAATTTATTTCAAGAAAAGTAATTTATATTTTGTAGAGTTGATAGAATCTTTAACTAAATCTAGATTATTTACTATTTCTGAGTAAGGTAACATAGCTTGTAACTTGTTAACCATTGCATAGATATCTCTTAGATAAGCTACTCCGTCTGCTACTGTATCAAGAGTTCTAGGATTAGTTTCCTGATACTTTAATATTTTTTCTGCAGCACCTTGATAACCTTCAATAAGAGTATCAGCAAAATCTGGTAATGCATCATATATTTTATTAAGAGCTTTATGAGCAGCATAAGAACCATCACCTGTTACTTTAAGATGTAGTTTATGAAAACTTGTTCTTGCATTCATAAGTTCTGAAACACATGATGCTACCATAGTATCTAAAGAACTACCTCCCACACCTGTATTAGGAGTAGGTTCTGGTTTAGCTAGTTCACTCTTAGGTTGTGTTACAGTAACTGTTGGTCTACTAATAGTTTTAGTAGGTTCCGGACTTCTTTTTAAAAGTCTTGATTTTTCTTCCATGTTAGTTATTTCTTTCAGCTCCTTCAGATCCTCTAGAGAATTGGTTTCCAGACTCAATATCTCCGGCAAGTATACTTACAGCCTCATCAATTATTAATTCAATTATATCATCTTTAAACTCACACTGTACTTCAGCAGTAGACTGTATTCCTGTATATGGATCTACACAACCATTAATCTGGATTTTAATTGGTTGTCTGTAATAAATAAGATCAGCTTGTTGTATAGCAAATTCTCCATTAGTATAAATATTAACATTACCTCCTTTAAGAGTAGCAAATGTTTCTGACCACTCAAAGTTTGGTTGTTTAGATTTATCTCTTAAGAGTTGATTAAGATTACCTTCTTCTGCTAAGTATACAGTCATGCGTCTTTTATCACAGCATTCTTTACCAGCATATACATCTACTCTTTTCCATTGTAAATACTCTACAGGTAAAATACTTGTATAGTAATACTCTTTGTTTACTAAACCTAAGTTAAAAGTATCCAGTAAGATCTGTAAATCATCTTTTCTTCTGGTAGATTGCTCATCACCTTCTTTAACTAAGTTAATACCATGCAATTGTCTTCTAGTCCATTCCACTTGAGCTTTATTAAAAGACTCCACAACTTGCCAGCATTCTATGTTATCATAGTCATTGGAATCCAACTTATTGAGACGTTGCTTCATCTTTATTGTTATGGTACTATTTAGCATGTCTTATTTATTTTTAGCCATTTTTTTAAACGTCATTGCCAAAGCTTTTCTCTTTGGAGTACATGTAGGTTTACTCATAGGAGTACAATAACCTTTATGTTTAGGATTCACTGCTTTTTGAATCCAGTTTTTATCCTTTTTCTCAGCCATGATTATTTCTTAACTGAGCCACCAGTTTTCTTACGCATACCTACAGGTACTGTTCCTGTACCAGAAGAAGATCTTACTCTTCCTGGAGCTGGAGAATGTTGTACTTTTACAGAAGCACCAAATTTAGCTTTTTTCATTTTAGCACCAGCTATTCTATCTGCAGCAGTTGGATTAGGATTTTTATCTACACCAGCTTTTACAGATAACATACCAAAAGAAGAACCACCCATTTTCATTTTAGGTTTAACAGCACCACCTTTTTTAAGAGTTCTACCTGGATCTGTTCTAGGATCATTAGAATATTGAGGTATTACAATACCTTTTACTCCACCAGTTTGCATTTTTTTCATTTTAGTGGCTCCACCACATTGCATACATTTTGCCATGATATATATAGTTTTAACAGTTCCATTTTTTTAGTGAAAGAGCCTTTCTAGTAGGTCTTCCTTTTTCATCCTTCATAGGACCAGGCATCCCAGACATTCTGCTACAGAAGCTCTTGCGTCTCTTAGCATCTTTACTTCCAGGTTTTAACTTAGAAGGTTTAGTAGTTACAGCTGTCTGTAATTTACTACCTGGATTAGCTGCTCTATAAGAAGCTACTCCTTTAGCATTTAATCCTCCTTTAGGATCTTTACCTTCTTTTCTTGTCCAAGCAGCAGTCTTTGCCATAACTAAATTTTTTTACCTGCTGCAATACTAGTAAACTCTTTTGCTTTTTCAGCTGCCATCTTTTTTACATCAGACATTAACTTAGCATTCTTTTGTATTTCTGATGCTCTCTGTAATGTACTCATAGCAGATTCAATTTCCCATTTTCTCATTTCATTCTTACTACCACCTAAAATGGAAATACCAACTGAAGAACTCTTCTTAGCTGGTGCTTTTTTAGTTATTGTTTTTTTAATTGCCATTACTATACATTTTTAACTCTTCTTCCCATTCCTACTCTAGACTTCTCAGCTTTCTTAACAGCTAGTTTAGAAGGAGTTAGTTCATACTTTGTTTTTGGTGTATCTTTAGATACTTTTTTTGTAGGCCGGCAGTATTCATTTTTACCACCGGCACCACAAGCTTTTCCTGATTTTGTGTCTTGCCACTTTTCTGATTGCCATCTTTTAAGATCACTACCAGCTTTAGTTTTTCTTACTACACCTGAACCTTTACGGCATTTAGCAATAGCTTGAGAAGCTCTAGCTGAAGGAAACACAGCATACTGTGCTTTTACTTTAGTATAACAAGCATCTTTCGGCATGACAATTATTTATTAGGTTCTGCAGTCTTAGGAGCTGTATTACCTTTTCCACCTGCCCAACCACCAGGGTTAGTTTGTACAGATACTTTACCGTTAAGTCCTGGCATAACACCTTTTGAACCTGGTATTTTTTGTACTGGTAAGTTACCATTTAAACCTACCATAACACCACCTTTTTTAATTGTTCCCATAATTATTTTCTTTTAGATTTTACCATACCACCTTTTCTCATTTTTTCTTTTTTTGACTTATCAATGTTAGCATTCATTTTTTGTTCAGCTGTCATTGCTAGTTCTTTAGGTCCAGTATACTCAATAGGTTGTGCTTTTTTAATCTCCATTCTTTCTGGAGCAGCTTCTGTAGTTTTAGCTGGAGTGCTTTTAGCTTTAGAACCAGCCATTTGTTTATTAATAATAGCTTGCACTTTATCATAATCTGCACCTAATGCTTTTTTTCTATCAGCACCTGAACCATATTTACCTCTCATTACATCTTTTGCTTTTTGTTCAATAGATGTATTATCAACTTTTGTATTAGTTTTTGTAGCAGGTTTTTTCAAGTTAGTTTCTATCTTGGTAGTATTCTTACCTGTTACTGTAGCTTTAACAGCACCTATAACTTTAGAACTTGTTACTGGTTTTTTAGCAGCTGGTTTTTTACTACCCTCTCTTTCTAAACCTTCAATATAACCTTTTACAAATTTCGGATTACTTGTTTTAGTAGAGCTTTCAGCAGCTTTTTTAGCACCATCTTTAATAGCAGTTACTTTTTTAGATGTTGTTTTCTCAGGAGTTTTTTTAGGTACTTCAGGTTTTTTAGTTTCAGTTTTTTTAACTTCTGGAGTTTTAACTGTACTAGCAGCTTTTTTAGCTCCAGTTTTTATTGCTGTTCCTTTTTTCTTATCACCTTGAGAATAATCATATAGTTTTTTTCCACCATAAGCTAGAGCAGCCACTGTACCAGCAATTAATGCAGCTTTACCAGCTTTACTACCTTTACTAGCTTTTTTAGTTACATCAGTAAAGTCTGTGTACTTAGGAAATTGTTTACTGTAAATTCCATCAGATACTTTTTTTGATGATATTGTAACTTTAGGTTTAACAACTGCAGGAGCTTTACTACTATTATTAGGTTTTGCTACAGCTGTAGATTTATTACTTTTAACAGCAGGATAATTAGTACCTGATTTAACTACGGCTGTAGAAGGAGCTTTTTTAGAAACATTTTCTGCAGCTTTTTGACCATATGATTTTACAGATTGAGTAGCTTTTTTAAAAGCATCACTAGCTGTATTTTTTGTTTTAGCTGGTAAGTTAAAACTCATTTGGAGTTGTTTACCAGTTATTTTTTTCTTTGCCATTTTATTTTAAATTTAAGAGTTCCAATACTTTTCACAAGCAGTGTTTAGATCTTTTAAAACATCCTCATTTAAAGGGTTTTTCAAGTGCTCTACTACATCTGACACATTTCTTCCAAGCATTGAGCCTGTCTTAGTGTGGTAGATATAACCATCTGCCTTATTAATAATATACTTAAAAAATACGGAATCTCTAACAATTGATTTAATTTTTAATGATTCCATATCCATTGCTGCAGTTTCTGTGAAGGATTTAGCAGCTCTTTCCTTATTGGTTTCTCCTCCATCACCACTGATATATCTATCCATGTTTTCATAGATAACATCTAATGGTGTAGATTTTCTATATTGTGTACTATTGATATCTACAACTTTTGCAATGTAGAATAACTTAGTACTGTTTTTGTCAAATAATTTTTGAAGTTCAGCTAATGCTTTGTTACGGAGTTTTTTGTACTCTGTTCTAACCATAACTGTTTCTTCTTCTTTATCTAAATAAAATTTAGGTGGTACCGCTCTTGCTCTTGCATCATCATAACTTTTAGCAATAATTGAGAACCCTCCTGCTTCTATAGCATGTAATTTAATTCTGTCATATGGATTTGTAGGATCTAAGTAAACCGGATCATTACCACATGCAACTTCAATCTTATTCCAAAATGTTGAGTTATCAGGTCTCAATAAAGTTACTTGATTCCAGAACATTGGATCTTCAATATCTAGCACATTAGCAGCTAATTCTTTTTCTAACTCTGCTACTGATGTTCTAATTTCTCTTACTCTTGCTTCTCTATCTTCAGCATTAAGTAATTTAATTTCTGGTGCAAATTCATTTAAACCAGTAATGTATCTTACTACACCGTTATTTTCTAAACATGCAAGTTGTTCATGATGTTTTACTCCATCATAAAGACTCATGTTATAAGTTTCCAGACCCATATTGGATACTGAACTGTCAAAGAACGGACGTACTGTAATAGCTGTTTTTCTAATACTACCGCGCCCGGTTTCTACCATTGTAAATTGTGTTTCCATTTTGTTGTTGGTTTGTTTGTTGTTAGTTTACTTTTTTATTAAAAAAGCACAGAGCATCATTAATGACACCCTGTGCAATTTATTTTTTTAATTAGAATGATCCACCAGTGATTGGGTTTCTCATAACAATCTTAAGAACCTTTGTAGGATCTTTAACCCAAATAGCTGGCATTGTTTGAGACATCATTACACGGTAACCATTGAACTGTCCAGAAGATTGGAATCCTTGTGTACGACCCATGTAGTCCATAGTACCATTTTGATACCACCATTTCAATTGGTTATCCCAGCTTAATTTCAACAAGAAGATGTTGTCATTAGTATTATCTGTGATATCAAAGATAATGAATGAATAAGAAGATAATGGGAAACCATCAATGATTGGGTTCTCAATGTCATTAGTATGAACATTGTCAAATGCTGGGTTCAATACAAACTTAACATTTGCCAAGAAAGGAATTACATAAGAAGTGTAAGCAAATCCAAAGTTCAAGTCCATACCTTTACCAGTGATTGCACCTATGTCAGCAGCTTGAATTAACAAACCTGAAGATACTGCTTCACGTTTAATAGCTTCATTTACCATTCTCATTCCACCCATACCAGTTTGAACTACTAATGAGCGTTTTGGATCTGGACCTTGGAACTCAACTTTACCATTAAAGAAGTTGTAGATTTCTCCACGGAACAAATCTAATGTAAAGTTATTTTTATTGTATACTCTTTTGAAAGAGTTATCCAACTGTTTCCAAAGACCTACAGATAATCTAACATCATCTGGTCCATCTTGACGAACTCTACCACCATGACCCCACATTAAGTAAGTCTCAATGTCACTTGCTACTTTAGATAAGTGAGCAGATTCCATAGATGTCAAGAAAGTTCTTGATAAATCTCCATTATCAAATGCTTTTTTAACTTTGTCTTTACCTAATTTTTTGATCATGTCTTCTAAAGAAGTAATAGAAGGATCAATGTTTTTATCAAATGTTCTCCAGATCTCAGTTACAGGAACTGTACCATCTGCATTCATTCCACCTTTGATCATCAAGTCAGCACGGCTAGAGATAGAATAATGTACGTGAGCTTCAGCACCACCAACAAAGTTATAGAATTCACGGAATCCTGTTCTTGTTGTAATGTCAGAGAATCTTTCACCATACTCACCTCTTGCAGAACCTTTACGGAATACTTTAGTACCATTAGCTAAATACTTGTTATCTAAGTATTTGTAGTTCTCATTGTTAACCAACTGTACCGTATAGATATAAGCATCACCAAGTGGTAAGATATCTTCAGAAGGAACTACATATAACTCAGCTCCGTTGTATTTGTCATATGTAAAGATATCACCATGACCAAACTCACGTCTGCTTAACTTGATACGGAAGGTTGTACCTTCAATACCTTTAAAGTTGTTATCTGGTTCAATATCCTCAACAATGTAAGGTAAGTCTACAGACACTGGAGTCTGCCACTTATACTCACCACGAGCATTATCAACCATGATTACATTCTTGCCACCAAATGAAGACATTTGATAAAGTGGCATTTCAACTTTCTGAGCCATAGCCCATAAGTCTACTGGACCTAAATCCATAGGTTCAGCATCTTTCAGCATGTTAACCAAGTGGTATGAATCCACATGGGAACTTGCCTGATACGAGGTATCCCGGAGGAATATACCATTGTTTAAAACTGGAGTTGCCATTTTTATTATTTATTTAATTGTTACTATTTAAAATCTTCTAAACATATTAGTAGGTCTAGAAATTGTTTTTTGAGAAGGTTTACTTGATCTTGTACTAGTCTCTTCTTGAATAATTGAGTTAGTACTTTTTCTACCTTCTTCTGTTTTTAATTGTCTTACTGTTTTTTCTACAGCAGCTTTAGTACCTTGATCTTTAATCTTAGCTTTATAACCAGCAGGATCAGCTAATAACCAAAGAGCCTCTGCAATAAGGTCATGTCTTGGTTCTACAAACTGATACTTCTCTAACAAATGTCCTAACATGTTTGTAGGTTTTCCTGATATAGATGGATAACTTGGTTGTACCAAACCTGAGTATAACATGTTTTGTACTTTCTTATCTAACTTAACACCATCTAGTTCTCCAGTTACAAGTGTGTTATATACATTATCTGTATATGCTTTTGCGGCTTCAGCTTGTTGTTCTTTTCTTGCTTCTTGTTCTGCTAGTTGTCTTGCAACAATTTCTTCTTGCATTCTATCTAACTTAGGTTTGAACTGATTAGCTTTTTGTTCTAATTTACCAAGGTCTGCCCAATCCTCAACTTCTGCTTCAATTTCTTCTGCTGTTCCAAAGTTTGTAGCATAAAGATATTGTCTTGCAATTTCTGCTTGATCTTGATCATCTGCTGGATCAAGTTGTCTCATTTCCTCTACATAAGCAAGAGTTCTAAAAAGACCTTTTAAATCTTGACCACCATCTGCAACATATTTAGCTGCATATTGTAATTCTTCAGGAAGAGAATTAAAAAACTCTTTAGGAGTATTTTTTTTAATTTTTTCTTCTCTCTCTTTAAAGTTAGCTTCTAATAATTCTCTGAAGTCTTTAGTAGTATATTCTTCTAAAGGTTTTTCATCATCAAATGGTATTAACTCACCATCTTCAATCATTTTAGTAGCAAGTTCATGTAAACCAGATTTATCAATCTTTGGTCTACCTTTATTACCTGCTTCTTCTTCTTGAACAATTAAGCCTTCTAATTCAGCAATAGTTTCTTCTACTTCTTGCTTCTTTTCTGCTTCTTCTTCTTTTTCTTCTTTAGTAGCTGCTGGTTTGTCAAAGAACGTAAGATCTGTAGTTTCTTTAGTAAACATAGATTTTGGTTTCTCATCTGCAGGTAACATAATATTATCTGCACCTGGATTACCAAATATCTCATCAATATTTACATCTACCTGGTCTACCGTTGTAGACTCTTGTACCTCATTGAGGTTTTTGGTTTCTTCACTCATTTTTGTTGGTTTTAATTTATAATTCAATATACTAAATAAACTTGATAAATTTAAAAGTTAATTACACTTTTCTCTGCATATATAGCTAACTAGACTTCTTTTTATTTTCAGAAGGTTTATCAAATTTGTTTTTATTCACTCTAGCTATTTCTAACTGCTTGTTTGCTATGTCTTGTTGAGTCTGTAATTTTCTTTCTTCTAAGTTCATTTTCTGAGCTTGTCTCATATTTTCATTAGATTGTTTTTCTCTTTGAAGATTACTTTGTTCTCTATATTGTTCAGTTTGTCTGATTTCTTTCATAGCATCTTGGTAATCATTTTCTTTATTTTGATTTATATCTACCATTGATCCCATACCCGCGGCTCTGATTTCAGCAACAAGAATATCTCTTTCTCTATTTTTCTCAGCTTCTAAAGCTTCTGCATCAAGTTTCATTTTTTGTTGTTCAGCATTTGCTTGCAATTGTTGTTCTTGTAACTGTTGTGCTTGTTGCATTTCAGCTTGTTTTTGTTCTTGTTGTTTTGCTTCAGAACTTTTTAATGTATTGTTTAACTCAGCAATTGAATCTGACTGAACTATTTTACCTAAGTCATAAACAGAAGCTCCAGTAGTATTATTCTGCATTGCCATTTGTTTTAACTGTTCTAGAACAGATCTATGATTTGCATTAGTACTACAGAAGATGTTTAAATCTCTCATTAATAAATCTGTACCATTTATTTGGAAGTTTACTTTTTCATCAGCTGTTGATGTATATGTTAATCTAGTAGATGGTTTTGTAGAGTTATAGTACTGTGCTAAGTCTGTTCTCATTTGATGCACTCTAGGCATTAAGTAATCACAGTGTTGAATAAAGAATACCTCTGTCTGTGCATAAGATGCAGCAGCAGCTTGTTCTACTCCTGTAGCAGTCATCTGAGCAACTTGTTGACCCATTCTTTGTGGATTAACACCTATTACTTCATAAGCTTGTTGTTTAAAATGATTAGCTAATTGTACTCTTGACATTAATCTTTCTGTCTGAGAAAGATCTAATTTCTGGAAATGATTAAAGTTTAATGCATTCTCTGTATTAGTGATAGATGTATCTAATGGTAACATCTGAAAATTCTTCATTGCTACATATGCTTTAGCATAATTTCCTTTACCCCAGTCTTCTCCTAATGAATGTCTAGGGAGAGAATTCTGATCAAGCATAATTACTGTACCAAGTTCATCCACTAATATGTCAGCAATTTGATTATTAACAATGTTATATCCAATCTGGTATGGTTTCATTAAATCAATTAATGCTGTAGATTTTGTATTTCTATCTGAAAATACAGATCCTTCTACTGGAAGTTTACAACCATAAAGAGAGTTATCTCCTTTAAATTGGAATCTTAAAGGACCAATATGATTTTTATCTATACCTAAATACAATGGAGAAAAGCCACCTGGATTATTCATACCCCAGAAACTTGGAATATTTGGTCCAATCTTTACACCACCCCATACTTCATTAATCCAAATCCAATCTATATGTTCTCCATATATAACATTGTCTTTGGTTTTGTTTTTCATTAATCTTGTATCATAAATAGGATTATCTTCTACTTTATAATCTTCAGTAATAATTTCATTTATTACTTCACCATTTTCAGCTATTTTAGTTAAATGTCCTATTTTTCTTTGAGACTTCCAGTATACTGTAGAAACTCTTAATAAGTAAGTAGTACCTGTATCAATATAATCTTCACCCTCTGATAGAATTTGATTAACAATATCTCCTCCATCTAATACAGTACCATTCATAGCAGATGTATATTGTCTATATGCTAATGAAGGCATATTAGTATTCCATTCATGGGATTTAGTACCATCATAGAATGAACCATCATTTTGATAACCACCAATAGTATAACCAGCAGATCTAACAGGATATATTTGTTCTAAAGCTTCAACTTGATCTTCTGTCATTATATATCCATACTTATCAATTACATCAGCTACAGTCATCATATCTGTTTTACCTACCCAATGTGCTTGTGATATATATCTAGTATCTGGAGACTTGTGATAAAAAGTAACTACTGGATTCCATAATTCTACTTCATAATCATCTTCCATCATACGGAAATGCCAGAACTCTCTGTCTGTAATAAGCATATCTCTGAACCCTCTTTCTTCAAGTTCTTCCATACCAAATCTTTCAACATCTACTTTATGTTGGTGACTAGCCCATTGTTCTACCATAGATCTATAATCTTTTTTGTAAAAAGATTCTATTTCAGGAAGACTCTTAAGTTTTTCAGGAGACAATTCTTGTTGTGCTTCTTCTGATTCTGGATCTAAACCTTGTTCTAATAAAGCAGCTGTTATTTTAATTTGTGCATCTGCCATTAAAACTTCTTCTACATCTTTTCTTTTTTGCTCTAGCATTTCATTATATGAAAACTCATCTACAGCTCTGTAAGAAAGTTTTGTACTTCTTTTAGCAAACTCTGCAACAAGAACATTTATTACATTTGGTATAATAGGATAGAACTTTAACTCTAAAGCAGACTGATCTTCTTTAGTAAGTACTTCTACAATATCTCTGTAATCATTATCTTCTTCTACTATATAGTCAGATTTATCTATAATACCTTTTGCAAGTTTATAATTTTTCATAAGCCTGCGGGCATTTCTACGGATCTGTTTTAAACCATTCCATTCATACCAGTCTAAGTTCCAAGCTGCCCACTCATCATTTTTTTCTTTTCTTGGTAAAAATTGTAATGGTTGGGTAATACTACCCATTCTATTATATTCAGTCTTAGCACCCTTTTTTGCTTGTAAAGCATTTATAACTTGCATAATTTTTTATTTTAAATTTTTAAAGGCTGACCTGTTAGTTCCTTGTGAACCAGCATATCTTGATTTACCCATATGTCTAAACGGACTACTATTTAATTTAAACAAATTTTTAGACTTATCCAAATTTTTAGCAGTATCATCCATTATTGTTACTGTATTAAAACCTCTATTAGCTTGCTGTATTCTCATAAAAGCTACCAAAGCACAAAATGCTACCATTCTATCCACATTTAGTCCATCTGTATAAGCTTGCATTTCTTTAAGAAGCATTGGATCAGGAATTCTTTCTATGCCGTATTTGGTTCTTACAATAGTACCATCTGTTTTAGTTTCTACATCTAATTCTTCTTTAGTATATTCTATAGCATAATTAAGAAGATGTTGTTTAAATAAAACACCTGTATTTTTCCAACCATACTCTTGGAATACATTAGCATTGGCACCTAAGTCTTTTAAGAACATAATCTGACTTTTAGGTACTAGATATTTTTGTTTTTTTCTAGATATCATGTACTGAATAAAAAGAGATATATTATTCTCTATAACAGCCCATGCATTATACCATTCTATAATTAGTTCTAATCTTTGATGAGTTTTATTAATGTCATCAAATCTACCACACCATGCAGCAACAATTCTATCTTGTTCTATATAAGTTTCTCTCTCTATTCCTGTTACTTTAGTTACTTGAATTGAAGCTTTCATTATGTATATGGAACACAATGATTCTGAGGTAGTTGTCTTTCCCTCCGAAACTGGATCTATAGAAGCATAATAATGTTTAGCAAACTCTGGATTAGGTATAGGTCTTTCCCATACTACAAGACATCCTGTTTTATCTTCCGTATTCTTAGTAACAGGAAACTCTTTAATAGGTTGTTTATTAGAAGTTTTAACAGCAGGTTTTCCATTTTCATCTGCAAATATATCTAAGAACTCATAAGCATATTCTTTATCTTCTATTCTTCTTTGTTGTGCAGCAAGTAAGTGAGTAGGAAATTTAGATACAGTTCTGTTTGCAAATGCTTCTTCAATATTTCTTGGATGCTGAGAAATTCTTAACTGGTAAGTTTCTGGATCTAATTCATTTTTCCAAATATCAAATTGTCTATCTAAAGCTTCTAATGCTTCTTCCACAAGTGAATTACCATAAGTATCAATATGCGGTGGCATAGACCATTGCTCAGGAATAAATAAACCTGATAAACCTATAGTACCTTTATTATCTATTAGATTAGTTTCAACAGCATAAACATCACTATCTTTAGGTTTAAGGATCATTTTTCTTAAAGGCTCACATTGAGATAAGTCACCCACAGATCCTGCAGCAATAAACATTCCTGTAGTAATTAAACCTGATCTCATGGCTGGGCGCATGTACTCATATGTAGTATCCATCTTAGGAGCAATACCAGCCTCTTCATGAAAGAAGTATTTAACTGGACCCCCTACACCATTTGTAGGATCTTTTTCAAAAGACATACCTTGCATGGTACCCTTTAGACCCACTTCTGTTTTTCTGTCTCCTTTTCTTACTTCAATCTTCTGCTGCCACATTAAGACTTTGTCTGGAGACATTGGACGGTACCATGCAGTATGTTCATTAAGGAATGCAGCATATTCCGATAAAAACTTCCAAGAACCTTTCTCATTAATATAATCTTTAAGACTAGCTCCCATTTTTAGAGTTACCCCTGACTCAAACCATAGTTGATTAAGTAACTTAGATATATGAAAATAAGAAGATGCTATCTGACGTTTCTTTAAGATAGCAACATGTTTATAATTTAGTTCTGCAAGTAGTTCATATAGTGCCATATGATACTGAGCATCTCTAATTTTAGCAAAATCAAACTTCTGTTGTTCTTTATCAAAGATTGGTAAGAA
The DNA here is from genome assembly GCA_044373365.1 of Chitinophagaceae bacterium. Taxonomy (GTDB): domain Bacteria; phylum Bacteroidota; class Bacteroidia; order Chitinophagales; family Chitinophagaceae; genus Pollutibacter. Next base: position 95,055 of record JBIPNK010000148.1, read on the forward strand.
GTTCAACCACATGTAGTAATCTCTGGTTAAGTACCATTTCTTATCATCTTTTATGTAAAAGACTCCTTTTCTGCATTTATGTTTTTGATCATCCCAATAAGCTATAAAGTCTTTAGATTTAAATGGAGCTAAACAATAAACATTTTGAGTTCTGAATGTTATAGCTTGTTCATTAAATAAATAACTAGTTTCATCAAACTCATATTTACCAGGTTCAGCAAATATTTCTTCTATAGATTTAGAAAATTCTTCTCTAGAATTATAACTAACAGTAGTCCAGGTACCGTTATCCCAACAGGGTATATCTTGATAGATTTCACTCATAAGTATTTGATTAATAATTAGTTAAGAGTCATACGAAAGCCCAATTCCTCCGCGGACTTTACTAGACTGTTCATCTTGTAGGTCTTTGTACACACCTTTAAATGATTGTCTAATACCATCAAAGTCTTTTGCTAATGCTCTTATCTGAGCTATATTACCATCTTTACCATCTGTAATTTGTGCAGTAGACAAGTAATTAGATATTCTGTCAAGTGCTTTTTGCATACCACCATAGGCTCTGGATGTTGGAGTTTCATATAGTTTTTCACAGAACTTAAGAGCATTAAATATATCCTCATCTTCTGTTGAGAATTCTCCATCTATTTCTCTCATAATCAGTAATTCTTTTTCTATCTGTGGTGTATGAAAGAAAGGATTCATATCTGGATCAGGGCATGTCATGTAAAACAAGTACTGGTATATTTTTAGATAATCATCCGGATAGTTATCCATTAAATCTTTTAGAGATTTAAGTGTATAACAATGTTCAGTTGGAACTACTGTTCTATTCTGTACATCAAATAGTTTAATCAGCATCTTTATTTCTTTTTAATGTTTTGTTTGTTCTCATGAAGGTAATGAATAATAGCATGTACTTCCTCTACTAAATAAGGTATTGCCATAGGTATTACTTCTTTTACTATAGGATCACCATTACTATCTAATTTTGCAATTGGATAACCCCATTGATCTTCCCTGTCTACTTCAAATGTTATATGATGAATATAAATGCTTCCTGGTTTTAATTTAGGATTATGCTTTAATATAATATACATATAAATACTGAGTTGTAAAGCATAGTGATAAAAGTTACAGTCATCTAAGTTATTTACGGGATGAGCCATCTTTTCAGATATTCCTTCCCAGTTAATATAAGATTCTTTCTTTATCTCTTTATTAGTTTTGTAATCAATAATATTTACTTTACCATTAACTACTTCTACTAAATCTGATTGTCCACAGATACCAGCGGATCTTAAATAAACCATATGTTCTGGATATACACCTGGTTCTAATTTTTGTAATGGAGCTACCTTAACTCCTTCTCTAACTTCTGATGGTTTAAATACAGGTACAGTTATACCTTCTCTTTCCATAGATGCTAATGCACATAAGTCATCTTCTCTTTGGTTATGATACCATGAACCAAGAGTAGTAGACCTAGTAGATTCATTATTCCAAATATCTTGAATAGTCTGAGGATCTATTCCAGCCCATTTAGATTTCTTATTTTTGCTTACTTTCTGAGCTACAGCTTTAGCATCAAAAGGTTTTTTAAAATGAGATACAAGTGTAGTTACACTTATCCATTCAATACCTGTATCTTCTATACTTCTATAGCTGTGATCAGATGCGTTAAATATTATGCTCATAATTATGCATTTTCAATTATTGATTCTGCTAATGTTCTTGATGATTCATCTTCAGCCATTAACATCTTACGGATGTTAGTTACTTCTTCTTGTGTAAACTTACCCTCCATACCTAGCATTTTTAATCTTAAACACTTATTATCAAACTCTAACTTAGTCATTCTTTGCTCAAGTAAAGCAAGTGAAGTAAAAGGATCTATATGAGTATCAGTGTTAATTTGACTAAAAAGGCCCCTACCACTACTTGGAATGGTATTAATTACTTGTGTTGGATTATTTACAACTACACCTTGCATTTGCTGTTGTCTCATTGCATTTATTGCCTCTTGTGCATCATAATTTGGAGGTGTATTATTTATATCTATATACATAATATTAATCTTTAAGGTTATCTAATTCATCTTCTTCATCTTCTGTAAGTAATGCATCCCATTTAGAACCATCCGGATGTGGACAAGAAGAAGATAATGACCTAGTCTTAAATGCTAAAGAACACCCACATTCATTACAACAAGGACCTGTACCTTTAACAGCACATTTTTTTCCTTTAAGTTCACAATTATTACAGATACTATTTCTAATAGCTGCTACTTCTTCTACATATTCATCTCTAATTACAGTATTTATAATACCCTCTAATATTTGAGATTTATTCTTCCAGATTTGTGTCAGTTTTCCCATATTTTTTTTGTTTAAATAATTCTTTTTGTTCTTTAGCTTCTTCTAGTTTTACATAGATATTTTTTAACAGTTCTACTTTATTAGCAATTCTTTTCTTATTATGATAGCCATTAAAAGTTTCTGAATTATAACTTTCTAAAAGTCTAGAATATGAAGTTATAGCTTTTTTTACTATCTGAGGTTTAACATGAAAATGACCTAAACCTTCTACATTTATTCTAGGGTATTTTAGATCACTCATAGTTTTTCTCAACTCTGTATAATAAAAGTCTATAAAAGATTCAACTAAGTGTTTATCTAAGTTTAAATCTTCAGATAATTGTTGGTATAAATCAGATGTCTTCTTTGGTATCATCTTGCCCAAAAAATTTATAATCTAATAATATATTACCTTGTGTTTGAATTTTTAAAACAGGATTTAGTTTTATTAGTTTTTTATTACTATCATCTTTAATTACTAATCCATTTTTCTCAGCTTTATTAATACAGTTTCTTACAGTTTGTGGTGACTTAAATATCCAATCTTCATCTGCAGATGCATCATAACAAAAATGAGTAAGCTCAATAGGTTCATTAAAACTAAGTAATGTCAAACAATTAAGATCAGACTCACTCATTGAAATGTTATTAATATAACAATGAGTGAGTATCTGAAATTTAACTATATTCCATTTAGGCATTCTAACACGCTTTTGTACTTGATTTACAAGAGCCATTATTATCCTTTTTTAAGTTTTCTTTTACTTTCCTCAGTTTTTTCTGATTCTTGTTCTTGTTCAGATTCTGGACCATTTTGCATCTGATACATTAGAGACATAGCTTGTGTATCAAAATGTAATCTTCTGTATTTAAACTCAGAAATTTCAGCTACTAACTTTTCATACTTGTGTTGTGCTTCTAGAAAAGGAACAGCTTCTTCAAAGAATTGTTTCATTTCTTCTTTTCTCTTAACTAACTCTTCTGGAGATAAATTCTCCATTTGTTCTTGTTGGTTTTCCATGATAATATAAATTAAAGTTTAGACAAATATACAATAATAGTTTAAATAAAAATAGTTTAAATAAAAAATCCAGGCATAGTATATACCTGGATCTCTATAATTTGTATGTAATTATTTTTTCTTAGTCATTGTTTTTGTTTTGACTTTAGTCATACCGTCTTTTTTATTTTTATCTACATCATAACTCTTCATAGTTCTGATGATCTGGTCTTTACTATCTATCATGATTATCTATTTTTAAGTGTAAAGTTTAATACAGTAATCATATAAAATGATCTTGGTACATCTATTTCTAGAGTAAATACATCAACAGAAGAAACTCTTAAACTTAATCTAAATTGCTTTAAGTTCTTCTTCCAGTTTTTCCAATTGTTTCTAGACTTCATTATGCTTCATTTATGCTTATAGTTCCTTTTGCTTCAAGATGTACTTTTCTAACACTTGCTGGTTGTGCTATTTTCCAAGCTGTTCTTCTTGCTTGTGTTAATCTAGACTTAGCAAGTCTCATTACATTTACCTGGTTATTTTGGTTCCCACCAAGAACATGATAATGTGTTTTGTCTTCACCTACATAGATTCCAACATGTCCACCACCATTTCTTTTAAAAGTAAGTATGTCACCTAACATAGGTTCAGTTACTTGAGTTCCGTACTTATTCCAGTTAAGAGCCCATAAAGGTCTTTCAACCACTTGTACTCCTGCCTTATGTGCGCAGTAAGCAATAAACAATCCACACCAAGGAATTTCATCATTAGTATAAATAGTACTTAGACTAAGTTCTTTAGCCCAATTAAGTATTACGGGATTATGTGCTTTACCTACTATTTCTTTAGTACCAATAAGTTTAACAGCTTCTACTAATATTTTAGGAGCTGTTTCTTGGGTTAAATAGTTGTAACTCATTTCTTAGGTTTCTTGTTCAGTTTTTTACTGATCATGTGTGCTACCCATAATCCTGTTTTCTTAAGGACTTTAGATTTAGCATCTACATTAACAGTGGTTCCTTCTGCAGTTTTCTTTACAGTAATATCTAAGTTCTTAGTATCTACTGTAACAGATTTATTATCTGCATCTGCATGGACTTCTACATCAACTTTTTTTGTGTCTATTACAACATCCAAAGTTTCTGGAGTCTTATCAATGCTTACTGTAGTTTCTCCTACTTTTACTTGAGCATCAATACTTACTGGTTTTTTTGGTTTTTTACTCATAGTTCAGTTATTTGTCAAATCCTCCTCTACTTTAGAGTCATCAACTGTTAATTGTGATAAAGTTGCTGCTACTGTTCCTGCTGTAGCTAAATAACCTGCTGCTGTAATTACTGCTGCTGGTAATGATATTGGAGCTGTTAAAATTACTCCTGCCACTGCACCTATTGTAATTGCAATGTTTCTTACTTGCTTCCAAAACTTTGGAGTTTTACCACTCCATCTTCTTTTTAACTCTTTCATTTTTCTTTATTTAATACAAACATCTTAACTGCATCTGATAATTCACCTACATTCTTAGCTAGATTCTTTATCTCAAGTTGAGTAAGTTCTTGTAAGGCTTGATATTTTATCTGTGTCTCTTGTTGTACTAGTTCAATTTTACCTTTCAGTCTTCCTTGCTCTTCAGTATTTTTTCTGACATCTCCGTGAATCATTTTTAAAAAGTACCCAAATATAGCAAAAACAATACTTGTAATAAAAAGTCCTACGGTCAGTGTTTGTGTATCCATGATTAAAAGTTATAAATATATATACTATAATATACTAAAAATTTTTTAATTATCAAAAATCTGGAATAGTTATTTCAATTGGTTCTCCTAATACTGGTATTAACATTTCATCTTCAGTTAAACAATAAGCATCTCCTACCTGAAAATAAGACCTTTCATCGAAAATAGATATTCCATTTTCTACTGGCAAACCATAATACTCATTTAGTTGATTCATTGCTAAATCAGCCTCTTCAACTGTATCAAATTTATATCCTTTAAAAGATTGCATAATAGTCATTTATTAGTGTTTCAATTGCTATTCTATTTACAGATTGTTCTGAGTTCCAATAGATATATTCTTGATATTGACAAGTTGTTGGATTACCATTTGGAAATCCCCAAATGTTCATATTATTTCCTGCTGCTGGTGCTTCGGTTGCAGTTATTGGTAACGCACTCCCATTTAGATAAACCGTTTTTAAGTTGCTAGCATTTTTTTCTGAGGTCATTATAAATGCTCCAGTAGAAATATTAATTCCATGACTAAGAGTTGAATACATATCACTTCTTATTGCTCCAGTTGTAGCCGCCCAATATAAAGGTTCTTGTCCATTAAACCCACCAATTGATGAAGCAACTCCTAATTGTGCTATACCACCAGTATTAGAAGTTCTATTAACTACACCTATTGATAAATATCTAGTATTCGGGTTAATTCCTGGTGATAATGTATATCTATCTACTGTCCAAGTTGTTGTTGGTTTTAATGTTACAGCATCTATAATTAAAGACCCATTTAAAACAATTTGTGCTTGATTGGCTGGTGTTGATTGTGTTGCATTGTTTCCATTTCCACTTTGGTCATACCAAGTAGTAACAAAACCACCACCACCAGCATTTATTTCTGTTTTTTGGTAAGGTTTAATTGTTGATGTTTGACTAATTTGCAACCCCCAAACAGCAATTCCTTTTGTAACATCTCCAACATAAGATACATTTGAACCATTTGGTGATAAATTTAATTGTAAAACAGTTATACTACTTGTCGATAAGGCTGGCATTGTGTAACTTACTTTATACCAACTACCATCTGCTGTAATTGTTAAATCTGAACCCGTAAAACCACTAGTTTGAGAAACAATAGTACCTGTTGATAAATCTAACCAAGCTAACGGAGTAGTTCCATCTTGTGAGAAGTTTGAAGATGTTGATATTCTTATATGATTTCTACCTTCATCTTTAATCCAAAATGAAACAGTGTATAGTTGACCGTTTGTTAATGCTAAAGCACGTTGGAAACTATGAACCCCATTAGTGGTTGTTTCAAATAAGACATCTCCTGTTGTGTTTCCATCAGGTGCAACAATTGTATCTGTTGTAACTGTTAAATTTGTTTTAGTCCAAACAGACTGTTGCATTTGTTCTGAATAAGTCCAAAGGTTATAACCAACCCAATCAGTAAGTGTATCATTTATTTCATCAAATCCAAAATCCTGATCAGTATTATCCGAAGTTCTTCTTACTTTAATAGAGTTTCCATTACTTGGAGCTACAACAGTTTTTTCATAAGGCAATAAAGTCGAACTCTGTGTTAATTGAAAACCCCAAACATAAACACCACTAACCCCATCACCTACATAAGATGTACTATCTAAAGCATTAACAATAAAAATTCTATAAAGTGGATTAGCTAATGTAAATGCTGGAATATTTAAGATTGAAAATCTCCACCAACCATTTCCAACATTAGTAACTATTGGAGTACTAGTTGTTGTATTTGTTTCAATTACACCTGTTAATAAATTAACTCTAACACTACCTCCACTTATTTGTATAGATACTTTGGTTCTTTCACCAGCTTTTAAATATACAGAAAAATTATAATCTAAACCAACTGATAGAGGACTAAATTGTTGAGTTAAAAAATGAGAAGCGAAAGATGTATCTTCAATTAATTTATCAGCAGTTATTGTCCCATCTGGTGCTATTTCAACATTAGTATAAGAAGTTGTAATCAAAGCAGATTTACTATAAACAGCCTGACTTATATCTTCTGAATAAGTTAAAAGATTAAAAACTTTTTTATAATCACTTCTTAACTTTCTTAAAGAATAAGCAACTGCTGCATTTGGATAAATGTCAAGTAATAAACCAGCTTCAATAAGATGTCTATAATACTTGCTCATATTAATTTCCTTTTACAATCCAATATTCAACTCTTGTTCCTGAAACCCATTCAGCAAATATAATATTTAGTGTAGATGTTGTGTAAGATCCACTACCTAGTTTAACCCATCCAGCTGGAACTGTCGGTGTAACAGAGTCATTATGATAAATTTTTTGAACTATACCTATTCTGGCAGTAGTTAAATCATCTGTTAAATTACCAGTTGCCGGGATTGCTTCATTGTAAATAGAAACTTTATCAAAAGCAATAGAAGTACCTGTTCTAGTTATAGCAAGTGGTTTACCTTCTAATGTTTCAGGACTTACAAATTTATCTGTTACAGTTCCGGCATCTACTTCTACTTGAGTAGCTTGATAAGGAACATCTGCAGTTTTCCAATCCGTACCATTACAATAGTATAAACCTGCTGGATAATAAGTTCCAAAAACAGGACCTGGTATCCACCAAGTTCCTTGTGCATTTTCTACAAATACAAATTGACCTAAGTGAGTTGTATTAGGAGGAGGATATGCTGCTATTAAAGCATTATAATTAGCAACAACAGGAATATTAGTTCCTGAACCTCCAGCAATACTTAAAAAAATAAAAGTACTCATTAGTATGTTTTATTTAATGTAAATATTTCTGAATAAATAGAATTTCCTGCATTGTTAGTATTCCATTGGGCAGTGATAACAAGTGTATTAGATATTGTAGTATCAAAAGTTGTGTTATTTATTATACTAAAATTTACCCCCTCAAAGTTAAGTCCTGAATTTTTAGTATATGCAAATAATCCTCCTGATGCTATAGAAGCTACAGTAGCAACTCCTAATTGTCTTACAGTAAAATCAACATCAAGTTTCCAATGTTTATCAGTAGCAGCACTCATAGCCATTACTCCTGTATCTGCTAGTAATATTCCTGATGCTGTTTTAATTCTAATATGTAAAGTAGCTGTACCTACACAAGATAAATGTCCTATTAATACAGCACTAAAACTATCTCCTACTTTAAATCCATTAGCAGGAATTGTAAGAGTTCCTAAACCACCATCTAATAAATTACCCTCAACATCTGTAGCCGTAACTGGTGTACTAGAACTTGTCTGAGTATAGAGTCTTGACAAGTAACCGCTTGGATTACTTGCATAACTATCAGTTTCTATAAAAGTACTCATTATGAATTATAAGTAATTATTAAAGAAGCTCCTACTGCTGTAGTATCCCAAGCAAATTTATTAGCTGCATAAGACCAGTCTAATCCTCCAGCATCTAAATTAATAGTAGTTCCTATAGGTAGTGATATATAGTTAACTCCACCATCTACAGATACTAAGGCTGCTGTTGTTCCATTACTAGCAAAAGAAATAGAATATACAGTTGTAGCAATACTACCTGTAGCAGCACTTGACAATATTAAATTAGGAGTTACTGTTTTTGTAAACTGAGCAGCTGCTATAGATACTGTACCATCTACTGTAATAGAATTTCCACCATCTTGAATAGCAACTTGTCCTGCAGCATTTACATTCAAAGGAACTGGAGAACCAGATGCACCATTAATATAACCATAAATACCTACCTGATCATTAGTGGCATCAAGGTTAACTTCTAAGGTTACACCACCAATAATATTTACATCTAAGCCAGTATCTGCACCAATAGTTGTACTTGTTAATAAATCACCATCTGCACAAATAGATACCGAATCTTCTGCACAAGTTAATGGTTGAGATACTTCATCATGAATTGCCTGAAGTCCTTGTAACATTTTTAACTGCCAAGGGAAATTATTACCTTGGTTTCCTGAGTCTTTTAAATTTCCTATTGACATAATTTTTATTTTTTAATATTATCCAATTAACCAATTAACACCATCTGAAAATACAGGTACTATATTAGTACCGCCACCTACAGCCTGAACACCAAAGTTTCCTGATGCGAATGCAGTAGAATCAGCAATCATAGCTCTTGCTCCAGGTACTCCAGTTGGGTTTGGTAATGTAGCTAAAGTTACAGCAGGAAATAGAATTGTTGCATTTCTTGTAGAGAATTCCCATGTAAAGTTGCCACTGATAATAACATCACCAAATATACCATCTACACTATTACCTGAAATAAGACTAATATCTCCTCCTGGTAAACCAGTTGCTGTAGTATAACCACCTCGAATAGTTACAAAACCACCTTCTCCTTGATTACCTGATACACTATTACCAGCATCACCTGCTTCAATTGTAACATCTCCACCAGAACCAGCATCATTTGCATTAGCATCAGAACCATCTCCAGCATAGATATTTATATCACCACCTTCAGCTTCAGCGTCAAAAGTACCTTTATCACCTCTTAGTGTAATATCATCACCTGATTCAATAAAGATGTCATCCCCACCTAAAGAGCTAATAAATAGATCTGCTCCTAAACCTGTGGTTTGAATTGTTACATCACCTGGACTAAATGTTAGCTCAGCATCACCTCCATTATCTGTTAGTACAACTTCTGATGTACCGGCAACTAATCTATCACTAGCTAATTGTGTTGCCAAGTCTGACTTCTTGATAGCTACTGTAGTATACTTGTCATCTCTAGTTTCTGTTCTAATTCCTACCGGAACTAATGCATCATCTGGTACAGATGTTACTACTCGTCTTTTACTAGCTATCCAGCTTATGAAATTTAAAATATCCATTGTGTTTATTAATTAATTGTGTATAGTTCATAGTAAACATACAAATCACCATCCCAGTTATTAGCACCGGCTAATGTAGGGTTAGCATTATAAAGATTAAACTCTAATCCAGTTGCAATACCAGTAGAAATTAAATATGGAACAGTATTATCAGTTGCAACATTTTTATAATATAATGAGTATTGTACATATATATTATCTCTGTTAGCTACAGTAAGATCTAGATCTGGATTATCAATACGAAAAGATACTGCAGTAGCAAAAGATGGAGTAGGAGTTAAAGGAGCAGATGATCCCATACCTAGAATATCAATAATACCACGGGTAGTGTTTACTGTTACAACATCAGTAACTGCTCTATCTAACTCATAGTGTTTAGTATTAGCTTTACAACCTGATTGTATAGCATCTTTAAGAGTCATAGCATAATCTTGATATCCATCATCTCTTGTAGTAAATGGTACCTCAGCACCTAATACTATTAAGTCTGTGTCAGCATTATTAGCTTCTCTTCTAATAAGTTGCTGTTTCTTTAAGTATATCCAGTTAATTATATTCATCTCTATTTATTTTTAAACAGGTGTTACTTGTAATAATCCACCATTTGCTACATGAATTTTATATCTTGTTCCATCAGGTGATGCAACAATTATACCTTTTCCTGGTTGTTCAATTTCAATACCTTCAAACCCTGTTCTGTTAACAATAAATGCTGCATCTACATTAGCTGCAAAAGTAGGACCTACAGTTACTTGACCGTCACCTTGAATAATAAGTCTGTCTCCACCACCTACACTAAATCCTGTTGCAAATTTTATTGCATGATCTAAGTTTTGTATAAAATAAAATGAGTTATCCATTATAGGATTTCCTGGAACTGGTGGATTAAGCCCCCATTGTAAAGTTGCTGTATTAGTTTGAAAAATATTACCAATACCAAATCCTATATTAGTTTGACCTATATTAATACCACCACCATTTGTAAGAACATCCAAAGAATAAAAACCAAAATTTGCTCCACCAATAGCTACTCTTGAAGCTGAAGTAGCTGAGCCATTAGCTCTTAGACCACTATTAGGTGTCCATTGAGAAGTTGATGATTTCCAATAAGTAGTTTGACCATTAAGTGTTCCAGGTACACCTGATCCTGATGGTCCTGCTGGACCTTGAATACCTTGTGGTCCTTGAGGTCCAATAGCACCCTGTGAAGCTAATAAAGCCCAGTTAGTTGGATCTGCATTTGGAGTAGTTACAGACGGTCCTACTGGATCAATACAAAACCAAGATGCTCCTGCGTATCCAACAGCATCATCTACTACATATGCAGTTGATGCAGACCAGGTACCTTGCCAGTTTAGTCCAGCTGGTCCTACAGGCCCTGGAACTCCTTGAGGTCCCGTAGGTCCTTGTGCACCTGATGGAATTACTGAAGCTACTTGTGTTGTAAAGTCTTGTACTGTGATAGCACCAGTTAAGTAATCATCATCTCTTCTACCGTCTTTAAGAGCAACAGGTAATAATGTTCTAGCAGGGTCAACTGAATTGATTTGTCTTTTTCCTTTAATCCAGGAAATGAAATTTAATATATCCATGATTGTTTTGTTTTAATACATATTATAATATAATATACAAAAAATAATTGAATAAAAAAAATCCTTAGCTAAAAAACTAAGGATCTTTTATATGGAGAGAAACAGGGTACTATAATAAAGTGCCTAAATAAAAAGCTACAGCTAACATAATAACAAGTAATAAATTAGCATATTGTCTACCTACAGGATCATCTTGCCATACATTAGACATCTTATTATATATAGGTTTAGTTAATGTATTATGCAATAAAAAACTAAATCCTATAATAATAGTTCCAATAAAAGCAGCTATAAAATGTATCATAGTGTATCAATTCTTTTTTGTAAATATACTAAAGCTTTTTGTAAATCTTCTTTTTTAGTAAATTTATTTTTCTTTCCTGCCCTAGCAACATATTTGATAACATTACCAAGATAAAAGTCTTTATCTAAACCCCAAGCTTCTAATACTTTAAATACTTCATAGAAATTATCAGCACCTCCATAATGGTTTGGTCTTAATACATGTAATTCTTGTGCGGTAGGACAAACAGCTTTAACAATACTTGTATCCTTACCAAATACTTTATCTTCCAAAGCTTACCAGATTATAATTACATCTCCTTCATTAAGAACTAACTTAGTCTGACCATCAATGTCAATACGTTCTACAACTTCTAAGTTAAGAGAAGCAGTACGTACATATACTTGGTCTCCAACAGATACTTCTTCTACTTTATCACCAACTGCATACACAGTAAGTTTATTCCACATCTTTACAGCTTCAGCCATTAATGCTTCTTCATCTTTTGAGCTTAACTCAATAACTGATTTTTTTCTTTCAGGAATGCTCAACAAAATTGTTCTTCCTCTTAATTTTTTAAACGGTACCATTAGTTGTTTTTTAATGTGATTACTTTTACTACTGCCATCTGAGCATTAACTAGTTCTCCTAGTGCATGATCAAATAACAAGCTTTTTAAAGGCCCTCTTTCTGCCTCATAGTTTGATTTTAAAATCTCAGCCATTTGTGCAGCTAATAACTTTACTTTAGTTACCTCAGAGTCATCTAAGTTATCAGGATCTAATCCTACTAACTGATGTCCAAAAGGAATAATTTTATGCTCAACAATTTCTGGAGCTACTGGGTACACTGGTTTATCTTCACTCATATTTCTTTATTATATGTTTCTAAAAATATATCTTCTTTGCATGGGTAGAACTCACCCTTGATTCCTTTAATAATATAATCTCCTACGGTAGCAGTCATTAATCCTTCTAAGGTCTGTATCTTTAACTCAGGTTCCAACTTAGCATTAGAGTAACTAACATATCCATCAGTACAGAAATTTAAAATCTCAGTTCTATTTTTTCCAGTCCATTGAATAGCATCAATAGTAACTGGCTTCTTAGTATACCTAGGCATCATATTTAGTTTTAGTTGTGTTACTCTTTTTAACTTCAGTAGGAAGAGCTTCATCTAAAAGACTCAACTTAATCTTTTCTAATAAACCTACTATGGCAAGATTACCATAAGCTTCTTCTCCTATTCTAACCTCAATACCCTCTTCGGTATTTGAGATACTAATCAACATTTTATTTTCCATATCAATTAATTTACATATTTCATCATAGAGTTTCCTAGCATGGATATTATCCATACCTTTTTCCCTAACTATATCAGTCAGCTTTTCCCACAACATTTTTTGTTGCTGAGTCATAGGACAATAAATTTTTGGGTTGTGTTACTCTCATTGTTTGTTGGTAGAACAAATATAAAAATAATTTTAAAATAAAACCCCAGCAAAAAATAAATTCTTACCAGGGCTTTATGGAGAGAGATGTACAAATGTAATTATTATTTTACATTTCTGCCAAATGTAATATTATTTTTTGCTTTTATATCCTTGTGAGTAAACTGCCAGAATTCACCAGTAGCATTTATAATAACAGTATACATAGTATCTGTCTCATGACCATACTCAGTAACTAACCAAATAATACCGGATCCTTTGGGAGTTTCAACTTCTATTCTATTATGTGGTTCATATACCATAACCAGTAATATTTATATTTTCATCTCTTACAACCAAACTCTTATACAACTCTATATCAGTAGACCATTCTTTACCTGTCCAGAATTCAAACCCGGAATAGTTACTCTTATACTCACAACACTTCTCATATCCCCCTAATAGATACACATACTCACAATTTAATAACTTAGCTGTTTCACATTCTATCATCTGAGCTATAGTACCTAAAGAAAGTTTTGGCTCTTCATAATCCCATATAAACTCATATGCTACAAATCCTGTATCAAACTGTTTATATAAAGTAATACCTATAAGTTTATCAGTATGATATTCTATAACACTACAATCTTTAAACAAATCAAAATTAATATCTCTACTGAAGCTATGATAACTACAATACTTATTATACAATTCTATATAGGCTTCTTTTTCTGCTAAAACATTTCCTGCTTGAACAACAATTTTTTTAGAAAGCTTACGGGTAGTTTTACTAGGCTTATAAATACTCAAATCTATTCTAGTACTTCTTGTATTATACCATTTATCTCCCCAGGGTGTCCACCCTTCTCTCAATACTTTATCCTCCAACTCTCCTTCTTCTAAAATACCATATGGATCCGAGAATATAAAATCATAATGTTTTATCTTACCAAACCCTTCAATATGATCAAAGTATACTTTCATAAATCAAAGATATAAAAAAACCCCGGACATAGATCCAGGGCTTCTTGACAGAAATGAACAGAAATTAACATCACAAATATACAACTCTTTTAATAACAAAATTTTTTTCCATATAAATTTTTTTGGTATTGGAAAGTAGTTTATGTATTGGAAGGTAGTGGCTCCTTAATAAAAAACCCCCCGGCTATTCTAGCCAAGGTGGTACCCCCCATACTTTTTAAACAACATTACTGATACATTAGAAAAAATTACTGTTTTAAATTACTGGTAGAAAGTATTAGTAATCTATTGGTTGTTTCTACATAAATGTTCTTATCTAAAACTAATCTTATGTATAAAGTTATCTTCAAAGTGATTAATGTTACTGACTCAGAAACATTATTAAAGATGCAACAAACTATTAACTTGTGGATTACACAAGGTAAGTTGAAAAAGTATAAGACATCCGTTGCGGGTGAGAATATACTCTTTGAGTTGTGTGTAAAGAAAGAAGCTGTGTAATACAGCTTTTTTTTATACATAGGTTGTGTAACATAAATATACTGATAGAAAACTTATGCTATGGAAGAATTTATTGTAGATTTTTATGAAAAAAATATACTTACTCCTATTAGTATTGTATCTGAAATAACAGGAATAAGTATTAAAGAGTTAAGAACTCTTGATACTTATGTATGTATTGAAGAAGATGAGCTTATATGTTGTAGTGAGTTTGAAGGGGAGTAATCCCCTTTTTTATTTAACATAGGTTGTTAAGCATAAACATACTAAGTAAAATTTAAAACTATATATTATGAACATTTTTAAAGGATTACAAGAGTTTGTGTCTAATGGACATATTAGCATTAGAAAAGATGCTATAATTTCTTTTATTTCTAATAAAGGGGATAAACAAAAAACCATCGGCTGGGCTTTAGAGCAAGCTGATAAATATAAAGATTGGGAAGAACATAATCCCAATGAATATATTTATAATGAATATATGATTATTATTAAAGAATTAGAGGATTAACATCCTCTTTTTTTATTAGTACAGGTTGTATAGCATAAATATACTGATAGAAATTTAAACTAAATATTATGAAAGAAAAATCAATGATTATTGTATTAGCTGTAACTATGTTGTTTGCAGGATTTGTTACAGGTTTTGTAACTTGTATGAAGAATCATAATCCTGTTAAACACAGTTACAAAGATGTGGGTGGCAATATAAATATAGAATACTATCTTGAAGTAAGTGAAGATAGTATTTGGGTTGAAGGAGTTGATTCCAAGAAAGTATACAGTGGAAAATACTCTGACCTAGACTCACTGATAGCACAAGACAACCATTAATGGTTGTTTTGTTTTTGTTATAGGTTGAATGGCTTTGCCATTTGCATTTACATAAACATACTGAATGAAATTTAAAACTATATAATATGGAAGCAAGAATAATATTTAAAATTCAAGATTATATCAGTAGACAGCTTGATATGATCAATAGTTATGCTCTTAATAACAAAGGAGGTTTAACTGAAGTAGAGGCTATTAGTGCTATTGCAGGTAGAAATACTCTTATTCAATTAAGAGACTATTTAAAAGAAGAATTTCCAATAAGCTTTGAACAAAGTATGGATTATTTACTTGAAGAGTTAGAGACAGGGGAGTAATCCCCTTTTATTTAGCATTGGTTGTATAACATAAACATACTATTATTAATTAAAACTATATATTATGGAAACAATTAGAGTTGCCTTAGAGGAGGCAGTAAATAACACATTCCCAATGAGAACTCTTAAAAGAGGAAACTTTGGTGTTGCAGGAAACTTCTATGTTAATGAAAAGAAATATGCTTTTTATGGAACATTTAATGAAGAAGAAGTTACTTGCAGATGTATGGAAAAAGACAATTATGCTAACCATTGGTTTAAAATGGAAAGAAATTGGGTTGATGATAAACCTGTTATTACCATTGGTGAGTGTATTGGATAAGGGGAGTAATCCCCTTTTCTTTAACATAGGTTGATAAGCATAAATGTACTGAATGAAATTTAAAACTATATATTATGGAATCAGAGTTAGATCAAATTCAATTAGTTGAGTTAAGTATTGAGAATACTAAAGCTAAGAGTGTTTATGGGGATATAGTAGAAGTTGATGCTGAACCTGCAAAAAAACTTATCTATATGCATACAAAATTCTTTAACCAAATTGGGGAAAGAGGTAGTATTGTAGGTAGATTAGTAACTATAGAAGGTAAAGGAACATTCTTTGAAGGCTTTAGTGTTGATTGATAATAGGGGAGTAATCCCCTTTTTTTTTTACCACAGGTTGTATAACATAAATAAACTATTATTAATTAAAACTATATATTATGAAAATAGAAATCTTTGAAGTTGATTACTCTAACTTAGGATTAAGCAACAATTGTGTAACCTTTAACTCTACAAGAGACACACAAACAATCTTAGCAACTCATTCCTATAGTATCTCAGGTATTTGTATACTTACTTTAAATAGTGGTGCTGCTAATACTTACAAGTTTAGTTTCTCTTGTATAGGAGATGACGGAACTATTGATACTATATCTAAACAATTTGTCTTAGATAAAGAAGTTGTTAAGAGTTGCATTGTTAATTATGCTGTTGAGCTGATAAAAAATAAGGGGATTTAATTCCCCTTTTTAAATTGTAATTATTTAAACTATATATTATGTCAGTATTTGTTGTAACTATCGGAGGTTTTCCTAATATCTACCATAAGATAGAAATTAAAGATCATCGTCTTTATGGAGATGATAAACTCATTTGTGATGCTATGTATGTAACTAAAATAATAGTTACTACATCAGATAAAATAAATGAATTAGGGTAACTTAAAGAGGAGTAATCCTCTTTTTTTTACCACAGGTTGAGCTTCGCTTGCATTAACATAAATGTACTGAGTGAAAAGTAATGAAGTATAGTGATGAGTAGGTTGAACTTGCTATGCAAGTTTTCATTTACCATAAATGTACTGAATGAAAAGTAGTTTATTGTTTAATTGTTTAATTTATTTATTATGTTAAATTTAGATTGGAAGCCCGAGACTAACCCTAACACGGGTAAATCTCAACTTGTTGCAAGAGTTACAGGTAAATTAGAATCAATTGGTTCCAAATTATTGGAG
The DNA here is from genome assembly GCA_044373365.1 of Chitinophagaceae bacterium. Classification (GTDB taxonomy): domain Bacteria; phylum Bacteroidota; class Bacteroidia; order Chitinophagales; family Chitinophagaceae; genus Pollutibacter. The sequence continues at coordinate 112,438 of JBIPNK010000148.1, forward strand.
TCCAAAGTAGAGGGTAACAAGCCTTACTACCTTAACACAATTACTGTTGTGGATAAGGAAGGTACTGTTGCAGAAGACGTAACAGCAATGTTTTACCCTGGTGAGAAAAATAAACTTGAAGATTGTATTGTTGGTAAAACATACTTGACTAAAGTTATTTGGACACCTGGTGCTGAAAACTTGTTGTATTGCAACACGGCTCTTATTGCAGGTAACCGTACTAAAGCAGGTAGTGATGCAGAATTTGATGCATTGTTTGCTAAGCTTACTGCAGGTATCAATATGGAGTTGTAAGAATACTAAGCCCTTGTAGAAATACAAGGGTTTTTTATTTGTTATGCTACTTTTTTATTAGTTATTGTATAGTAATTAATTACTTATTACATACATAATAGTTAGTATGTCTTCATTAGAGTATTACTTTACGGTCTTAACAGTCTAATAGTAATGTAAATATCTACAATAATTATCACAAGTAAACTACTATGGCTTCATTAAGAATAATTATGTAGTATGTTTTACTGCTAAGGTAGCAGAAGAATACATTATACTTAGTTGTCTCCCACCGGTGGAGCAATGGCATTTTTTGTAGCAATAGCAAGGCTACTGTGTTATGCATAGGAGTGAGAAAATGGGTGAGTATTAACCCTCTATCATATCTTAACCATTATAATAACCAGTAAAATCTCTTACAACACCTAATAAACATAGTATATATGGCTATAAACTACAGTCTTAGTTAAACCCTTAGTATATTACTATCTATATTACTACTATATATAGAAGCACAATAAAAGATTCCGGATTATAATATTTCTGGTCATTCTTACTAATCAGTATCCTTGAACTAATGATAGGAACAGATTAAACTATGTATTTCAATAGATATGGAGAGGCAGTAATCCTCTCTGCAACTTGTACAGCTAACCAATAATGCTGTACCACAAATCTTGTAGGTTGTTAGAAACCTTCCCTTATAAGGCTCAAGAATAACACGCTTGAGATAGGTACGTGCAGTGTGTTATTACTCTCATCCAAGCAGGTAAGGATAAGCTACCAATAGATCTCGTCAGTCTATTGATGTGGGCACTTAATGGAGTGACACTTCTCAAGGATTGCAACCTTGTGAGAGTACAAAAAACCATCCACCAAGACTAAAAGCTTTCTTTGTAACATGTAGGGATACATGTGAGGTTGTTAGAAGAAATGCATTTAAAAATTTGGAAAGGTAGAGATATTGATGCATTCTCTCTACAACTTTTAGTCTTTTGTAATGCACCATTCTCACTTCCCAAGGGTAGACAACTTGTAGTATATCTGGCCAGGATGGTTTTATTCTTTGGTTTAAAACAGCAAAGGTAGTACTGATGGATTTAAAATCCTGAATGTCAAAAGCTACTGACTACAAGTTGAGTGCAGAGGGATTATTAACTTATAGAAACTTTATTTATTCACTTAAAAATATATTTATTATGCAAGTAATAACAATAACTCAAGAACAACAAGATGCTTTATTAAAAGTATCAATGGATTCATTTAGAGAATCTGGACTAAGACAGTCAATAAGAGAACAAAATAAGTGGTGGGCTGATAATATTCTTAATGGTAAAAAACCATATAGAGTAGATAGATTATCAGAAACTACTTATGAAGTGTTTATGAATCCAGAATAAGATAAAGTCCTAAGCAGGACTATAAACTGCTTATTTTATAAACTTAAACCTAAACTTATGAAGAAAGTATACATTGTTTTTTGGACATTTATACGTGATACAGATGATGATTATTGTCAATCTGAAACTAGTATAGTTGGTGTTTATAGCACTGAAGAACTTGCTAAACAAAAAATTGCTGATATAGTAGAGTCTACTATAGAAGAAGAAATTCTTAATTATGAAGACTATACATCACATTGTATTGATAATGGTTATGTAAGTTCTGATCCTGAATTAGACTATTGTAACTATTTACATGCTATGAGAGATACTACTAGCAGTAGTTATCACTATGAAGAATTGCCAGTATTAAAATAATCAGAATTAATACACCACTAACTTAGGTTAGACAGTTGTAATACCTTCGGACTGCTGTGTATACGCAAGGTCTTGTAGAAGTAATCAAGCAGGGAATGCTTCTATTACAACTGTGGTGTATTAATTTAATTAGTAATCTTTAAACTAATAATATGCTATTTGCAAAGTTTTTATTCATTATAAAACTACACACAGGTTTTATAATACCGTCATCAGATGTTGATGGAAGAATCATTTACTCTATACCTTCAGAAAGTATTGAGTATGCTTATAAATCTGAGATTATCCAGTATCTTGAAACTGGAGTATTTAAATATGATGATACACTGGATGATCCAGTAATATTATCTGAAGTACAATAAATCTGATTAAAAATTCTGATTATGAAAAATATGTCACAACATACCTGGGAAATATGGTTCTTAGGTTCAATATTTGGATGCATAGTGCCTATGTTGGCAGTTATGTGTGAATCAAGAGATGAAGAGGTGATGAAGTATGCTACTATAGCATTAGTAATTTCTTTTATCTCTTTTATTTTATGTGTTATTGTTGGTAATAAAACTGAAAACAAATTATGAAAAGAGAAAACATTTACCTTGGTCTTAGTTTCCTGTCATTGCTATTGGCAGGAATTTGTATCTTAGCTATATATACTGTAGCAGACAACAAAGAATTAATAGCATCTATTATTGGCTTTAGCTTATGGTGTATGATTGGTACATTATCAATGAGTAGTTATTTACATTATAAAACTAAATAGAATGGCAGAAGTAAAAATTAAAGATAGAAAAAATGAAATAGAATTTCTAAGAATGGCTTGTAATATGGCAGAAATAGGAATTGGGTATCAACATGCAGATTTAATTATTAGATTACAAGAAAGACTAAGTAAACTTAAAGGTAAGTTTTCTATATCTGATGGTATAGAAATACATCATGAGTGGAAAGAAGAATGGGTAAAATATTTTGAAGAACAAGATAAATCAGAATAAGATGGATATATTAATTGTTACAGTATTATCAATGCTGTTAGTTTACTCTCAAACACATCTTAATAAAAACTAAAAATTACACTTATGGAAACTGTTTACTGGACTATGAAGAATGGTCAAAAGATTGATGTTGATACTATGGATGTACAACATCTCCGCAATACTCTTAAAATGCTTATCAAAGCTAAGAGAGCTGTAACTACATCTAAACCTAAGTTTGAGGTACATGGTGAAATTGCAAGTGAGTTTGCTGATATGGCAAGACTATATGCAATTAGTCCTGAATTAACTTGTACTTGTGATGAAGTACATGTATGTCAACAATGTTATGAATTATAAAACCAAATAAATTAACCTTTAAAACTAAAAGTTATGATTGCACAAATGTTAATCCAAGAAATTAAAGATCTTTCTATGAAAGCAACAAGACAAGAGTTAGAACAAAGCTATTTTGAAGCTTTAGAGAAATTGTCTTCAAAAGACTTAAGTCTTATTAGAGATTCTTATTTACAAGAAACTCAAAACTTTGTAATGATGCCTAATCTTGATCATTTATATTAGTTATGAAAAAACTAGAACAAAAACTAAAAGCTCTACAAGATGAGCTTTATGATTTGCATTTTATAGCTTCTTCTGAAGTATATAAACAAAGAAGAGCTGATATAGAGTATCAGATTGTTCTTGTAGAAGAAGCTATTGAACTTGAAAAGAAAATGCTACCCTTTAAAATTACATTTGGGGTAGCATGTGCTGGTATAGTAGGATTACTTATTTATTCATTATTAAAATAAACCAAAATGGCAAAAAAAAAAACGATTGACTTTTGTTTTGATGATACAGATATTAACTTAATGAAAGAAGAATTATTGAAAAAACTTAATGATGAGATAATTGCTGATCTAGAAGCTAAATTAGACATAGCTTATAGAGAGCAAGAACAAATGCTAAAAGAACTGAAAAGATGGACAGATGCTTTTCCTTATGCATTAGAACAACTTGAAGAACATACTGGAGAAATTACTTCAGAAGATTTTACTTATCATGCAAAGCTTCTTTATAAGATTATGGAGCATAAGTTTGGTTATAAACCAAAAATGGAAGAGCTTTAAAGAAAATGTGTTGTTCCCTTGAGAAAGGAAAAAGGTATTTTGTACAGTGGTTGAGTCTAGAAATGGATTCTTATGTACACAACATAGAGGCTCTCAACCTCAAGACACATAAACTTCAGTTCCCATACAGCGGTGAGATGGGCTAAGTTATATACATTTTCTCGGAGCTGGAAGTAGAAAGCTGAAGAATGTGTTTTTTATAGTCAGGTGGCGTAATGAGGCGTGGTTGCCGAGTCCTATATGGTTGCTTTAAGGTTCGAGTCCTCCCTGACTACAGTTGCAACAGTGCAACTTTGCCTTACCCTGACAGGAACAAAAACCTAGAGGCTTATAAGTGGGTGACAGCTGAAAAGACAGCATTTTTTATTAACCTTTAAATCAGAATAGAATGGAAGTAACACTTATTCACTCTGTCTTAGGTTTCAATAGAGATATTGAGATTAAAGACCAATATGGTGAAACTATCAAAACTGGTGCTAGGACTATATATCCTACAGTTATGTTAGAACAACTACAGTATAAGATTCTTGATAAAAGTGTTTTTACACATTATAATCAAGGATTACTAGACAAGATTAGAAACTGTAGAAGAAATATAGATTAATATGAGCAATAAGATTCACTTAGAACTTGAAGAGACTGATTTATATAATACTCTTAAAACAATAATTAACCATCCAAATAGTGAAGAGATAGCAAAACTATTAACTCCTTATATTGGTGGTAGTCCAGATTGTGCAAAATGGTTCTTTAAGTTATTATATGGTCAAAGATTACCGGATAAGATACCTGTTGGTACTATATGTTTAACACATGTTAACAATCTTACTTATGAAGTTGATAAAATACTAACTAAAGCATCTGATCTTTGTGATAATGAAGGTATGATAGCTTGTACAATAGTTGAGTTTAGAGGTTATCATGACTGGAGACACTTTGAAGTTACATCACAAGGTATTGATTCATCTGGTAATCAGAAGACATTTAAGAGTTACCTTATGGGTGATCAATTAGAGCTATTAGAGGAATTTTAAAATAGTATATCTGTGATATGCTTTTTCCTAGTAAATGTAGAAGGGGTAGTGATACCCCTTTTTCATTGTTTAGCTATATATGCAGTAATTAGATGTGTAGTAAGTTTAGTTAATTAATATAATGATTTATATTTACTAAACTTTTATACAATAATGCCATACTATCAATTATCTAATGGTAAGACAATCTATCTAACTATTGATCAATACCTTGATTTAAGTGATGATGATATACAGTATATGA
>JBIPNK010000150.1:0-2672 GCA_044373365.1 Chitinophagaceae bacterium
TTGGCTTTAGTTGAGATCAAGGCACGCTTTGACGAGCAGAACAACATCACCTGGGCTAGAAAGCTTGAACAAGCTGGGGTTCACGTTGTCTACGGAATGGTTGGGCTAAAAACTCACTGCAAGCTTGCACTCGTAATCAGACAAGAAGCTGGCCAACTAGTTCGCTACTGTCACATCGGAACCGGAAACTACAACCCAAAAACAGCAAGGGTTTACGAAGACTTTGGTCTACTAACTTCTAGGGAAGAAGTTGGTCAGGATCTAACCAAGCTGTTCAATCACCTTTCCGGTTACGCTCCAGAGGCGAAGTTCAAGACTCTCCTGGTTTCTCCAGTAGGGGTGCGAGAAGGTCTAACGGAGCTCATTGACCAGGAGATCGCGCATCACACAGCTGGCAAAACCACAGGCATTGATATCAAGGTCAACGCGCTGGTTGATGAGGGAATAATTGACTCGCTCTATCGAGCCTCTCGCGCTGGAGTTCCAGTGCGCGTCTTGGTTCGAGGAATGTGCGCTCTGAAGCCAGGAGTGAAGGGCTTATCTGAAAACATTCGAGTGCGCTCCATCTTGGGACGTTACCTTGAGCACAGCCGTGTTTTTAGGTTCGAAGGCGGCGGCGATTCAAAAATCTATATCGGTTCTGCCGACATGATGCATCGAAACCTAGATCGCCGTGTTGAGGTGCTAGTTCGCCTAATAGAACCTGAACACATCGACCGCACTCAAACTATGTTCTCGCTAGCCATGGCAGACGATGTTGCTGGTTGGGATCTTGATCCAGATGGCAAGTGGATTAGGAAGCAGTTTGATAGCTCGGGTGTTGCCCTTGGAGACTTCCAGGATGCTGTGATGCGTTCCATAACCGCACGCCAGGTTAGCTAGTTTCGTGGATGTTTACGCTGCGGGAGCAGTTTGCTGGCGCGAGGAAAAGAGCAGCCTCTTGGTTGCCCTTGTTCATCGCGTTAGGTACAAGGACTGGACTTTTCCAAAAGGAAAAGTAGACCCCGGCGAGACACTTGCCGAAACGGCTGTCCGTGAAATCAAAGAAGAAACTGGGCTAAAGATAAAGCTCGGTGTTCCACTCCAGACCATGACCTACCCTCTCGATAAATCCAAGAACAAAATAGTGCACTACTGGGCAGCCAGAGTAAGCGATAAATCTCTTGCAAGCTCCAAGTTCAAACCCAACGAGGAAATCTCTGAAGTTGTATGGGTCAAAGCAGATGATGCTTTTTCCAAACTGAGCTATGTGCACGATCGAGAGTTACTGCAAGAGCTTTTAGAACTAAGAAAAAGTGGGATGCTCAAGACAAAGCCGCTAATCATTCTCAGGCACGCTGCGGCTACTCCACGAGCTGACTACGTGGGTGAAGATGGCAAGAGACCACTGCTTCCTGATGGCAAGAAACAGGCCAAGGAATTGATACGTCTATTGAGTGCATACGGACCAAAAAGAGTGTTTACGAGCCCTTGGAGAAGGTGCCGAGAAACAATCGGCCCATACGCCAAAGCGCACCGATACAAGCTCATCGAGCGAGGCGAGCTTTCAGAAATGGGCAATGCAAAAGGCCCAGCAAGAACTGCCAAGGTTGCTAAGCAGTTGTTTCAAGACGCAAGATCTTCAGTGCTCTGCACGCATCGGCCAACTTTGCCAACAATTACCGAGATTTTGGCAAGCTACGCAGAGCCTGCTTTAGCAAAACTGATTCTCGAGGCCAAGACATTGAAGCCAGCGGAGTTTGTGGTTCTTCACCTAACTACATCTGGGAAAAAGCCAAGACTTGTTGCTGTTGAGCACCAGAGTCTGTCCGACCGCCTCTAACCAAATCTTCCGGAGACGTAGTCCTCAGTCTGTTTTTCCTTGGGGTTTGAAAAAATGTTGTCTGTTCTGTCGTACTCAATCAATTTTCCGGGAAGTCCAGTGTCTGCAATTGTGAAAAACGCCGTCATGTCTGAAATTCTTGAGGCTTGCTGCATGTTGTGAGTTACGATCACGACAGTGAATTTCTCTTTTAGCTCAATAGCTAAATCTTCGATAGCAGCTGTGGAGATCGGGTCCAAAGCACTTGTTGGTTCGTCCATCAAAATGACTTCAGGTTCAACCGCGATTGCCCTCGCGATACAGAGTCTTTGCTGCTGACCACCAGAGAGGCTTGAACCTGGTCTATCAAGTCGATCTTTGACCTCATTCCAAAGGTTCGCGCCCTTAAGCGCCTTCTCGGCAAGAGCATCGGCATCCGATTTTGACATTTTGTTGTTGTTTAGGCGGTATCCCGACAAGACATTTTCTTTGATAGTCATAGTTGGAAATGGGTTTGGTCTTTGAAATACCATTCCGACTTGGCGTCTGACTTTTACAGGGTCTACGGAGGGTGAGTAAATATCCTCACCGTTCATCGTCAGCTTACCTTTCACATAAGCACCTGGAATAACTTCGTGCATGCGATTCAGGGTTCGAATCAGGGTCGACTTTCCACATCCAGAGGGGCCGATGAAGGCAGTGATGGAGTTGGGTTCAATGACCATGTTTATATCCTCTACGGCAAGAAAGCTGCCGTAGTAGACATTGAGTGAGCTCAGCTCTATTCGCATTGACATGGTGTTATCCCTTCGGTGAGAAGTACTTGGAAACTAGGCGGGCAATAATGTTCAAAATCATGACGATAAGCATC
>JBIPNK010000145.1:0-2649 GCA_044373365.1 Chitinophagaceae bacterium
TGTGCGTACCACTCGCCGCGCCAGTATTATTTGCGCGATAAGTAACGCCAACATCACCAATGATTGCAGTACCGGCAACCAAGGCACCCTGAGTATAGGTGATCGGGATAGAGGCGTTAGTAATATACGCCGGGATAGAAGCAGAAATATCCGTGATCGGGCGCTGCGTCCATTCCACACGCTCGCGGGCAAAGTCGAAAGCCCTCATGTAAGAGACGCGGAGTTCAGTGCGCTTGATAAGCCCGCCGCCGCAGTTGATAGTAGCAAAGTCAGCCGGGAGCGTCATGCTATTAGCAAATGGCAAAACCAGAGTCAGGTTGGTTGTCCCCACGTTGGCAATCTTCCAAGCCCCATCAATACCAAGCGAGGCGCCAGTCGCAATATCACGGCAACCAACCAGTTCCAATGTGTCACCAATTATAGTTGCAGGAGCCGCCCAATTAGCGGAACCAACCAACACAAGCTGACGGGTGCCATCCGTAAGGGTAGAGAGCGTGGCAGATTGGGCCGACTGTGCAACCGCGCCAAGGGCGCTCAACAAGTTACCGCCCTGGACGCGCGCAACAAATCCACCGTAGGTAGTGGCAGTTACCGCGCCGCCCCAAACAACCGTAATCGTGGTAGCATCCACTACAGAAGCAACCGCCGTAGCGGTGGCAAGGTTCGGGAAGTTGGTGGCATCACGCGCGCCATACGCGACAATAAGATCGGCGGTGGTTAGTCCGTGTGGGCGATCAAACGTCACCGTTGCCGTGGTAGTGCCAGTCTTTACAGCGGAAACAACCTGCGCCACCGGAACGGGGTAAGAATCCGCATTGGCCGCACGAAAACGCAATTTATACTTCTTGTTTGGATTTGGAACAACGCTCGTCCGAAGCAAACGGGAAGTGCTACCAGACAGAACATCAACAGCCTGATCTTGAACTTGAACACGATCAGCTTGTAAAATAAACCTATACTCCGTTGTGGGGGCAAAGGCATATTGATATGCCGAGTTCACAAGCTGAACAGAAGCAGTTGTGCCTATAGCCACAGAATGGCTACCTGCGATAGTGCCGCTTGGCAGCGCATCACCCGCCTCAGACCTCGTGTAAAAACTAGCGTTGGTTGCTGTGGCGTTTTCAAAAATCATCGAAAGGCCATCATTAGCCCCACCAAGGCGAGGGCGATGATATACATAACCCGTAGTGAACGGGCCAGCAGTTACCGAAGCAATAGTACCGCCAGGGCCAGCCGTTGCCGTGAACTGATTGGGCGCCGGAACAGAAGCAACCACCAGGGAATTGTAATTAAAGCGGCTATCATTGACGCCCTCAATACCAATAGCCTTACCAACAGAAATCCCGTGATTTGTGGCAGTCGTAACCGTCAATGTGGTTGTGGTTTGAGATATGCTAGAAATTGCAACATCGGCCTGCGAAATCAAAGAAGAATCGGTGCTGACAATTTCAACCGAGAAATCTTGACCCAAGGTACGTTGAGACATGCTAAGCCCAACAGCAACCTCAATCGGCATATCAAGCGTAAGCGAACTCTCAATATAACTTTCCGTGCCAGCATTCAGCGGAGATTTGCTAAACACCAAATAGGAGGCAGATGCGGCATTACCATCTACATAAGCATAGTCACCGGCCTGAATGCTTTGAGAATATTTCCCGTCATTCGGGTCATACGTTTCAAAGGCATCACGGAACTTAGTGGTTACGTTGCTTGAAATAACGTGAGCCGCTTCATTGGTCGCCTTCCAATGAGAAGAACGACCAGTTTCAGTACTGATTAGAGGTGCATAGCCACCCATCTGACCCTCCCTTAATTACAGGCTGTTGGCCGGATTTGCGGAGCCGTCCTCAAGACGCTGAACATAGTTGACAGTGACAATCGCTCGACCAGCCGTAAGCGTGGCAGTAGCGACAGTAACACGAACAAATACCTGGGTATCAGCCGTGGTAGAGGTCTGCCAAGCAGCCTGTGTCGCGGCAGTCGTCGTGCCAGTAAAACGACCACCAGCCGTGGTAGCAACAGCAGCCATCAACTGAGCGCCACCAGAAGCATTACCCACAGAAATCGTGGTGGTGCCAGCCGTAGCGGCAACAGTTTGATCCACAAAAATGCTGACAATCTGCGCGCCCTGCGGCAAGCGAAAAACCGCCGTGTCGGTGCTGCCAACAACACGTCCAGTTAGATCGCCAGAATCCCAGGATTGAGAAAGAACGGCTAGACCCGTATTACGGTTCGGGCCTTCTTTGGTGGGGCCAGAACGAAGTGGCCCAGTAAAAGATGAAAAAGCCATTGATAAAACTCCTGCACAACAACCATACCATCTGTGCTTGTCTGCCGGGGCAGTTGGTATGGCGAGTTAAAACCCGGTTACCTTTGATATAGGACACATGCGAGATAACATGCAATAGGTATTTTCAATTACTTTAAACTATTTGCGCCAAACCCATCTTTTCTTGCCACAATCATATATTCTCCTACACTTCATTAGATATGTCATTTCTGCCTCAGTCCTATTGTCTGTGCTTGGTTCAAAGGGGTCTTGAATCCCATGGTCCAAAAGCCTTTGGGGAATAAACTTTCTTTGATAATAAGACTTTGGCTTCAAACCAACCTTATGACTCCAAACCATGTAATCTGGCGGCAATTCAG
>JBIPNK010000141.1:0-2632 GCA_044373365.1 Chitinophagaceae bacterium
CTTTTATGTATAATACACCATTCGTAGCGTCTCTAGTAACAAGATCAGCAGTAGTGCTGTTTGAAGACACATATTGTGTTACAGACTGAGGGTTTACTGCAGTCAGATCTAAAGATATTGTATCTAGATTGAATAAATCACGTTCTACAGGTATAATAGTCTTAAAGAGAGCGCAATCGACATCATCAACACCATTGTCTCCAGAAACTCTTACACTTTGTGTAAATCTAGCTGTAATACCCGGATAGAGAACAGTATCTCTTAACGGACGCACATAAGGTACTGCTGTAAACACGCCTGCTTCAAATAATTCACTGAAGTAGTATACACCAGTAGTTGATGTAGAGAATGTTGACAGGTCAGATGATATACTATCATTAAGAAGTTCAGTTCCTTTGATAACAAATGTAGCACAATCTCTAAATCCTAGATTGAGAGGAATTCTGTACTGTGTAGTTACATCAAAAGGTTCTTTTGCATATTGAAATGTATCTTTTGCAAATTTACCAAACTTAAGAGTGTATCTCGAACCGGTAGAACTGAATGCACCGGTAAATGTAGACAACCCAGGTACTATAATCTCATTTCCGCTTGATAAAGGCGTGAAATAGTTAAACGTATAACCATTACCGAAGTAACTATCAAAGAACTTATAGCCATTAAAGACATTTGTATAGTTTAGAATAGGTTCACCTACTGTTACTGTTGATTCAAAGTTATTAGCTTTTAATAGACCGTATCTGTTACCGAAAATATCGTCTGCAAAATTATGAAAGTAACCACTATTTACTATATCACTTATATCATAGTTTGGATTAAGTGACTTAAGTGAAGTATAACCATCAAACGTTATAAAGTTGTCAGATGTATTAGGACGATTTCGTGCGATGGTAAATAGATTACCATTTTTGAATGAATCTTCATTAAAGGAGAACGTAAGTACAGGTGTCTCGCTTCCGTACCTAAAAGGATCTGGGAAGTAATATGGCTTGTTGAAATCAGCTACATCAGCATCAAGAGTAAATGTAAATTGACCAGGTTCTACGATTATATTTGAGGTCTGAGGAGGTGTAAAGTAGCCAACATCACGTTTTGGTACAGTTACCTTGAATTCATCGGTAGTAGCTGATGAAGGAAAGTCTCTATTTAAGAAGTTAGACGCTGGTGATGTTGCTGCAAATAGCTTGTTGAATGATATATCGATACCAGTAAGAGCTATAAAACTCGTAACAGTAGTAGATAGAGTTGATTCAATTACAGGAGTTATAATCTGCGTATCACCTGCAGATGTTATAATAGTTATTGTAGGCGGTAGCTGAGGTGGTATTACTTCAGGTTCCTTTAGTAATATATTGATAAGCGATTGTCTCGCTTTTAACCATTGATCATAACCTAAGATGCTTGTTGAATAACTGTAACTATCATGAAATTGTAGCTCGTTATTGTTAGTCTTAGCGTATATAGCAGGTATACCATATAAGAAAGCTTCTATATTAAAATCTGTAGGTACAACTACATCTCTTGCTACAATATACCCGAAATCTTTTGCTGTATTTTTATTTTGAACAAACTCTTTACCGTTAATGCTCCAGATAATTTTATCGAACAAATAGATCTGTGACGGGTATCCAAGACTTAATCTAATATATACATCTACTACACCGTTCTCTTTGTAGACAGGTAGCATGCTAAGGTTATCATACTTTACGTATCCGTCAATACCTAATACAGGTTTAACGAAGTAGTTGTCAGCTGGATTAACTAAGCCATTATCAAAGTCGAGGTAATTTCGTGATCTATGATATTCAGAATAGATTGCTCCTGCAGCATCTTCAAAAACAAGAATACACCCTGGTAGGAATGGGTTGACATTGTGCGATGTGTATGTGTGCTTATGAGTAATGTACTGGTTAATGAACGGAGTAGTTTCATCGTACACAACAGGCGTCATATCATATGTGCCATCATCGTGATTCCAGAAAATATACTTCAGCTCACGCGTAACAGGAACCGTAAACCTACACTCAATAGGAAATGTATCTGTTGTACTCGGCGTTAGGTTGAATCCATATGTCTTTAGTTTAGAAACACTTATTGTCGGTACACTGACAATAATGTTAACGCGGTCTTGGAAGACGATATCTGGTGATTGTAAAGCTAGTTTATACTTTGTAGTACCTTTACGCACATAAAGTGCAGCATTTGGAGAGTAGCTAAGCTCTGAAGGTAATAAACGGTAGTAGTATACACTTTTACTAAGGTCTTCTGTTATAGGAGAACCTAAAACAGTTGTTACGCTAGTTGAACCATCACCGTACACCCACTCGATGTAATCGATATCTACACGACCAGCAATATTCGAGATAAGAAATTCAACAGGTGACGGTAAACTACTGAGAACTGACTGTGTAGTTCTTAATACAGGTAAATTGTTATCGGTAAATAGTAAATTTGTTCCATTTGTGGTTGTATATTCTTGTGAGATAGTACTCCAACCATCAGGAATGCTATATGTAGCATTTTCGTTACCAATTAAGCTACCAGGTAGGTAGTCAGGTGGAACCACCTTTGCGCTATTATAAACATTAAATGCAGTTTGTGTACCTACATAGCTTATATCATCAACAGTAGT
>JBIPNK010000136.1:0-2599 GCA_044373365.1 Chitinophagaceae bacterium
ATTTCTCATCAAGTCCTAACTCTCCTCTTTCCTCTTCTAATTTCTGCCAGGCATCTTCATGCCTTGGATAATCGCCTACAAGTTCGTAAAATCTGTGGAAATATCCACTGGTGCAATTAATCTGCCTAACTTGTTGTGCGTACTCATGCTTTTTCATTAATATCTCCATAATTGACATTTTTAGATTTTCAATTAGGTACATTACAACATTAATAATCCTTGTTCGCGTTCTCCGGATGTGTAGATAGTTGGTCTTTCTTCTACCATGATTTGAGCATAAGCCATTATCATCGCAACAGGCCCATCTACTTTTTCTGTTGACTTCGCTTTATCTATCTTTATGTTTCCTGCCGGATCAAATCTAAGCATTACATTTGTCATCATCCATTCCATTACTGGATTGCCATCATGAGTAATCTCATTGGATAAAAACATCTTTTCTATTTCTTTTGTTGGTGCAGACATTGAAATAAAACCCTGTCCAAATGGTTTCATGTTCGCTCCATCATTTGTGAGCTGTATAACTAACTGCGAAGCGTTCCACCGGTCAAAAGCTATACACTCTATTTTATACTTTGCCGTTAGCTCAATAACTTTAGCTTTTATAAAGTCGTAATCGGTTACGTTACCATCTGTCATGATAATATCACCATACTGTGCCCATTGCACATAAGGCACTCCATCGGATAAAGATCTCTCCCTTACGTTATCTTCTGGGCAAAAGAAATAGGATTTTATATGTGGCTTATCAAGTCCTTGTTGCACAGGGAAACAAAGAACTAAAGCAGCAATGTCACGAGTAGAGGCAAGGTCTAATCCAGCAAAGCATTTTTTATTATAAAGAATATCATCATCTATTTTTAACCTTGTTTGTTCGATATAGCTATTAGAAATCCAAACACTGGATGTAGTTGTCCATACGTTTAGATTCTTTGTCATGAATTGAATCTGCTTTGCCGCTCCTTCGTTCAATGCCTTTTGAAATTGGTCATCCATGTAACTTATATACGGAGTAACGCCAAGGTTAGGATTGCTTTTTGTCCAATTATTTTTATCCTGCCAATCATCGCCTTCATCAAGGCAAAAGAGCAAAGGAAACACGCTATTATCCACTTTCCTTTTTTCCAGAATATCTACCATCACCTTCCGGAACATATAGCAAGGTGATTCACGGTTAAATCCAGCCGTAGTGGTAATAAGGAGTAAAGGCTGTGAACGTGATCCCATACCAGTTTCCATTACCTCTAAAACATCACTAGTTTTATGCGAATGATATTCATCAATTCCAGCATAGTGCGGATTCAAACCATCTAATGTATCTGCTTCAGATGCAACAGCTTCAAATTTACTATTAGTGGATGGTACGTTGCAATTATACTTTAATACATTGACTAACTTGTTAAAAGTCCTTGAATCTGCCTTTAGTGATTTAAGCATCACCTTTGCCGTATCAAATGCTATCCTAGCTTGATCTCTGGTAGTTGCAGCTGTGTAAACCTCCGCTCCCGTTTCATTGTCACATAGAAAACAATACACAGCAATAGCAGCGGCTAACTCTGTTTTACCGTTCTTTCTTGCTATTTCAAGGTATGCCTTGCGAAATCGTCTGCCTCCATCTTTTCTCTGCCACCCAAACAGTACCTTGATAAAAAATTCCTGGAAAGGTTGGATATTAAACCTTTGCCCAGCAAATTCACCTTTAGTATGCCGGAGGGCAGAGATAAAGCCAAAGGCCCGGTTAGCGTGAGCTTCGGAGTAAACATATTCCCATTTATTATTTTTTAAATCATTCAGATGCCGTTCAACTGCCAACCTTGCGTAATTGCCTAACAATAATTTCCCCGAAACAACATCCTCAATAAATTTCATTTATCTTTTTTACTTTTTACAGTCAATCCAAAAATACTATTTAGCAAAACTGCAAAAGCCATCAAGCCCCATGCCTCAACATAGTCAATGTATGGCAGATTAAAAATATTTGGTATTAACCAATTCCACATAATGTACACCGGAACAGAGATAAATGCCAAAGCAAAAGCAGAGGCTAATATAGAGATGGCAATTTCTTTAACTTGTTCCATGATTTAGTTCATTTTAAGAAGTTTGGCAATTTCATCCTCCTCATCACCACTTCCATCCTGGAAATACTCTAAAGTTAGCCTTGACTTCGGATCAAGCCCTAAAGTCTTAGATAATTCAAGAAATAACTCAAATCCTTGCTTAAATGCAGTCCATTCGGCACTTACCTGCCTAGCACCGTTAGGATGCACCATAACTGCACCGTCTTTGCTCAATATTTCGGCATTGTGCAGTAAATGTCCAATGGCACGCGCTGCGATTGAAAGGTAAATCTCATCAACTTGCTTTCCAGCCTTGTGAAGATGGAGGTGTTCACGGATTCTGTTGTATATTCTTTGCTCACCTGCGTCAAGGTTGAACATCGGCTCACCGATTTCACCGGGAGTGAATGTCTTAACGCGTGATTTTTCCAAGGTGCCCTGAAGTAGTTTTGTCTTTATGCTTTTTTGTGCCATGTTGTTTATGGTTTATGATTTTAAATTGAACCCCCTTTTAGAGGCTGCGTTGATGTGCTCTGAGT
>JBIPNK010000134.1:0-2573 GCA_044373365.1 Chitinophagaceae bacterium
GGTTGAAGGGGTTGAAGAGGTTGAGGGGGTTGAAGAGGTTGAAGGGGTTGAAGGGTTGAACTTGCCAGGCGAAGGCTGGGGGGTTGAGGGATTCATCGTTAGGGCTTGATGGTTCTGGTTTTGACGAGCATGGCGGGGTTGCCCTGGTAAATGCCATAGGAGTCAAGGTTTTTTGTGGCGATGGAACCTGTCGTCAATACACTGTGTGAAAATGCGGTAATGCCTGGCCCTACCAGGGCTTTTGCACCGACCCAAACACCATCTTCGATGGTGATGGGTTTTGCAATTAGTTCAAAACCAGACGAGCTATAATCATGATTACCAGTACAAAGCATAGCACCCTGAGAAATGCAAACATGGCTGCCAATATTCACATCTGTCATGTTATCAATCCAACAGTTTTCCCCCAGCCAAACATGGTCGCCCATTTTCAATTTCCAGGGATACTTGATATGGACGCCTGGGCGGATGCGTGCCTCAATGCCAATTGTAGCTCCAAAAAACTGCAGTACCCATTTCCTGAATCCGCTGAATGGGATGAGTGGGTTTCTGACCAAGAGTGCGCCTAGCACAAACCATAGAAGCTGCTTGGTTTTGGAAGCACCAATGCTCGCTGCGTATGCCTTGTTGTTGGCATCGTAGTGGGTGAAGTTTACTTTCATTTGAATCTATTCTTCTAAAAATTTTGATCAGGGATGCATTCCTCTAATTCAGTTGATCAAAAAGATAAACGGCACGGCGTCAATAAAGAAAACCAAATAACCACAATGGCAGGGTCTTATTCGATCCAATTTCAATGTCATCTTTTACAATATATGCATCCGATATTCCATCTACCTGCTTCCTCATTTTGGTCTTTCCTCCGATTTCATATGTATACTTTCCCATTAAAAAATCGCCTGCCTTGGGATAAAAAACATCCTGAACAGTATTCAGTTGATTGAGGAAAAAAGTCTCTCGCAGATTCCCCTTTTCAGGATCCTTGTTACCAATGGCCCACATCAGATTGGTATTGTTCAGGTAAATTTTGGAAGGCTTTCGCATGCCGCCCATTCCATCGGCAGAAGAATACAATCTCTTGATGATGTCAATATCTTCCAAGTATCCCAGGTATTTGATGAAGGTATTTCTATCAATGGCAATTTGTCCTGCAATGGCCGTCACGTCTGGCTTGAAGGGAACCGAGATGGCGATTACAGAAAGGAGCTGGCTTATCTTTTCAATGCTTGAGTAGGGAATGTCGTAGGCTGCCGCCAGGTCAACTGTCAGTGCAAGATCAACTACCTGTCGTAATTTCTGATCATAATCAGAAAGGTTTTCAAGAAAAAATGGATAATAACCACTCCTTACATATGCTTCGAAATGTGCCAAAGGCTTAATCCTGCGTGAAATATTTCTAGCCAGGTTTTCGTGGTCATCCATCAATTCATCAAGATTGATTTGCTCCAGCTTCAACCCAGTGGTCAAATGGATGTATTCCCTGAATGAAAGTCCATGCAGGTTAAACATCACAGCCCTTCGGCTGAGGTCTGCCTTCCCCTTTCTCAGTTCAATGAGGGATGATCCTGTAAATACAACCTGCAAGGAAACATACCTATCGTATATGATTTTGATTTCATTTGCCCAACCCGAATAGCGATGGACCTCATCGAGCAACAGGTGCTGGCCACCTTTTTTCACAAACAGGTCTACAAGGTCCACCAAATTGTTTCTCTTGAAATAAAGTTCCTCCAATGAAACATAAAGTGTTTTGCCGTTTTGCGGCAAGGTAGACGCATATTGAAGCATCATGGTGGTTTTTCCTGTCCCACGTGCACCAATAATACCCATTAACCTCCGCTTTTTCTGCAACTCAGGCATGAGATAGCGCACAAAATTTTGGCTGACCCCATCCAGTAATCTATAATATATTTCGAAAAGATTCTCCATTTTGCTGATTGCGTTCAGCAAATATAGACTATTTTGCTGTTTTCATTCAGCATATTTGCGCATTTTTGCTGTTTCTATTCAGCATTGTTAAATAATTGATGGTATTGTTCTGCTGATGCCAGATTTTGCTGGTAGGATGTTGCCAATGACCAGGCCCCTTGCCTGTATTCCTGCCATGCTGTATCTGGCATGTCAACAAATTCCTGGATCACTTCAGTAAACCTGGATTGATCTGCCAGCGGAAGTTCCACTCCTGCTTTCTTTGATCGAAGCCCAACCCACGGGGTTTGGTCGCTGATCAGTACCGGACAGCCCACCGCCAGGGCTTCAAAAATGGCATGTCCAAAATTTTCTCCTTCTGTTGGCAGTGCAAACAGGTGTGCCTTTTCAAGCAAAGGTTTGATCTTGTGGTGCGGCAGATCAAGATAGGTTGTGATCTCAAACCTGAACTGAAGCCTGGCAATCATCTTTTTACATTGCTTCCAATACTCCTTGTCTTCTCTTGTAGCAACAATATCCAACTTGATGTCACCTTTGGCTTTGGCCAATGCCTCCAATAGGAAATCCAATTTTTTGATGGGATGGAGCCTACCGACAAAGACGATGTGCAACTGTCCGGTTGGTTTTTCAATTGGGTTCAAATG
>JBIPNK010000182.1:0-2542 GCA_044373365.1 Chitinophagaceae bacterium
TGGATAGAATTGTTGCGCAAAACGCTGAATACTTTGGTCAAGGTGCTAACGGAGTTGATTACGGTTCTTTGGTTGCAAATGCAAATCAAATCAGTCGTTATTTCGTAGATCAGAATATTGCTGATGTTTTGGGATCTGAAAATGATGCTTTAATCTTTATGCCGGGTTCTGCCAACTTCCTTCCATACTTACAGTATGTAGGATCATTTGGTAAAATTGGCGTAATGGATAGGTTCACAATGCCAATTCCAACGGCTCCAGGGCTTGAGGTAGATGTTAAAATCTTGCCAGTTGAATGTGATGAAATTTACCAGGTTAAATTTGGTTTGCACTTTGAACTTTACATTCCTGAAATGGAGTTGTTCAAGTCAAGCGATTATTTAAGCGGTGTAAACGGAACATTCCAAGCCGCTTTTACCCAAGCGTAAATCCTGAAGAAGGGGCTTTTTCAGAAGGTTTTTCTGATGGGTTTTCCTAGTGTTTTACGCTTAAAAAGAAAAAGCCTCGACAAAATCGGGGCTTTTTTCATTATCTGTACACCAAAAATTAACACTTTTTAATCTTTCAAAGTTACAACAACTCCTGTTTTAGATGTTTTGTAAGGCGGAAAAATTTCAATAACCTCGCCTGTTTCCCGATCTAATATTGAGGTCTTTGATTTTAAAGATTTAAGGAAAGTTTCCCGGTCCTTTCTTTCAATATCAAACTTTTCAATATTTGATTTGATATTGAAATAAACCGAATCATTGGACTTATCAAAATGCCATTTGCTGCCAAGTTCTTTAATTTCAATTTTGGCAGATTTAAAGTCAAATGATTTGCCGCGTTTTGGATTCAATTGACTCTATAACTTGATTTAGGGCAACCATAAAAGCCTTGCACCTAATATGAACGTCTAATGAATCAATATTGCCAGATTCAACTTGCTCAATAATTATTTGAGCGAATATTTGGGCCTGACTTTTTGTTTCAGGCCCAAGAAATAAAATTGATTGTGCGGTTTCCATGTTTTTAAATTAAAAAGGTAATGGTTCTAAGTCTTCTTTGTCTGGCACTTGCCAGTCGGATAGTTTTTGTTGAACTTCGTCAAAGTGCTTAATTTCTGGCGAAACCATTGTTTGATATTCCTTTGACTTTTGAATCTTTTGTTTCAAAAAGTCAGGCAACGAATCAAATTTATCTTTGTCAAAGTTTTCAAGCGTAAACTCAAAATTCTTATTGATTTGATCTGGCATAACAACCCCTTTCATAACTGTTGAAACCGATGCGATTTTATCGTAAGTTTTGGAAGGATCTGCTTTACCTGGTTCATGAATGATTGAAAGCATACAGGGTACTCCTAATAGCTTTGTAACATCAAAAGCCCTTGCCTCTTCGTCTGTAAAGCCTTTGCCTCTCCAAGAGGTCAGGAAAGCCCTTAAAGAACTTTTTTCATGCATTGACAAAGTAAACTCTTTACTTATTGCCTGAGGTTGTTCTCCCTTCTCAGGGTTAAACACTTTAAGTTCGGTTGGTAACTCCCATGTGATCCTAACCTTGTTTACATTTTTTTTAATTCCTTGGAATTCTTCTTCAACGGTTCCAATCTGAACCATTGAATAACACCTTGCAAGGTATGTACCTGCCGGAATTGGTTCGTAACTTGAACCTCCGCTGTTTGTTGCTGTGATAGCCATTTATTTATTTGTTTAAAATTTGAAACTTTTGAAAAAGGGCCGAAGCCCTATTGTTAATCAGATGAATCTACGTTATAGGTATAATTACAAACCTTACAATTCATTTCCCGATAACCTAAATTTTTTGTGTAAAAAATAGTATGAGTACAATTTTTTACAATTTCGGGAGTTTTATCCCATCCATTTTGCCAACCTAAATAAAGCGGCTTTTCGATTTTGACCTGATTGTTATTCATTTTTTTTGTTGTTAAAATTTGATGCTGCAAAGATATAATTAACTTTTCAATCTTGCAAGTTTTCCAAATAAATAATTTAAAAAAGATAAAAAAAATAGCCCGAAAAATTCAGGCTAGTTTAATTATTTAACAACTTGTTTTATGGACATCAAGATTTTACAGGCTTCTTTTTGCCTTTTGCATTTGGCCTTTTTTGAGCCTCTGACATGATTTTATTTGCTAATGTAACATTATATTCATTATCAATTGGCTTTGGTTTATCAAAGCCAAAATCAACTTGAAATAGATACTTTTTCTTTGACAGGCAATAGTCTGGAATATTATATTTCCTTCCAAATTCTGCCCACGTTAATATACTTTGAAACTTTTCCGCTTTTGCCATTTCCTATTTTTATTTTAGAAAGTTGCAAAGTAGGGCACTTAAAATTACATTCGCAAATTAATGGCAAGATTTTCAATGAAAATTTTAAAACCTGAACAAATAGGAGAATTTAAGCCCTATGAAGGAACTGAGGATCAATTCCAGATTGCAGTTGCTCAGTACCTGGATTTAAAAGGGCTATTATGGACGCATCCAGCCAATGAACGCAAGACCAAAACCTTTACAACCAAAAAGGGCGTTACGTTTAG
>JBIPNK010000091.1:0-10252 GCA_044373365.1 Chitinophagaceae bacterium
TTCTTTCGAGGGTTTTATGGCGCATGGATGGATCGGCACTGATCTGGTGATGGTCTGGGCCATTGATGGTTACGGCAACCCGGTCGAGCTGCAATTCATCCAGCTTTTTCCTCCAGGGCTCCCAATAATCAGGATCAGTATCAAAAATGGGGACTTCCACACCATCATAACCAGCGGCTTTGATTTGCTCCAATACCGGAAAAAGGGACGCATTGATCTCTGTTCCCCAAAGCAGCAAATTCATTCCAATTTTGTTGGTCATGGCAAGTTGTTAGCGGTCGTCAAATTAATTAAAATATGTGAGAATGAGGAATGGATGAAGAATAGAAAAGCAACCTATTCTATCTCAAACGTTTTCATTGCCCAAAAGATTTTAAGCCGGATCAAACCAGTTTTGGCCAAATTCCTTAAATTCAACGAACCAACCAACCTGCTCCATCATGTCAACAACAGAACGTTTTACAGCCCTTGATGTATTCAGGGGGATGACAGTATGCTTCATGATCATCGTAAACAACCAGGCCGGATCAGCCCCATTTGAACCACTGGAGCATGCTTCCTGGCATGGATTTACACCAACTGACCTTGTCTTTCCCTCCTTCCTGTTTGCGGTGGGCAATGCCATGGCCTTTACCATGCCCAAAATGGCTGGAATGGGCAATGGAAAGGTGGCCGGCAAAATTCTCAAAAGAACTTTTCTCATCTTTCTGATTGGCTATTTGTTGTCTTGGTATCCTTTTGTCAGCATCAATTCTGCTGGCGAATGGATTCCCAAAACCATTGACAAGACCCGCATTTTTGGGGTATTGGCCCGTATTGCGCTCTGCTATGGCATAGCCGCCATGATGATTCATTTTCTTTCAAGAAAGGCCGTCATCTACGCAAGCATCGCCATCTTGCTGGGCTATTGGCTGGCCTTGTACCTGGGTGGAGATTATACCATGATGGGCAATCTTGGCGTACCCATTGACAAATGGCTGGTTGGTGAAAACCACATGTACAAAGGTGAAGGGGTTCCATTTGAACCTGAGGGATTCCTGAGCACCTTCCCTGCAGCAGTAAATGTGATCATCGGATATTTTGCAGGTGTATTGCTGCGCGAAAAGGGCAAAGATTACGAGGGCATTGCAAAAGTATTGCTCGCGGGCGCAGCGCTGATGGCCATCGCCTATTGCTGGCATTATGTTTTCCCGATCAACAAAAAAATCTGGACCAGCTCTTACGTTTTGTATACCTGCGGAATTTCTTTGCTGATGATCGGATCATTGGTTTACCTGAACGCCAAAACAAGCTTCCGGACAGGCAATTATTTCTTTGAAGTCTTCGGAAAAAATCCACTCTTTATCTATGTCCTGTCCAGCTTTATTCCTAAGACCTTCAACCTGATCAGGGACGAGGATGGCAGAAGCCTGACTGCCGTCATCAGCAAGGATTTCTTTCAAAAAATAACACCCGGAGCCATGGGCGCATTGCTGTATTCTATCGCGCTCATGATGATTTGCTGGCTGGTGGGGTATATCATGGACAAGAGGAAGGTTTATGTGAGGGTTTAAGGGTTTAAGGGTTTAGAGGTTTAGGGGGTTAGAGGTTTGGGGGAAATACAATTTCTGGGCGTTTATTTCACCTTAAAAAGGATGAAGTTCTTGCCAATTTTGCATAAAATGGTTTTTTCATTTGAGAAATTGGAAGCTTGGCAAGAAGCCAAAGGCCTGGTCAAACATATTTACTTGCTCTCAGCATCACTCCCAAATCGGGAACGTTTTACATTAATAGACCAAATGCGGAGGGCAGCCATCAGCATTACCTCAAATCTGGCAGAGGGATCTGGTAGAATAACACCAAAGGATAAATCACATTTTTACGCAATGGCCTATTCCAGTTTACTGGAACTACTTAATCATGTTCTCATATCTGGCGATCTGGGATACATTAACACTTCACAAATCAGTGAATCAAGGGCAAGAATTGAAAAGGTGTCAAGAATTATCAATGGTTTAAGAAAAAGCCAACACCCCAAACCCCTAAACCCTTAAACCTCTACACCCCTAAACCTTTAAACCTTCAAAAAGCAAAATATTCTCAAAATCGCCCCATAAACCTTATTTTTGTTGCTCTCAAAAGACAATAATGGAATACAATACCAATCGAAGTCACCTTGTGATGAGGGAGTATGGTAGGCATGTGCAGCAGATGGTGGGGCATATCCTTTCAATCGAAGACAAGGAAAGAAGACTAAGAAATGCGCAGGCAGTTATAGAATTGATGGGCTTCATCAATCCACAACTCAAGAATATCGAGGATTACAGGCACAAGCTCTGGGACCATCTTTTTTTAATTTCTGATTTCAAATTGGAAGTGGAAAGCCCGTATCCGATTCCTACACGGGAGTCGCTGATGGCAAAGCCTAAACCATTGCCTTACCCTAAAAGGCATCCGAAATACTATCACCTTGGGAAGCACCTTGAACTGGTGATTGCCAAGGCAATGGCTGAAGAAAACGAAGAAAAACGTTCCGGCTTCTCCCACATCATTGCCTATTACATGAAGCTTGCCTACAATACCTGGCACAAGGAACTCATCCCTGATGAAAGCATCAGGAGCGAACTGAACTCCATCACCAAAGGACAGCTCGAATTTACCAGTACACCCTTTGTAAGGGCTTATAGGGAGCAAGATGACCGTTTCCAAAAACGTGGAAAAAGCGGCGGATTCCAACAACGCAATCGCCCGAATGGTGGCGGAAATGCTGTTGGCGGTGGGAAAAACAGGCCTCCCCAGAAATTCGGGAAAAAGCGTTTCAAGTAAGGGACCAAAGTCATATTGACTTTTATAAAAGTCATTGAAGATCCAGACACCATGCGTGAAACAGAACAACACAAGATCATCATCCTGACTGCACCATCGGGCGCAGGCAAAACAAGCATCAAGTCAAAACTGCTTGCGGTCATGGCCGACCAGCTCTCTTTCAGCGTGTCTGCCACCACCAGAAAAATCCGTGGCGGTGAAACAGATGGGGTTGATTACATATTCATCTCAGAAGAACAATTCAAGGAAAAAATTGACAAGGACCAGTTTGTTGAATGGCAAATGGTATACCCTGGAATGTACTATGGCACTACCGTTGATGAAATGAAAAGAATCTGGAGTGAAGGCAAAACACCTTTACTGGATATTGACGTAAAAGGTGCCGTGAATGTAAAAAAAATGTTTGGCGAACAGGTGCTGACAATCTTCATTGAGCCACCATCCATCGAGATACTGCAAGAAAGACTGATGAGGAGGGGAACTGAATCTGATGAGCACATCCACACAAGGATCAGCAAGGCTAAAGAAGAAATGGAATACAGGAACAGCTTTGACAAGGTAATCATGAACGATGAGCTTGAGAGGGCAACAAATGAGGTGAAGGAAATGATCGCCAAATTTCGTGGCTAACAATAGGGAATATGCATTCCTAAATAAACACTATGGGTACGCTATTATTGTCTGGCATTTTGATTGCTTTCTTGCTGGCAGGTTTTTTTGCCGGAGTAGAAGTTGGATTTGTGTCGCTAAACAGGTTATCGATAGAATTGCGCAAAAAACAGCGTTCCAAAAGCGCTTATACCCTTTCCGCCTACCTGGATGAGCCTGCCAAATTCATCAGTGCCATGATTGTGGGCATCATCATCTCCCTTGTCATCTATGGTCTTTTGGTAGATGAATTCCTTACCCCACTTTGGAAAACAACTGAGAGCTATCTTTCGCAAGATTTTGTACCCTATTTTCTGTACATCAGGATTCTTTTTGACCTGGTGGTGTCAACAGGGGCCTTCATGATATACTTCTTTTTTTGTCGGGCCATTTTCAGGTCAAAGGCTGACACCTTGATGTTCTTTCTTGCGCCCCTGCTGCGTTTCTTTTACAATATTTTCTACCCCATCGCCAATTATTTCGTCTCCCTCTCTGAATGGATCCTGAAGAACCTGGTGAATGTTCATATCAGAAAAAACAAGAACAATTTCACAAGGCTGGAACTGGAAAACTTCATACAGCAAAGGGATGAAAAGGAATTTGAAAGCCAGGAAATGAACAAGGAATTGTTTGAAGCCGCACTGACCTTGCCTTATGTCAAGATTCGCCAATGCCTGGTGCCCAGAAAAGAAATCGAAGCCATCAGTGTGCATGAATCCATTGAAAAATTGAAAAACAGGTTCATCGATACCAACCTCAGCAAGTTGGTGGTCTATGAAAAAAATATTGACAATATTGTGGGGTATGTGCACCAGATCTCCTTGTTCAAAACCCCTGAGAACATCCGTTCCATCATGCTTCCCATCCCTGCAGTGCCAGAAAGCATGACGGCCACTGACCTGATGAACCAGCTCATCAAGGAGCGGAAGAGCATGGCCTGGGTGGTGGACGAGTTTGGAGGAACTTCGGGCATCATCACCATGGAGGACCTGCTGGAAGAATTGTTTGGCGAAATAAAAGACGAATATGATGTTGAGGAACTGACGGAACGAGAAGTGGGAGAGGATGAATACGAGTTCTCAGGAAGGCTTGAAATTGAGCCGCTCATTGAGAAATACAACCTTGATTTGGAGATGAACCTATCAGAAACCGTTTCCGGATATATTATTCACCACAATGAATCCATCCCAAAACAAAAAGAGAAGATCATAATCGGTAAATTCGAATTTGAAATACTGGAAGTGACAGATACCAGGATCGAGCTCGTTAAAATGAAAAAAGCACTTTAATCAACGTGGGTGATATTCAATTTTTGTCTTCCATCAACACAGCACTGATCGGACACCTTCATCCGCTATTGGTTCACCTTCCTATTGGTATTTTTGCATTTGCTTTTATCATCAGCCTTTTCGGCGCTGAAAAAAGAAAACATTTTGACTCCGCATTGTCTTACGCATTGTTGACTGGAGCCCTTTCAGCACTTCTTGCCTGTATCGCAGGATACCTGCTCGCAGGATCTGGGGAATATGATGTTGATCTGGTGCAAAAACACCAATGGACTGGCATTGCAACCTGCGCCTTGGGATTCTTGGCCTATTTTATTACACAATACAGACGACTGCTGGTATGGATCACCTGTGCAGTGATGGCCGTTGCAGGGCACCTGGGTGGGACCCTGACCCACGGTGAAGATTATTTTTTTGGTCTTGTGGATGAAGAAACAACCAAGGCTGTGGTGATGATAGATTCGACAGTGAGAACATCCACAGAAGTACCCAAGGCAGATTCTATTGTCGAAAAAACAGAAGCCCCACGAGAAATTTCTCTTTACCAAGACCAGGTGGTGGGCATTCTTCAAAGCAAATGTTATTCCTGCCATTCTAAAATCAAAAAGAAAGGCGGTCTACGTCTTGATTCAGAGGATTTCATCAAACAAGGTGGAAAGAATGGTGCCGTGCTGACGGCTGGAGATGCCGACAACAGCAAGCTCTACACCCACCTGCTCTTGCCTTTGGAGGATGAGGACCATATGCCACCCAAGGGCAAAAAACAACTCAGTGCCGGCGAGATTGCCATCATTCATCGTTGGGTCAAAATGGCTGATCCTTTTGCCAAAACCACAATAGAAACCACTGTTGTCAAGATCACTGAAACAGTTCCTCAAGCATTTGAGCCTCCACCTCCGCTTGAAAAAACCGCAACAAGTGCCCCCCCAACAAAACCAATCATCATTTCTGCACCAGATCCTGCCACTGTTGCCCCTGTTAAAACCATCAGCATTGCTGCAGCCAATCCAATCAACATTGATGCCATCAGAAAATTGAATGTGGTTGTTACTCCTGTTCAATCAGGATCAAACGGGCTTTCACTGAATTTTGTGAACCTGAAAAATTTCAAGAGCACAATGTTAGACCAGGCCATTGGTTTGAAAGAACAGGTGGTACAACTGAAACTTACCAACCAGGCGGTGACCGACGATGACCTGCAAAAAATAAAGCAGTTCAAGAACCTGCGCCAGCTTCAATTGGAAAAAACCAAGGTTACAGATGAAGGGATGGATCAACTCAAATCAATGCAGTCGCTCGAACAGTTGAACCTCTATGGCACGGCAGTTTCAGACAAGGGATTGGAAAAACTTGCTGCCTGCAAAAACCTCAAGACCTTGTTTTTGTGGAAGACCAATGCAACTGTAGAGGGCATTGCCAAACTCAAACAGGCCTTGCCAAACCTGACCATCGAAGCCGGTGGATTTGCGTTCAAAAAACCTGACACAACAAAAAAATGATTTGATGCTCAAGTATATCATTCCTTTGGTTCCAAGCCTGTTCATTCTTGCTCCAGAGCAAAATGATGTGCCGAAGCTGCCTGCAGACGTAGCGGCTGAATACAGGAAGATCAGCACACCAATGGATTACAACCAGCATGTGAAGCCCATCCTCTCTGATAAATGCTTTGCCTGTCATGGTCCTGACAAGGCAAAACAAAAAGCAGGCTTGCGCCTTGACCAGTCATCAGCAGCCTATGGATTTCTCCCTGAAAGTCCGGGCAAGGTGGCCATCGCTCCAGGAAAGCTGGCAAAAAGTGAAGTGTTTCACAGGATCATCTCTGCTGATCCCGAATACAAAATGCCCACACCGCAATCGCATCTTGACCTTTCTGCAAAGGAAAAGGCCTACCTGATCAAGTGGATTGAAGAGGGTGCTGTATACCAGCCTCACTGGGCTTTTGTGAAGCCAATCAAAAAACCCATCCCCTCCATTCCTGCATCATTGAATGGTACGAACCCTATTGATCATTTTGTTTTTTCTACACTGCTGCAGAACAATCTCCAGCCTTCAAAACAGGCTTCAAAGGAATTGCTCCTGCGCAGGGTTAGCATGGACCTTATTGGCCTACCGCCAACACTGGAAGAAATGGATGCCTTTGTGCAAGACCCCTCGCCCAATGCCTATGAAAAGCAGGTGGATCGGCTGTTGCAGTCAAAACATTATGGCGAGAGAATGGCGGCCGAATGGCTGGACCTTGCAAGGTTTGCAGACACCCATGGCTATACCGTTGACCGGCTGCGGGACATGTCTCCTTACAGGGATTGGGTCATCAATGCCTTCAACATCAACATGCCCTACAATACGTTTATCCACCAACAGCTTGCTGGCGACCTGTTGCCCAACCCCACGCGTGACATGTTGATTGCCACAGCCTTCAACAGGAACCACCAGCAGAACATGGAAGGCGGAATTGTTGAATTGGAATACCAGACTGAATATGTGATGGACCGAACCAATACCATGGGAGATGCCTTCATGGCCCTTTCTGTGGGATGTGCCCGTTGCCATGATCACAAATATGATCCTGTTTCACAGAAGAATTATTACGAGATGTTCAGCTTTTTCAACAATGTGGCTGAAGCAGGACAAATTGCATGGAATGATGATTTGCCAACGCCTACCTTGTTGTTGCCTACTGAGCAGCAGGAGGAAATCATCCATGCAATAAAGGGAAAAATCGTTGAAGCAGAAAAGCAAACAACCTTACAAAAAGCCAATGCTGATGAAGGTTTTAACACATGGATCGACAACAATTCCTACCAAGGGCTCGCCAATGAAACCATCCCTCAAAAAGGCTTGAACGCTTTTTTTGAACTGGATGGCAATCTGGTCAATAAAATAGATACTGCACAGAAAGGGGAAATGAAACATGAAGCGGGTGCCGGAGGAGATAAACCTGTATTCAGCTCTGGACGGGGTGCACAGGTGATTGCACTCAATGGAGATGTATACCTGGACCTCAGTCCTTCAGGGGTTTTCAGCAGCGCAGAACCTTTCACCATTGGCATGTGGATTTGGATTCCCAAAGACATGAAAGAGGGCGTCATCTTCCATAAAAACGAAGGAGAGCGTTTGTACAATTTCAAGGGTTTCCATGTTTATCTGAAAAACAATCGCCTCGAAATCCTGATGGCCCACAGTGCGCCTTCCAATGCCATCATCAAACTATCTGAGACGGAAGTTCCGCGTGAAAAATGGATTCAACTCAGCCTCACTTATGATGGATCTTCAAAGGCATCTGGATTCAATCTTCACCAGAATGGAGACCAGCTTCCCATGACCGTGGTCATCGATAAACTCTACAAGGACATCCTGTTCAACAGAAAAAAAGAACCGGGCCTGCAAATTGGCGGATGGTGGCGTGGCGTGGGTTTCAAGGGCGGAAGGGTTGACGATGTAGCCGTGTACAACAGGTTGCTGACGCCTTTTGAACTGGGGATCCTGGCCAATAAAAACAGCTGGGGTCAATTGAAAGGAAAAACAAAAGAGCAGCTGAGTACAACAGAAAAAGAATTGCTAGCCAATTATTATACCATGGCTGTGGCACCCTCGGTACAAACATCTCTGGAGGAATTGAAACAATTGCGAAAAAACCTCAATGAAACAGTGGCAAAGGTCAAACAGATCATGGTGATGGAAGAGATGGCTGTACCCAAAAAGACAACCATCCTGAACCGTGGGCAATACGACCAGCCTGGTCAGCAGGTATTTCCCAATACGCCTACCGAAGTGCTCCCCTTCCCTGCTTCCTACCCCAGGAACCGTTTGGGCCTGGCAAAATGGTTGACCAACGAAAACCATCCCCTCACTTCAAGGGTAGTGGTCAACAGACTATGGCAGCAATTCTTCGGCATCGGCATTGTAAAAACAAGCGAAGATTTTGGCAACCAGGGTGCGCTTCCGAGCCATCCTGCCCTGCTGGACTGGCTCGCAGTGGAACTGCAGGAATCTGGCTGGGACCTGAAAAAAATGGTCAAGCTGATGGTCATGTCTTCTGCCTATCAACAAGATTCTTATGCGTCTCCTGCGCTGAGAGAAATTGATCCTGAGAACAGGTTATTGGCCAGAGGCCCCGCCAATCGGCTTACGGCAGAGATGATGCGGGACAATGTGCTGACAGCCAGTGGCCTGGTCAATAAAAAAATTGGAGGACCCAGCATCAAGCCCTATCAGCCTGCAGGATTGTGGGAAATCAACAGCTCCACCTATGTGGCTGACAGCACAGATGCCGTCTACAGGAGAAGCCTTTACATCATTGCCAAAAGGACCGTCCCCAACCCGACCATGGCCACTTTTGATGCTTCTGAAAGAAGCTCTTGTTTGTCGAGGAGGCAAAAAACCAATACACCCCTACAATCCCTTGTTTTGCTGAATGACCCTACCTACATCGAAGCATCAAAAGTATTGGGTGAATCAATGAGCAAGGAAACAAACCAAGACATCGCCATCACAAAAACATACCGGAAACTTACTGGAAGATATCCTTCTGCCAAAGAGCTTGACCTCCTGAAAGCCTTGTACAAAAAGGAATTGGACAAGTTCAGGATGAATCCTGAAAAGACGAAAGGCTGGTTGTCTGCCGGGTTGTATAAAGTGAATGCCCAACTGGACAAACCACTGGTTGCAGCGAATGCAGTAGTGGCCAGCACGATCATGAATTCTGATGCTACAATAACAAAACGATAAAGCCATGGGCCATCATCACGCAGAAAAAAGACTTGGTGCAGCAGACCTAAAGGGGCTTTATCAGAACATTGACCGCAGAAATTTTTTGAACAAAACCGCCATGGGCATGGGCGCCATCGCCCTTCAGCAACTCATCTCCCCATTGGGTGCTAATGCTGCAACCATGGAAGAGCGGATCATGTCTGCCTTGCCCACCATCGCCCCAAAAGCAAAAAGGGTGGTTTTCCTTTTCATGGCGGGTGGCCCTTCACAGTTTGAAACATTTGACTACAAGCCCAAACTCCGCGATCTTTTTGGATCCGAACTGCCCGACTCCATCCGCAAGGGCCAAAGGCTGACCGGCATGAGTGCCAACCAATCTTCGCTTCCTGTTGTGCCTTCTTTTTATGATTTCAAGCAACACGGGAAAAGTGGGACCTGGGTAAGTGAGCTCCTGCCTTATACCGCGCAGGTGGTGGACGAACTTTGTCTGATCAGGTCGATGTATACAGAGCAGATCAACCATGACCCGGCGATTACTTTTTTTCAGACGGGGCACCAACTGCCTGGCCGTCCCTCAATCGGTTCCTGGCTGAGCTATGGACTGGGCTCTGAAAACAAGAACCTGCCGGCATTCATCGTGCTGATTTCAAAAAACGCATCCAAAGACCAGCCGCTTTATGCAAGGCTCTGGGGGAATGGATTCCTCCCTTCAGAACACCAGGGCGTTCAGTTCAGGTCTGGCAAGGACCCTGTGCTCTTCCTGAAGGATCCTGAGGGCTATGACGGGGCTGACAGGAAAGAGA
>JBIPNK010000135.1:0-2521 GCA_044373365.1 Chitinophagaceae bacterium
CTCTCAACCTCTCAACCCACAACCCTAAACCCTTCCCAAAACCTGCCTGATCAGCTTGTCAATCGTTGCATCCGCATCAGCAGAGAATTCCCTCGCAATCCTGTTGGCTACGATGGCACTCAGCGAAAGGCAATGGTGTCCCATCATCTTTCCCAAACCATAAATGGCCGCAGTTTCCATTTCAAAATTCGTGATTTTCAGGTTGCCGAACCTGAAGGCAGTCAACTGGTCGTTGAGCTGTGGCATAGACAGACCGAGGCGGAGGTTGCGCCCTTGTGGGGCGTAAAAACCTGGGCAGGTGGCTGTAATGCCAGCATGGCAACCATCCACCAGTTTGGCAAGCAGAATTGCACTGGCGCTGGTGATATAAGGAGAGGAGAGGTTAGGATGGAGGGTGGTTTGTGTCTTGAAAGCCCGCAACATTTCCGATTCCACTTCATTGTTCCTGTACGGATAAAAATGAAGCAGGTTGTCCAGGCCAATGCCATGGGTACTGGCCACAAAACTATCCACCCCAATCTCTGGCTGCAAGGAGCCGGATGTGCCAATCCTGATGATGTTCAGTTGCTTTTTTTCCTTGTTTTCTGTTCTGTTGATGAGGTCTATGTTGACCAGTGCATCCAATTCATTCATCACAATATCAATATTGTCTGGCCCAATGCCAGTAGACACTACGCTGATTCTTTTTCCATTGACCGTTCCGGTATGGGTGATGAATTCCCTGTGGCTGGAGCGGTGCTCAATATGATCGAAATATTTGCTGACTTTTTCAACCCTGAACGGATCTCCAACCGTAATGATGGTATCTGCGATTTCCTCCGGACGGAGGTCCAGGTGGTATACGGCACCTCTTGCATTGATGATCAATTCCGAGGGTTCTATGCTGTTCATTGAAATTGTTTTATGAATGATCTTGCTGATTGCTATGGTAAATCAGTTCAAAATTACTAATTTTGCACGTGTTCGGGCGATAAAGCCTGTTCATATTAGGTCCTGTGGCCGAGTGGCTAGGCAGAGCTCTGCAAAAGCTTCTACAGCGGTTCGAATCCGCTCGGGACCTCAAAGCGAAGGAAACAAAACCCTTCGCTTTTTTTGATATGGTACGTTATTCAAAATGGATCAGCCTGCTTGCTTTTTTGCTCCTTTTGGGTGCATGTTTCATGCCATGGACTTTCCATGCAGACATCAACAAGTCTTTCAATGCCTTCTTTACTGAAAGGAACATGTATGGAAAGCCAGGCAAGCTCCTGCTTATTATGGCAGGAATCACCACCGCTTGTTCTTTTGTCAAAGTATTGTGGTTGAAAAGAACGGCTTTTCTGGCAGGCGGATTGAATGTAGCCTATGCCATCAAAAATTTTCTATTGTTTGGCTCCTGCTACAGGGGGTATTGCCCTGAAAAGCAAATAGGGTTATACCTGATGCTCCTCTGTTCCATCCTGATTTTCATCATGGCTTTTTTGCCAGAGGGGAATGCCAATCGGGCAGAAGAACCCAACAGTTAAATGCCATCAAAAGTAATACAGACCCAATCTGTCGCTATTTTTTCGACTCCTTACTCCATGCATCCTTCAGGGTAACTGTCCTGTTGAAAACAAGTTGGCCACCCGCGGAGAGCTTGTTGTCCAAGGTGAAATATCCCTTTCTGATGAATTGAAACTGCTCACCAGGTTGGGCCTCTAACAATGAGGGTTCAATTTTGGCAGCTTGTATGATCTCAAGGCTATTGGGATTCATGTAAGATTTGAAATCTCCTTCTTCGCTGGAAGGGTCTTCCACCTGGAACAGGCGGTCGTAAAGTCTTACTTCAGCAGTCTCTGCTTTTTCTGCTGATATCCAATGCATTGTGCCTTTAGCATTTATGCCGGATGTATCTTGTCCACTCTTGCTTTCAGGAATATATTCACAATGTACTGCTGTGACTTTTCCTGATGCATCTTTTTCAAATCCAGTGCAGCTGACGATATAAGCACTTTTCAACCTGACCTTGTTGCCAGGTGCAAGCCTGAACCATTTTTTGGGGGCTTCCTCCATAAAGTCTTCTGCCTCAATCCACAATTCCCTGCCAAATGGAAGGTCTCTGTAACCGCCATTGTCTTCCAGTTCAGGATTGTTTTCACCTTTCAGTATTTCTGATTGTCCTTCCGGATAATTGGTGATGATCAGTTTGATTGGATCCAATACCACCATCCTGCGCAATGCCGTCTTGTTGAGGTCTTCTCTCACGCAAAATTCCAGGAGGCCTACGTCAATGATGTTTTCTCTTCTTTGTACGCCAATCCTTTCACAAAAGTTCCTCAGGGATAGGGGCGTATAGCCTCTTCTCCTGAGTCCTGAAATGGTTGGCATCCTCGGATCATCCCATCCATCTACAAGTTTTTCCTGTACCAGCTGCAAGAGCTTTCTCTTGCTCATCACGGTATAGGTAAGGTTGAGTCTTGCAAACTCAAATTGATTTGAGGGGAAGATGCCCAATTGGGCGATATACCAATTGTACAGGGGCTTATGTACTTCGAACTCA
>JBIPNK010000144.1:0-2505 GCA_044373365.1 Chitinophagaceae bacterium
GGGAGGCGGGCGGTGTCGGATACTTCAAAAAGATGCGCGCAACGGCATCCGCAAAGGCTTTCCGATTTGGAAGGATGTACGGTCGCGCCATTGTTTTTCGTGAGGATTTGATAATGGGGCGGAAATCCTATCGCACGTTGATGGTCGCCATCTATCTCTTTCTGATGGCAGGGTTCCTGTACCTCAAGCCCAGCATTGCCTTTGGGCGTGAGGGACGGATTCGCCCCTTTGGAACACAAGACCGTGAGGCCACTGTGTTCCCGCTGTGGTGGTGGATCTTTGTGCTCTCGGTCGTCGCCTACTGCCTGACCGTGTATCTGTATCGCTTCAAGATCTAGTCCGTTTCGAAGACGGAGAGAATGCTGGTGAGTTGTCCGAGCATGGCGCGACGCTCAACATGATGAGGACGAATGAGGCTGTCGGCCTCGCGCAACGTCTTCCACGCAAGTCCGGAGATTTCTCTCCGTTGCATGGGAGTGAACTTCTGGGTGAGATTGATGAGCTCGGGATGGGTCAGGAGCGCCACGTAGTAAATGTGCTTGTAGCGAACACCATTGAGACCTGTGAACGTTTCTTCGAGGAGGATGTTGTTCAGCAGGACATAGGCGTCCCGCGGGACATTGGTCTCTTCATTGAACTCACGAACCGCACAGGCTAGATCGGTCTCTCCGCGCATGCGGCGGCCTTTCGGGAAGCCCCATTCGGGTTCGGTGTACTCGGAGAGGTTATCGCGCATCAAGGCCATTCGATCCAGCTGGTAGAAGCGCTCCTTGGAGGTCTGGAAATCCGAGGACGACCGATCATCGCCCCACAGGTTCTTCCAGAGCGTCTCGAAGGATTCCGTCGCGATGGCCACCTGCTCCTTCAAGGTCATGTTCTTGACGAGGGTGGAGACGTAGGGAATGTTGGTCGGGTCATACTTTCCGCGGAGGAACTCTGCGAAGCTCATGCTGTCCTTTCGACGAATCATCAGGACGCGAATCGCCTCAGGATCAACAGGGAGTCGGCCTTGATCGATCAGCAAGAGACCACAGGAGAGCACAGGATCTTTACACATTCGGAATAAGTGACCTCGTCCACCGCAATTGTTACAGAACATCTGCTGCTGATGGGGGTGGGGCAGGAGAGTCCGTTTTTCCATTGTGTAAGGAACCCCTCCCCGAGAAAGTTCCTTGCTTCATACAAATGTGGCCGTTCACATCGACCCCGCCGACCTCTTCGTTTGGGTCATCTAGCATGGGGACCCAGACGAGTTCACTGGCTCCGCGGCCAAGCACCGGGTCGTGGATCACAGGCTCTGTCAAGACGCTGTTGATCCTTGTGGCGGGCGCAGTGACGCTCCTGGTTGGCATCATCATCTACAACTACATCCAGAAGTCGACTGGGAAGACCGGCATCAGCCTGACGGGCGATGCGTCGAGCTCTGGCGATCAGGTTCCAGCGCCTGTCTCCGGGAAGATCAAGACGGTCATTCCTGCAGCGAATGCTCCGATTGGAGCAAACGGCTCCTTCGGGATCCAGTACTGGATGTACATCGCGGACTGGGACTACAACTTCTCGAAGGAGAAGACTGTGATCAAGCGCGTTGGGACGGCCGCTGCGTCGACGGATGTCAGCCCGCACATCACCCTCCACCCGACGGACAATAGCCTCCAGGTCAAGGTTGCGATCTACCCCACGGGGGGTGCGAGCGCAACGTCGGCGACCGGCGATTCGTTCACCTGTACGGTGGAGAACGTCCCCCTCCAGCGGTGGTTTGCGGTGTCCGTGACGGTCTTCCAGCGCAACGTCGATATCTACATCGATGGGCGCCTCGTGAAGTCCTGCGTGCTCCCGGGAGTTCCCAAGCCTGTTCTCGGTGAGGTTCGCATCGGCGATGACGCGGATGGCTTCTCGGGTTCTGTGTGCAATTTCAAGTCGTACACCAGCATGATCGGTCCCGAGGCTGCGAAGTCGTTCGCTGCAGCGGGCACGAGTTGCCAGGCGCCTTCCCCTGCGACGACCTCGGCACCTGCGGATTCGGCGTTTGCGTCGCTCTTCGGGTACACGTTCCGCTTTAGCACGCTCGACAAGGCTGGAAAGGAATTAAGCAACTATGTCTTCTAAAGAGGATGCGGATTCTTCTCAAGTGCCCCACGCGGAGCCGGCCGGCTCGCGTTCTCAAAACCCTCGGAACCTACCTTCGACTTGCAGCCCGCCCTGATCTCCTCGGAGTGGCTGTCTCCTGCGACATTGACGATCCGACCATGAAAGACACGACGGAGCTTCAGAAGCTCTTGGCGCCGTGTGCATGGTCTCGGATCTTCTATAGTCCCAACACGAACAAGATCCAAGCGTGCAATGCGAATATGAACGAGATCGAATGGGACT
Organism: Chitinophagaceae bacterium; assembly: GCA_044373365.1. Lineage (GTDB taxonomy): Bacteria > Bacteroidota > Bacteroidia > Chitinophagales > Chitinophagaceae > Pollutibacter. The sequence goes on from JBIPNK010000144.1 coordinate 2,371, forward strand.
GGGATATCGTTGTGCTCGTCTCCGACGACATGGTCCCGCAGAGTCGAGGCTATGATGACGTGATTCGGTCGCAGATGACGACTCGGTTCCCCGACCGCAATGGGATTCTATGGTTCAACGATGGATGTCAGGGAA
>JBIPNK010000092.1:0-10048 GCA_044373365.1 Chitinophagaceae bacterium
GACTTTTACCAGGAAAACCGGAAACTGCTCACGGAATACCTTGAAACCAGGGTGCAGTTGTTCAAACTGACCTCAGTCAGGAGCCTTTCCAGGACCCTGAGTATGCTGATCTTGATTGCATTGATCAGTTTTATGTTGCTTTTCTTTCTGCTCTTCCTGGTCATCGCTTTTTCCTGGTTCATGGCCAATACGCTGGGAAGTGCCACGTTGGGATTCCTCTGTGGCGGCGGCGTTTTTCTGCTGATTATCTTGCTTTTCGTCCTGTTCAGAAAACCATTATTTCTTAACCCCCTGATCCGCCTGTTCATTCATACATCAACACAGGAGGAAGAGGATGAAGACTACTAACATGAACAAACCCATTCGCAGTATTCAGGCACTGAACATATCTATCAGGGAGTTGCGCGACAAGCAAAAGGCGCTGGAAGTCAAAATGGACGAAAACCTGATGAACCTGAAAGGAAATTATTTCAACATGACCCTTAGCTCCGTTTTTGGCGAAAAAAAAGCACGTACGCATTTCTGGGCAAGCATTCTTTCCCGTTTCATGGAAAGTGAGAAAGTGCAACAGGGCATTGGAAACCTGATGGACAAAATAGCTGATAAGCTGAGCAATGCCATCAAAAAGTGATGGCGATAAAGGGAAAAACGCGTTGGGAGCAATACAAATATGATGACGTTACAGCAGGTTTCATTTCAATTCCAAAGGCCCAACATTTAACTTGGCATTGATCCTGTTGCTTGTTAAGCGTTTCATATTTTACTAATTTTGCACCATGTTGAGATACATCCTCCTTGCCTTCACCATCTATTTTGCCTACCGGTTTATTGTAAACTTTCTTATTCCTGTGGTGAAAACAACCAGGCAGGTGAAAAAACAGTTTGACAGCGTTAGGGAGCAACAAGCATATCAACAACAGGCGCAACAATCCCATCAACACCAACAGGCCAAACCTTCACCGGTAGAAAAAAACAGCAAGGCGAGTGATGATGACTACCTGGAGTTTGAGGAGATCAAGTAATTCTAGATCATTAGGTTAGTAAAATAACCTTTCAAAAAATGATCTTATTTCATTTTTAGGATTGATAGATTCCTGGGGCATTAAATTATTACTGAAAGTCAATGCCTGATATCAAACAGGAATCAAAGCCTTGAACATAACGCCTTCGTTTTTCTTTTTTTCCAGGTGAAAAGTACCACCAAAAAGATCACAGCGATTGACAATGTTTTTGATGCGGAGATTGGCAGACAACAGATTAATATTTAGTTTTTTATCATCGCAAAATACCTCGAGCAACATGAAATCATTGTTGCTTTCAAGATGAATGGTTGCGAACTGCGCAGCAGACTCATGAACAATGGCTTGCATACATTCCTGTATAGCCCTCAGGATGGTCAACTCATGGTCCTTGTTCTTTTTCTTGGTGGGTGAAAAGCCGCTGTGATCAAAAATGATGGATATTGTTTTCCCTTTGTTCAATCGATTGACCAGGTCTGTTACCAGGTCTGTCAAAGGAATATGGAGCAGTGAATCCGGGTTGATGTCATTGCAAATCTTGTTGACTTCGTCAACGGCACTGTACATGATCTGTTTTACTTTTTCGGTAAACTCTCCTATCGCCTTGTCCATCACAGGTAAAAATTCAAGCATCATCCTACCTGCTGTAAGGATTTGATTGACATTTTCGTGCAAGATACTGGCAATCTCTTTCCTGTCCAGTTCAGTCCGCTCGATGACAGCCTTTACAATTTCCTTGTGCTGCTGGTCCAAGAGAGAGGCAATCTTTTGCTGCAGTTCCTTTGTGGTTGTGATATCCACATGGGTTCCGACCACTAGAACAGGCTTTCCTTCTTCATCCTTCTCTACCACCACACCCCTGTCCAACACCCAGTGCATCTTTCCCTTATCATCAAAAATCCTGTATTCCAAGGCATGGCGCTCTTGCTTCATGTTCTTGTAAGCATGATCATTCTCTTTGAGCAGGTGGCGGTCATCAGGATGGGTGCTTCCCCTCCAGATATTGTCTGCCTGAGTAGCCTTAAGATCAGCAGGAATAAAACCAACAAATGGATTGTATTGTGAGGAGAACCAGGTAGTTTCTGTCCTGAAATCATGCGACCATGCACTGTCGCCGAGATTGCTCAAGATCTCCCGAACACGGCCATAACCATCGCTTAAATGTAAGGCCTCATTGACTAAAGGGAGCGCAGTTTTCCTCTTGCTTTGTATAGATGGTGTTGTTGAGCTCATGGTGGTTGCATATGCAATATAGCTACATTTGAAGGTAGCATTTTTACTAATTTGCAACAACGATCAACTAACTTGTTTGATCATCCACTAATTTTACTTGCTATCATTAAACACTTTCAGGGCTTCCTCATCTTTATACTGAAGAATAAGTGATTTCAATTGCCCTTTCAGGTTAGCAATCATCCCCTTCATTTTGGGATCATCAATCAAGTTGTGGAGCTCTTGCCGATCATTTTTAAGGTCAAACAGCTCCCATGTATCGTAAGGACCATAAAAGCGAATCAACTTATACCGTTCTGTGCGCACACCAAAATGAGGGGCAACATGGTGGGGCTGGGGAAATTCATAATAATGATAAAACATGGCCTTTCTCCAATCCTTCGTATTTGGTTTTTCAGCCAGCAATGGCGCAAAACTTTTCCCCTGGATGTCTTCGGGTACCTTTACACCTGCCATGTCGATGATGCTTGGTGCAAAATCAATGTTAACCACCATGCCATCCACAATGGTACCAGGTTTGACCTTTCCGGGATATTTCATCACAAAGGGCGTACGCAGGCTTTCCTCATACATGAAACGCTTGTCAAACCAGCCATGTTCGCCCATGTAAAATCCCTGGTCCGAAGTGTAAATAACGATGGTGTTTTCTGAAAGTCCGGCTGAGTCCAGGTAATTCAAAATCCTACCAATATTCCTGTCCATTGATCGGGCAGTAGCAAGATAGTCCCTGAGGTAGCGCTGGTATTTCCATTTGAGCAGGGCAACACTATCATCCTTTACCTTGTTGTATTCAAGCTCGGCCTTGTCGTAATAATTTTTGTAAACAGCTTTCTCCTCTGCAGTCATCCTGCCAAACATACCCGGCCTGGTATAATCAACCCCCATTTTGAGGTCATCACGCAATACCATGGTTTTGTCAATCGTCATGTCCTGGTCTGCTGCTGCTCTTCTCCCCTTGTAATCATCATTGAAATTGGCGGGAAAGGCAAATTCCTTGTTTTCAAACTCTGCAAGGTCTTGTGGATCGGGCATCCAGTTCCGGTGTGTTGCCTTTTCTCCCACCACCATGAAAAATGGTTTCTGTTTGTCTCGGCCATCCAACCACTCCAATGCAAAGTCACTGATCAGGTTGGTAACATATCCCTTGTGCCTCACCGTGTCCTTGTTCATGTGTACAAAGTCCGGTTGAAAATATTGCCCCTGGTCAGGCAATACCCTCCAAAAATCAAAACCACCAGGGAGGGTGTTAAGATGCCACTTCCCAATCCAGGCGGTCTGATAATTGTACTGGGAAAGCACGCGTTGAATCTGTTGTTGATTGGCATCAAATGCTCGGCGAGGACTGTTGTCTCGCAAACCATTGATATGGCTGTATTTGCCTGTCAGGAGCACCGCTCGGCTCGGGGCACAAATTGAATTGGTCACAAATACATTCTTGAACAAGGCCCCTTCTTTTGCAATCCGATCAATATTGGGCGTTTGCATCAACTTACTTCCATAAGCACTGATGGCCTGCTCGGTATGGTCGTCAGAAAAAATAACCAGAATATTGGGGCGCTTCTCCTGCGCGATTGACGCAAGTGAAAAAAGGCAAAATATCAAAACCGAAAAGAGCGGACATATTTTTTTCATGACTAGGGGTTGATGATTGATAAAATTGATCAATAAGGTGAATTGTACCGTCCAATTTTTCTGCGGTAGGTAGGAAGATACTTCTTATACATGAAAGAGAGCTCTACTGATCTGTAATTGACTGACCCTGTTTTCGAAGTGGTAGCACTCACATCATAACTCAATCCAAACTGGAACCCATTGAATACATAGCCTACATAAGGGGTGATGGCATCGTTTACACGGTAGTAAAGACCAAGATTGATCATCCTTACCTTATTCTCCTCAAATCCGCTGGCACCGTGTTGAATTCCCATGATGGCCCCCAGTGAAGTGACAGACATGCCATCCTGAATAAGGTGAAGGGCGCTAAAATTAGCGCTGATGACATCATTGATGGCTGTTCCAAAATCTGCATGGGCGCTATATCTTGGAGAAATCTTTTTTGTGGGATCGTTCATCAGGCTCCGCTTGGTTTTAACAAACCGATAACCGGAAATACCAAGATTCAAAAAAGAGAATTCAGCATCATAGGTGTACAAAAGACCTGCTGTTGCTGAGGTGAATGAAGTTGAATTTCCAAGATTCATTTCTGTTATGGGCAAGGCCTGATTGAATCCTGTGCTTGAAAGCTGTTGGTCAAATGTCAATCCGCCAAGATCCACCCTGGTGCTGTTGTTGATTACACCCAATGCAACAGAAATGCCATTGCCATTATCATCCAATGCCTGATGGTAGCTTGCATTGAGGTTGATAAAATTGCTTTTGTACAATCCGTCCATGGCTTTTTCTGAAAGCAACATTCCTCCCAGACCAAAATAACTTTGGTCTTCGAGGGTTCTCAATTTTCCATCAATGGAAATGGTTTGGGTGCTATATGGGGATATGTTTCCTATCCATTGGCGCCTGATATTGCTTACCGCTCGCCAGTCTGCATCACTGGATCCTGCCAAGGCAGGATTGATGGACAATGGAGAGGCAATGAACTGAGAAAAATTCGGTTCTTGCGCCAGCAAGCCAGCAGGAAGGCATGCCATCAAAGCAAACCCAATGCATATACATCTTATAAACTTACTTGATTTTTTCATGTCATCGCATTAACAATACGCTACCAGTTTGTTGAACCTTGTTTCCATTGATATCAATGCCCTCTGCAATCCAGAGGTAAGCATCCATCGGTTGTTGCCTTCCAAAACTCATTCCGTTCCATCCCTCAGAAGTTGTTCGGGTTTCGTATACCTGTTTTCCGAATTTATTAAAAATCTTCATGTAGGTCAAAGACTTCATTCCTGCGATATAAGGATAGAGCACATCATTTACGCCGTCTCCATTGGGAGAGAAAGACTTGGGCACAAAAATATTCACCAGTGCTGAATCAAATACCAGCACCTTGATGGTGTCTACGGTTATACATCCTGCAGGCGAAGTCATTTTAATATAATATGACTGCGTTTGGTTATACGTGAAAACAGGATTGTTTATTCTGTAAAAATTAAGGCCCCACGAAGGTTGCCAATCATAGGCATAATTGATGCCCTCAAACGTTCTGGCCTTGAGCTGAATAGGCCTGGCGGAGTTTGTACTCACCGTTTCCAGTTTCGCAGCACGGATGGGCTCAGCAATCACGATAAGGCTGTCTTTGGAAATGGAATAGGTACAGGAAGGAACACTGGCAGAAAGAGTGATTTTTTTCAATCCTCCCCTCTTAAACATTGTTGTTGCATTATACAATTTGGAAGAATCTTCTCCGTTGAAATTCCATTTCCAGCTGATGTTTCTGACGGATGAGGTGTCAGAGTAATTGACGAATTGTTTAACAGTATTGATACAGTTAACCGGGTCATTGGAAAATGAAATATCGAATGTTTTCAGGTCTGCCATCCTGATGCTGTTGACGGTCATGTTGCTACAACCCAGTGAATCTGTAACCATGGCGGTATACTTACCCTGCATATATGCATTGAAGTTGACACTGTTGGCATTGTTGATCAGGGTATCATTCCTGTACCACTGGTAAAGCTTGGCCAGTGGCGTGACAAACATCGGTTGGAACTGTCCAATACAGATAAGGGTTCCATTGGGCGCATTGATGCTATTCAATGGTAACTTGTTCAGTCGTTGAACAATGTTGGCAACGCCATTTGAAGAGGCGGTAGTATCACTGGAACAATATGCATCACTTACATTCATGATGGTCATCCGATATACCGAATCATTGGGAAGATTGGATTGAACAAAAATTGAATTGGGTTTTGAAAAGCCTCCAACCTGGGTAAGGAAGCCATCTTTATTGTCGATATAACTGATGGACCAAGGACCAGTTCCTGTAAAGCTGAGACCCAAAGTGTCAGCAGCATTGATACAGAGATTGGGAGAACCAGTGATCTTTACCCTTGGGGTTGGATTGACGGCAACCCTTAACTGGAAAGGATTACCCATACAGCCATTGGTGCTTGTCTGGACCTGGTAACCTGCATATACTATGCTGTTGCCAGAATTGGACAAGGTTTGCGCTATACTTGACCTATAGGCGGTATCATTGGAAGTGTATCCGCCCAATGCAAAGGAAGGATTCACTTCATTGAATTTCCACTTGTAAAGGGTATTTGTGGGAACACCTGAAGGGCTGAATATGATTTGTTTGCCATTACAACTGTTGGTATTCTGATCACCAATTTGAGCAATGGGCTTAACAGTAACAAATACATTGAATGGTTTGAGTGCACAGACCGGATTAGAAGGAATGATGGTATACACGGCCAACGCATTGGAGTTGATTCCGCTGTTAAGTGTATCATATACCAGGGTTTGAGGAGCTGTTTTTTTGGTAAAGCTGCTCAATGATCCTGATGGCAAAATGGTTGGGGCCTCCCAGGTATACGTGGTGCGCATTGGCTCAAGGTCAACGGGCAAGCTAAACTGGCTTCCACTGCAAATGGTAATCCTCTGATCCGGCACGATAGGTGAAGGATTAACAGTAAAGGTTACAAACTGTGTGCTGTCAGTACAGCCATTGAAAGTTGTCCTGTAGTTGTAGGTAACCTTTATTGGATTGATGGTTGTATCGAGCAGGGTTTCATCAATAAGAAAACTTCCTCTTGAAGACAGGTTGCTTAACCCGGGTATGCTGTCCCTGGTCCAAGTGAAGATGGTTCCTGGTGTATTGCTGGTTGGAATATAGGTAAATGGTGTGCCACTACAAATATCAGGCAATGATTTGGGGCTGCTCAAAACAGGTATAGGATTAACAACGACGCTTAGTTTGAATGGATTCCCCAAACATCCGCCTGAACTGGCACCTGGAATAATTGGCGTAAGGGTATATTCGGCCACTGATGGAAAATCAGTGAGGTTCTTGAGGCTACCTGTGACATTGGTTGCTGGTATGATGGTGTTTTCAGTTCCCCCAATCAATCCAACGCCCAGACTGGGCCTGCTCCATAGGAAAACAGCACCAACACTGTTGGGCGGGTTGATGTTGAAATTGGTGCCACTGCAAACAGGGGTTGTCTGGTCATTCAAGGTAAGTACCGGATTAACCACCTCATAAACAGTTTGCTGGTTGGTACAGCCATTTGCCGTCATTGTAAATACATAGGGAACCTGTACCGTGTTGAAAGTGGTATTGGTAAGCTTTTCGCTGATGCTGTTGAAACCCTGTGTCAATGATTCCGTTATCCCAACAACATAAGACCTGGACCAACTGAAACTCACATCCCTGGTACTGCTGACAGGCGTATAATTAAAAAGATTCTCAGAACAGATGGAAGTAGGCTTGATGGGGCTGGTAAGGATGGGCTGCGGATTAACGACTACAGAAACAATTTGTGTTTTTGCATTCAAACATCCATTGTAGAGCAATGAGAATCGGTAGTTGACAGTAATCGGGTCTCCTATGGAGTCTATGAGCAATTCATTGATATCGGCATAGCCAGATGTTGCAGCATTTTGAAGCCCTGGTATACCATCCCTAATCCAAATGAAGGCCGTTCCAGGAAAATTGCTGGTGGGTAGATAGCTCAAAGTAGTTCCACTACAAATGGCCGGCAGGTTCAAGGGGCTGGTCAAGGTTGCAGAGTTGGCTTTTACATTCACCTTTACAACAAAAGTACTACCAACACAGCCGTTGGCGACAGGAGTGACATTGTAAAAGGCCCGCCCGGTGGTTGTATCACTGTTGGTATTCCTAAGGGTCTGGCTGATCAGGTCCTGTAATACATTTTGCGGAGATCCTCCGGTGATTCCATTGCTGTAGGTGGGTTCTACCCATTTATACAATGATCCTGACGGTAGATTGCTTGGCATGGCCACAGTAAATGGACTTCCACTGCATACCGTTGAAACCAGGGTATCCGTAATGTAGGGTGATGCTTTCACTGTTACCACAATCGAGAATGGCTTTCCCACACAATCACCAAACCTTGGTGTCATCTTGTAAGTGGACATCACATCAATGGAATTGGTCGTATTGGTCAATACCTGACTGAAACTGGGCACAGGCGTGGTTTGCGAACGGCCACCGATTACAGCATTGGGGATATTGAACACTGGTGCATCCCATGTATAGGTGGTGATAAATGGCAAGGGAGATGGATTCATTGAAAATGGATTCCCCGGACAAATGGTGGTATCCTTGTTCAAAATGGTGGGCGTTGGGTTCACTGTCGCCACAAAGGTGAAAGGTTTGCCCGGGCAACCCTGAGCAATCGGTGTAACTGTGTAGGTGGCTTGTGAAATATTGTTGGAAACATCCAACAAATTTTGTGTGATGCTTTGGACAGGAGAGGTATTGGCAGAAGCGCCCACCAGTGCATTGGCTGGAACAACCACAGGCAATCCCCAGGTATATGATGTGGTAATGCCTGTAAGATTGCTTGTAGGGGAAGTGGAAAACTGGGCGCCACTACAGGCAATTCTTGATGCAGTTGACACCACCGGCAAAGGCCTGACGGTAACCACCAAACTGAATGGGTTACCAATACAATTGCCACTTTTAGGCACAATGGTAAACGTGGCATTCGCACCGGCACTTACACCAGTAAAATTCAAATTCCCAGTGATGGCTGTATCTCCCAAAAGATTGATATTCCTGTCTCCATCATTCAAAATAAGACCTGTAGCAAGTGTAGGAGAACTCCAGGTATATGTAGTGCCTTGAGGAACAGGGTTTGGAGTAGAAATGAAGTTATCATTGCTACAAGCAACAAGGGTCTGTGTTCCTAAGGCAACAACAGGATTTACCTTGATGACAATCTTAAATGCCGTACCTGCACAAACAGTGGTGGGGCTTGGGGCTATGTTATAGACAGTACTTGGGGTAACCACGTAACTTGCGTGAGAGGTTGTTGTTCTCAAGTTGTTGAGGGATGGGGCAAAAACAGTCTGGTTGGATTGGGCAGAAACACCTGTTCCTGAGAGCGATCCGGCTGGTTGTAATTGTGGCGTTGTCCAATTATAATAGGTAATGATACCTGTTCCTGTTGGGACAGAGGAGAGTGAACTGAATATGGGCAGCGATCCGCTGCATATCTGAAGTGTATCAGATGGTGGTGTGACCACTGGGCTTGGAAAAACTGTCACAACAAGGTCAAAAGGCTGGGAAGACTCACAATTTCCAGCTTTTGCATAAACATTGTAGGTTGCAATTTGTGGCACCAGCCCCCTATTGGTTAAGACCTGGGATATTGGGGCATCCACATATTCCCCGGCAGCCCTGTTCAGCCCAGATCCTCCCTTCAACAATGCTGTGTCACTGTATTGTGGAGCAGTCCATGTGTAAACGGTGCTTGCAGGAATAATGGTAGATCCGGAAACACCAGTAGGGGGAGAATACCGGAAAGGGGTTCCACTGCAGGCTACTGTTGTCGGGGTTGCAAGCAACTGAGGCCTTGGGTTAACAGTGACTGTATACTGAACAGAAGAGGTAGCCGCGCAGTAAGCTGTGTTGCTTGTGAGGATATAAGGATAAATGGGCGTTAGGCTATAGGTTACACTGATGGGAAGTGCTGTCGAATTGATAATCTTCTGTTGGTTAAAGTTACCCAACTTTGAGACTGGATTGGTAACTTGATATGTTCCAGCAGTTATCCCGGAAAGCCCAGCAGCAGAAGGGGCTGCCCAAATCATGTTAACGCCACTGCTGATCTGGGTTTTGGGAACGAATGCCTTGATGCCAACATCACTGC